>NZ_JALHBH010000121.1:0-609627 GCF_022836805.1 Pseudomonas sp. RGM 3321
GCGTCGCACGATAGTCGAGGTTAAGGCATGTCGGCGGAGCGTCGTACGGTAGTTGAGATTATCGTTCCTCACGCTCCAGCGTGGGAATGCCTTGCATGACGCTCCGCGTCACAGATCTGTGCCGCACTGCATACTCAAGAGAGGACGCAGAGCGTCCAGAACGGCATGCGACGCGGAGCGTCGCACGATAACCGAGATTAAGGCATGCCGACGCGGAGCGTCGCACGATAATCGAGATTAAGGCCTGCCGACGCAGAGCGTCGCACGATAGTCGATGCGGCACGATAGCCCTATCAATGGGGTGTGCGTTGTGCCTTGTCAAGGAAGGTCCAGGCCACGAAGCGGCTTTGTTTCTGGCCCTGGCCCATCTCGACTACTTTCACCTCAAGCGCGTTGGCTTTTTTCAGGGCGCTCTGGATCGGTGGCAGGTTGGATGCCTTGGACACCAGGGTGCTGAACCACACCACCTGGCCCGGCAATGTGGCGCTTTCCTGGATCAGTCGGGTCACGAAGCCGATCTCGCCGCCTTCGCACCACAGCTCCTGAGATTGCCCGCCGAAGTTGAGAACCGGCAGCTTGCGCTTGGGATCAGCCTTGCCCAGTGCGCGCCATTTTCGTTGGCTGCCAAGCTGCGCCTCATCCAGCGAAGCATGGAATGGAGGGTTGCAGAGGCTCACGTGGAAGCGTTCGCTGCTGTCGAGCAACCCGAGCAGGATCTGCTTGCGGTTGTCCTGCTGGCGCACGCTGATGGCCTTGCTGAGGCCGTTGGCCTTCACAATCGTAGTGGCTGCGGCGATGGCCGTGCTGTCGATGTCCGAACCAACGAACTGCCAGCCATAGTCGCTATGCCCCAACAGCGGGTAGATGCAATTGGCTCCGGTGCCGATATCCAGCGCCCTGATGGATGCGCCGCGTGGGATCACGCCTTCATTGTCCTCGGCCAGCAAGTCGGCGAGGAAGTGCAGGTAGTCCGCACGCCCCGGAATCGGCGGGCACAGGTAGTCGGCCGGAATGTCCCAATGGGCGATGCCATAGAACGCTTTGAGCAGCGCGCGATTGAACACCCGCACCGCCTGCGGATTGGCAAAGTCGATGCTTTCCTTGCCATACGGATTGAGGATCACGAACGCTGCCAGTTCGGGGCTGGATTTGATCAGCTTCGGAAAGTCGTAATGACCCTGATGACGATTGCGCGGGTGCAAGGTAGCCTTTTCACGCGGTGCGACCGGTCTGGCTGGCCGCTGAGGCTTTTTGCGCGGTGGTTTGCGGGTATCGGTCATGGGTTCGATGGTCAGCCGTGATGTCGAGTACAGAAATTCAGATAATAAAAAGCCAGCCCATGGTCGGGCTGGCTTTTCTGGCCACCTTACAGGCTGGCGATGCGTGCGTGTTGCTCAGCCAGCTTGCCCAGTGCCTGTTCGGCTTCGGTCAGTTTGGCGCGTTCCTTGGCGATGACTTCAGGCGGTGCCTTGTCGACGAAGGCGGCGTTGGACAGCTTGCCGCCGACGCGTTGCACTTCGCCTTGTAGACGCTGGATTTCCTTGTCCAGACGCGCCAGTTCGGCCCCTTTGTCGATCAGCCCGGCCATTGGCACCAGCACTTCCATGTCACCGACCAGTGCAGTGGCCGACAGTGGCGCTTCTGCACCCTCGGTCAGTACGGTCATCGATTCCAGCTTGGCCAGCTTCTTGAGCAGGTAATCGTTTTCGCTCAAACGACGCAGATCTTCGGCGCTGACGTTCTTGAGGAACAGCTGCAGCGGCTTGCCCGGACCGATGTTCATCTCGCCACGGATGTTACGCACGGCGAGCATCAGGCCCTTGAGCCATTCGATGTCGTCTTCGGCCGCCTGATCAATGCGTGCTTCGTTGGCAACCGGCCACGGTTGCAGCATGATGGTCTTGCCTTCCGCGCCCGCCAGCGGCGCGAGGCGCTGCCAGATTTCTTCGGTGATGAACGGCATGAACGGGTGCGCAAGGCGCAGTGCGACTTCGAGCACGCGTACCAGCGTACGGCGTGTGCCACGCTGACGTTCGACCGGTGCGGTTTCATCCCACAGCACAGGCTTGGACAGCTCCAGATACCAGTCGCAATACTGGTTCCAGATGAACTCGTACAGCGCCTGGGCCGCGAGGTCGAAGCGGAACTGGTCCAGCTGGCGAGTCACTTCGGCTTCGGTGCGCTGCAATTGCGAGATGATCCAGCGATCAGCCAGCGACAGTTCGACCGCTTCGCCGTTCTGGCCGCAGTCTTCACCTTTGTCCAGCACGTAGCGCGCAGCGTTCCAGATCTTGTTGCAGAAGTTGCGATAGCCTTCGACGCGGCCCATGTCGAACTTGATGTCGCGACCGGTGGATGCCAGCGAGCAGAAGGTGAAGCGCAGGGCATCCGTGCCGTAGCTGGCGATGCCGTCGGCGAACTCCTGGCGGGTCTGCTTCTCGATCTTCTTCGCTAGCTGCGGCTGCATCAGGCCACTGGTGCGTTTCTGCACCAGCGTTTCGAGGTCGATACCGTCGACGATGTCCAGCGGGTCAAGGACGTTGCCCTTGGACTTGGACATCTTCTGGCCTTGGCCATCACGCACCAGGCCGTGCACGTAAACAGTCTTGAACGGGACTTGCGGCGTGCCGTCCTCATTCTTCACCAGGTGCATGGTGAGCATGATCATCCGGGCAACCCAGAAGAAAATGATATCGAAGCCGGTGACCAGCACGTCGGTGGAGTGGAAAGTTTCCAGTGCCTTGGTCTTTTCCGGCCAGCCGAGCGTGGAGAAGGTCCACAGGCCTGAGCTGAACCAGGTGTCGAGTACGTCGTTGTCCTGCTGCAGCGCGATTTCCGGGCCCAGATTGTTCTTGGCGCGAACTTCGGCTTCGTCGCGACCGACGTAAACCTTGCCGGACTCGTCGTACCAGGCCGGAATGCGGTGGCCCCACCAGAGTTGACGGCTGATGCACCAGTCCTGGATGTCACGCATCCACGAGAAATACATGTTTTCGTATTGCTTGGGCACGAACGCGATACGGCCGTCTTCGACAGCGGCAATCGCGGGCTCGGCCAATGGCTTGGTGGAGACGTACCACTGATCGGTCAGCCACGGCTCGATGATGGTGCCGGAACGGTCACCTTTCGGCACCTTCAGGGCATGATCGTCGACGCTTACCAGCAGGCCGGCGGCGTCGAACGCAGCCACGATTTGCTTGCGCGCTTCAAAACGGTCCAGCCCGGCGTAGTCCGCAGGCAGGCTGCCGTCGACGCTTTCGTTCAGCGTGCCATCAAGGTTGAACACCTGAGCGGCGGGCAATACGTTGGCATTCTTGTCGAAGATGTTCAGCAGCGGCAGGTTGTGACGCTTGCCGACTTCATAGTCGTTGAAGTCATGCGCCGGAGTGATTTTCACGCAGCCGGTGCCGAACTCGGGATCGCAGTAATCATCCGCGATGATCGGGATGCGGCGGCCTACGAGTGGCAGTTCGACGAACTTGCCGATCAATGCCTTGTAGCGCTCGTCCTGTGGGTTCACCGCAACGGCGGCGTCACCGAGCATGGTTTCCGGGCGAGTGGTGGCAACGATCAGGTAATCCAGACCTTCGGCGGTTTTTGCACCGTCGGCCAGCGGATAGCGCAGGTTCCACAGATGGCCTTTCTCGTCGTGGTTCTCCACTTCAAGGTCGGAAATCGCGGTGTGCAGCTTGGTGTCCCAGTTGACCAGACGCTTGCCACGGTAGATCAGGCCGTCTTCATGCAGGCGCACGAAGGCTTCCTTCACGGCGTCGGACAGGCCGTCGTCCATGGTGAAGCGCTCGCGGCTCCAGTCGACGGACGAGCCCAGACGGCGGATCTGACGGCTGATGTTGCCGCCAGACTCGGCTTTCCATTCCCAGATCTTGTCCAGAAACTTCTCGCGGCCCAGCTCATGACGGCTCACGCCTTGCGCTTCAAGACGACGCTCCACCAGCATCTGCGTGGCGATACCGGCGTGATCGGTGCCCGGTTGCCACAGCGTGTTGCGACCTTGCATGCGACGGAAACGGATCAGGGCGTCCATGATCGCGTTATTGAAGCCGTGGCCCATGTGCAGGCTGCCGGTGACGTTCGGCGGCGGGATCATGATGGTGTACGAGTCACCCACGCCTTGCGGAGCGAAGTAGTTTTCGGACTCCCAGGTCTGATACCAGGAAGTTTCGATGGCGTGCGGCTGGTAAGTCTTGTCCATGCGCGGCGGGAACCTGTGGCATTGATTCGGAAACCGGTAAGTATAGACCTGACGGCCAGCGACAAGCCATAAGCGCCGGGCCACAACTGGCAGATCTGTCAGTTGGCGGCGAGTGGGGCGAGGGGCATGATCGGGTGTTCAAGCATTGATCACAGGACGGATGCGGCCATGAGCAAGACTTCGGAAAGCAGGCGCGTACTGTGCCGATATCGCTATGACGCGCTGGATCGTATTGCCGTCGTCCATCCCGGAGCACAGGGTGCAGTGTCGCGTTTTTATCAAAAGAACCGTTTGACGGTCGAGATACAGGGCGCGGTGCGACGTCGTGTGTTTCACGGCGATGATCGCTTGTTGGCTGAGTATGAAACGGACGGCTCCATCACTCGGGTCGACCTGCTGGGCACCGACAGGCAAAGCAGTGTGCTGTGTGCGGTGAGTTCAGAGGGGCGGCAGCCGTTTGCTTATAGCCCTTACGGACATCGCGCGCAGGGCGGCCCGTTTTCCGGCTTCAATGGCGAGCGTGCGGACCCTGTGACCGGGCATTACCTGCTGGGTAACGGCTACCGCGCGTTCAACCCGGTGCTGATGCGTTTCAACCGGCCAGACTCGTTGAGTCCATTTGGGCGGGGAGGACTGAATGCGTATGCCTACTGTCAGGGTGATCCGTTTAACAGGAGCGATCCGGATGGGCATATCTCATCGTTCAGGGTGCTTGGGCTGACCATGTTCCCTAAGAAATCTCTTTTCCAACGTCTTCCCAACGAAGTATTGGCAAAGATAATCGAAAACCTGCCGTTAAAAGGTGCAAACAATTTGGCGGAAACATCCCGTTCAATGCGTGAAAAGGTATTCGGGCTGATAAAAAAACCGTGGATCAATGTAGGCGATCCAGACGAACTGTTGACTATTCGCAAAATTTTGAGCAACAAGACAGACCTTTCGCCCGCCATGCTCAAAAATGACACCTTCAAAGCACAGTTCGAACGCGCAGCGGCGAACATCAAGCAAGGAATGGACAAAGAGATCAAAAGCCTTGGTCGCCGAGCACAATCAATTCTTGATGACGTGGCGCGCGTGCCGGGCGCCAGTTATTCCCAATTTCAAAATGCAGTAGCTCGAAATCGACGAGCCCATGCAGCCTCCATCGAAATACTGGAAAGTATTGATGGAGTAGTGGGCGAACATAGGCGACTGGACGAACGCTTGAATTCACTTATTCATCGTGAGGCAGACATGGGGCGGTTGGTAGCCAGCATCCGCGCTGAACTGAATCGACGCTAGCAGAGTGCCCAGACATTTAAGCGTCAGGTTCCAGGCTTCACTTCTGCTGCTGCGCCAATAACCGCTCCAGCCTTGCCTCCAGCCGGCGCTTGATCTCGTTTTCGATATGCGGGGCGAAGTCGGCGATCACGTCCTGCAGGATCAACTGCGCGGCGGCACGCAATTCGTTGTCCAGATGCAGCAGGGCATCCGGGTTCGGCAGTGCTTGAGGCTGGGTAGGCTGTTGAACGGTCTGAAGCTGCTCGACAGGTGCGGATTGCACATCAGGCGTCAGCGTCGGGATGTCGTCTGCGTCGACGTCCTGTTGATACGCCGCGTCGGGGCGAGCGCCGACCACATCGAATAACAGAGGAATCTGGCCTTCCGGACGAGCCGGGTCGTTCGGCAGCGGGGAGTGTGCGGGGTCATCGCCGAGCAATTGGCGGATCGATTCCAGATCGTTCAGCAAATGCGCGGATTCAGCTTTTTTTGAAGTATCCATCGTGTCCTCAAAGGCGCTGCAGTCGGTGATCTTGCGGAGGATAGCCCTGTTCACGGTATGAACGGAAACTCTCGCGTGCGGCAAGACGTATGGCCGGGTCTTCGACAACCACTTCCGCCACGCGGGCGAAGCGTTTGAAGAAGGCCGGAATGCTCAGGTCGAGGTTGACCAACAGGTCCTCGTGAGCGCCCGAGTCGTCACCCAGACCCAGCACCACGGGGGCATCGGAGTCGTTCTCGGCGTCGCCGTGGGGCAGAAACACTTCACCCCTGAAGCGCCAGAGCCGGGCATCAAGATCTTCACGCTGCGCTGCATCGCTGCAATGCAGATAGACCTTGTGGCCCAAACGCCAGGCTTTTTCCGTTAGTTTGCAGGCAAAGTCCAGGCGCGCGGCAGGATCGGCGCTGGGCAGGATGTAAAAATCGACTTGGGTCATACAGGTTCCAGAACCAGTGGCGTATCGACCGTGAGGCCGACACGCCAGGGTGTCTTTTTATACGCCAGCGCGGTCGAGCAAGTACTGGGTCAGCAGCGGAACCGGACGTCCGGTGGCGCCTTTTTCCTTACCGCCGCTCAGCCACGCAGTGCCGGCGATGTCCAGGTGAGCCCAGTCATAGGCCTTGGTGAAGCGCGACAGGAAGCAGGCCGCCGTGATGGTGCCGCCTTTCGGGCCACCGATATTGGCGATATCGGCGAACGGACTATCGAGCTGCTCCTGATACTCATCGAACAACGGCAACTGCCAGGCACGGTCATCCGCCTGTTTGCCCGCGTCGAGCAACTGATTGATCAGCGCGTCATTGTTGCCCAGCAGGCCGGAAGTGTGGCCGCCCAGTGCAACGACGCAGGCGCCGGTCAGGGTTGCAATATCGATGACCGCCTGCGGCTTGAAACGCTCGGCGTAGGTCAGTGCATCGCACAGCACCAGACGGCCTTCAGCGTCGGTGTTGAGGATTTCGACCGTCTGGCCACTCATGGTAGTGACGATGTCGCCGGGACGTGTCGCGGTGCCGCTCGGCATGTTTTCGGCGCAGGCCAGAATACACACCAGATTGATCGGCAGTTTCAGTTCCAGCACAGCGCGCAGGGTGCCGAACACGCTGGCAGCGCCGCACATGTCGAACTTCATCTCGTCCATGCCCGAGGCAGGCTTGATGCTGATGCCGCCGGTGTCGAACGTAATGCCTTTACCGACCAGCACGAAGGGCTGGTCGCCTTTTTTGGCACCCTGATAGTTCATTACGATCAGGCGAGGTGGCTGGGCGCTGCCTTGAGCCACTGCGAGGAAAGAGCCCATGCCCAGTTCGGCCAGCTTCTTCTCGTCGTGAACTTCCACTTTCAGATTCTTGTGTGCCTTGCCCAACGCCTTGGCTTCTTCGCCCAGGTAGGTCGGGTGGCAGATGTTAGGTGGCAGATTGCCCAGGTCGCGGGTCAGTGCCATGCCGGTGGCGATAGCCTTGGCGTGAGTGGAAGCGCGCTCGATGTCAGCTATGCGGACCTTGTCGGTCAGCAGGGTGATTTTTTTCAGGGCGCGAACTTCGGCTTTCTGGGTCTTGAAGCGGTCGAAGACGTACTCGCCATCCGCCAGGGCCTCGACCAGCAGGCGAGCCGTGCCGTAGGTGTCGCGGTTTTTCACTGACAGGTCATCTAGCGCAATCGCAGCGTCGCTGCCACCCAGGCCTTTGAGGCAGGTCAGGGTTGTGCCGACGATTTTTTTCAGTTGGCGGTCCGACAGTTCGCCTTCCTTGCCGGTGCCGATCAGCAGAACGCGCTCGGCCTTGATGTTGGGCAGGTTGTGCAGCAGCAGGCTCTGGCCGACCTTGCCCGCCAGATCACCGCGTTTGAGAATGAGGGAGATGGCTCCGCCGCTGAGGATATCGACAGCCTGGGCAGCACCAACCAGTACACGGCTTTCGCCGACGGTGACCACCAGCGTTGCGGTTTTCAAGGTTTCTGGGCTTACGCTTTTAACAACCAATTCCATGTGGGGTCCCCGAGTAGACGATGAGAGTCGCAATATGAATGATGTACGCGGCATGGCCTGAGTGTTTTCAAGGAAGATGCCCGCGGTAAGCCTTGCAGTTTGACCCCGCTGCACGACTGCTGACAACCCCGTAGCGCCGCCTGCTTTGCGTGTATGTGCGAACTATCCCCGGTGCGCAGTGACAGAAACACACAATCACAGGATAATGCCGCATATTTTTTGATGCCCACGCCTTTTGCCGGCGTGAATCTCTGGTTGCCGTGGCTCACAATTTTTCCCTGTTTGGCTGCCTGAGCCTGACAACTCTGGAGTGTCTGGTTTGATTGTCTTCCGTTATCTGTCCCGAGAAGTGCTGCTTACCTTGAGCGCGGTCAGCGCCGTGCTGCTGGTGTTCATCATGAGCGGACGTTTCATCAAGTACCTGGCGCAGGCCGCGTCCGGTGCGCTCGATCCGGGCGTGCTGTTCCTGATCATGGGCTTCCGCCTGCCAGGCTTTCTGCAGGTAATTCTGCCGCTGGGCCTGTTCCTCGGCATCCTCATGGCTTACGGGCGCCTGTATCTGGAAAGTGAAATGACCGTGCTGGCCGCCACCGGCATGAGTCAGCAGCGGCTGCTTGCCATCACCATGGGGCCTGCCACGCTGGTCGGGCTGCTGGTCGCCTGGCTGAGTTTCAGTCTGGCTCCACAGGGCGCTACCCAATTTTCTCTGCTGATCAACAAACAGGATGCCATGACCGAGTTCGACACCCTGGTGCCGGGCCGTTTTCAGGCGCTGCGTGACGGTACGCGTATCACTTACACCAAGGAGCTGTCGGAAGACCGCTCGCAACTTGCTGGTGTGTTCATCTCTGAAAAACGCATGTCCGGCGACAAGAGCAAGGACAACGGTATTACCGTGCTGGTTGCAGAGAAGGGCCATCAGGAGGTAAGGCCCAATGGCAGTCGCTTCCTGATCCTCGAAAACGGCTATCGCTACGATGGCAATCCTGGTGCGGCTGATTATCGTGTGATCAAGTACGACACTTACGGGGCGATGCTGCCCAAACCGGAAATCAGTGAAGAAATCACCGACCGTGAGGCCATTCCGACCAGCGAACTGATCGGCAACCCGGCACCGCGCTCCGTCGCCGAGCTGCAATGGCGTATTTCGCTGCCGCTGTCGGTGTTCATCGTCACGTTGATGGCTATTCCGTTGTCGCGCGTCAATCCGCGTCAGGGCCGTTACCTGAAGCTTTTGCCGGCGATCCTTCTGTACATGTCTTATCTGGCCATTCTGATCTCGGTGCGCAGTTCGCTGGAGAAAGGCAAGCTGCCGCTCAGCCTTGGCATGTGGTGGGTGCACGGCATCTACCTGTGCATCGGTCTGGTGTTGTTCTACTGGGAGCCTCTGCGTCTGAAGATGGCGAGTCGTCGCAGCGTCACGGAGGTGACTCGTGGTCAAGCTTGATCGATACATCGGTAAAAGCGTATTGCTGGCGATTCTTGCGGTTCTGGGAATCATTCTGGGGCTGGTTTCATTGTTCGCGTTCATCGACGAGATGGGCGATATCAGTGACACCTACACGCTGGTGGATGCCCTCAGCTACGTCATGCTGACCGCGCCGCGGCGGGTCTACGACACGCTGCCAATGGCTGCCCTGATCGGTTGCCTCATTGGTCTGGGTACGCTGGCCAGCAGCAGCGAACTGACCATCATGCGTGCAGCAGGTGTGTCCATCGGGCGCATCGTCTGGGCGGTCATGAAGCCGATGCTGCTATTGATGGTCGCCGGTGTACTGGTCGGCGAGTACGTGGCTCCCTACGCCGAGAACCAGGCTCAGGCCGCTCGCTCGCTGGCTCAGGGCTCGGGTGATGCGCAGAGCGCCAGGCATGGTCTGTGGCACCGTCAGGGTGACGAATTCATCCACATCAACACCGTCCAGCCCAATGGTCTGATGCTCGGCGTGACACGTTATCGTTTTGACGATCAACGCCACATGCTGACGTCCAGCTTTGCCAAAGAGGCCAACTTCAAGACCGATTACTGGGAGTTGAAGGACGTCAGTACCACGCATTTCAATGACGGCCGCACCGAGGTCATCAATACACCGGTCGAGCGCTGGGATGTAGCGTTGAGCCCGCAATTGCTGAGCACGGTGATCATGCCGCCCGAGTCGCTTTCGATCAGCGGTCTCTGGAACTACGCGCATTATCTGGCTGATCAGGGCTTGAGCAATGGCCGCTACTGGCTGGCGTTCTGGACCAAGGTATTGCAACCGGCTGTGACAGTGGCGCTGGTGCTGATGGCAATCTCGTTCATCTTCGGCCCGCTGCGCTCGGTTACGCTGGGGCAACGTGTGTTCACGGGGGTGGTGGTTGGCTTTACCTTCCGCATCATTCAAGACCTGCTCGGTCCGTCCAGCCTGCTGTTCGGTTTCCCGCCGTTACTGGCCGTGCTGATGCCTGCTGCGGCCTGTGCGCTGGCCGGGGTGTATCTGCTGCGCCGCGCCGGATAGCGTTGCATAGTCGTAGTGAAAAAGCCGACCTCGAGTCGGCTTTTTCATGGGCGTACTCATGCGCCTGCTGAGCGAATCACACATGCAAAAAAGCCTCTGACATCGCTGTCAGAGGCTTTCTGTACGGACGAGAGTGTGTCGTATCAGGCTTCGGCTTGAACTTCGTCAGCCTGCATGCCTTTCTGGCCCTGTACGGCAACGAAGGTAACTTTCTGGCCTTCTTTCAGGCTTTTGAAGCCGTTACCCTGGATGGCGCGGAAGTGTACGAACAGATCCGGCCCGCTCTCAGGAGTGATAAAACCAAAACCTTTTTCATCGTTGAACCACTTGACGGTACCGCTCTGACGATCAGCCATTTTCTTATTTCCTTGACGCTTGACTTGAATTGGTTACAGCCTCTTTCACACGAAAGAGCAGTGGGGCTGGTTGCAGGAAGTAAGAAACGTAGAACGGGTTGTAGCAAACCTAGAGCTACTGCCCAGGTCCAGATTCGGCGACCCATGCAAACACAGTCCGGAAACTCTACGCCAACTCTCGTTACAAATACAACCCCCCTGCCTTGTACCCTGTTTCCGGGGGGTAGAGCGTTATGCCCGGCGTGTTTGCCTGCTGTGCACGGTGTCTGGTCTGTCATAACATTTTGCACTTTATAGGTGCATTTTTGGCATATACAACAGACTGTTCACTCGGTTGAAACACGGCCGAAACAGTGGTGTGTAACAGCACCTGCGCAACAGCGAAGTATTGCTGTTTTTTTGACGCCGTTGTTTAGCCGCGAAAGTAACGTTGTGCAACGAAAGGCATTTTTGCAACACGCATGGGCACTTTCTTGCCGCGCACCATTGCCCAGACCTGTGTATCCAGCGTGGTGTAAGCGTTCTTCAAATAACCCATGGCCAGCGGGCCAGCCAGGCTCGGGCCAAAACCGCCGCTGCAGACAGTGCCGATGACAGTGCCCTGTTCATCGACGATTTCTGTGCCCTCACGCACTGGCGTGCGCTCTTCGGGAAGCAGGCCGACACGTTTTTTGGCGACACCGTTCTGTTGCTGGGCAAAGACCTGCTCTGCTCCCGGGAAGCCGCCTGCACGTGCACCGTCGGCGCGACGCACTTTGGAAATAGCCCATAACAGGCTGGCCTCCACCGGTGAGGTGTCGGTGTCCATGTCATGACCGTACAGGCACAGACCTGCTTCCAGTCGCAGCGAATCACGTGCGCCCAAACCTATCGGGGCAACTTCCGGCTCTTCCAGCAGGCGGCGCGCCAGGGCTTCAGCCTGTTCGGCCGGTACTGAAATTTCATAGCCGTCTTCGCCGGTATAGCCCGAGCGGCTGACATAGCATTGAACGTCCAGCAGCTTGACGCTGGCGAACTGCATGAAGGTCATCTTCGCCACTTCCGGCGCAAGGCGCGCCAGCACCGTGACAGCGGCCGGACCTTGCAGGGCGAGCAGGGCCCGCTCTTCGAACAACGGTTCGATAGTGCAATGCCCCGCCAGGTGCATGCGCAAGTGCGCCAGGTCCTGATTCTTGCAGGCCGCGTTGACCACCAGCATCAGTTGATCATTACCGAGATTGGCAACCATCAGGTCATCGAGAATGCCGCCAGCATCGTTGGTGAACATCGCATAGCGTTGCATGCCGACTGGCAGGTCAATGATGTCCACTGGCACCAGGGCCTCAAGGGCCTTGGCAGCATCTGCACCGGTAAGGCGAATCTGCCCCATGTGCGAGACGTCGAACAGGCCGGCCTGTGCGCGAGTGTGCAAATGTTCTTTCATCACGCCAGCCGGGTATTGCACGGGCATGTCGTAGCCAGCGAAGGGCACCATCTTCGCGCCGAGTTCGCGGTGAAGGGCGTGCAGGGGAGTGGTCAGCAGGGTTTCTGTGGACATGTTCAATTCCTTGTTGAGCGGGCCATGCAGAACGGCATTGCCTGCGCGCACTCACTATCGAGCTACGCACAGGGATGCCAGGGCACGGGCTATCAGGCTTCCTGATAGCTCTCGATGGACGGGCAGGCACAGACCAGATTGCGGTCGCCGAAGACGTTGTCGACACGGCCGACCGGAGGCCAGTACTTGTTCTCGGTCAACGAAACAACTGGATACACCGCCTGTTCGCGGCTGTAAGGATGGCTCCATTGGCCGACGATTTCCGCAGCGGTGTGCGGGGCGTTTTTCAACGGGTTGTCGTCTTTGTCCAGTGTGCCGTTTTCAACCGCGCGTATTTCTTCACGGATCTTGATCATGGCGTCGCAGAAACGGTCCAGTTCTTCTCTGGACTCGCTCTCGGTTGGCTCGATCATCAAGGTCCCGGCAACCGGGAATGACATGGTAGGGGCATGGAAGCCAAAGTCGATCAGACGCTTGGCCACGTCATCGACGCTGATGCCGCTGCTGTCTTTGATAGGGCGCAGGTCAAGGATGCATTCGTGGGCAACCAGCCCGTTGGTGCCGGTGTACAGCACCGGGTAGTACTCTTCCAGGCGGCGCGAAATGTAGTTTGCGTTGAGGATCGCCAGTTGCGAAGCGCGTTTGAGGCCTTCGCCGCCCATCATGCGGATGTACATCCAGGTGATTGGCAGGATGCTGGCGCTGCCGAACGGGGCTGCGCAGACTGCGCCTTCCTTGCGCTCCATGCGCGCATGGCCCGGCATGAACGGTGCGAGATGGGATTTGACGCCGATCGGACCAACGCCTGGGCCGCCGCCGCCATGGGGGATGCAGAAGGTCTTGTGCAGGTTGAGGTGCGATACATCGCCACCGAATTTGCCCGGAGCGCACAGGCCGACCATGGCGTTCATGTTGGCGCCGTCAATGTAGACCTGACCACCGTTGTCATGAACGATGCCGCAAATTTCACGGATGCCTTCTTCGAATACACCATGGGTCGACGGGTAGGTGATCATGATCGCCGCAAGCTGGTCGCGGTGCTGAACGGCCTTGGCGCGCAGGTCTTCGATATCGACGTTGCCACGTGCATCGCAGGCGGTGACCACGACACGCATACCGGCCATGTTGGCTGTGGCCGGGTTGGTGCCGTGTGCCGATGAAGGGATCAGGCAGATATCGCGATGCTCATCGCCACGGCTCTGGTGATAAGCGCGGATGGCCAGCAGGCCGGCATATTCACCCTGCGAACCGGCGTTCGGTTGCAGCGAGATCGCGTCATAGCCGGTGGCGGCACAGAGCATGGCCTCCAACTCGTCGGTCAGTTGTTGATACCCGGCACTTTGCTCGGCCGGGGCGAACGGGTGCAGGTTGCCGAATTCGGCCCAGGTCACCGGGATCATTTCACTGGCGGCGTTGAGCTTCATGGTGCACGAGCCTAATGGGATCATGGTGCGGTCCAGCGCCAGGTCCTTGTCAGCCAGCTTGCGCAGGTAGCGCATCAGTTCGGTTTCAGAGTGGTAGCGGTTGAACACCGGGTGGCTGAGGATTGCCGACCGGCGCAGCAGCGCAGCGGGCAGGCGCGACGGGACGCTGGCTGTCAGTGCGGTGAAGTCCGGCAGGTTCTGACCGTCGCTGGCGAAGATTTCCCACAGCGTTTCAACTGCCGACTGCGAGGTGGTTTCGTCCAGTGACAGACCCAGATGCTGGTCGTCGATTTCACGCAGGTTGATGTGCCTGGCGCGAGCCGCTGCGTGTAGCGCAACGGTCCTGCTGCCGGTGTTCAGGGTCAAGCTGTCGAAGAAGAATGCCTGCTCGGCCTTCAGACCCAGCGTGCTCAAGCCTTCGGCAAGGATCGCGGTCAACTGGTGAACGCGCCTGGCGATCTGTGTCAGGCCGCGCGGGCCATGGTAGACGGCGTACATGCTGGCGATGTTGGCCAGCAGAACCTGTGCAGTGCAAATGTTGCTGGTGGCCTTCTCGCGACGAATATGCTGTTCGCGGGTCTGCATGGCCAGACGCAGGGCCTGCTTGCCGTGGCGGTCCACCGACACGCCGACCAGGCGGCCCGGCATGTCGCGCTTGAAGGCATCGCGGGTCGAGAAGTAAGCCGCATGCGGGCCGCCGAAGCCCAGCGGTACACCGAAGCGTTGTGCGCTGCCGATGGCCACGTCGGCGCCAAATTCGCCTGGCGGGGTCAGCAACGTCAGGGCCAGCAAATCGGCAGCCACGGCGACCAGCGCGTTGGCAGCATGGAAACGTTCGACCAGCTCGCGGTAATCGAACACGTCGCCGTTGCTGGCCGGGTATTGCAGCAGCGCGCCAAAGTAATCGCTGACGTCGCCCAACTCGGCTTCATCCGCCACCACAACGGTGATGCCCAATGGCTCGGCACGGGTACGCAACACATCAAGTGTCTGCGGGTGGCAGTGGCTGGAGGCGAAAAACTGCTGGCTGCCTTTGTTCTTGCTCAAGCGTTTACAAAAGGTCATTGCTTCGGCAGCAGCGGTTGCTTCGTCGAGCAAGGACGCATTGGCAATCGGCAGGCCGGTCAGGTCGCTGATCAGCGTCTGGAAATTGAGCAGCGACTCCAGACGGCCTTGGGAAATCTCTGGCTGGTAGGGCGTGTAGGCGGTGTACCAGGCCGGGTTTTCCAGCAGGTTGCGCAGAATGGGGGCCGGCGTGTGGGTGTTGTAGTAACCCTGGCCGATGTAGGTCTTGAACAACTGATTCTTGCCAGCGATGGCCTTGATGGACGCCAGCGCATCGGCTTCGCTCTGCCCCGCAGGCAGGTTCAGCACGCTGGTGCCCTTGATGCTTTCCGGGATAACGCTTTCGCTCAGCGCTTCAATGGAGTCGAAGCCCAGCGTCTGCAACATGGCCTGTTCGTCGGCAGCGCGCGGGCCAATGTGGCGGGCGATGAATTCGTTGGCAGTGGTCAGTTCAATATGGTCAGTCATGGCGTGCTCCTCAGGCTTGGGCGTTGGCTTTGATCAGGCGGTCGTAGGCGTCCTGATCCAGCAGGCCGTGGATGGCGTCGGCATCCTGTGGAATGAAACGAAAAAACCAGCCTGCACCGAGAGCGTCTTCATTGACCAGCTCCGGCGTGTCATCGAGGACTGAATTGACCTCGACCACTTCACCGTCCAGAGGCATGTTGATGCTGCTGGCGGCTTTCACCGATTCCACCACTGACACTTCAGCGTGCTGAGTGTAGGCCTGCAAATCCGGGAGCTGCACGAAGACTACGTCGCCCAGCGATTCTTGCGCATAGGGCGTGATGCCGACCGTAATGCTGCCGTCGGCTTCGGCACGCAGCCATTCATGGTCAACGGTGAATCGCAACTCGCTCATACAAACTCCTCGGAGAACAGGGCTCGCGCAGCACGCGAACAATATGAGCCATGACCTAGCAATTTAGCGGCCATGTTTTATTTTTCTTTTTAAATCAATTGGTTGTATGTTCTTTGGCTACGCTTGACGATATCAGGTGTAGCGAAAACGCTACGGTCGTCAGGTATTTGAAAATACCTGACTGATCAAGGCCTTGATGCGTGGGGAATGAGCCGTTTTGGAGCGAAATCGTTACGGTGGAGCGTTTTCGCTACGATCGGGCCGGCATGATTGCACCCGACTACCAATGGCTATTACCCGGAACCTCTCGCTAGCGCGTCGGCAGTTACCCGACGCGGCTTGCCGGTGAGCACAAAAACGTTTCGAGCTCTTCAAGCGGCAGTGGCTTGCTGATCAGATAGCCCTGAATTTGATCGCAATGGTTTTCGCGCAGGAACGCCAGTTGCTCTGGGGCTTCAACCCCTTCGGCGATCACCTGCAGGTCGAGGCTGTGAGCCAGCTCGATGATGGCTCTGGCGATGGCCGCGTCCTGTGGGTTGCTGGTCACCTCGCGAATGAATGCGATGTCGATTTTCAGCTTGTCGATAGGGAAGCGGCGCAGGTACGCCAGGCTTGAATAGCCGGTGCCGAAATCGTCGATGGAAATACTCACGCCATTGGCACGTAGCGCACCCAGGGTAGCGATGGTGTGAGAGGTGTTCTCCATCAACGAGCTTTCCGTCAGTTCGACCTCCAGCCACTGCGGCGCGACCTTGTGTTTCTCAAGTGCCTGACGAATGTCGGCCACCAGACTGCTGCTGGAAATCTGCTGCCCGGAGATGTTGACTGCCACCTGAAAAGAGCCCAGCCCGGAACGTTGCCAGCGCGCAATCTGCTCGCAAACGCTGTCGACGACCCAGTTGCCGACTTCACCGATCAACCCCAGGCTTTCCAGCACCGGAACGAATACGGCAGGCGAGATGCCTGACTGGCCAGGGCGCGGCCAGCGCAGCAAGGCTTCAAGCCCGCATACCTGATTGTCAGCAAGGTTCAGTTTGGGCTGGTAGACAATCTCGAACGCCTGTTTTTGCACAGCGTCGCGTAATGCCGCCTCGAGGTCCAGGCGTGCCGAGACGTCAGCGTTCATCTGTGCGGTATAGAACCGATAGGTGTCCGGGCCCATTTTTTTAGCGCTGTTCATTGCGGTGTAGGCGTGTTTGATCAGCTCGCGGGAGTCTTCGCCGTCCTCCGGATAAAGTGCGATGCCGATACTGGCGGTCATGACGATACTCTGGCCTTCCAACTTAAAAGGCACGCGCAATGCGTTGCGAATGCGGTCCAGTGTCTGGCGGGTGTCGGCCTGGCCGTCACGAAGCATCAGAATCAGTGCAAACTGATCGCCATCCACGCGGCCAAGGGTGTCGCTGGCGTTGAGGCACTCCGACAGGCGGTGGCTGACTTCCAGCAGCACCTCATCGCCCAGTACATGCCCCCAGGTTTCGTTGATGTTCTTGAAGCCATCCAGATTCACCGTCAGTGCCGCCAGCTTCCAGCGGCTGATGGCCGCCTGGGTCACACCCATTTGCAGGCTGGTAAAAAACAGGTCCCGATTGGGCAGGCCGGTCAGTGCGTCGTAGTGGGCCATGGTCAGCAGGCGCTGATCGCTTTCCTTGCGACGGGTGATATCACGGACGATGCCGACAATGACCCAGTCCTCGCCGGTACGGTAGGCCTGACGATGGATCTCGACTTCGACATCGCGTCCGCTCTTGTCGCGAATCTGGGTTTCCAGTGGTTCGCTGGGACCTTTGCCGGCGATGATCTGGTCGTACACGACTTCCAGGTTTTCCATCGACGTCTCGCCCAGCTCGGCGGGGGTCTTGTGCGCCAGTTCTTCAGCGGTGTAGCCCAGCAGCTGACATGCCCTGCGATTGAATTCGATCAGGCTCATGGTGTTGCGGTTGATCAGGAAGATGGCATCTTCAGAAGCGTCCATCACTGTACGAAAACGTTCAAGGTCGATGGTGCGCTGCTGCAATTGATCTTCGAGGATCAGGCTGTGGTTTTTCAGGTAGTCGCCAAACGCCTTGAGGCGCAGCATGTTACGCACACGCAACCACAGCTCGGCGCTGTCCACCGGTTTGTTGAGGTATTCCTCGGCACCGGCTTCCAGTCCTGACAAACGCGCACTTTGCTTGTCGAGTGCCGAGAGCATGATGATCGGTATATTGGCGGTGCTCTTGCTAGCCTTGAGCTGGCTGGCGACTTCGTAACCGTCCATGCCCGGCATCATGATGTCCAACAGGATCAGGTCAGGCGCTTGTTGTTCGACCATGGCCAGCCCCAGCTCGCCCGATTCCGCAGTCAGCGTCCGATAACCCTGATTCTGCAGCAGAACCTCCAGCAGGTCCCGGACATGAACATCGTCATCGATAATCAGGATGGTTGCGGCGCTCTGGGTCATATCGAATGCTCAGGTAATTGGCTGTTGAGGCAGATTTTTTTCCAGCAGGGTGTCGATAACCCGGTACAGCTCCTTGTAGCGCAATGGCTTGATGATATAAGCGTTGCAGCCCGCCAGACGGATCTTTTCCTTGTCTTCCTTCATGGCCATCGCGGTCAAGGCGACCACCGGGATCGCGGCTGTACTTACGTCTTTCTTCAACAGCGCGGTGGCACTCAGGCCGTCCATTTCCGGCAGGTGAATATCCATCAGAATCAGGTCGGGCTGACGCTCGCGGGCTAGTTTCAGGCCGGTTTCGGCATCGACTGCCGACAGTACGCCATGACCGGCGCTGGTCAGTAACAGCTCCGCCAGGCGCATATTCGCCGCATTGTCTTCAACGATCAGGATCTGGGCCATCGTGCCTCCTCGCATTCAGGCGGGCGGATCGGCAGCCAGACCACAAAGCGTGCGCCGAGGTCCTTGACGCTTGCGACCGCAACGCAACCGCCGTGCAGTTCGGTTAGTTGCTTGACCATCGCCAGACCCAGTCCGGTACCCTCGAATTTGCGTGCCAGGCCACTGTCGATCTGACTGAAGGCTTTGAACAGTTTGTTCATATCGCTTTGGGCGATACCGATTCCCGTGTCGCTGACGCTCAGTTCCAGAAACTGTTCGTAGTCACTGGACGGCAATGGAAACGCGTGTACCGGCCAGTCACCCTCGATGATGCCTGCCTGGGCAAATGACACCTGGCGTACTGCCAGGGTCACCCAGCCTTCGGGTTCGCTGAATTTCACGGCGTTGGCAAGCAGGTTGTAGACAATCTGTTTGGTCTTGCGCCGATCCAGCTCAAGCAGGCCGAAGTCGGCTTCTGTTTCCAGTTTCAACTGAATGCGTTGCAGGGCGGCTTGCTCACGAACGATCAGCAGGCTGTTGCTCAGCAATTCGTCCAGATCGACCGGCTCAAGCTCCAGGGTCATCATTCCGGCTTCGACCTTGGACAGGTCGAGAATGTCGTTGATCAGCGAGAGCAGATGCTGGCCGCTGTTGAATATATCGCCGATGTACCGTCGCTGGGCATCGGTCATGTCGCCGACCATGCCGTCCTTGAGCGCCTCGGAAAAACCGATGACGGCGTTCAGTGGTGTGCGCAACTCGTGGGACATGGTGGCAAGGAACTCGGACTTCATATGGCTGGCGTGTTCCAGCTCGACGTTTTTTTCTTCCAGCGTACGCTCGAAGCGCTTGCGCTCGGTCACATCCCGGGCGGCAGCGAAAACACCCTTGAGCTTGCGGTCCCGGTCATGAAAGGTCGCAGCGTTGTAGGACACCACGGTTTCGGTGCCGTCGTAGGCACGTACGGTGAGTTCGTAGTCACTGACCTTGTGTTCGCTGAGCACGCGTTTGATCGCGGCATCGGCACTTGCCGGGTCCGTGAAGAAGTTTTTGCAGGGCGCGCCGATCAACTCATCACGGGTGCGCCCGGTCAGCGCCATCATCTGCTTGTTGACGTCGGAAATGATGCCTTGCGGGTCGGTCATCATCAGCGCGTCGATGTTCGATTCGATCAGCGAGCGGGTGTAGAACTGCTGGTCCCGCAACCGCTGATCCAGCAGGGCCTGGGCTTCCTCTTCCTGCTTGCGCGCGGTGTTGTCGGTGCCGATCAGCAGATAACCAATGATGGTTTCGGCGCTGTCTCGCAGTGAGGTGACCGACACCATGGCTGACAGGCGGCTGCCGTCCTTGCGGATGTAGGTCAATTCGTAGATGTCTTCGATGCCACGCGAAGCCTTGAACACCAACGCCTCAAAGCCCGGCGTGATGGGCGTGTTCAGTTCATGGCTGAGCGCTGCCGCGCGGATAATCAGCTCGGCGGGGTCGGAGATGTCTGCCGGCGTGATTTTGTCGACCACATCTTCAGAGTGGTAACCGAGCATGCGTTCGGCACCGACGTTGAATATCTGGATGACACCGTGTTCGTCGGTTGCGATGCTGGAGAAGTAGGCGCTGTTGAAAATCGCGTCCTGCAGCGCGCCGGTTTTGAGCAGGATTTTCTGACGGCGAGATTCGACGATTTTTTCAGCACGAGACTGAGAATCGGCAAGCGGGCGGTCTGCTGGCGGGGTTGACATATCACTTCCCGGTACTACCTGACCTTTCTGCCATTACGGCCGTAATCAAACTTACGGACATCCACTCAAATGGATGATAAGAGGTTTGTGGACCATACCAGATCAGTATCGACAGTTTAGTTATTAAATGAATCTTTTCGGAATATATTTTTGATAAATGGCGTCAATAGATTAGCGCTTGCCCGGTATTCCATATTTTCGCAGCCGATGAGCGATGGCGGTGTGCGAGGTATGCAGGCGCGCGGCCAATTGACGGGTAGACGGGTAGTCTGCGTAGAGTTTTTCCAGCAGATTTCTTTCAAATGCCTCGACGGCATGCTCGAGGCTGTCCACGGGGCTGTCGTGCTGATGCGCTACTGCGGTGCCTGCGATATCCAGATCGCCTATATCCACTTGAGTGTGTTCGCAGATGGCGGCAGCACGGAAAATCACGTTCTGCAATTGACGAACATTGCCCGGCCAGCGATTGACCAGCAGAGCAGGGTAGGTGCCGTGCGCAAGCCTGCACACCGGACGCTGAATCTGCGCACAGGCCTGTTCCATGAAGTAGCGGGCCAGCAACAGAATGTCCTGCCCGCGTTCGCGCAGCGGTGGCACCTCAAGATTGAGGACGTTGAGCCGGTAGAAAAGGTCTTCCCGGAAGGTGCCTTCGCTGACCATTTTTTCCAGATCGCGGTGGGTGGCGCTAAGGATACGCACATTGACCCTGACCTCCCGATCTCCACCGACACGGCGAAAGCTGCCATCGTTGAGAAAACGCAGCAGTTTGGCTTGCAGATAAGGCGACATCTCACCGATTTCATCGAGAAACACGGTGCCCTGATTGGCCAATTCCATCAGCCCTGGCTTGCCGCCGCGCTGGGCGCCGGTAAAGGCGCCCGGGGCATAGCCGAACAGTTCGCTTTCAGCGAGATTTTCCGGCAGCGCCGCGCAGTTCAGCGCCAGGAATGGTTCGCCGTGGCGGGCGCTGCTGGCGTGGCAAGCCCGGGCCACCAGTTCTTTACCGGTGCCGGTCTCACCCTGAATCAGCAACGGTGCGTCCAGCGCCGCCACACGTTGCGCGCGTGCCTTGAGGGTGCGGATTGCGGCTGACTCGCCGAGCAGCGCATCGAAACCTTCGGCGTGATCGTGATGCAGCGCCGACAGGCGTTCGCCGATACGGCTGGGCAGGTACAGGGTAATCAGCGCACCTGCCTCGGTGATCGGGGTGGCATCCAGCAACAGCGCTTCACCGTTGAGGGTAATTTCGCGCAGTGGCAGTCGAAAGCTGTTTTCCAGCAGGGCCGCTTGCAGGCCGGGGTCGGCGAACAGTTCAGCAATGGGTTCGCCCGCAGGTTCCCGGCCAATCAGTGCGATCAGCGCGGGATTGGCCAGCAGTACATGCCCGGCGCTATCCAGTGCCAACACAGGGTCGGTCATGGCGGCGAGCAGCGCGTCCAGCTGTAGATGGCGGCGCTGACCGGGCAGTATGTCGACCACAGTGATTGCTTCTACCCCACGAACCCGAAACAGCGCGTCCTTGAGCTCTTCGAGCATCTGGTGGCTGAGGGTGGGCGCGTCGATATAGACATTGGGCGGTACCATTTCCACGGCATCCAGATTCAGATTGCGTCCACCCAGGATCGCCAGCACTTCCTGGGTGATACCGACGCGGTCGATGAAGCTGACATGGATGCGCATGAGGCGTTGACGGTTCGCGAATGAGAAGGCGGCAAGTATGCCTTGTAGCGGCAGGTTTGGTGAAATCCGGCAGTGTGCATGGGCACGATCACGATAGTGTTCTTGCGCGCACCTATCGTTCCCTACGCATGGGCACGATGGTCTTCTCCGGGCCTCACTCCTCACGCTACTGCACGCTGGTGTTCTGCGGAGCCTCGTTCCTCACGCTACCGCACGCTAGTGCTCTCCGGACCTCACGCTCCCGTTGCCACGAGGAACCTGGTGCTTACTCCAGATGCTCCGGCCTCACCGGGTCGCCTGACTTGGCGTGGAGTTTGTCACGAATGTCCGCGAACATTCGGTCGTAGTCCTTGTGCTGGGCGATGGGCAGTGCGGCCGAGTTGGGCAAGCCGTGCCTTATCGCGATGCGACTGGCGTCATGTGCGAAGTTGAACGCCAGGTCACGGGGCAGCTGGAATTGCTCTTCGAACGGCTTGCCGTTGATTTCGCCCTGCATGGTGAAGTGCATGGACGTGCCTTGCTTGGGATCTTCCTCCACGTTGTAGCGCAAGTGGATGTCATAGCTGATATCCGACGGTTGAAGCGCCACGTGGGTGAGGTGCAGATGGCCTGGCTCGTACATGAAGTGACTCCATCAAGTGGTGAGTGTGCTCAGTCTGACACTCCTCGCGACCAGACGGTTCAGCCTCGTGCAGAGTGCCGCTCGCAACATGCCTGCGCTCAACGATCGATCTTGTCCGGTTCCGGCCTCGACCATATCCAAAGATTACCCAGCGCCATGCCGGTGAGCGCCAGGTACAGCCACCAGGCGTGGCCGATCAGGCTCAACATCACCACGGCGCAGACCAGCATGCTGATGGTGGCGCTGATCTTGGCCTTGCGGGCGACCAGTCTGCCGTTGCGCCAGTTGTGCAGAATCGGGCCGAACACACGATGGTTTTCCAGCCAGGCATTCAGACGCGGCGAGCTGCGTGTCGCCGCCCAGGCCGCCAGCAGAATGAACTCGGTGGTCGGCAAGCCGGGAATGAAGATCGCGACAATGCCGATGCCGAGGGCGACATAGGCGAGGATGCCGTATAAAAGGCGCGAGAGTCTTGAGCCGGGTGGTTTGTACGTCATGGTCTCTACAGGCAGGTTCGGGGAGCCCGGCCAGCTTAACAGCACCGGGCGCTTTTTCATGCCTGTGCCAGATCTGTAATAGGGGCATCGGCGTAGGCGTGTTGCAGCAGGACATTGAAGCGCTCGAATGCGGCAATGGCGCCTCGATCCAGTGCTACTTCCTGCTCGGCGGTCAGCGACAGCCCGTCAAGCGTCCTGACAAAGGTTTTCCAGCCGGCAGCGCGGCCCCCGGCAGGCTCGCCCAGATGCCGGGCGCCAAAGCTGTGGCTCAGGTTCAAGGCTTCAGCGCGTTTGATCAGGAATGCAGCGCCCAGCTTGGAACCTTCGGAGACAAATAGCCAGCCGAGCGCTTCTGCGGTGCTCGGCGCTTTTACTCCTCCGGCCACCGGCAGGGGAAGGTCCATGTTCAGGTCGGCAAGATCCGCCCCGGCCTGTTCGGCGCGGCAGCGGGCCGGCAGGTCGTTGATGATCGCCTCCAGCGCAGGCTCGTTGTACAGGCTTTGCAGTTCCGTCTGAAAAAGGTATTGAGCAACCACGAAGCGTGCGTAGCTGGCCAGGGTTTCAAACGGCGCGTGGGCCTTGACCACCTTGTCGAGTTGCTCGTGCGGCGCGTGGGTAATCTGACTAAGGCGTTGCGAACGCAGGGTCGGTCGGTTCTGATCAAGAGTCATCGAGTTCTTCCTTGCTGAAAAAGGGGCTTGTTGAATAGACGAATAGCTGCACCCGAAAGCGTAAAAAAAGCCTGCCGCCGATGTACTCGGCGACGGGCTTTACGCTACTTTCAGGTTCAGATGTCCCATACCACGTTGACGCTGAAGTTGCGTCCCGGCTGGGTCAGGCGATCCAGATTGGCGGGCGCAGTCACACCAGCTTCGCCCACGCCGTCGTAGCCGCGCACATCGTCCCAGCGCCAGTATTTCTTGTCGGTCAGGTTGTACAGGCCCGCATTGACGGTCACATCGTCGCTGACCTTGTAGTAGCCGCTCAGGTCCAGAATGCCGAAGCCCGGGGTCTTGAATTGACTGGAGGTGCCGTCCGGCGTGTGGAAATTGCTGTCGTCCACGCGATTCTTGCGCTTGACCAGCGTCCAGCTCAGCAGACCACCGTAGTCATTCTGGTCATAGCCCAGGCCGATCACACCGGTCAGCGGGTTGACGCTGTTGATCGGCTCGCCTGTATCGTTGTTGCGGCCCTGCACGTAGGCAACCGATGCCTGGCTGTACAGACCGTTTGGCGCACCGATGCTGTCGAGATTGATGCGCCCTTTGAATTCCGCGCCCTTCATGGTTGCGTGCTTGATGTTGTTGGACTGGAACGTGAGTTCGCTATAGCCGGGGGTGATGGCGTCCTCGTTGATGAAGTCGCGGTACTTGTTATAGAACACCGCGATGTCGAACGAGCCTGCTTCAAAGCGGCCGCGCAGGCCGGTTTCATAGCTCTTGCTGGTTTCCGGTTCCAGGTTCGGATTGGGCTCAACCACATAGCCTGCCGTCGGGTTTTCGAAGCGGCCATAAAGGGCCTTGGCCGAAGGGGTACGGAAGCCCTCGGCGTACTGGCCGTACCAGGTGTAGGCGTCGCTAAGTGCATAGGTCACACCGAACTTGGGCGACAAGCGATGCCATGTCCGCGTTTCATCGTTGGCCTGGTCGGGGTCGCTCAGGCTGACCGACCTGAGAAATTCTGGCGTGAACTTCGGATCGAGCCGGGTATGGTCGTAACGCACGCCAGGCATGAAGGTCCAGTCGTTCCAGCTGATCTGATCCTGTGCGAACAGCGCATAGCTGGTGATGGTCGGGTCCGGGAAATCGCTCGTCGCGGCCAGACGGTCGCTCGGGCTGTCTGCACCAACGGCACGGCAGGAGCCGAATACGCGCGCACAGGTCCCGCTGCCGCTGCGCAGCCCGGTGACTTTCTGCTGCTTTACCGTCGTGCCGTAGGTCAGCACATGGTCCGTGCTGGCGATGGAGAATGCCTTGTCCAGTTGGGCATCGAATACCCACTGTTTTTCCTGATAGTGCGTGTCGCGATCACGAATGACATCTCGGGAGAACGGAAAGTACCGCTCCCGAGTGCTCTGATCAGTTTTCGCGGTCTGGTAATTCATGCTCCATTTGAGGTTGTCGACCAGCAGGCTGTCGACGGCAAAGCTGTTTTCGATCCCGAAGCGCTCGCGGGTGATGGTGTCGTTACCCTCGCGCGATTGATACATGCCCAGCCCGCTACCGTTGGTGAACGGCCCGCCGACTGCGCTTTTCAGGTTACTGTCGCGGTCGTCCTTGTACTTTTCGTAGACCAGAGCCAGACGCGAACCGTCGGCGTAGTTCCAGCCCAGCTTGGCTAGAATATTGGTGCTGCGCGCGTCCTGAGGGTTGGCTTCGGTACGGCCCAGGCCGGTACCGCCAGTGCTGCCATAGGATTCGGTTTCGTGGCCATTGCGCTGGCTCAGGTGCAGCAAGCCGTCGAACTCGCCCTGACGGCCTGCGACTGTGGCCGAGTTCAGCCAGCTTTGGTCTGCCGAGCTGTAGCCGGTCTTGAGGCGCGCGCCGACGTCCTTGCCGGGCTTGATGATGTCATCCGGGTCCAGCGTGTAATAGCTGACCACCCCGCCAATCGCGCTGCTGCCGTACAGCGCCGAGGCCGGACCGCGGAGGATTTCCACACGCTTGACGATTTCCGGGTCGACATAGTTGCGATGGGTTTGCGCATAAGGGCCGGTGAAAAAGCTGTCAGGGACCTCGACGCCATCGACCTGAGTCAGGATTCGGTTACCGTCAATGCCACGGATGTTATAGCCGGTTGTGCCTGCACGCTGGCCTGCACCGCCCACCGAAACCCCCGGCTCGTAGCGCACCAGATCACGGATGGTGTTGACGTTGCTGTGGTCCAGTTCTTCGCGGGAATGCACGCTGACGGTGTTTGGTACTGTGGCGACATCCTGTGCCTGGCGCGTGGCACTGACGGTGATCTGATCGAGGGCCATGACGCCGGCGGTTGCGGTGCGCTTTTCCAGCACTACATTGTTGTTGCCCAGATTGCGATAGCTCAGCGAACTGCCAGCCAGCATGTTGTCCAGCGCCTGTGCGGCGCTCAGGTTGCCATGTGCACCAGGAGAAATGACGTTTTGAGCCAGATCCGCTGGCATGCCTACCTGCCATCCGGTCACGCGGCTGAACTCGTTCAGGGCCGACACCAGTGGTTGCTGCCTGATCGAGAAGCTATAGGTGCCTGCCGGGCGTACCGCCTGGGTGCTTTCACTGGCAGCACTGGCGTTGACCGTCTGCAGACTGGCGCCCAGCACTGCAAGTGTCAGCAGAGATAGCGTGAGCCGTACGCGTGGTTGGGCGGCAGGCGTGAACGTGGATGACATCGGTAGCGCTCCCTGGGGTGTTGCTCGTTATAGTGTTTACAAACTGTTTCAAAATGAGAATCAGTTGCATTGGCTATAACTAGACGAACGGGCAGTCGCTATCGAGTAAAAAAACTTTCCTTCAGTTGAGAATCACCAGCGCGGGCATTTCGTGAAGGCTTGCCGAGGTGATCTGTGCCAGCGACCGCACCACGTCGAGCGGGTTGTCCAGGCGATAGTTGCCGGTCACCGCCACACGATCCAGTTGCAGGTTGGTGCTGATAATCCAGCCAGGATAGTAGCGCCGCAGCTCAGTCAGCACTTCGCTCAGCGGGCGGTTGTCGAAGATCAGTCGGCCCTGCACCCAGGCGAAATCCCGGACCGGGTCAAGCTTTTCACGATGCCCGAAGCCAGCAGGCCCCACGCGAACGCTTTCTCCGGCCCCCAGGCTGACGCTGGAGTCGCCGCGTGTGGCACGCACGTCGACAGCGCCGCGCTGCACTTTTACCTGGGCAACGCCGTTCAGATAGCGCACGGAAAACTCGGTGCTGTTGGCACTCATGCGCACCGGTCCGGCTTCGATTTCCAGCGGCACACCCGCTCTGGAACTGACATCGAAGAATGCTTCGCCTTGCAGCAGGCGAGCAGAGCGCTGTTGCTCATCGATCTGGCTGGAGAAGGCCGAGTCGGTATTGAGCAGCACTTTCGAGCCGTCTGCCAGTTCCAGGCGCTGGCGTTCACCGATTATCGTCAGGTGATCGGCCTGCAGGCGCAGCGGCAGATTGCTGAAACTGAACAGCCCCAACAGCAACACCGCTGCAGTGGCCAGAGGTTTCCACTGCGCACGGACACGTTGCCACACCGATGGCTTGCGGGGTTGCGCGATGCTTTCGGCGGCGTGCTGAACCGGCTGTGAATTCCAGAGTGTCCGGGCCTTATCGAAGGCGCGTGCGTGTTCTGGATCGGCGTTCAGCCATTCCTGAAAGCGGGCAAGCCGGTTGGCGTCGGCGCCTTCCAGTTCGACCAGCCAGGTCAGTGCCTGATCCATTGCAGCGTTGCTCAACACGTCCTGCGCAATCGCGTGCGGGCGTTCGGTTCTCGGGGCCACAGTGTTCCTCGGCAATCCTGAAACTGTATCGATTAGATTCTGGCAGCGTGCGGCAGGGTTCAGGGCGGGTCAAGTCTTGAAAGGACGCCTACGCAGATGGCCATGATCAGCTTCAGTTCTTTCTGGACGGTACTGGCGGAGACCTGCAGTTGCTCGGCGATTTCCAGATAGCTGCGGCCATCGAGGCGGCTGAGGGTAAAGATTTTCTGCTGGCGCGGGCTCAACGTACTCAGGCTGGCACTCAGGTTTTCAAGCAGGCGCTTGGCGTGCGCAGCGTCTTCAGGCGAGCCCATCTGGGCTACGACGCTTTCGAGCCGGGCAGGTGAGACGTCTTCGAGCATGGTCCGGCCATGAATACGCCGCGCACGCAAATGATCCAGCGCCAGGTTGCGGGCGGTCTGAAAGACGAAGGGTTCAAGGTGGTCGACGGGGTGTTCGGTCAATGCACGGCTGACGCGCAGCCAGGTTTCCTGAAGCAGGTCTTCGGCAGCGTTTTGGTTGCCGACCATGCGTTGCAGCGTGCGTAGCAGAACCGGGCGCTGGGCCAGAAAGACATCGTTGAAGCGTGACTGCGACACAGAGAGGCCCGACCAGAGATGTGAGCAAATGATAATGCTTCTCATCTTTTGGTCGGGTCAAGCCTGCATCTGTAAATAATTATCTTGCTGTGCTGCCCACTGCGACGCTGAATTTACTCGGCGTTGTGCAGTGCCAGGCAGTTGTCGAGCATGCGATTGGAGAACGCCCATTCGTTGTCGTACCACGACAGTACCTTGAGCAACTTGCCACTGACCTTGGTGTGATTGGCGTCGAAAATCGACGACAACGGGTTGTGATTGAAGTCGTGGGAAACCAGCGGAAGGGCGTTGTAACCCAGCACCTTGGAATGCTGGCTGGCTTCTTTCATCAGTGCGTTGACTTCTTCAACGGTGGTTTCACGCTTCAGGGTCACGGTCAGGTCGACCAGCGAAACGTTGATCACTGGCACGCGTACCGCCATGCCGGTGAGTTTGCCTGCCAGCTCCGGCAGCACCAGACCCACCGCTTCGGCAGCGCCGGTCTTGCTCGGGATCATCGATTGCGTGGCCGAACGGGCGCGGTACGGATCGGTGTGATAGACATCAATCAGGTTCTGGTCGTTGGTGTAGGCATGGATGGTGGTCATCAGACCGTTTTCGATCCCCAGCTCACGGTGCAGCACCTGGGCGACCGGAGCCAGGCAATTGGTGGTGCAGGATGCACTGGAGATGATCTGGTGCGACTGACGCAGCGTGTCGTGGTTGACACCATAGACGATGGTGGCATCGGCACCGCTGGCAGGGGCGGAGATAATGACCTTACGGGCACCGGCAGTGAGGTGCGCGGCGGCCTTGTCACGGCTGGTGAACAGGCCGGTGCACTCGAACACTACATCGATGTCCTGCGCCTTCCACGGCAGTTCGGCCGGATTGCGAATGGCACTGACCGAAATACGGTCACCATTGACGGTCAGGCTATCCTTGTCGCACTCGACCGTGCCGCTGAAAGGGCCGTGTACGGTGTCGAAACGCAGCAGGTGTGCGTTCATTTCGCTGTCGCCAAGATCGTTGATGGCGACGACCTGCAGGTCCTGACGGTAGCCTTGGGTATACAGTGCGCGTAGGACGTTGCGGCCGATGCGGCCAAAACCGTTGATTGCGATACGAAGAGTCATACAGCCGTCCTTCTGAATTTGTTGTTGGAATTACAAGATTATTCTCATAGAAATAGAAAACAAGCCTTTTTAGTGGCAATATTTTGTTTTATCTACAACTACAAGCCTGAAAGGCCCTCCCGGTTGATCGAGATCAGGGTTCTGCTCCCCGCCCGTCACTGCTCGAAAACCGGAACCGTCTTTACGGGTGACCTTAGACGTTAGCCTGGAGTTCATCACATGCATCCCCGCGTCCTTGAAGTAACTGAGCGACTCATCGCCCGCAGTCGCGATACCCGTCAGCGCTACCTTCAATTGATTCGCGGCGCAGCGAGCGATGGCCCGATGCGCGGCAAGCTTCAATGTGCCAACTTCGCTCACGGCGTCGCTGCCTGCGGGCCGGAAGACAAGCAAAGCCTGCGTCTGATGAACGCCGCTAACGTGGCAATCGTCTCCTCCTACAACGAAATGCTCTCGGCGCATCAGCCCTACGAACACTTTCCTGCCCAGATCAAACAGGCTTTACGTGACATTGGTTCGGTCGGTCAGTTTGCCGGCGGCGTGCCTGCCATGTGCGATGGCGTGACCCAGGGTGAACCGGGTATGGAACTGGCCATTGCCAGTCGCGAAGTGATTGCCATGTCTACGGCAGTTGCTTTGTCACACAATATGTTCGACGCCGCCATGATGTTGGGTATCTGCGACAAGATCGTCCCTGGCCTGATGATGGGTGCACTGCGTTTCGGTCATCTGCCGACCATCTTCGTGCCCGGCGGGCCTATGGTTTCAGGTATCTCCAACAAGGAAAAAGCCGACGTACGGCAGCGTTATGCGGAAGGCAAGGCCAGCCGTGAAGAGTTGCTTGACTCGGAAATGAAGTCCTATCACGGTCCGGGAACCTGCACCTTCTACGGCACGGCCAACACCAACCAGCTGCTGATGGAAGTCATGGGCATGCACCTTCCCGGTGCCTCGTTCGTCAATCCCTACACGCCACTGCGCGATGCGCTGACCGCCGAAGCAGCTCGCCAGGTGACGCGTCTGACCATGCAGAGCGGCAGTTTCATGCCGATCGGCGAAATCGTCGACGAGCGCTCGCTGGTCAACTCCATCGTTGCGTTGCACGCGACGGGTGGTTCGACCAACCACACGCTGCACATGCCGGCGATTGCCCAGGCCGCGGGCATTCAACTGACCTGGCAAGACATGGCCGACCTGTCGGAAGTGGTGCCCACCCTCAGCCACGTTTACCCCAACGGCAAAGCCGATATCAACCACTTCCAGGCGGCGGGCGGCATGTCGTTCCTGATCCGCGAGCTGCTGGCTGCCGGTTTGTTGCACGAAAACGTCAATACCGTGGCCGGTTACGGCTTGAGCCGCTACACCAAAGAGCCATTCCTGGAGGATGGCAAGCTGGTCTGGCGCGAAGGACCGCTTGAAAGCCTTGATGAAAACATTTTGCGTCCGGTCGCCCGTCCGTTCTCGCCGGAAGGTGGTTTGCGGGTCATGGAAGGCAACCTGGGCCGCGGTGTGATGAAAGTCTCTGCCGTGGCCCCGGAGCATCAGATCGTCGAAGCGCCAGCCAAGGTCTTTCAGGATCAGAAGGAGCTGGCCGATGCGTTCAAGGCGGGTGAGCTGGAGTGCGATTTCGTCGCCGTGATGCGCTTCCAGGGGCCGCGCTGCAACGGCATGCCCGAGTTGCACAAGATGACGCCGTTTCTGGGGGTTCTGCAGGACCGTGGTTTCAAGGTTGCGCTGGTCACCGACGGACGCATGTCGGGCGCCTCGGGCAAAATCCCTGCGGCCATTCATGTCTGCCCGGAGGCGTTTGATGGTGGCCCGTTGGCACTGGTGCGCGATGGTGATGTGATCCGTGTGGATGGCGTAAAAGGCACGTTACAAGTTCTGGTCGAAGCGTCAGAATTGGCCGCCAGAGAACCGGCCATCAACCAGATCGACAACAGTGTCGGCTGTGGTCGCGAGCTCTTTGGATTCATGCGCATGGCCTTCAGCTCCGCAGAGCAAGGTGCCAGCGCCTTTACTTCTAGTCTGGAGACGCTCAAGTGAAGTTGGCCCTGGTCGGTGATATAGGCGGTACCAATGCACGTTTTGCCATTTGGGAAGACGACACGCTGCATTCTGTCCGGGTATTCCCGACCATTGACTACGCCGGGCCGGAAAAGGCCATCGAAGTCTATTTGCAGGACCTTGAATTGCAGCGCGGTGATATCAGTCACGTATGCCTGGCCGTGGCCGGACCGGTGGATGGCGATTTTTTTCAATTCACCAACAGCCATTGGCAGTTGAGCCGTGAGGCATTTTGCGCTGACCTGAAAGTCGATCACCTGCTGCTGATCAACGACTTCACCGCCATGGCGCTGGGCATGACCCGGCTCAAGGAAGATGAATACCTGACGGTTTGCCCTGGCGCTGGCAAGCCTGATCGTCCGCGTGTGGTGGTCGGGCCGGGTACGGGGCTGGGCATCGGCACGCTGATCAAGCTTGAAGGCAGTCGCTGGCTGGCGCTGCCGGGCGAGGGCGGGCACGCTGACCTGCCAATCGGCACGGCACGCGAGGCGCTGTTGTGGACACGTCTGATGGCCGAGCATGAGCATGTCAGCGCTGAAGTCGTACTCAGTGGCGCGGGATTGCTGTTGCTGTATCAGGTCAGTTGCGCCCTGGACGATATCGAGCCGGTGCTCAAGTCGCCTGCGGCTGTCACCTCGGCAGCGCTGGCGGGCGACCCGGTAGCCGCAGCCGTGCTGGAGCAGTTCTGTGTGTTTCTCGGCAGGGTGGTGGGCAACAATGTGCTGACTCTGGGCAGCCTGGGCGGTGTGTACATTGTTGGTGGCGTGGTGCCGCGCTTCACTGAGTTCTTCATCAACAGCGGTTTCAAGCGAGCCATGGCCGAGAAGGGTGTGATGAGCGATTATTTCAAGAACCTGCCGGTCTGGCTGGTCACCGCCGAGTACCCTGGCCTGATGGGCTCAGGGGTTGCTCTACAACAGGCCTTCGGTTCGCAGATCTGAGCAGCATCCCATAACAACAAAGATTCACCGTCAAACGAGGACGCCTCAACTTGAGTTCAGTCAGTAAATCGATCCTGCTGGTGGATGACGATCAGGAGATTCGCGAGTTGCTGGACGCCTACCTGAGTCGTGCTGGTTTTCAGGTGCGTACGGTGGGTGATGGCGCTGATTTTCGGCGCGCCTTCAACGAAGAACCCAGTGATTTGCTGATCCTTGATGTGATGCTGCCCGATGAAGACGGTTTCAGTCTGTGCAAATGGATCCGCCAGCATCCGCGCCAGCCGCATGTGCCGATCATCATGTTGACTGCCAGTTCGGACGAAGCCGACCGGGTCATCGGCCTGGAATTGGGGGCTGATGATTATCTGGGCAAGCCGTTCAGCCCGCGTGAGCTGCAAGCGCGTATCAAGGCATTGCTGAGGCGCGCCCAGTTCGGCCAGGAGCGTCCTGGCGGCGATGTCATTCTGTTCGATGAGTGGCGGCTGGACATGGTCAGTCACAGGTTGTTTCACAATGACGGCGAAGAAGTGATTCTGTCCGGTGCCGACTTCGCGCTGCTCAAGCTGTTTCTCGACAATCCCCAGCAGATTCTCGACCGTGACACTATCGGTAATGCCACACGCGGGCGTGAACTGATGCCGCTGGAGCGGATCGTCGATATGGCGGTGAGTCGTCTGCGTCAGCGTCTGCGCGATACCGGCAAGTCGCCGCGTCTGATCCGCACCATTCGCGGTAGTGGTTATCTGCTGGCCGCGAACGTCAACTCGCAAGCGGGCAACGGTTATTAACCCGCCGGTGGCAGGAGCAAAAAGAACCGGCCTGCCACTGCCGCGCTCATTGCTGGGGCGCATGCTGCTGTTGACGTTACTGGCGGTTCTGCTGGCTCAGACACTGTCCAGCGTGATCTGGCTGTCACAGTTGCGCGCCACACAGACCGAAGGGCTGGTGACCAGCGCGCGCAGTCTCGCGTACTCGATGGCAGCCAGTGTCAGTTACTTTCGCTCATTGCCGCTGGCCTATCGGCCCATGGTGCTGGACCAACTGCGCAGTATGGGCGGCACACGTTTCGTCGTCTCGCTCAACGATCACCCGCTGGACATGCAGATCATGCAGCCCACGCCTCGCAAACAGGCGGTGCTGGACGTGGTGGGCGAGGTATTGCGCCAGCGTCTGGGCAATGGGCCGGACATCACCGTATGGTTTGCGCGGCCTGATGAACTGCGCGTTTTCAACAGCGGCCTGAAGCTCGATGAGCTACCGCGTTCCTGGGCGCATTACGCGCTGACACTTGAGCCGGTGAACCCGCCGGTGCTGGTCACGCAAATCGAAATGGCGCCCGGTGAATGGTTCTACATTGCCTCTCTGCTGCCTGAGCCCTACACCTCGCTGGAGGAGCAGGAGCTGCCCCTTCAGCAGGTTTCATTCATCGTCCTGACCAGCGTGTTTTTGCTGTTGTTCATCGGTTTGCTGGTGCATTGGCAGAGCCGTCCGCTCAAACGTCTGGCGCGGGCCGCACGGGACATGTCGCTGGGTGCGGACGTCGAGCCGGTGGTCGAGGGCGGCGGCAGCGAGGTGATTGAGGTCAGCCGTGCGTTCAACGCCATGCGCAACCGTATCAGCCGCTACCTGACCGAACGGGGTCAGTTGTTCAGTGCCATCTCCCATGATTTACGTACGCCCATCACCCGGCTGCGGTTGCGCGTCGAGCTGCTGGAAGATGAGCACATGCAGCACAAATTCAGCCGCGATCTGGACGAACTGGAATTGCTGGTCAAAGGCGCGCTGCAGTGCGTCAAAGACACTGATATTCATGAAAACATCGAGCCGGTGGATCTCAATGCACTGCTTGATTGCCTGGTCGAGCCCTGGCTGAATGTTGAAGGCGACGGACGTGTTACCCAGCAAGGCGAGGCGCAGGCTGCCTATCCCGGCAAGCCGTTGGCGCTGCGGCGCTGCATCGGCAACCTGATCGACAATGCCCTTAAATATGGCCATCGGGCTCATCTGAAAGTCGAGGACAACGCCACGGCTTTTGTCCTGCATGTGGATGACGAAGGGCCTGGTGTGCCCGAGCAACGTCTGGAGCATGTCTTCGAGCCGCATTTTCGTCTGGCAGGCAATCAGCAACAGGGCTACGGTCTGGGCCTGGGTATCGCGCGTAACATCGCCCACAGTCATGGTGGCGAAGTCAGCCTGCAGAACCTGCGTGAGGGTGGGTTGCGGGTGACGCTGCACCTGCCAAGAACAATGGAATGACTTTCCGGGTAGTGGCTTTGAGCTTGTATTTTCAGGGTGTTTCAATTGTCACCATCCTGTGACAATTGCGCGTCCCTTCGTTACTGTCGTTGCGTCTGGCTTGGTTAGACTCCCACGAAGCGCAAGCATCAGACTTGCTCATGCATAACAACAAGAAAGGTCAATTCGATGAATTCCATGTCACGTCTCGCTGTTGTCATCTCTCTCGCTTCGTTGTTCCCTCTGAGCGCTATTGCCGCTGAATCCAAAGGCACTGTAGAAGTTGTGCACTGGTGGACGTCGGGTGGCGAAAAGGCTGCGGTCGATGTTCTGAAGGCGCAGGTCGAAAAAGACGGCTTTGTCTGGAAGGACGGCGCCATCGCAGGCGGTGGCGGCTCCACCGCCATGACCGTGCTCAAGAGCCGTGCGGTTGCTGGTAACCCGCCAGGTGTTGCCCAGATCAAAGGTCCTGACATTCAGGAATGGGCCTCTACCGGTCTGCTTGATACAGACGCGTTGAAAGACGTCGCCAAGGCCGAGAAATGGGACTCGCTGCTGGACAAGAAGGTCTCCGACACCGTGAAGTACGACGGTGACTACGTAGCGGTGCCGGTAAACATCCACCGCGTCAACTGGCTGTGGATCAACCCTGAGGTGTTCAAGAAAGCCGGTATCGACAAGGCGCCCACCACGCTCGAAGAATTTTACGCTGCGGGCGACAAGCTGAAAAAAGCCGGTTTCATTCCGCTCGCCCACGGTGGTCAGCCGTGGCAGGACAGCACCGTCTTTGAAGCCGTTGTGCTTTCGGTCATGGGCGCTGATGGCTACAAGAAGGCCCTGGTTGATCTGGACAAGGACGCGTTGACCGGTGAAGGCATGGTCAAGTCCCTCACGGAGCTCAAGAAAGTCGCGACCTACATGGATGCCGATGGCAAGGGCCAGGACTGGAACCTGGAAGCTGCCAAGGTCATCAACGGCAAGGCCGGCATGCAGATCATGGGTGACTGGGCCAAGAGTGAATGGACCGCAGCCAAGAAAGTCGCCGGCAAGGATTACCAGTGCGTAGCCTTCCCTGGCACCGACAAGGCGTTTACCTACAACATCGACTCGCTGGCGGTGTTCAAGCAGAAAGACAAGGGCACCACTGCCGCACAGCAGGATCTGGCCAAGGTCGCGATGGGCGAGGACTTCCAGAAAGTCTTCAGCATCAACAAGGGCTCGATCCCGGTTCGTGAAGACATGCTGTCCGACATGAGCAAGTACGGTTTCGACTCGTGTGCGCAAACCGCTGCCAAGGATTTCCTGGCCGATTCGAAGACCGGTGGCCTGCAACCAAGCATGGCGCACAACATGGCCACTACGCTGGCGGTGCAGGGTGCGTTCTTTGATGTGGTCACCAACTACATCAACGACCCGGCTGCTGATCCTGCAGCGACAGCCAAGAAGCTGGCCACTGCGGTCAAATCGGCCCAGTAATTCTCTCTGAACCGCCTGTACCCGCAGTTCGTGGTGCTGAAATCCTCTGTTGATTTCACCCGCGGCTGCGGCCTGGATTCGATACACCGGATGGGATACTCCCGATGAGCTCTGTCGCTGCGATCAGCAAAGCCTCGCCAATGGATGCGCTGCAACGCTGGCTACCAAAACTGGTGCTGGCGCCCAGCATGTTCATCGTGCTGGTGGGTTTCTATGGCTACATCCTCTGGACATTCGCGCTTTCGTTTACCAACTCGACGTTTCTGCCGTCCTACAAATGGGTCGGTTTGGCACAATACGCACGCCTGATGGATAACGATCGCTGGTGGGTGGCGAGCAAGAACCTTGCGGTGTTTGGCGGGATGTTCATTGGCATCAGCCTGGTGATCGGTGTTCTGCTGGCCGTCCTGCTGGACCAGCGCATCCGTCGTGAGGGCATGATTCGCACCATTTACCTGTACCCGATGGCACTGTCGATGATCGTCACCGGTACAGCGTGGAAATGGCTGCTCAACCCCGGCCTGGGCCTGGACAAGATGCTGCGCGACTGGGGCTGGGAAGGTTTCCGTCTCGACTGGCTGATCGACCCGGACCGCGTGGTTTACTGCCTGGTCATTGCTGCGGTGTGGCAGTCTTCCGGCTTTGTCATGGCGTTGTTTCTGGCGGGCCTGCGTGGCGTCGATCAATCGATCATTCGCGCTGCGCAGATGGATGGCGCGAGTTTGCCGATGATCTACTGGCGTGTTGTGTTGCCAAGCCTGCGTCCGGTGTTCTTCAGTGCCGTGATGATCCTGGCGCACATTGCCATCAAGAGCTTCGATCTGGTGGCAGCGATGACCGCCGGTGGCCCCGGTTACTCATCCGACCTGCCTGCAATGTTCATGTACTCCTTCACCTTTAGCCGCGGTCAGATGGGCATGGGCTCGGCCAGTGCGATTCTGATGCTCGGCGCGATCCTGGCGATTCTGGTGCCGTACCTGTATTCCGAGCTGAGGACCAAACGCCATGACTAGTCATGTTGGCAAACCGGGCATCAGCTTCAGTCGTATTCTCATTTACGCCGTGCTGATACTGGCCTGTCTGATTTACCTGGTGCCGCTGGTGGTGATGCTGTTCACCAGCTTCAAGACCCCCGAAGATATTGGCACGGGCAACTTGCTGAGCTGGCCAAGTGTGATCACCGCAATCGGCTGGATAAAGGCCTGGGACCTGGTCGATGGTTATTTCTGGAACTCGATAAAAATCACCGTTCCGGCAGTCATCATTTCCACCGCTATTGGCGCGCTCAATGGCTATGTGCTGTCGATGTGGCGCTTCAAGGGCTCGCAGCTGTTTTTCGGTCTGTTGCTGTTTGGTTGCTTCCTGCCGTTTCAGACCGTTCTGCTGCCGGCTTCCTTTACGCTGGGCAAAATGGGCCTGGCCAGTACGACCACCGGGCTGGTGTTTGTGCATGTGGTCTACGGGCTGGCATTTACCACGCTATTCTTCCGTAACTACTACGTCAGCATTCCGGATGCTCTGGTCAAGGCTGCACGGCTGGACGGTGCAGGGTTCTTCACCATCTTCGGGCGCATCATTCTGCCGATGTCCACGCCCATCGTGATGGTCTGCCTTATCTGGCAGTTCACCCAGATATGGAACGATTTCCTGTTCGGCGTTGTGTTCTCCAGCGGTGAATCTCAGCCGATAACCGTGGCCCTGAACAATCTGGTCAACACCAGCACAGGCGCCAAGGAATACAACGTTGACATGGCGGCGGCGATGATTGCCGGCCTGCCGACACTGCTGGTCTACGTACTGGCTGGCAAGTATTTCCTGCGTGGGCTCACGGCCGGCGCGGTCAAGGGGTAATCATGGCGACTCTCGAATTACGCAACGTCAACAAGACCTACGGCAGCAACCTGCCGGACACGCTCAAGAACATTGATCTGTCGATCAAGGATGGCGAGTTTCTGATTCTGGTTGGCCCTTCCGGCTGTGGCAAATCCACCTTGATGAACTGCATTGCCGGTCTGGAAAGCATCAGCGGCGGTGAGATCCTGATCGATGGCCAGGACGTCAGCAGCACCAGCCCCAAGGACCGCGACATCGCGATGGTCTTTCAGTCCTATGCCCTTTACCCGACCATGAGCGTGCGTGAAAACATCGCGTTCGGGTTGAAAATCCGCAAGATGCCGCAGGCCGACATCGATGCGGAAGTGGCTCGCGTAGCCAAGCTGTTGCAGATCGAGCACTTGCTCAATCGCAAGCCGGGCCAGATGTCCGGTGGCCAGCAGCAGCGGGTCGCGATGGGGCGTGCCCTTGCGCGGCGGCCCAAGATCTACCTGTTCGATGAGCCGCTGTCCAACCTCGACGCCAAGTTGCGCGTCGAGATGCGTACCGAAATGAAACTGATGCACCAGCGCCTCAAAACCACCACAGTTTATGTAACCCACGATCAGATCGAGGCCATGACGCTGGGCGACAAGGTCGCGGTCATGAAGGACGGTATCGTTCAGCAATTCGGTACGCCCAAGCAGATTTACACCGATCCGGCCAACCTGTTCGTCGCCAGTTTCATCGGTTCACCGCCGATGAACTTCATCCCGCTGCGTCTGCAACGCAAGGACGGCCAATTGAGTGCGCTGCTCGACAGTGGTCAGGCGCGTTGCGAGCTCCCGGTCGGGGTGTCCGATGCCGGGCTGGAAGATCGAGAAATCATTCTCGGTATCCGGCCAGAACAGATTATGCTTGCTGGCGCTGAATCGAATGGCATGCCGACCATCCGTGCCGAGGTCCAGGTGACCGAGCCTACCGGGCCGGACACGCTGGTGTTCGTCACGCTCAATCAGAGCAAGGTCTGCTGTCGCCTTGCGCCGGATGTCGCACCGCAGGTGGGCGAAAGTCTGACCCTGCAGTTCGACCCTTCCAGAGTGCTGATTTTCGATGCTCAGAGCGGTGAGCGTCTTGGGGTTCTGGGAGCACCGCCTTTGGCTGAACGGGTAAACAATGTCTCAGTTGAGCCGCAAGTGATAAATTGATCCAGCACCGGGCATCGCTGGCCGGCTGTCTACTGCCACAATGAAGCGGCCGACCGGCGAAAACGAAGCAGTGAATGAAGCAAAACGTCTACCAAAGCTAATAACAATAAAACGAGGATTGATGGGATGAAGAAGATCAACAAAGGTAAATCGCTTTCCCGGTTCCAGTTGGTAAGCACGCTGTCGGTATTGGGTGCGATGGGGCTGGCAGGCAGCGTTCATGCTGCCGACGCATTTTCTGCCGATTCACCGTGGATGACTGGCGACTGGAACGGCAAGCGTACCGAACTGCTCGACAAGGGTTATGACTTCTCGCTGGAATACGTTTCCGAGATGGCCAGTAACATCAAGGGCGGTTACAACGATGACAAGACCGGCCGCTACAGCGACCAGTTCGCGCTGGGCATGAAAGTCGATTTGCAAAAGGCTTTCGGCTGGCAGGACGCAGAGTTCAAGCTGGCAATCACCGAACGTAGCGGGCGCAACATTTCCAACGACCGGATCGGCGACCCTCGTGCCGGTACCCTCAGCTCCTCCCAGGAAGTCTGGGGTCGCGGCCAGACCTGGCGTCTGACGCAAATGTGGGTCAAGCAGAAGTACTTTGATGGCGCGCTGGACGTCAAGGCCGGTCGTTTCGGACCGGGCGAAGACTTCAACAGCTTCCCTTGCGATTTCCAGAACCTGTCGTTCTGCGGCTCGCAGGTCGGTAACTATGTGAACACCTGGTACAACTGGCCAATCAGCCAGTGGGCCTTGCGCGTGAAGTACAACATCACGCCGGAAGTGTACGCACAGGTCGGCGTCTACGAGCAGAACCCGTCCAACCTCGAAACCGGCAACGGCTTCAAACTCAGCGGCAGCGGCACCAAAGGCATGATCCTGCCGGTCGAACTGGTCTGGACGCCGACCGTCAATTCGTTGCCCGGTGAATACCGTGTCGGCTTCTACAAGAGCACGCCCAACGCCGATGATGTCTATGAAGACGTCAACGGTCAGCCACAGGCAGCTACCGGCGCTGCGTTCAAGTCGCATGACAGCAAGCACGGCTGGTGGGTTGTTGCTCAGCAACAGCTGACTACCCACGATGGCGATGCATCGCGCGGCCTGAGCATTTTTGCCAACGCTACCGTGCATGACAAGGCCACCAACTTCGTCGATAACTACCAGCAAATCGGTTTCACGTACAAAGGTCCTTTCAACTCGCGTCCGAAAGATGACATCGGTATCGGTATCGCCCGTATCCACGTCAACGACGATGTGCAGGATCGCGTGCGTCTGGCCAACCAGATCAGCGGCATCAACGACTACGACAACCCTGGCTACCTGCCTGTCCAGAGAACTGAGTACAACTCGGAAATCTACTACGGCTTCCACGTTACCAACTGGCTGACCGTGCGTCCCAACCTGCAGTACGTCAAGCATCCTGGCGGTGTAGATCAGGTTGATGACGCGATTGTGGCGGGCATCAAGATCCAGTCGAAGTTCTGAGTACTGATTGACGCGTAACGCGATCAAAGGTCGTGTGTGCTTTGCGGGCAGCCTGGCTGCCCGTTTTTTTTGGCTTGATCCTTTTATTTTTCAGGGACGCGATTGGCGATGACCTCTCTCGACGCGCAACTGCCTGAACATCCATTGCAACGCTTCTTCCGATCCCGACGTGCCAGACCCACTTTCGAGTGGGAGCGTCACCAGCTGCGCGATGTACTGGTTATCGATCATCCGCAGTGTCAGGCAGTCTTCAGTCGCCAGGGCGCGCAGTTGCTGCATTTTCAGCCGCAAGGCCAGAAGCCCTGGCTCTGGTGCGCTGCACAATGGCCGCAGGTGGGGGCGATCCGAGGTGGCGTGCCAGTGTGCTGGCCCTGGTACGGCCGACACCCCGGTGAAAGCGGCTGGCCGGCACACGGCTGGGGACGCTTGCTGGACTGGAAACTGATCGACAGCAGCGAGAGCGAAAAGGGCGTCAGCCTGCACTGGCGCTTGCAGCTGTGGGACTGGCAGGTCGACCTGCATGCCGAGCTGGGGCAAGGCATGGAGTTGCGTCTGAGCACACGCCACGAGGACAGTGAACCGTGTCATTTCAGCCATGCGCTGCATGCGTACTGGCGGATTGGCGATGTGGCTGAAGTTGCGCTCGAGGGCCTTGATGGGGCGCAGGGTTATGACGAACTCAGCCGACAGGTCTGCCAGCAACAAGGCGAATTGCGTGTGGCAGGCGGCTGCCAGCGAGTCTTCGAACATGCCGGAGCCTTGCAACTTCAGGACCCGACCTGGCAGCGCAGGCTGAACATCGACACCGGCGACAGCGTCAATACCGTGGTCTGGCACCCCGGCAACAGACCGCTACTGGGGGTGTGTGGCAGCGAGACCGCAGGTTTTGTGCGCGTGGAAGCTGCTTCTGGTTCCGGCGACGCCTTCAGCTTGCGGCCTGGAGAACAGGTGCAGCTCAAACTGCAAGCCAGCCTGGCGGGGTGAGTTGCGTGTGACGCAGGGCGTCACGAACTGCATGCCGACGCGGAGCGTCGGCACGATAGTGATATCTGAATCGTGCCTTTAACCAAGCTGCTCTAGGCGCTTTTCAACCACGATGGCACAGACAACGCAGAGTGCGACGAAGTCGGGCCGGAAACAGGAGCGAGGGGCTTTGGTTGCTTTGGCCCCATCAAAGTAACTCGCCGAGGGGCGAAAAGGTGAATCGAGTCGAGCCGAAATCTCACTGAATCGCAGGACTGTGTGACGCAGAGCGTCACGAAAGGCATTACCACGCGGAGCGTGGGAACGATAGTCAACGACACCCAGTCAGCCCTGATCTTCTATCGGATAGCGGCTGTCATTCAGGCTTTCCTTGATCTTGCGCAGGTGCGGCTGGAAGTCGACGCCGCGGCGCAGGGTCATGCCGGTGGCCAGCACATCGAGAACGGTGAGCTGGATGATCCGCGAGGTCATCGGCATGTAGATGTCGGTGTCTTCCGGCAGGGGAATGTTCAGGCTCACAGTGCTGGCCTGCGCCAGTGGCGAGCCAGCGGCGGTCAGGCCCAGCACCGAAGCGCCATTGGCACGAGCGATGCGGGCCACTTCCACCAGCTCGCGCGTGCGCCCGGTGTAGGAAATGATCACGAACAATTCACCGGTATGGGCCACCGACGCAATCATTCGTTGCATCAGCACATCGGCATGCGCCGTGACCGCCAGGTTGAAACGGAAAAATTTGTGCTGCGCATCAAGCGCCACCGGCGCTGAGGCACCCAGCCCGAAAAAGTGGATCTGCCGCGCCTGGATCAGCATGTCCACGGACTTGCTGATCAGCGCCGGGTCCAGTTGCTGGCAGGCGCTGTCGAGCGACGCAATGGCGCTGCCGAAAATCTTCTGGGTATACGCCTCGGGATTGTCGTCGGCTTCCACAGCGCGGCTGACGTAGGCTGCGCCACTGGCAAGGCTCTGGGCCAGTTGCAGTTTGAGCTCCGGATAACCGCTGACGCTGAACGAACGGCAGAAGCGGTTGACCGTCGGTTCGCTGACCTTGGCGGCCTGGGCAAGCGCTGCAATGCTCAGTCGCGTAGCCATCTGCGGGTTGAGCAGGATGACTTCGGCCACTTTGCGCTCGGCCTTGTTCAACTCATCGAGTCGGCCCTGGATTTGCTCCAGGAGGTTTCTTACGCGGTCCATTCAAAGTCCTTGTCGGGGGCTGATTCACCAACGGTTTTGGCCTGAGCTTTTTTTAGCTCTTTAGCCTGTAGCAAAGGTGGCCTATCGTACTGAGGGCCTGTGTTGATCACCACTGGAATATGCTTTTAGGCAGAATGTTGTGGTTATTACTACATATGGCCTTGAGTAACGCCTTTAAAAAAGGTATTTGTAGCCTAACTTGATAAAAGAACCAACATTATGCCCTTGATTACGGTTGAACCGTGCACATTTGCCCTGTTTGGTGCCTTGGGGGACCTGGCGGTACGCAAGCTGTTCCCGGCTCTTTATCAGCTTGATCGCGCTGGACTGCTGCACGAAGACACAAAAATTCTTGCCCTGGCGCGTGAACCCGGCGACGAACAGTCGCATCTGGCGTATATCGAAAAATCCATGCGCCGCTTCATTCCCGAGGCCGAACTTGAGCCCGACAACCTGGGCCGGTTTCTGGCGCGCCTCAGCTACCTGCATGTCGACTTCCTCAAAGCTGAGGACTACGTCGCGCTTGCCGAACGCGTCGGCACCGCCGAAACCCTGATCGCCTATTTCGCCACCCCGGCCTCGGTCTACGGCGCAATCTGCGAGAACCTTGCTTCGGTCAATCTGGCCGAGCGTACGCGCGCCGTACTGGAAAAACCCATCGGCCACGACCTGGCTTCTTCGCGCCGGGTTAACGATGCAGTGGCGCAGTTCTTCCCGGAAAACCGCGTTTATCGTATCGACCACTACCTGGGCAAGGACACGGTACAGAACCTCATTGCCCTGCGTTTCGCCAATAGCCTGTTCGAAACCCAGTGGAACCAGAACCATATTTCTCATGTGGAGATCACGGTTGCCGAGAAGGTCGGCATCGAGGGCCGTTGGGGCTATTTCGATCAGGCCGGTCAGTTGCGCGACATGATTCAGAACCACCTGCTGCAACTGCTCTGCCTGATCGCCATGGACCCGCCCAGTGACCTGTCGGCCGACAGTATTCGCGACGAGAAAGTCAAGGTGCTCAAGGCGCTTGCCCCGTTTACGCCCGAGCGTCTGGCAACCCAGGTGGTGCGTGGGCAGTACACCGCTGGCTACAGCGAAGGCAAGGCGGTACCGGGTTATCTGGAGGAAGAGAACTCCAACACCCAGAGCGATACTGAAACCTTCGTCGCGTTGCGTGCCGATATCCGCAACTGGCGCTGGTCGGGTACGCCGTTTTATCTGCGTACCGGCAAGCGCATGCCGCAGAAAATGTCGCAGATCGTGATCCATTTCAAAGAGCCGCCGCACTACATCTTCGCGCCGGAACAGCGTTTGCAGATCAGCAACCGCCTGATCATCCGCCTGCAGCCTGACGAAGGCATTTCCTTGCAGGTGATGACCAAGGACCAGGGGCTGGATAAAGGCATGCAGCTGCGCAGCGGGCCCTTGCAACTGAATTTTTCCGACACCTACCGCAGCGCTCGTGTCCCCGACGCTTATGAGCGGTTGTTGCTGGAAGTCATGCGTGGCAATCAGAACCTGTTTGTCCGCAAAGATGAAATCGAGTACGCCTGGCAATGGTGCGATCAGTTGATCGCTGGCTGGAAGAAGGCGGGCGATGCGCCCAAGCCTTATCCGGCCGGAACCTGGGGGCCAATGAGCTCCATTGCCCTGATTACTCGCGACGGGAGATCCTGGTATGGCGATATGTGACCTTGAGCTGCCAGCAGGGCTGGTAGCACGTGATTTCGACACACCGCAGCAACTGGCTGATGCGCTGGCGGCCAACGTCGCCGAGCGCCTGAAGCAGGCAATTGGCGAAAACGGTCAGGCGACCCTGGTGGTGTCCGGTGGTCGCAGTCCGGTGGCCTTTTTCCAGAGCCTGGCCGTGCAGCCGCTGGACTGGTCGAAAGTGGTCATCAGCCTGGCCGACGAGCGTTTTGTGCCGACCGAGCATGTCGACAGCAATGCGGGCCTGCTGCAGCGCCACTTGCTGCAGGGGCCTGTGGCGAAGGCGAAGTTTCTGGGGCTGTACAGCGTGGCGGGCACTGTAGAAGAAGCAGCGCTGGCTGCAGATCAGGCGCTGGCCGAGCTGCCACCGATTGATGTACTGATTCTGGGCATGGGCGACGACGGGCATACCGCGTCGCTGTTCCCCGATAGCCCGAACCTGAAAGAAGCCCTTGATCTGCAAGGCGAGCGCCGCTGTCTGCCGATGCTCGCACCGAGCGTGCCGCACCAGCGTCTGACCCTGACCCGCCGCCTGCTGGCGTCGGCACGTTCGCCGATCCTGTCGGTGTCCGGTCAGGCCAAACTCGACACCCTGCGCACCGCGCTGGCGGGCAATGACCTCGCCGAGATGCCGGTGCGTGCCTTTCTCAACCCGTCTCTCGAGATTTACTGGTGCCCATAAGCCCCATAAGCCCCACAAACAAAGGATCCGTCGCCATGACACAGAACGAAAATAATCAGCCGCTCATCAGCATGGCGAACAAGATTGCCCAGATTGACGAACTCTGCGCCAAGGCGAAGATTCTGCCGGTCATCACTATTGCTCGTGACCAGGATGTGCTGCCTCTGGCCGATGCGCTGGCCGCTGGCGGCATGACTGCACTGGAAGTTACGCTGCGCTCGGCGTTCGGTCTGAGCGCCATCCGTATTCTGCGTGAACAGCGCCCGGAACTGTGTGTGGGCGCCGGCACCATTCTTGACCGCAAGATGCTGGCAGATGCCGAAGCGGCAGGTTCGCAGTTCATTGTGACCCCTGGCAGCACGCAAGACCTGCTGCAAGCCGCAGTCGACAGCCCGTTGCCCCTTTTGCCGGGCGTCAGCAGTGCCTCGGAAATCATGATCGGTTATGCCATGGGCTATCGCCGTTTCAAGCTGTTCCCGGCCGAGATCAGCGGCGGCGTGGCGGCAATCAAGGCCTTGGGCGGACCTTTCAATGAGGTGCGTTTCTGCCCGACTGGCGGCGTCAACGAGCAGAACCTGAAGAGCTACATGGCCTTGCCCAATGTAATGTGCGTGGGCGGGACCTGGATGATTGATAACGCCTGGGTCAAGAATGGCGACTGGGGCCGCATTCAGGAAGCCACTGCGCAGGCAATGGCGTTGTTTGACTGATTTTCAGGATTTCGGAATCAGCCCCTTTGCGGCTGATTCCGACAAGGAAGTTGTTGTTGGTTGTATGGCTTTTCGGTGCTCCCTGGTCCGGAGCACCGTTTTTTTCTCCCCGGACCGCATCTTTGTTTATCCCTTGTCCTTGAACGAGTGACGTGGGCGCGTGCGCAGCGGGTCCAATAGCGCGCCAAGGCCGTTGTGATCGATTTCCTGCATCAATGCCAGCAAACCTCCCAGTTCACCTTTCGGAAAGCCTTCGCGCGCGAACCAGTTCAGATAATGACCTGGCAAGTCGGCGATCAGCCGTCCTTTGTATTTGCCGAATGGCATTTCCTGCGTCACCAATAACCTGAGCTTCTCCGGGTTCATCTGCAAGCCTCCCATCAATACATATCGAACAGCACAATACGTGCATTCTGCATGCAGGCCAAACGACAGATCATGCAGAAGTCACGAACAGCCAATTGTGAAAATTTCATAACTTATTGATTTTAATGAATTATTCACATATCAAAAACTGGCACGGTGTCTGCAATTACCTATTCATCTACACACTTTCGTATCAACCTGCCATTAGGAAATTATCAAATGACTGATATCAACAAAGAAACGATCTCTATCCTGAATGACCTGATCGAAACCAGCATCGACGGTAAAGAAGGCTTCGAGACCAGCGCAAAGAACGCGAAAAGCCCACAGGTAAAAACATTCCTGGCACGTCGTGCTACCGAAGTGGATGGTGCGGTACGTGAGTTGCAGCAGCATGTACAGCAACTGGGTGGCAAGCCAGAAGATTCTTCCAGCGTATCGGCTGACGTGCATCAGGCATGGGTCAAGCTGAAAACCGCCTTCACCAGCAACGACGACAAAGCCGTACTGGAAGAAGTAGAGCGTGGCGAAGACGTTGCCAAGAAGGCCTACAGCAAAGCTCTTGAGAAGTCGCGTGAGAAGGCTATCTCCCCAGCCGTGATCGCTGTGATTGAAAAGCAGTATCAAGGCGTGCTGAAAAATCACGACGAAGTCAAAGCACTGCGTGACGCAGCCCGCGCCGCATCGTAATTCGATGTTGCAGCGGTAACAAAAAAACGCCAGCCAGTCTGGCGTTTTTTTATGCCCGTTGGCAGCTCATCAAACCTGGTCGGTCATTTCTCTGGTAACCGAACTACGATGCTCCACGCGGTTACGGCCCTTGTGCTTGGCCTGATAAAGCGCCTTGTCAGCTATTCCGAAAAACGCCTCCAGTTTGTCTCCCTGACGCACCATCTCTGAAACGATACCGATACTCACGGTTATGGGCTGTTGTGCACCCGGAAACAGCGGCAGTGATTCAGCTGCCTTGCGGATCTGTTCGGCAATCATCATGGCCCCAGGCAAGTCGGTTTCCGGTAGCACTACCACAAACTCCTCGCCGCCATAGCGTGCAACCCGGTCGCCGGGCCGGCGGATATTGCAGGAGATGGTTTGTGCAATAAGGCGCAGTGCTTCGTCACCGCCCTGATGACCATGACGCTCGTTGAATGCCTTGAAATGGTCTACATCGATCATCAGCAAGGACAGCTGTTTGCCTGAGCGCTGTGCCCGTGCCCATTCGGTTTCCATGCCTTCGTCAAGTTGGCGACGATTGTCGAGCCCGGTCAGGCCGTCCGTAGCGGCAAGGCTGGCCAGTGCATCCTCGGCGCGATGGCGTCGTCGCAACTCGCGACACAGCAGCCATGTCAGCCACAGGATTCCGAGACACAGTACGCTGGTAGCGGAGCCGACCAGCCAGGCATTGCGCCGCCATACCGCGTACACCTCGTCCTCGGACTGACCGATGACGACAATCAGCGGCAGATTGCCGACCCGGGAAAATGTATACAGCCGACGAGCGTTCAACTGCGTCGACATGGCAGCAAAGCTGCCATCTCCTTCCTGAAGAATGCGCTGAAAGTTGGGGCTGTGGCTGTAATCCTTGCCGATCAGATCTTCGCCCTCCAGATCGGGATAGCGGACGATCAGGATGCCTGCGGTATTGATCAGGTTGATACTGCTGCCGACACCCAGATTCTGGCTCATGAACAAGTGTTTGAAATACACCAGCCGCATTGCCGCACTTACAATGCCGTTGAACTCTCCGTTGGGGCCTGACATGCGACGGCTGAAACTGATGCACCAGTCCTTGTAACCCCAACGACTTTTGTACGGCGCACTGACGTGCAGACCCAGCGAAGGGTTCACCGTGTGCTCTTTGAAATAGGAGCGGTCGGAGAAGTTGTCGTTTCGAGGGATGACGGACAGTGAGTCAGCCAATATGGCGCCCTTGTTATCGAGCATTACCAGATCGCCTTTGAAAGACGCCGCAGTGGAGCGATCAAACAGGACAAGTTGTCGCAGTTCAGGTGACAGATCCTGAAGGTCCGGACGCTGCCATGCGCTGATCATGCCTTGCAGGGACGAGTCGTAAAGTTCTGCGTTATGCATGACGTCGGCATCAATCAATTGCACGATATTGGCCGCCGCACGCGCCGCAGTCTGCGCTGCGTCGTCACGCTCCCGGGCCAGTAGAGACGCCACAATCCCCAGTATGGCGAACATTGACAGTGAACTGCCAAAGATCAGCATGAGTTCCGGTCGGGTCCATTTGAGCCGGTCTTGCCGAGATGACGCAAACAACATCATTGGTTGTTCTACCTGCAGACGAATGAATCTTGATAAATGGTTAAGTCAGTTATCATTATTTTTATGATTTTAATGCTGGGTGTATAACACGCTCCTTATAGCCTCATATGAATGGAATGTGAATAAAGCAAGTGTATTTAAAATGATCCGAACAGACGTACACGGATGGCTGCGAAAGACAGACTGGGTGCTGTATTTCTTGAAGGTATCAGCGAGGCAGCTGTATGCCGAACGTATTGACACCCTTGTCGCTGTTCACGAACACAGTGCCGCCGTGCATCAATGCAATGGCCTTGACGATGGCCAGCCCCAGGCCATGATTGGCGCCGCTGTTGCTGCGTGAGGCATCGACCCGGTAAAAGCGCTCGAACAGCCTGGGCAAATGTTCCGGGGCTATTTGCACGCCGGGATTGGTCACGCCGATACTCACATGGGCATCGCGCGACTCGATAGTTACCTCGATGACCTGGCCGGCATCGGTGTGTTGCACGGCGTTATGCAGCAGGTTGATCAAGGCGCGGCGCAAATGCGGCTTTTCAATCGGCGCGCTGGCGTCGCCCTGAACCCGGACTTGCACGTGGGCATCTTCCAGAATGAAATCCAGGTAATCCAGCGTGGTGGCGACTTCGTCTGCCAGTGACGCGCAGGTCTGCGCTTTGACTTTTGTGCCCTGATCCGCGCTGGCCAGAAACAGCATGTCGTTGATGATCGAGCGCAAACGCTCCAGCTCTTCGAGGTTTGATTGCAACACCTCGAAATAATGCTCGGCCGAGCGGCCGCGGGTCAGCGCCACCTGGGTCTGGCCGATCAGGTTGGTCAGCGGTGAGCGAAGCTCGTGCGCCACATCGGCATTGAACGACTCGAGCCTAGAGTAGGCCTGCTCGACCCGTTCCAGCGTGGAGTTGAACGAAGCGACGAATTGTTCAAGCTCCGGTGGCAGCGGCGAAATCTGCAAGCGCCCGGACAGCCTTGGCGGGGCGAGCTTCTGGACTTCCTGCGAGAGACTGGTCAAAGGACGCAGGCCGATGCGCGCGACCCAGTAACCAAGCGCCGAAGCCAGCAAAATACCCAGCGTAGCCAGACTGATCAGCGCGACCAGCAGCGAGTGTTGGGTATGCCAGAATGTCTCGGTATCGATGGCGGTCAGAAAACGCAGCGCCGGGCGCTGTTCCTTGGCTGGGAATTCGCTGACCAGTACCTTGAATGCGAACGGGTGATCGGCCAGTTTCAGGTCATGCATACCCGATGCGCCTTGCGCGAAACGACGAATGTTCGCGTCCGGGTTGCCGAATTCGTACAGCGGGTTGTCGCTGACTACCCAGAAACGCAAGCGCTTGTCTTCCTCGCTGAGCAACTCCAGCTTTGCCTTGATCTTGCCCCAGTGCTCCGGGTTGCCGAAACGCCCGACGGCCGATTCCAGCACACTGTAGCGCGCATCGACTTCGGCACGCGGCAACAGGTCCAGACTCTTGTCGACTTGCAGGTACAAGGCCCAGCCGATCAGCAGGAACACCACCAGTGCCACCAGCGCGAACAGTCCGCTGAGGCGCAGGGCGATCGAATCAACCCGCACTGCGGTTCTCCAGCACATAGCCCATGCCACGAATGGTGTGCAGCAGTTTATGTTCGTGAGGACCGTCCAGCTTGGCCCGCAAGCGTTTGATCGCGACTTCGACCACATTGGTATCACTGTCGAAGTTGATGTCCCAGACCATCTCGGCGATTGATGTCTTGGAGAGGATGTCGCCCTGACGTCTGGCCAGCACGCTGAGCAGCGAAAACTCCTTGGCGGTCAGATCCAGACGCATTCCGGCGCGAGTCGCCTTGCGGCTGATCAGGTCTATCCACAGGTCGGCGATAGTGATTTGCACCGGTTCGTGGCCACCGCTGCGGCGGGTCAGCGCCTGGAGACGGGCGACCAGTTCCAGGAAGGAAAACGGTTTGCCGAGATAGTCATCGGCACCTTCGCGCAGGCCGCGAATGCGGTCATCGACCTGCTCGCGAGCGGTAAGCATGATTACGGGCGTCTGCTTGCGCGCGCGCAACGCACGCAATACGCCGAAGCCGTCCAGGCCGGGCAACATCACATCAAGAATGATGATCGCGTGGTCGTTCTCCAGCGCGAGGTGCAGACCTTCGATGCCATCGCGCGCCACGTCGACGGCGTAGCCCTGTTCGGTCAGGCCGCGGCGCAGGTAGTCTGCGGTTTTCTCTTCGTCTTCGATAATCAACACGCGCATCGGGTGACTCTCACTTGTGAAGGGCCAGCGCGGGTGCGGCGGGCGCCGGGTGGCGTTTATGAAACAGCCGCTCCAGTTGCAGGTAAATGACCGGCGTAGTGAACAGGGTCAGCATCTGGCTCACCAGCAGGCCGCCGACCACTGCGATACCCAACGGTTGACGCAGTTCGGCACCGACTCCGAAACCCAGCATCAGCGGCAGTGCGCCGAGCAAGGCGGCAAGGGTGGTCATGATAATCGGTCGGAAGCGGGTAATGCAGGCCTCATAAATGGCCTCCTGTGGCGACAGGCCCTGCTCACGCTGCGCTTGCAGGGCAAAGTCCACCAGCAGAATGCCGTTCTTCTTGACGATACCGATCAGTAACACGATGCCGATCAGGGCCATGATCGAGAAGTCCTGCCCCATCATCCATAGCAGCAACAGCGCGCCGATACCTGCCGAGGGCAGGGTGGAAATGATGGTCAGCGGGTGCACGAAGCTTTCATAAAGCACACCCAGAATGATGTACACCGCCACCAGCGCGGCGAGAATCAGCCACGGCTGGTTGGCCAGCGAACTCTGGAATGCCTGTGCCGCGCCCTGAAAACTGCCGATGATCGAGGCCGGCATGCCGATCTCTTTCTTGGCCTGATCGAGCATGTTTACCGCGTCGCCCAGTGCGACCCCGGACGCCAGGTTGAATGACAGGTTGGCAGCCGGGAACATACCGTCGTGGCTGATCGACAGCGGGCCCATGCGCGGCGCACTGACTTTGGCCAGCGCCGACAGCGGCACCATTTCGTTGGTCAGCGGTGAGCGCAGATAGAAGTAAGCCAGGCTTTCGGCTTTGCCACGCTGCTGGGCATCCAGCTCGAGGATCACCTTGTACTGGTTGACCTCGGTCTGGTATTCGCTGATCTGCCGCTGGCCGAACGCGTCGTACAGCGCCTGATCGACGTCGGCGGTGGTCAGGCCGAATCGCGCGGCAGCACTGCGATCAATATAGATATGGGTGACACTGCCGCCCAGTTGCAAGTCGTTGGACATATCGCGAAACGCCGGATTGCTGCGCAGTTTTTCAGTCAGCCGTTGCGTCCAGGTATTGAGCAATTCGCCGTCGTTGCTCTTGAGCACATACTGATACTGACTGCGGCTCGGCCCGGAACTGAGGTTGATGTCCTGTCCGGCACGCAGATACAGAACGATGCCGGGGACTTTCGCCAGTTGGGGGCGCAGGCGGTCAATGAACTCGCTGACCGACACATCGCGTTCGGAGCGCGGCTTGAGGGAGATCCAGAAGCGTCCGTTGGCGATGGTCTGGTTGCTGCCTGACACACCGACTGAATGCGAGAACGCCAGCACTGCCGGGTCTGCACCGACGATTTTTGCCAGTTGCAGGTGTTTTTCCACCATGTCCGGGTAGGAAATGTCGGCAGCGGCCTCGGTGGTGCCGAGTGCAAAAGCAGTGTCCTGAACCGGAAAGAAGCCCTTGGGTATGAGGATATAGCCGACCACCGCCAGCCCCAGGGTCAGGCCGAACACGCCGAGCATTAGTCGCTGATGGGCCAGCGCCTTGCGCAAGCCTCGCTCGTAGGAGGCCAGCAAACGTTCACCGAAGCCCGGCTTCTGATGCGGGTTGTGCGTGGGGGCGCGCATGAACAGTGCCGCCAGGGTCGGCGCCAGGGTCAGGGAGACGACCACCGAAATCAGAATGGTTGCGGTGGCAGTCAGCGCAAACTCCTTGAACAGCCGCCCGACCACACCGCCCATGAACAACAGCGGAATGAATGCCGCCACCAGCGAGAAACTGATCGACACCACGGTAAAGCCGATTTCCCCCGCGCCCTTTATGGCGGCCTCGCGCATGCCTTGTCCGGCCTCAAGGTGGCGATGGATGTTTTCTACCACCACGATGGCGTCGTCCACCACGAACCCGACCGCGACCACGATGGCTACCAATGTCAGATTGTTCAGGCTGAAGCCGAACAGGTACATCATCGCAAAGCTGGCGATCAGCGATACCCCGAGCACCGCACTGACGATAAGGGTGGCTGACAGCTGACGCAGAAACAGTGCCATGACCGCCACCACCAGCAGCACCGCGATCATCAGGGTCAGTTCCACTTCGTGCAACGAGGCGCGAATGGTGCGGGTCCGGTCGTTGAGTACCGAGACCTCAACGGTAGCGGGGAGCATTTCCTGCAAGCGTGGCAGTTCACGCTGGATGCGGTCCACAGTGTCGACAATGTTGGCGCCAGGCTGACGAAAAATAGCGATGTTGACGCCTTGCTGGTCGCCGGACCAGGCCTTGACGTAGGCGTTTTCCGAACCAGCGACCACCCGAGCCACATCCTTGAGCTGGACGGGGGCGCCGTTCTTGTAGGAAACGATCAGTTGCGCGTAGTCCTGCGGCTTGAACAACTGATCGTTGGACGACAGTGTCGAAATGCTGTCCTTGCCATACAAGGCACCTTTGGCCAGGTTGAGGCTGGTCTGTTGCACCGCCAGGCGAATGTCGGCCAGGGTCAGCCCCAGCGCGGCCAGTTTTTCGGGAGCGGCCTGCACACGAATCGCTGGCCTTTGCTGGCCGGTGATGAACACCTGACCCACGCCTTCGATCTGGCTGAGCTGGCGCGCCAGGATGGTTTCGGTGACATCGCTCAGCTCCGTGCCGGGCATCAGGCTGGAGCTGACACTCAGGATCAGCACCGGACTGTCAGCCGGGTTGACCTTGCGCCAGGTCGGCAAGCTCGGCATGTCGGCTGGTAGGCGTCCCGCTGCAGTGTTGATGGCGGCCTGGACTTCCTGAGCGGCAGTGTCGATGCTTTTGTTGAGGGTGAATTGCAGCGTCAGGTTGGTGGACCCCAGGGCGCTGCTGGAGGTCATCTGGGTCATGCCGGGGATCGCGCTGAACTGCACTTCCAGCGGCGTGGCAACCGAAGACGCCATGGTTTCCGGGCTGGCACCGGGCAGTTGCGCGGTAACCTGTATGGTCGGGAACTCCGCTTCCGGCAACGGCGCAATCGGCAGTCGTGGAAAGGCAATGACCCCTAGCAGTACCAGTGCGAAGGTCAATAACAAGGTGGCCACCGGGTGGTCGATGCACCACGCCGATACCGAGCCTCGGCCATTCATCGTGCGTGCTCCACTTGCGCGCTCGCGACATCCGGGGCGGGTGCGCTGACCACTTCGACAGCCGCCCCCGGCCGCAGCCGCGACTGGCCGTCGCTGACCAGTACATCTCCGGCGTTTGGCCCGCTGATCAACGTCTGCTCGCTGTCCTGATAAAGCACCTTGACCGGTACGACTTCCACTTTTTTATCAGCAGTGAGTCGATAGACGAAGTGCTGATCGATGCCGCGCTGCACTACTTGTGGCGGTACTTTGAGCGAGTTGAGTTCGACACCGGTCTGGATCTTCACCGTGACCAGTTGCCCAGGCCAGAGTTGTTCGCCGGGGTTTTTGAATTGAGCCTTGGCGCGGATCGTGCCGGTGGTTGCCGACACCTGATTGTCGATCAATGAAAGCGTACCTTCACCCAAAAGCAGTCCGTTGGCCGCGCCGTCGCCCTGATACGCCTTGACGGTCGCAGCGTTGCGTTCGGCAATCAGTCCCTGCAGGGTCGGTAACATCTGCTGAGGCAGAGAGAATTCCACCGCAATCGGGTCGATCTGTGTCACCGAAAACAGCCCGGTAGCATCGCTGACGCGCAGGAAGTTGCCTTCATCGACATTGCGGATGCCGACCCTGCCCGTAACCGGCGAGCGAATCTGGGTGTAGGAGAGCTGCACCTGTGAGGCGTTGATGCTTGCTTCGTTGCCTTTCGCCGTGGCTTCGAGTTGCCTGACCAGTGCCTGCTGCTGATCGAATGTCTGACGCGAGATACCGTTGTCCTGAGTGAGCTGGCGATAGCGTTTCAGGTTCAGCTGCGCGACATCTAGCTGCGCCTTGTTCTGCGCCAGCTGGGCGCGAGCTTGCTCCAGCGAGGCGCGGATCGAGCGGTCATCCAGCGTCGCCAGCAACTCGCCGGCCTTGACCTGTTGACCTTCCTTGACCAGCACGCGCGTCAGTACGCCATCTACCTGAGGACGGATCACCACACTTTGCAGTGACAGCACCGAGCCGATCCCTGTGACGAAACGTGGTACGTCCTCAATGCTGACCGTGATCACCTTGACAGGCACCGCAGTCACGGAGTTTTTCGGGAGTGTGGCAGGGCGTGTCAGTTTCCATCCGGCAATGGCCACGCAGGCTATCAGCAGGACTACAGCGGTGACGGTCAGGGTCTGTCTGCGCATATGAAGAAAACGCCAAATGTCGGTACGGGAGTAATATTTTTTTACGGCTTCCTTATAGCCTGCAAACCCGGTCAGCAGAATGACTTTTAGCTGTCAGGTTTGTCAGAAAGCCTCCACCGCGCATGGCGTGCAGTCAAGAAAATCCGCTAACGGACGATATCTATGTTGAAGAGCTATTTGTCCAGATGTTTATAAAGTCCTAAGAGTTTTCCTACATTTTCCTAGGTCGGCTTCTGGCAGCTAATTCTCCCATCAACTTAACTCACTGTATGAGCCTATGAGTGGAGAACGCCATGAACAGTAAAAAAACGACCTGGAAAGTCATGTTGAAATGTTTGTTTCTTCGCCAGGGTTTGGGGGCCGTCATTGTGTTGGTTCCCTTGCTGGCTGCGCCTGCTTTTTCATGGGCAAAGGACGGCGTAGTGACGTTGCATGGCAGTATCGTCAACAGCAGTTGCGTGATTTCCGACATTAATGTGAATGTGCCTGCTGCTCATGCGCGCATCCTGCAAGTTGCACCGGGCATCAATATGCAGGTGAGCACCGAGCACAATGCATGTGGTGATCAGGCGGTGCCCTTTGTCGCGCAGTATCAGGTACTTCCGGCCGCCGAGATCGACGGCAAGGCCCTGCGGGCAAGCGCTGGAGTCATCACGTTGAGCTATCAATAAATACAGATCTGTATTATTTTTTCGACCGGACTGTCACCCACGTTTAAGTGACAGTCCAGTGTCCGGTCAGCCCTTTTAAAACTGACACCACCCTGGTTTAAAACACCCGCGCCACACTGTGTAACAGCCGTAATTAGCCTACTTGCGCAAGACGCCTGGTTATTCCTACAGACCTGTCCTGCGTGTCGTGTTGTGTTGTCTGCGGGTTAAAAGTTATCCAGCTGACAGCATCGAAATAGACCTGGATCTATAGTGCTCACCGTCCGATAGCGGGCACACACGACATAACACAAGGAAGGTCGTTAGCATGAAAAAGCTCTCTCTTACATTGGCAGTTCTGGGCGCAATGGGCGTTGGCATGGCGGGTAACGTCAGTGCAGCGAACAACGGAAAAATGGTCTTCAACGGCACACTGACCAATATCTCCTGCGATGTGGGACCGGGCACGGGCGTCAGTGCGGGCACCAACCCTGGCGAAATCAATGTCGACCTGGGCAACGTCTCCTTCTCTGATATTGGTGTATCGAGTGAAAGTCGATTCGAAACGGCTGCGCCTATCCAGTTGTTGGTCAACTGCAGCGCGGGCGCAGATCAATACAACATGGTCAAGATGCGCCTTACTGCCCGTAACGGCAGCGGTCTGGACAATAACGATGCCAAACTTCTGCGCACCACCGGCGCGGCAGATGGCGTCGGTATCGGCTTGCTCAATACCTCCAGCGTTCTGATGGACCTGAGCGGTGCTGAAACCGTCGACACCACGCTCATCAAGGATGGTGCCAGCGGTGCGACTGCTGAAATCAATTTTGGCGCGGTCTATGTGCTCAACGGCACGCCGACCAATCCGGGTAATGCCGACGGCTTCCTGCCGTTCGTGATGGATTACGAGTAACCGTGTCGGACAGGGCGGGCACTGCTCGCTCTGTCCCTTATCGAATTCAAGGCGAACGCCAGTATGTTTCCTGATTTTTTTCGCTACACGACGCTTGTTGCGGCAGTGTGCTGGGCGTCCTCTGTTCAGGCGGGCATCGTATTGAATACGACGCGCGTCATCTATCAGAGCAATGAAAAAGAGGTCAGCCTGGGTGTTCACAACAGTGGCGGGGGGGAGATTCTCCTGCAGTCCTGGCTTGAATCTCCGACAGTGGCGACCAGCAAGACTGACAACAACGACACCCCGCTGTATTTGCCTTTTATCGTCACGCCTGCGTTGACGCGGATGGCCGGAGGTGGCAGACAACTGTTGCGCATCATTCATTCCGGTGCAGACATGCCCACTGATCGTGAATCGGTGTTATGGCTCAATGTGCAGGAAATCCCCCAGACCGCTGCAGAGAACACGCTGCAGATTGCGATACGTCAGCGCATAAAAGTGTTCTTTCGGCCTGACGGTTTACAGGACGATCCGCAGCAGGCACCTGAACAGCTGAACTGGCAATCAATCGATAACGCGGGTGTGCAGGTGGAGAATCCAGGACCCTATCACGTGTCCATGCTGAGGATTTCCATACGCCAACACGATAATGAGCTTGCCCGCCTCGACAGTCAGATGCTTGCCCCCCATCAGCGCTTGCGTATCCCGTTGTTGCACACCCCGGGAAGTGCACCGTTGCTGGTGAGTTTCGTCAGTATCAATGACTACGGCGGGCAAGTGCCTTATCAAGTGACACTGGCCGATAAAGAACCGGGTCATGCCCGCAAGGCCTTGCCTCGATAACCTGAAACATCACACGTCAGCGTTCACCTTTCAAACCGTCGGGTCTGCGTGACAAACCGGCCCGGCAGACCTGCGTCTGTGTAAAGGATTGCGCGGCGCGCGCGACAGCCGAAGTAGAGTGAAGACCGCTATGGAATGGCGCAAAAAAGATCACAAGGGAGTCATTGCACAGTTCGCTCTGCCTCACCCACGACATTGTCCGCTGGGTATCGGCCTGGGGTTGACGTTGATGTTTTCGCTCAGCGCGTTCGCAGCCTCGCCTGGCGGTACTCGGGCTGACGGGACAGTCAAATTCAATACGGCGTTTATCCAGGGAAGCGATCAGCCGCCTGACCTCCAGGAGTTTCTGCGTACCAACAGCGTACTGCCCGGCACTTATCGGGTTGATATTTACGTCAATCGCAAACTGAGCGGCAGGCGAGATATCACTTTTTCAAAAAATCGAGTGTCAGGCCTGATTGAACCCTGTCTGTCGCTTGAAATGCTACAGAGCTTCGGTCTGGACCTGAGTCGCCTGCCTTCAGATGAAGGCACAGCTCAGGGCTGTTTCGATTTGCCCGCGCATGTCGAGTTTGCGCGTGTCGACTATCAGCCCGGTGCGTTGCGACTCACTATCAGTGTGCCGCAAGCCGTTATGTCGCGGGGCGCGCGCGGTTATGTTTCACCGGAGCTTTGGGATCAGGGTGAGACGGCAGGTTTTATCAACTACAACGTCAATGGCAGCAGGCGCCGTAACAAGGGGCTGGAAACGGACCAGTATTACCTCGGGCTGCGAAATGGCCTGAACCTTGGGGCCTGGCGATTGCGCAATGAGTCCTCACTGGTCGGCGGCAGTGATCGGCCCTGGCGTTATCTCAGCAATCGTACTTTCGCGCAGCGCGACATCACTTTCCTGAAAAGCCAGTTTACGGTGGGGGAGACCTTCAGCGACTCGCAAGTTTTCGACAGCGTTCGCTTCAAGGGCGCTGCACTGGCTTCTGACGATGGCATGCTGTCCGACAGCGAGCGAGCCTATGCCCCGGTCATCCGCGGAATTGCCGAGACCAACGCGACGGTGGAAGTTCGTCAGAACGGTTTTCTGCTGTACAGCGGCAGTGTTTCGCCCGGGCCTTTCGAAATTGCCGATATATACCCCAGTGGTTCCAATGGTGATTTGTCGGTGTCGGTCATTGAGGCAGACGGGCGCATAAGGACTTTTACCCAGGCCTACGCATCGCTGCCGATCATGGTCCCCTCGGGAGCCTTGCGCTACAGCCTGGCCGTCGGGCAGGTCGATAACAACGATAATGTTCAGGCCTCTCCCGATTTTGCCAGCACAGCCCTGATTTATGGGATTTCCGAGCGGATTACCGGGTTCGGTGGTCTGCAGCTGGCCGAAGAGTACCAGGCCGCGAATATAGGTGCCGGGATCAATACCGGGCTGGGCGCAGTGTCGCTGGATATCACCCGGTCTGTCAGTCAGGTGGCTCAACAGTCGCGCAGCGGCCAGAGCATGCGGGTGCGTTATGCCAACACGCTGGACGTTACCGACACCACTCTGGCCGTGGCAGGTTACCGCTACTCCACTGAAGCGTACCGGACCCTGAGCCAGCACGTCAGCGATACCGACCCGCAGAGACAGGCGCTGTCCACTGGCCTGGCTCGGGATCGGCTTGAACTCAGTGTTACCCAGATAGTGCCGAACCAGGCCGCATCGCTGAGTCTGACCGCTTCCGAGCAGCGCTACTGGAACCTGCCCGGCAAGACCCGGCAACTTTACCTGTCCTATAACGCTGCCTGGCAGACCGTGAATTACAGCCTGTCCATTGAACGCAACGAGGACTTCGGGCGAAACGGTGAAGCGAGCACCGACAACCGTGTTGCCTTGAGCGTGACCCTGCCGCTCGGATCGAGCCCCGGTTCGTCGCGACTGTCTTTCAATGCGGTGCGCGACAGCACCGGCGAGTACAACGCTCAGGCCGGGCTCAACGGTCAAGTGCTGGGCGATCGTGAGACGTTTTATTCGGTACAGGCCGGGCGTGACAGCAGTTCCGGGAGTTTCGGTGCCGGGAAGATCATGACCACCACCGGTTTCGGTCGCTTCGAGGCCGGTTATAGCCAGGGCCAGGACTACGATGCATTCAGCCTGTCTGCGGCGGGTTCGCTGGTGGCTCACCCCGGCGGTTTGAACCTGGGGCAGGCGCTGGGTGAAACCTTCGCCCTGGTTCAGGTTCCGGACGTCAGCGGGGCTCGGTTGAAGTCCTTCAGTAACGTCGAAACTGCAGGCAACGGCTATGCCGTTCTGCCCTATGCGCAGGCCTACCGGACCAACTGGGTCAGCCTGGATACCCGCCAGTTGGGCGCTGATGTCGACCTGGAAAATGCCATCACCCAGCTCGTACCGCGCCGCGGAGCGATACCGGTGGTGCGCTTCAAAGCCATTGTGGGCCGCCGCGTCCAGTTTGAACTGGTGCGCGCCGACGGCAGCAAGGTACCGCTGGGTGCCAGTGTCGAGGATGAACAGGGCAGGGCGCTGGCGGTGGTCGACCCTGGCAGTCAGGCGTTGGTGCTCAGCGAGCAGGATGTCGGCAGCTTGCGGGTTCGCTGGTCTGATCAAAGTTGTCAGGCAGCATTCTCGCTACCGCCCAGAGATCCGGCTCGTGCCTACGAGCGGATCAGGGTGACATGCCAATGAGCGCGCTTGCTGATTCATGCCTGGCAGTGTTGGCGGTGTTACTGCTGTCGGGCAGCGTTGGCGCACAAGGGGCGATTTCGCTGAGCGGGACACGGCTGGTCTTTGACGGCCAGTATCACGAAGCCAGTATCGAGGTACGTAATCGAGGTGATTCCGAAGCGCTTTTTCAGGCCTGGCTAAGTGATGCCCGGGATGACGACGACACTCCTCCGGCTCGGCGCAGAACGCTGCCGTTCGTGGTCACGCCACCGCTTTCACGTCTGCCAGTTGGCGGCAGGCAGACCCTGCGCGTGTTGTATCAGGGCACAGGCATGCCGCAGGGGCACGAGTCGCTGGTGCATTTGTATGTGCTTGAGGTGCCCCGGCGGCAGGAAGGCGTTCGCCAGTTGAATGTCGCCGTGCGTCAACGCATCAATGTGTTTTACCGGCCCGTTGGTCTTGAGGGGGATCCGGCTGACACTGGCGCAAAGTTGCTGTGGACACTGACTCAGGACAATGCCGGCACTTCCTTGCTGACGGTCAGTAACCCCATGCCTTATCACGCCTCTCTGCAAGCGTTGCGCATCGACTCTATTCAACTCAGCGAGTACCTGCTGCTGGCACCGGGTGCCCATTTTGAAATGGTTGTGCCTGCGAGCGTTCTGCCCTCCGCAACCCATCGTTTTTCATACAAGGCGCTGACCGACTATGGCGGTCAGCGTACTTATTGCACACCGCTCAAGGGGCAGGCGGCCTTTACGGCCCGCCTGCTGGAGACCCATTCCTTTCAGGACGAATGCTGATATGAAACTAATGTCTGCCAGACGCTGGCTGCGATCCACTGTGGTGTTGCTGATGCTGAATCCGGCTTCCGTCTTCGCGTTGGTCTGTACCACTCAAGGGGGCGGTGAAACCGAAATTCACGATGACCTGGGCAGTACGGTGGCGATTCCGGAGTCGATTCCCAACGGGGAAGTGGTGTGGCGTTCCGAGCCTGTGAATGTTCAGGTCGAATGTGCCAAGGATGGCTCGCAGTCTGTCGAGGAAGAGATTTTCATCTACCTGAATCCGGACAATCGTTTGATCGGTCAGGGTATCCGCGCCGGCCTGACGCTTCAGGGCACCGATCATCTGCAAGGCAGCGGACGGGTCAGTACCGGCACCTACTTGCCGGTCTGCCATGAAGGCGACAGCAATATCGAAAATTGTCCAAAGGTGCGCTTCAATCTGGCGTTTTCCGTGTTTATTCAGAAGTTCGGCGCAACACCACCCTCTGGCGTGGCAAGTGATCTGCTGGATTACCGGTTTTTTCAACTGGGTGGTGCGACGGACTCAAGCCGGGTGCCGGGGCGCAGCCTCAGTTACGTGATCAACAACCTGCGGGGGCTACGGTTCGTGGCCTGCGACGCCGATCTGCAAGTGCTCCCGGAGACCGTGGAGTTTGGCGACATTGCCATACATCAGGTGGCCATTGGCAAGGTAATCGCCACACAGACATTTTCTCTGCTAACCAGCCGCACGTGCGATTCGCCGTTCAGCATTGATGCGCGTTTCAGACCGGTGACAGGCAATCTGTCCGGCGAACTGCTCGTTCCCTCCGGCAATGATTCACTGGGGATTCGCATTGCCAGCGCCGTCAGCGGTCAGCCATTACGTTACAACGAGCCGTTCCATCTGGCAGAACTGCTGGGTGAAACCAACGCTGCCAGTGCTGACTTCAATGCGCAATTACTCTGGAATACCAATACTCCAACGCCGGGACCGTTCAATGCCGAGATCATGGTCGATCTGTTCTACAAATGACGGCGACAGGAGGCTCGGGCGGTTGCGCGGCGATTGATGTATGCTGCGCGACCGCGGGCATGTGCCCGGCCAATTCGACTTTCTGGTGACACCATGACCACTCCTGAACAACCCCCTGTTCAAGACGCCGCAGCCGACTCCGTCGCAGACACTGAAAAGAAGGCTGTCATTGCGCCTTTCAGCTTTCCGTTCAAGCCTTCTGAGTTTGCCCAAGCCAAAAAGGAACCCGCATGGCATCAGAAAGCCAACAAGCATGGCCATCACAAAACCCCTGGCGTAGCCCCGGCGGGCACGCGCAGATCGATGGGCAAGCGCTGATCGCGTGAGTAACCCTGTTCAGGCGGCCTGCAAGGGTATGAACAGGTAGGAAACCGGCTCCCGATCCGTAACGTCGGCACCCTCCTGTTGCAGGGTGTCCAGAACCTGCTGCCCCGCTACATGAAACTCCCAGTGCGAGCCATTGGGTTGCATATCCTGCGCACGGTTTGCGACCTCCGCGATGGCGGTCGCAAATGCGTTCATGTCCGGCAGATACGCGACGAAGCCGTTACCCTTGAGGGCGGTGGTGCGAATGCCCAGTTTCTGACAGATCAACTGTTTGGTCTCTATTTCATCCCGATCGGCCTGACGGGATTGTTCGATCAGCTCCATCAACTGCGTATCTACCAGCCTGTCGCCAACGATAAGGTCGGGGCCCTGCTCCCAGGACTCTGGCGGGCAGCCCTTGGTTTCGGGGCGTAATGGAATGTGCGGATTGATCTCCATCGGATAGATCCGGCACACCAGCGGCCTGCGCTCGTAAATGCGGCACAGGTTTTTCTCGTCAAGATTCCGGCAACGTCCAACGTTGTAGGCCGCGAAGGTGATCGCCACAAAGGCTGTGGTGCTGCCGCTGTTCACCTGCGTCGAGCGACGGCTGGCATGGGTCAGCTGGGCCTCGGAAACGCCATAGCCATTGCTCAGAAAAGCTTCGGTCAAGACAATCACGTTGCCGCCGTCTGCCGCCCATTGCGCGGCTTCGCCGAGCGTGAGAGGCACGTGGTGGTCGGTGCAGCAACCGCCGCAACCCACACAGGAAAACTTGGTGTCCATTGTCTCGATGACCCTTTCAGAGTTACGCGCCGGGCGACAACAATTGGTCGCTCGCCCGGCTGATACAGCGCAGGAAGCAAGTTGTGCGCCAGTCGCTGGTTGGGTCAACAGGCCCGTCAGGTTGCAGGAACGTCGAAACGTTTCAGGTAGGACATCCCTGATTTCTCGTAAAGACGCCGTGCCGTGAGATTGTTTTCCATGACGTGAAGATCGACTGCTGCTTCGCCGCACCTACTCAAATGGGCGAGCAGGTGGTTGAGCAGAGCGGAGCCTATCCCGCTGTGTCGCACTTCGGGATGCACAACCAGGTCTTTGATGAATGCGCTGGTCCAGCAGACGATCACGCCCACCACCGTTTCGTCCAGGATGGCCAGAAAGCACCGCGACGTGTCGAATTCAGGGTCTTGTTCGAAGGCGGCTCGCCAGTCCGGGTAATCCGGCACGCTGCCCGCCGCGCTGGCATGACCCAGTGTCAGCAGGCGGTGAACCTCTGGAGCTTGCTCAAGGGTGAAAGGTCGCGGCAGGACGCGCGGCGGCCAGGCCGCAGCGGGTACGGGTAAGGCGAGAGTCCGACGCATCAGCCAGTAATGTCTGGCAGATGCATCGGTCAGGTTCGGACGTTGCGTCGGTGCGCGTTCCGGGATCAGAGCCCTTGGGCGACCACCGTACGTGCTGCCTCGATCAGGCATTTGGTCAACTCGGGTGACGAGAACTTGGTCAGCACAGCGTTGGCTCCGGCGATCTGCGATTTCTCGCTGTTCATCGCGCTGTCGAGCGAGGTGTGCAAGAGGATATACAGATCGCTGAAGTCGGGCGTATCGCGAAGAGTCCGGGTGAGGGCGTAGCCATCCATCTCCGACATTTCGATATCGGAAACCACCACGTTGATCTGCCGCTCAGTGCCCTGCAGATCCAGAAGAACGTCGATGGCTTCCTTGGCACTACGCGCCGTGTGGCATTCGATGCCCAGATTGCGCAAGGTGATGATCGACTGCTGCAGCGCAACCTGGCTGTCATCGACAACCAGAATCCGCGCCTTGCCGAGCATTTCGGCATCCTCTTTGGCCAGCTCCGTCGATTGCACGACGATCTGCGCCGGAGCAATACCGTGAATCACTTTTTCGATATCCAGAACCTGTACCAGCACGCCATCGACCTGAGTGACCCCGGTGATGAACGACTTGCTGCTCGAGCCGTAGGGTGGCGGACGGATATCGGTGGTCAGGCAGTGCACAATCTTGCTGACGGCCTGAACGTGCAGGCCCTGTTTGGAGCGGCTGACGTCGGTAACGATCAAGCAGCCACCGTCGGGATCCGCCAGAGGGCGCTCACCGATTGCACGACTCAGGTCAATGACCGACAGTGACGAGCCGCGCAACGTGGCGATACCTTTGACGTGCGGGTGCGATTCGGGAAGATGGGTCAGGGGAGGGCAGGGAATGATCTCACTGACCTTGAGCAGGTTGATCGCCATCAGCTTGCCGCTGCGCAACGTGAAGAGGAGCAGCGAAAGTGAATCTGCTCGGACGTTATTGGACATATGAACCTTCTGGCTGTAGGTGTTTCGTCGCCTGGAAGCGGCAAACAACTTTCTATGACAGGTTATCGACCTGCGACGGGCAGGCTTGAGGATTTTTAACGTACGGCTGGCCGCGCCGCTCACTGGTCAGTGAAAGTTGTTTCAACGCCTAACGGCGGCCTGCATGAGCTGCCTGCGCAGGTGTGAATAGTGGCAGTCTGGCTTCGGTCCAGTCAAACCGGGCGAGGGGCGGCACATTGTCGCTCCGCGCATTCCGACAGTCAGCGTCGCAGGTTCGTACGCTACTGTGCTTTGACAGCAGCGTGCCCTGCGGCAAAATACCGCAGCTATATATAGAAGAGCTGGTGCGACAAAGTGACGCGCCCTCTCTATATAGAAGAGGTTTTCATCCGGCTGTTGGCGAAGACTGCTTTGTCGATCGTAACGACGCTGCTCAGACCACCCAGCGGGCAAATGTGTCCGTATGGCTGGCGAACGCTTGAGTTGCCGAATAAGACAGATGATCATCGCGCACGCCTAGGTGCAGCCGGGCTGTACACTCCTGTTTCAGGCTTCGCCCGCACGTTGCATGGCGTTGACCAACCACTTCATCAGTTCAGTAAGGTATGTGAATGAGCGACAACACGTTGTACCTGAGACGCGAAAAGCGCTTTCTGGTTTTGCTGGGGATTATCTGCCTGGCCCTGATCGGCGGGGCCCTGTACATGCAGATCGTGCTGGGCGAGGCGCCTTGCCCGCTGTGTATCCTGCAGCGCTACGCACTGCTGTTCATCGCCATTTTTGCGTTCATCGGCGCTGCCATGTCCGGACGTCGCGGCGTTACGGTGTGTGAAACGCTGGTCACTCTCAGCGCATTGGGCGGAATTGCCGCGGCCGGTCGGCATGTATGGATACTTGCCCATCCGTCCGACAGTTGCGGTATCGACGTCCTGCAACCGATCGTTGACGGCCTGCCATTGGCTACACTGTTCCCTACAGGGTTTCAGGTCAGCGGTTTCTGCACGACGCCGTATCCGCCGGTCCTCGGATTGTCGCTCGCGCAATGGGCGCTGGTAGCGTTCGTCCTGACTGCAGTTCTGGTACCGGCGTGCATCATTCGCAACCGCCGCAAACCTTACTAAATACAGGGGCTTTCGAGAGAAAAAGCCCCGTGATTACGGGGCTTTTTTTGGGTGAAATGACATGTTTGGAGGGTGATTGTTACGCATCAGGAGAATAACTGTTACAAAATTAGGCATAGTCATTAAAAATTTACGTATCTACAATCCCCACCACTTGTCGTCCAGCCTGGCTGAACGATCAGCATTTTGAGGCTTGGAGCGTCCCCTGTGCACTCTGAACAGGCAGCGCAACGCTTGCCTCTGAGGGCGTATGATGGCCGCGTCGAAAGCGTCTGCCCGATATTTTGGGCAGTTCCAGCAACTCAAAAAACAAGAATCCATAGCTAAACCCGGACTTGTCGATATGCCGCTGTGCGTACTGGCAGGCCCTTGTTCAATTCAAAAAAATTAGCCGGCACTGGCAGGGCGAAGTGTTGGCGGTCGAAACCCAACTGCACCGCGCAAGCTGCTTTTAGAGGTCGTGAAATGAGTAAAAAAAGGTACCCCAGGTTTTTTGGCTTCTTGGCCCTTTTCTGTATGCTTTTGCTCAGTGGATGCGATGGCGTACCTCTGCTCGATCCAAAAGGGCAGGTGGGTATCGAGCAGCGGAACCTGATCGTAATCGCTACGTTGCTGATGCTGATTGTCGTGATCCCGGTCATCCTGATGACCCTGATCTTCGCATGGAAGTATCGCGCTTCTAACAAGGCCGCCAAGTACACGCCGGACTGGTCCCACTCCACCAAGATCGAAATCGCAGTCTGGGGCGTACCCATGCTGCTGCTGGTCTTCCTGGGGTACATCACCTACGTCTCTACTCATTCGCTGGACCCTTACCGTCCGCTTGAGTCGGACGTCAAGCCGATCACCATTCAGGCGATCTCGGTCGACTGGAAGTGGGTGTTCGTCTATCCGGACTACGGCATCGCCACGGTCAACAAGATCGTATTCCCGGCCAAGACCCCGATCAATTTCCAGGTTACCTCGGACAGCGTGATGAACTCCTTCTTCATCCCGGGTCTGGGTGGTCAGATCTACGCAATGGCGGGCATGCACACCAAGCTGCACCTGATTGCCAACGAAAATCACGAATTCAACGGTATTTCGGCCAACTACAGTGGCGCGGGCTTTACCGGTATGAAGTTCAAGGCTATCGCCACCAGCCAGGCCGATTTCGACAGCTGGGTCAGCGAAGTCAAGAGCTCACCTAAAAAGCTTGGCACGGCCGAATACGCCGAGTTGATCAAGCCGAGCGAACGCAACCCTGTCGAACTCTTTTCCTCGGTCACCCCGAACCTGTTCCAGATCGTCATCGACAAGTATGAAGGTATGAATCCAGGCAAGAAGGTTGTTGCTGGTGAGAAGGAAGTGGCCGGTGACGCTGGTGCGGAAAAAGGCAAAAATTCAGCTGCTGGGGCAGAGGAGTAAACGATGTTTGGCAAATTAAGTCTGGAAGCGGTGCCGTTCCACGAGCCGATAGTCATGGTGACACTTGCCATGATTGCGCTCGGCGGCATTGCGGTTGTCGGGTTGATCACCTATTTCCGCAAGTGGACGTACTTGTGGTCTGAATGGCTGACCTCTGTCGACCACAAGAAAATCGGCGTGATGTACATCGTCGTTGCCATGGTCATGCTGCTGCGCGGTTTTGCCGACGCCATCATGATGCGTACCCAACTGGCGATGGCCCAGAACGGTTCCGAAGGCTTCCTTCCGCCTGAACACTATGACCAGATCTTCACCGCTCACGGTGTGATCATGATCATCTTCATGGCGATGCCGTTCTTCACGGGTCTGATGAACATCGTTCTGCCTCTGCAGATCGGCGCTCGCGACGTGGCGTTCCCGTTCCTGAACTCCCTGAGCTTCTGGCTGCTGGTCGCAGGTATGCTGCTCATCAACATCTCCCTGGGTGTCGGTGAATTCGCCAAGACCGGCTGGGTAGCTTATCCACCTCTGTCCGGGTTGCAATACAGTCCTGGCGTAGGGGTTGACTACTACATCTGGGCGCTACAGTTATCCGGGTTAGGTACGACGCTAACGGGGGTCAACTTCCTCGTAACCGTTCTGAAGATGCGTACCCCTGGCATGAAACTGATGGACATGCCGATCTTCACCTGGACCTGCACCTGGGCAAACATCCTGATCGTGGCTTCCTTCCCGATCCTGACCGCTACCCTGGCGTTCCTGACTCTTGACCGCTATCTGGACTTCCACATTTTCACGAACGAAATGGGCGGCAACCCCATGATGTACGTGAACCTGTTCTGGGCGTGGGGTCACCCTGAGGTGTACATCCTGATCCTGCCGGCCTTCGGCGTGTTCTCGGAAGTAATCTCCACGTTCTCCGGCAAGCGTCTGTTCGGCCACAAGTCGATGATCTTCGCCTCCGGTGCGATCTGTATCCTGGGCTTCATGGTCTGGCTGCACCACTTCTTCACCATGGGTGCGGGTGCCAACGTCAACGCCTTCTTCGGCCTGGCGACGATGCTTATCGCGATCCCGACGGGTGTGAAGCTATTCAACTGGCTGTTCACCATGTATCAAGGGCGTCTGCGCTTCACCGCGCCGGTACTCTGGACCCTGGGCTTCATGGTCACCTTCTCGATCGGCGGTATGACCGGCGTTCTGTTGGCGATTCCAGGTGCTGACTTCGTACTGCACAACAGCCTGTTCGTAATCGCTCACTTCCACAACGTCATCATCGGTGGTGCGGTATTCGGTTACATAGCCGGCTTCGCGTTCTGGTTCCCTAAAGCGTTCGGTTTCACCCTGAACGAGAAGTGGGGCAAGGCAGCGTTCTGGTTCTGGATCGTCGGCTTCTTCGTCGCATTCATGCCGCTTTACGCGCTGGGCTTCCTGGGCATGACCCGTCGTCTGAACGCTACCGACATGCCTGAGTGGAACATCTACCTGGACGTCGCGCTGTTCGGTGCCGTGCTGATCGCCATGGGTATCGCTTCGCAGCTGATTCAGTTGTTCGTAAGTATCCGTGACCGTGACAACAACCGCGATCTGACCGGTGACCCATGGAATGGCCATACTCTGGAATGGTCCACTTCTTCGCCACCGCCGTTCTACAACTTTGCCGAGCTGCCAAAAGCTGACGACATCGACCCGTTCACCGACGCCAAGCGTGCCGGCACTGCTTACAAGGTTCCTGCCCGCTACTCGGCGATCCACATGCCTAACAACACGGCGACCGGCCTGTACATGGGTATGTTGCTGACGGTCTTCGGCTTCGCATTCATCTGGCACATCTGGTGGCTGGTAGGCGCAAGCCTGGTGGCGACCATTGCAGTCTTCGTTGCTCACGCTGTCCGTGACGACCAGGGCTATATGGTGCCGGCTGAAGATGTAGCGCGTATTGAAGGTGAGCATCACAAGGTCCTGGCGGCCAACGGTGCATACACTCCTGTCAAGTCCTCGCTGGAACAGGTTTAAACAATGTCAAATATTGCAATCAACTCCGGAGCCCACGATCACGGTCACGACCATGATCATGGGCATGACGATCACCACGACAGCGGTGGCATGACGGTCTACGGCTTCTGGCTGTACCTGATGACTGACTGCGTGTTGTTCGCCTCGTTCTTCGCGGTCTACGCCGTTATGGTCAACAGTGTCGCGGGTGGCCCGTCGGGCCAGGACATCTTCCTGCTGCCATTCGTGGCTGTGGAAACCGCGTTCCTGCTGGTCAGTAGTATCACTTACGGCTTCGCCATGCTGGCACTGTACAAAGGCAAGAAGAGCCAGGTACTGGGCTGGCTGGCACTGACCTTCCTGTGTGGTGCTGCGTTCATCGGTATGGAAATCTATGAATTCCATCACCTGATCCACGAAGGCTACGGTCCGAGCCGCAGCGGCTTCCTGTCAGCGTTCTTCGCGCTGGTAGGCCTGCACGGCGCTCACGTGACCAGCGGTCTGATCTGGATGGCGATCATGATGTTCCAGGTCCAGAAAAAGGGCCTGACCAACACCAACAAGACGCGCCTGAGCTGCCTAAGCCTGTTCTGGCACTTCCTGGACGTTGTCTGGATCGGCGTGTTCACCGTTGTCTATCTGATGGGAGCTTTGTAATGTCAAATTCGCATCACTCCGCTGAAGACAATAGTCACGGCTCGGTGAAGTCGTACATCATCGGTTTCGTACTGTCGGTCATCCTGACCGCCATTCCGTTTGCCTTGGTGATGTCGCCGTCGCTGCCGAAGGACATGACGATTGCAATCGTTCTGGTCTTCGCGATCATCCAGATCCTGGTGCACCTGCATTACTTCCTGCACCTGGATTTCACGAGCGTGCAGCGCAACAACGTGATGGCCTTCGCCTTTACCACGATGGTTATCGTCCTGCTGGTTGGCCTGTCGCTGTGGATCATTTTCAGCGTCCACCGCGAAATGATGGCGCATTGAGGAATACCAGATGTCACTGAAGCACTTTATCCAAATCACCAAGCCGGGGATCATTTTCGGTAACGTGCTTTCGGTGGCAGGTGGCTTTTTTCTGGCTTCCAAGGGAAATATCGACTTCGGCGTGTTCCTCGCTGCAGTAATTGGTACTTCCCTGGTCGTTGCGTCTGGTTGCGTGTTCAACAACTGTATCGATCGCGATATCGATCAGCGTATGGAAAGGACCCGTAACCGGGTCTTGGTGCAGGGCCTGGTTTCATTGAAACTGGCGCTGCTCTACGCAACCATACTCGGCGTTGCGGGCGTTGCCCTGCTGTACACCGAGGCCAACCTGTTGGCTGCCTTGTTTGCCGTCATCGGGTTTGTGATCTATGTCGGCCTTTACAGTCTGTACCTGAAACGCAGATCGGTTCACGGCACGCTGGTGGGCAGTCTCTCGGGGGCCATGCCCCCAGTGATCGGCTACTGCACAGTGACCAACAGCTTCGACTTCGCGGCCCTGACGCTACTGGTGATGTTCAGCCTGTGGCAGATGCCGCATTCGTATGCGATTGCCATCTTCCGTTTCAATGACTATCGTGCGGCGAAAATTCCGGTACTGCCGGTCAAGCGCGGCATTCTGGTCACCAAGCGCCACATCATGCTCTACATTCTGGCGTTCCTCGTGGCGACCCTGATGTTGACCGTAGGTGGTTATGCGGGCCTCAACTACCTGGCTGTTGCAGCAGGCATGGGCATGTACTGGTTGTACATGGCCTGGAAGGGTTACAAGGCCGTTGACGATACTGTCTGGGCTCGCAAGCTGTTCGTGTTTTCTATCTTCACCATCACTGCCTTAAGCGTGATGATGTCGGTGGACTTTCAGGTGACAAAAGAATTGTTGGTGACCTACGCCTTCTGATGTTCACCTGATGCACAACCTGAAAACCCCGTTCTGCGAAGAACGGGGTTTTTTTTCGGATGCGATCTACACTTGATGAATGTTCGGCGGTGGCAGCATTTTTTGCGGCCGGATATGCCTCGTTATTGGGCGTTTGTGACCTTCCATAGAAAAAACGGGCTGTTTACCGCATGATGTGCGGCTTTTCGAACGCCTGTTATGGATAACCCGTTTCCCGAGCCCGTCAGGGCCGATAATGATTATGGCTATTACCCCATGATGCCCTCAGAAAGTCAGAGCCTCACGCCTCAACCCCTGGTTTCGATCGTCGCCCCTTGCTATAACGCCGAGCGCTTCCTTGAAGCTGCCCTTCAGAGCATCTTTGCTCAGGACTACGGTAATTTTGAAGTTATCATCGTTGACGATGGTTCGACCGACAACAGCATCGCGATGCTTGAGTCATTGCAGGCGCGTTACCCGTTCCAGCTCTATCGCCAAGCCAATCAGGGGGTCAGTGCCGCTCTCAATCATGGCCTGCGATATGCGAAAGGCGTCTATCTGTCCACTCCGGACCTCGATGACATCATGCTCCCGTTTTCGCTGCGTATCCGTGCGCATTATCTCGACGAGCACCCCGAAGTCGGCTGCGTGGGCGCACTGATCAGCTATATGGACTGTGACGGCAACACGATCAAATGCCAATCGCGCGACTATATTGAACGGCTGACATTCGACGACGTGTTGCGCGGTGCGGTCGTTGTCGGGGCGCCGGTGGCGCTGTATCGGATGCAGGTCATGCGCGATGCGAACGGCTACGACCCGGAGATAAAGGTTCAGGATTTCCAGGCCACGCTGAGAATTGCCCGCCTGGGCTATGAAATTCATGTGATCCCCGAAGTCGTGACACGCTATCGACGTCACCCGAACAACCTTTCACGCAAGTACAAGGTGCTGCTCGAGGCTGACCTGAAAAGTATCGAGCCTTACCGTGAGCATCCCGAATATCAGAGGGGCCGTACGCAGGCCGTCAACAAGGCCTTGAAATACGCCGCTGTCGCGGATAAGCGATACGCCTGGAGTCTTTTACGTACCATCCCCTGGAAATATTTCAATAGTACGACCTGGCGACGCTGCAAGCGCTTGCTGCTGAGCTATCGGTGAGTATGGCGTTGCCGCTCGGAAAATTCTTTGATTCAAGGTGGTTATGAAATTTATCGAGCTGCTGAAGACCAGAAAAGTACGCAGACAATTGCGCAAGATGGACAAGCTGGAAAGGCTTGCCGAGAAAATCAGGTTGCAATACCCGCGAGCTGAAGTGGGTGTAGGTACCTATGGCACCCCGGATATCGTTGAGTTTGGCGATGACTCGGTACTACGGGTAGGCTCTTACACTTCCATCGCCGAGGGCGTGAGGATTCTGCTGGGTGGCGAACATCGCACGGACTGGATCACCACCTACCCATTCCCCGCGATGGTCAAGCAATTGGCAGATATCAAGGACTACTCGCCCAGCAAGGGAGACGTGACCATTGGCAGTGACTGCTGGATATGCGCCAACGCTGTCATTGTTTCGGGCGTTAACATCGGCCACGGTGCAATCGTTGCCGCTGGTGCGATGGTTGTCAGGGATGTGGCCCCCTATTCGGTTGTGGGGGGCAACCCCTGCAAGTTCATCCGCTGGCGTTTTGAAGAGGATGTTCGCGACCTGTTGTTACAAACTGCCTGGTGGGACTGGCCGATGGAGGAGGTCAAGGCCGTAGCGCGAACGTTGTGCAGTTCTGACATGAATGCCTTTCTCGGCTATGTTCGCCAGCGTCAGGCATCGGCAGCGCAGTCGGCCATTGGATAGGGCTCAGTTGATGCCTGGGTGTGGATGTGCTTCAGAAATGCGATGTCGGTTTGCATTTATTTCGAGCCTCAGGGCCTGAATGATCTGGCAGAATAAGGCATTGGCCTGACTCGTCCAGGCAGTCGCTAAAATGATAGAGGGCGTTATGAGTCAAGAAAGCATCAACTGGGACACTCTGGGTTTCGATTACATCAAGACTGACAAGCGCTACCTTTCTCATTGGCGCGACGGTGCCTGGGATCAGGGTTCGCTGACCGAGGACAACACGCTGCATATCAGCGAGGGTTCGACCGCGCTGCATTACGGTCAGCAGTGCTTCGAAGGTCTCAAGGCCTATCGCTGCAAGGATGGCTCGATAAATCTTTTCCGTCCCGATCAGAACGCGCAGCGCATGCAGCGCAGTTGTTCTCGCCTGTTGATGCCTCATGTACCCACTGATGTGTTCATCGAGGCCTGTAAGCAGGTCGTCAAGGCCAACGAACGTTTCATCCCGCCATACGGTTCCGGCGGCGCGTTGTACCTGCGCCCGTTCGTGATTGGTGTGGGTGACAACATTGGCGTGCGTACCGCTCCGGAGTTCATCTTTTCGATCTTCTGCATTCCGGTGGGTGCCTATTTCAAGGGCGGCCTGAAGCCAAACAATTTTGTGATTTCCGGTTACGACCGCGCTGCGCCCAATGGCACCGGGGCTGCCAAGGTTGGTGGCAACTATGCCGCCAGCCTGATGCCAGGTTCTGAAGCCAAGAAACACAGTTTTGCAGATTGCATCTATCTCGACCCGCAGACTCATTCCAAGATCGAGGAAGTGGGTTCGGCAAACTTCTTTGCCATCACCAATAATGATGTGTTCCTGACGCCGAAATCACCGTCGGTGCTGCCGGGCATCACCCGTCTGTCGCTGATCGAACTGGCAAAATCCCGTCTGGGCCTGACGGTCGAGGAGGGCGATGTATTCATCGACCAGCTCGACACCTTCAAGGAAGCGGGCGCTTGCGGTACGGCTGCGGTGATCACCCCGATTGGCGGGATTTCCTACAAGGACAAGCTGCATGTGTTCCACAGCCAGACCGAAGTCGGTCCGGTCACTCAGCGTCTCTACAAGGAATTGACCGGCGTTCAATCCGGTGACATCGAGGCGCCAGCCGGCTGGATCGTCAAGGCCTGATAGCTTGACCTGTATCGTTCCAGCGCCATGCGCTGGAACGATCATTGGCCGCATGCTCAAGGTGCAGCGGCTTTCCCTTCCCCGACCAACTCCTTCGTTGGGCCCAGCACAATCGCCAGATGCCGCAAGTCGTCTACTTCCAAGCCATAACTCTTGCCAGACGGGCTTTGCGTGACCGTTCCCAATGCATATACCGTGAAGAACTTCACTTCTTCTGCGTGGCTTAATAACTCACTGATATAGCGGTTTGAACGATAGGCCTGCATTTGCGCGGGCGATATGTAGAGCGTCACCAGTTTGCCATCGATACGGTCAAAAAACCTGAACTTGAAGCCCAGTCCGTAACGTTGCTCAATCAACCCGCCACCAAATAGCACACGGCCGTTGTCACCCGTTTGCGCGTATTTGATATGGCGAAAATACCCGCGTAGCGACACTTCGCCCTGGCCGGGAATTCTCAGTTTCAACAGCTTGAAATCGTCCAGTGACAACTCGGCCTTGGCCTGTCGATAGCTGTCTACCAGGCGCTCCAGGTTATTGGTGCGGGTTTCGCTGTAGCGAGCGGCCTTGGGTGACGCGGGTTCGCTCAAAGGCTGGCTGACGATGGGCTGCAGATTGCCTGCACCGGTTTTTTCTTCCCCGGATTTCTCTTTGGCCGGTGCTTTAAGCGTCGGGTCGAATATGTCGATGTAGTCATCCAGCTTGCGCTTGGCCTGGCGCAGACGCGTCTGAGCATCTGTTTCTTCGACATGAACGTCCGGCTTTTCGTCTGCGTTCTCATCCACCCATTCACACCCCGGATGGTGATCGTAGTGCGGGTTGGCGCGGAAGTGCGCAGCAACGAAGGTCGGGTTGTCCTGTGGTTTCACGTCATAGCGAACACCAGTCACCTTTGCCCCCATTGCCCTGCAAGCCTCATTCGAACAGAGAAACTCGAAGCGTTTGCGTGGCGGCTCCTGAGAGAAGTATTCGCGTCGGGCAGCAGCGATTGACAGCTCTTGCTGCAACTCGACACAGAATGCGCGTGTGATAGGTTTGCCAGGCTTCATGCGTGCCGTCCTTGTTCGTCCAAGGCACCACGCTATTTCAGGCGCAACGGGCTTGCAACAGAATATGTACGCAGACGCGCATATCGGCTTGAGGCCCTATCCGAAATCTGCGCACTCTGCGCGCTTTGGCCGCGCACAGAGCATACCTCGCATCAGGACAGACGGAAGCGCCCGACGATATTGTTCAGGTCCAGAGCCAGCGTCGACAATTCGCGACTCGCGCTGCTGGTCTGCTGTGCACCCGATGAAGATTGCGCAGACAGGTCACGAATGTTGACCAGATTGCGGTCCACTTCCCGCGCAACGTGTGCCTGTTGTTGCGCGGCGCTGGCGATGACCAGATTGAGGTCGTTGATTTCACTGACTGCTGTACTGATGACGCTCAAAGAATCGTTGGCACCCTCGGCGATACTGAGGGTGTCGCTGGCCAGTTCAGTATTGCCGCGCATGGAACTCACCGCCCGGTCAGTGCCGTTCTGAATATTACTGACCAGACGCTCTATTTCGCTGGTTGATTGCTGAGTGCGGTGCGCCAACGCACGCACTTCATCCGCCACCACGGCAAATCCGCGTCCGGCTTCACCCGCTCGGGCTGCCTCGATAGCGGCATTGAGGGCCAGCAGGTTGGTTTGCTCGGCGAGACCACGGATCACATCCAGAACCTTGCCGATGTCACGCGACTGATCCGCCAGCTCGCCAATCAGCACAGCTGTTTTCTGTACGTCGGTGCTCATGGTGTTGATTGCGCTTACGGTCTTTTTAACGAGGCCCAGACCTGCTTGTGCTGCGCTGGTCGCATTGCTTGAAGAGCGTGCAGTGTGTTCGGCATTACGCGCCACTTCTTCTACCGCACTGGTCATTTCATTGACAGCAGTTGCGGCCTGGTCAATCTCGTTGTTCTGTCGCTGGATGCCCTGAACCCCGTCTTCAGTGATGGCGGTCATCTCTTCAGCAGCGGCAGCCAGTTGGGTCGCTGAGTTTGAAATCTGTTGCAGGGTTTCCCTTAGTTGAGTCTGCATGGCAACCACGGCAGCGGCAACGCTGGTGTTGTCATTGGCATTGACCTTGATCGTACTGCTCAGATCGCCTCTGGCGATGGTGCGGGTAATGGTGGCCACCGTGCCCGGTTCGCCACCGATGGCGGCCAGAATGCTGCGTATGGTCAGCAATGTCACCACGACACCCAGCACCGCAATCAAAAGTGTGGCGGCGATGGACAGGTTGTTGGTCCGGGTGGCACTTGCTTCCTGAGCTTCAAAACGCTCGCCTGCCTTTTGTTTGCCTTGTTCGCGCAGAGTTTGCAGGGTTTTGAAGACCTGCTCGGCGAAGGGTTTGACCTCGGTGCGATTGATGTTGGTGGCGGCGGCGATATCACCCGTCTGGATAACGCTCGTCTGGTGCCGCATACCGTCACGCAACTTTGTGTAGTCGCGCTGCAACTGCTGGGTCAGCGTAACATCCAGCGTTTCAGCGGTGTCCTTGCCGAGCAAAACGGTCAGCTCATCAAGCTTGGCAAAAGCGGCCTCGTTCTCGTTTTTCCAGCCCGCAGTCTGTTCCGGATTGCCGATGGCGATCATGCGCAGGATATTGATGTCCACACGGGTCAGTGCACCGTCGATATTGTTCACGGCCTCGGTGGCCAGAAAATCCCGGTTGTACAGAGCGTCGACATTCTCAGTGGATGTCTTGAGTGTATGGATCATGAAAAACGACAAAGCGATAAACGCCACGATGATGGCGAAGGTCGAGGCCATCAACCGTTGTTTTATGGTGAAACCGCCACGAGGCGCTTGAGTCTGTGACATGGGAGTTCCCCTGTAGGGTTTGTTCGCCTGCTAAATCAGGACCTTGCGAAATGCATCGCAAGTCACCAACTATCGGCTTCCCGGACTCAAGCTTTAGATCAGGAATGGTGGCTAAATGATATTTATTGCGGCTGCACAGGCACCGCCAGCCATTCCCCGAGCGCCTGCTGATACTCGCCAGTGGCCTTGCTCAAGTGCAGCCATTGGTCAACGTAGCTTTTCCAGGTCACATCATCGCGGGGCAACAGGTAAGCCTTTTCGCCGTATTGCATGTATGCGGTCGGGTTGACTGCACACAAGCCTGGCATGCGTTTCTGCTGGTAAAGCGCTTCGGAGGCATCCGTGATCATCACGTCAGCCTTCTTGTCCAACAGTTCCTGGAAGATGGTTTTGTTGTCGTGAAATGCCAAAGACGCCTTCGGCAGATGAGCGCGCGCGAAGGCTTCATTGGTGCCGCCAGCCGGTTCTATCAAGCGCACCGAGGGCTGATTGATCTGCTCGACCGTCTGGTACAGGGCCTTGTCTTCACAGCGCACCAGGGGAATCTTGCCATCGACATCCAGCGTATTGCTGAAGAAGGCTTTTTTCTGCCGTTCCAGGCTGACCGAGATGCCGCCCATGCCGATGTCGCATTTGCCGGCAACCATGTCAGGCATCAGGTTCTTCCAGGTCGTAGGCACCCACTGCACGTTAACTCCCAGGCTCTTGGCCAGCGAGCGTGCCATGGTGATATCGATGCCTTCGTATTCACCGTCTTCGCGCAGCAGGGTATAGGGCGTGTAATCGCCAGTGGTGCAGACTGTCAGCTGGCCGGTTTGCAGAACCTTGTCCAGATGCGACGCGGATTCCTGAGCCTGAGCCTGAGCCATGCCTGTCATGCCCAGCAGCAGGGCGGTGAATGCGCTGTATTTAAGGTTCATCATGAGTCTGAGTGCTCTCAACCGTGCAGTCGGTTTTGTTGGAGTCGACAGATTGCTTCATTTGTCAGGCCGATGTGAAGCTGTAATGAAAACATGAAGTCAAATGTGCGTGCATAAATCAGGGGTTGAACATTTCGTAAAAAAGCGTAATGTTGTGCCCCATGATTCTTGAGCAAATCAAAGCGGTCGGCAATGACACTCGCATGTTGATCATGGAGTGGCTGAAAAACCCGCAAGCCCATTTCCCCCCACAGGACCATGGTGATCCGGCTATAGGCGTGTGCGTCTCGCACATTCAGGCCAAGGCCAGTCTGTCGGCTTCCACCGCGTCTGCGCACCTGGCGATCCTGCAACGCGCCGGGCTGGTTCAGGCGACAAGGATCGGCAAATGGACTTATTTTCGCCGCGACGAGCAAGCCATCGACCGGTTCGCCGATAGGCTTAAGAAAGAACTATGACCCTTTAGCGTTACTTATACATTTCGTCATTTTGCGTAATGTTGAATTGATAGGAGATTGACCATGAGCAATACAACCATCTACGTGCAGGCTGGCGGCGGCTACGATCAGGTCAGCGTTGGCGAAAGCGAAGTGCTGGCACCGAAAGCCGGTGAGATCACTGTGCGTCTGCACGCAAATTCGCTCAACTATCACGACTTCGCGGTCGTCACCGGTATGTGGGCACCGACTGAAAAACGCATTCCCATGGCCGATGGCGCAGGCGTAGTAACCGCAGTAGGCGAGGGCGTCAGCGAGTTCGCTGTCGGCGACTCTGTCGTCAGCACGTTCTTCCCTGAGTGGATCAGCGGCGAGCCGCTGGTTGAAGGTTTCGTCACTGTGCCGGGCGACGGCGTCGACGGTTATGCCCGCGAGCAGGTGACTGCCCGTGCCACCTCATTTACCCACGCGCCACTGGGTTATACCCATGCCGAAGCGTCCACGCTGACCACCGCAGGCCTGACCGCGTGGCGCGCGCTGATGGTCGATGACGCGTTGAAAGCCGGTGATACCGTTCTGGTGCAAGGCACTGGCGGCGTGTCTATTTTTGCGCTGCAGTTCGCCAAGATGGTGGGTGCGACCGTTATCGCGACGTCGTCGAGTGATGAAAAACTGGAGCGTCTGCAAGCCATGGGCGCTGACCATCTGATCAACTACCGTAAGGACAGCAACTGGGGCGAGACGGCCCGCAAGCTGACTGGCGGCCGTGGTGTTGATCACATCATCGACGTGGGCGGCCCTTCGACATTGCAGCACTCCATGACAGCCGCACGGGTCGCAGGGCATATCTCGGTCATCGGTATTCTGAGCGGTGTTGCCGGTCAGCTGGAATTCGTCCCGGCACTGGTCAAGCAACTGCGCATGCAGGGCGTATTGGTGGGCAGCCGCACCCAGCAGCAAGACATGATCCGCGCCATTGATGCCAATGGCATGCGTCCGGTCATGGACCGCTCCTTCCCGATGACCGACATTGTCGAGGCGTTCCGTTATCAGGAAACCAATCAGCACTTCGGCAAGATCTGCCTGGATATCTGAGTGATGCCCCTACGCCGATAGCTGAGCGCAAGTCAAAATCGCTGGTCTGCCAACTTTCGTCATGGCAGGCCAGTCGAGACGTTTTGCATAACTTTCCCCGGTCATCTTTTTGCATCAAGTGCGCTGGTCTGTGGTCACACCCTCTGTGACATCAAGGACGTTGCGTGGCATGCAGCTTCACGCTGCCCACCGTGACGTTCAATCCGATTACCAGATCAGGGACGCATTGAAATCATGAAACCTCATCTTTGGCTAGGCCTGCTTGGCGTTTTCTCCCTCAGTGTCCAGGCTGCATCGCTGGACGTTCCCATCAATCTGGTCAGCGCTGACGGCGCGCCCAAACCTGTTGGCAACGTGACGGTGAGCGAAACACAGTATGGCTTGCTGTTTACCCCGAATCTGAAAGACCTGCCTGCGGGTATTCACGGTTTTCACGTACATGAAAACGGCAGCTGCGAAGCCGGTACGAAGGACGGTAAGAAGGTCGCTGCGCTGGCTGCAGGTGGTCACTTTGACCCGGCCAGGACCGGCAAGCATCTGGGGCCCTACGCTGATGGTCATCTAGGCGATCTGCCTGCGTTGTACGTTAACGCCGACGGCACCGCCCACTATCCGGTACTGGCGCCACGGCTGAAGAAAATCTCGGAAATCAAAGGCCATGCGCTGATGGTTCATGCGGGCGGCGATAACCATTCCGACCACCCTGCACCCTTGGGCGGTGGCGGCGATCGTGCGGCCTGTGGCGTGATCTGATGCGCCGTGCCTGTGTCCGGTTCGGGTGCAGGCACACCAGCGAATAATGCTCGCTCAACCTGTTGGTATGGGCTAGAGCGATGACGAAACAGGAAATCATTGCTCTTGGGGAAGATCAGCGCAGTCCATGCGCTTGATTTATTGCGGGCAAACGCATGTGACTCAGACGTCGAAGAAATCGACCTTGCCGTTTTCCAGGCTGTAATAGGCGCCGACAACCTTGACCTTGCCATCCTTGATCGGATTCATCAGGGTAGGCTCCGAGGCGGTGCGCAGACGCGCGACGGTGCGCTGAACATTGGCCTTGACCGAGTCCTCCAGCAGGCTCGTGCCTTTTTTCGATTTGGCAGTCAGCACGGCAGGCAAAATGGGTTCGATCATCTGGCCAATGGCACCCGGATACACAGTGTTGTCCTCTACCACCGACACGGCGGCAGCTACCGCACCACACTTCTCGTGACCCATCACCACCACCAGTGGCACACCCAGTTGACTGACGCCATATTCGATCGAGCCCAGCGCGGCGGTATCGACAGTATTACCCGCGTTACGCACGATGAACAGTTCACCCAGACCGCGTCCGAACAGCAGTTCTGGCGGTACGCGCGAGTCTGAGCAGGAAATCAGAATGCAGAACGGGGTTTGTCCCTTGGCGATTTCCAGGCGGCGATCACGGTTACGCTCGACATTGATTTCCTTGTCCTTCATGAACGCATCATTGCCGTCGCGCAGCGCTTTCAGCGCTTGGTCGGCAGTCAGTGAAGTACGAGGCGAAGTCGGTGTAGCGGCATTGGCAATCGAAGGTAACTCCATCAGCCCTGCAGCAACAGGAAGACAGCAAGCACACTGAAGGATCTTGCGGCGGGACAAGGACGAATTCATAAAAAGCCTCAGGCTTGTTAACTGTCGAAGGGCATGGACCCGTCGCGCAACGCATTGCACTGCTGGCGTTGATCGAAGAGTCCCTTCACTTCATACAGTTAACGAAATTTTATTTCCAATTGTATTTGTCTTGATACACGGTCTCTGTCGCCAGTGTCGGCCGCCAGTGAGCGTTGAAGACGTTGAGCCGGGCTGCCCGGGCTCAGGCGCGCCATAGGGGGCGCAAGTGCTTATCTATCACCCAGTGAGGCTGCCCGGGCTGAATGCAGACGCCGCCAACCCAGCGCGCTTGATGGCAGTAGTCGGGCCAATAGGCCTTTGCGGCCAATACGTGCTGCCCCAACGGCGTTAGCTTTAGCGAGCGGCGAGGCCATTCAAGTCGGCTGTCTGATTCGATCATTAGCGCGGTTGGAGAATCAATCAAGGGACGCATCATCGCGTGAAACATCATGTCGCCCAGAAACGGTAAAGGCTCGCGCTTGTCCGTCAGCTCAGCAAACACTTGGCCGAAGGTCATTGCCCCGGCTTCGCTGATGCACTGCAACGACAGGCGCTCGGTGAGTGACAGGCCGTCATCGACGCCTGGTAATTCCTGTAGCTGACGTAGCAGGGCCGGGGCAAGGCAGGGCAATGATGGTTGCGCGGTGTGGGCCAGTTCGGCAAGGGCAACCGGCGAGGCGTTGCAGTAAGCCGCCCATGCCTGGCGGGCCAGATGCAGCATTTCCTCAGTCACCGCCTTGCGCTGCGGCCACAGCCAGGCAAGCAGGTCGGGCGCCAGTTGGCCAATGCCGATGAAGCGCTGGACGCCGGGAATCTGGCTCACCTGGATAATTTCAAGCCTGGCAGGCAATTGCTCAAGGACTGCCAGCGTCCTGATCAGGAAGAGCTGGTCGTAGGCATCTGCCTCGCACCACAGCACGCTGTGATCGGCACTGCTCATTTGCTGCAGATCGGTGTATTCATCATCAAACCGGCGTGCGACATCCGTAAGACTCAGCCCGAATGCCTGGCTGATGTACTGGCTGCGCGCTGCCTGATATGCCTTTTCAGGCACAGCCTGAACCGGACCCATGCACAAAGGGTCTGTCAGCATCTTGAAAGAGCCTTTGAAACCCGCGATTTTGAGAGTGTGGGCAATGTCGCTGCCGCATCGCCAATGCACGGTTCTCGCTTCGTCGCTTGCTTCGAAATCCGGATTCCGGGCTGCGAAGTCGACCGCATCGACATGGGCCTTTAGCCTGGGCCAGCTGCTGAAGCCCAATTGCCTCGCGATCAGCCATTGCGCATCCGATAAGGTCGGCGTCGTCTTGTCGAGCAGGATGAGCTGATCAGTTGCAGTGCCGTCTTCCATTCGCAGCAGAAGCTCTTTGGCACGCTTGCGCTGCTGTTCGAGGTTGATACGGCCGTGATGGGACGAGGACTTTTTATTGCTGGGCATACGATCTCCTTGCAAAAACCTTGTCCGCTTGAAGGTCGGGAGTCGTAGTGACGGAATATCGAATCAGAATCCTGGGCGCAGCCCTTTCCGCGGTAGGTGGCGTAGATGGCGCCACGCCGGAATATAGGTAATCGGATGGTCGATTGCAACTTGGCCAGGTTTCCCTGATTGTTTTATTCGGACCCGCTTCGTTACCCTTAACGAAACAGCGACGTTGTCTTTTTACCCAGTGTTCTCGCGAACAAGGATTTACCCATGAAAACGCTCTTCGCACTTGCACTGACCTGTGTTGCCGTTTGTGCGGCAAGCACTAGCGTCAATGCGGCGGTACTGTCTGTACCCGCAAACTCTCAACAAAGCACCACCAGCAACGGCAAGCTTCAGCCCCCCGTGAAGTACGCCACTGTCTGGGCCGACGAGGCAGGTGCCACTCATGTCGAGCATTGCCGTATCGAGGGGCTGGAATTCAAAAGTTACGCGCCACCCGCCGAGCCTCAGTGGATCGGAGTATCGCCCGACGAAGTAGAAAGTATTGCCTACGCGGTACTGCCGCCGGGTTACGTCGGCAGTTGGCACCATGCGCCGGGCCCTCAGTGGGTGATCACCCTACAGGGTCAGTGGTCGGTGGAAACCACTGATGGCACGGTATTGGTTCAGGGGCCTGGGGAAATGCAGTTCAATGCCGACAGCAGCTCCAAAGCAAGGCCTGGCGACAACAGGGTCGGGCATCTGACTCGTACCGTGGGTGATCAGCCCAACGTTCAACTCATCGTGAAACTCAAACCGGATGCTGCTGCCAAACGTTCTTCTGGCCGGTGTGCCTACTGATCAATGGGGCGAAATGCATGAATCGAGTCTTCCGTCATCCAGGCAAGAAAACCACTTCGCTCGTGTTGGCGGGCGCGCTTCTCGCCGCAGGCGCAGTGATGGCTTCAGACGCTTCGCCAATCACGGTGGTTGCCAATAATCCCCGGTTTGCTGCACTCATCCAGCCCAGCGCGCAGGCACAAGTGCTTACCGCCGATGCGCAGTGGGCGGAAGGGCCTTTGTGTTTGCCAGACGGTCGGTTGATCTGGAGTGATGTGAAGGCGAACAAAGTCATGAGCTGGAAAGAGCATGACGGCGTGACTGTATGGCTGGACCCTGCCCATTATCAGAACGGGCATGCTCTGGATGCCGAAGGCCGAGTTATCGCCGCATCCCATGGTGAACGCGCAATAGTGCGACAGGAAGCGGATGGTCAATGGCGCACAGTTGTCGATAGGTACGAGGGCAAGCGCTTGAACAGCCCGAATGATGTCGCGGTCGATGAGCGCGGTGGTATCTGGTTCAGTGATCCAACCTTCGGCGTGTTGAACAAGGCTGAAAGTTATGGCGGCAAACCAGAGCAGGGCGGCGAGTATGTCTACCGCTACGATCCGGAACAAAACCAACTGGCGAGATTGAACACCCCTGAACTTCATTCGCCGAACGGTCTGGCGTTTTCACCCGATCAAAGCTTGCTGTATGTCGCGGACTCGCAACTGGCGCATGATTTCAAGAATCCGAAACTGGCACACAGCATCCGGGTGTATCAGGTGCGCGACGGTGCGCTGAGTAACGGTAAGGTGTTTGCCGAGATTGCCCCCGGCATCCCTGACGGACTCAAGGTCGACGCGCAAGGCAACGTCTGGAGCAGCAGCAAAGAGGGCATTCAGGTGTTCTCTGCCAGCGGCGAGTTGCTGGGGAAAATAAAGGTCACGGCGAAAGACACCGGCAATCTTGCATTCTGTTCTACCGGTTCACAGCACTGGGTTTACATCACCGCTGCCAACAAGGTGCTGAGAATACCCGCTCTTGTTGGCGGCAGTCGGCCGTAAAGCGTCCGTCACCATGAAATACCGATAGCGCCGTGCGGTATTCCTGACGACTCCGCTCGCAGACCACCTCAATAAATCGCGTCGTCTGTCTGTGCGATGTCGACACGGTTGCGGCCCAGGCGCTTGGCTTGATAGAGCGCTTTGTCTGCGCGCTGGATCAGGCTTGCTGCTGTTTCTCCGGGGCTGAGTTGCGCAACCCCCAGAGAAATAGTCACTGAGCCTGTATCCGGTATCAACAGACTCTCAACGCCCTTGCGAATGCGGTCGGCCAATTCAGCGGCATGACTCAGTGAGCTATCAGGCACCAGTATCAGAAACTCTTCTCCTCCCCATCGGGCCGCGACATCCTGCAGGCGGATCCGTTGTTTGAGGATGACTGCAACGCTGGTCAATACCCTGTCGCCAGCGGGGTGGCCGTATCGGTCATTGACCGATTTGAAATGATCGATGTCGCCGATGATAAGGCTGAACGGCCTGCCCGATATCCGCGCGGTATTGATCAGACGCTCAAGGGTGTGTTCCGCTGCCCTTCGGTTATTCAGCCCGGTCAGCGGGTCGCTGTGAGCAATTTCCAGCAACTTCTGTTCACGGCCCAGCCGTGTCGTTACATCCTGGCTGATGCTGACGTAATGCGTGATGGTTCCCTCCAGGTTACACAGCGGGGAAATGCTGTGTTCTGCATAGAACAGGGAGCCGTCCTTGCGCCTGTTTATGAAGGTCGTACGAAAGGGCATACCACTTGCCAACGCTTCATTGAATTGGGCATAAAACATCTCATCATGCTTACCAGAACTAAGCACTCGCGGGTTTTCGCCGATGATTTCCGGCGCGCTGTAACCGGTGATGTGCTGAAAGGCCTCATTGGCAAAGACGATAGTGGAGTTGCAATCGGTAATCATGATTGGATCAAGCGCGGCGTTCAGCGCCTGAGCCAGCAAATACTGTTCGCGCTCCGCCCGAATGCGCGGGCTGATGTTTTGCTGAACGGATACAAAGTTGTAAACCGCACCCGCTTCGTCGCGCACGGGGGAAATTTTCCACTCGACGACATAGGGGCTTCCGTCCGCGCGGTAATTAACTGTCGACCCTTCGAAAAGAGGCTTTCGCCCAGGCACTTGCGCATACGCTCGATCACCTGACGATCGGTGTCGGGTCCTTGCAGGATCCGTGGCGAAAGGCCTATCAATGCCTCTGCTGCGTAGCCGGTCATCGCGCAGAATGCCGGATTGACATACACAATGAACGGGCCGCCATTGGTCAGATTGGCATCGGTGATCAAAACGGCATTGAATGACTGCTCGACAACTGCTTCAAGCAAGGCAAGGCAAGGCAAGGCGCTGGCTGGATGAGGTCATCTGATGTCCTGTCGAGTGATCCGTTAAATTGATCGCGGCTCTGATCAGATAATGGGTGACGCAATGCCGGGCGGGTAGTGAATGCAGTGGGTTGGACCGCAGGCACCAGGCACTTGTTGCACAGGCACTATACCCACATGATTCAAAGGGTGCATTACGTGCGTAACGACTATATCCGTTGCGCTGCGGGGCGTCTGCGACTGACGCTGCCGCGGGTGCTGCGATGATTCAGGACATTTAGTTCTTTACCCGAATTTCTGACCGGCTTGGCAAATACTGTCCAGGCGCATGCACATTGAAGAGCCCGCCGAGTTGGGCGAGTTGTTCAGTGCCAAGCCTGATACCCGTCGCCAGCCCGGGTTCGGTATTTCCTTGCTGATCATTCTTCTGCCGGTGATTCTGATGGTCCGCGAATACTTCGGCCTGCAACTCAAGCAAACCTTTTGGGTCGGCGTTACAGACGATTGTTTCGGTAGGGGGCTGATAGGTACGCTGTTGTTGTGGCATTGGCTGGTCTGAAACGGGATTGGCGCAGACAGGTCTCTCGTTTGCGCCACATCTGGTAAACAAGGTGTAATCTGTCTCGTGTCGAAAAGCATTTTTTCGGGCTACTATGAAGTCGTTCACGCTCACCTAAGCACAAGGACCAGGAGGATTCATGCCTAAAGCCGTCAACAAAGCATTGTCTGAAGAGGCCACTCAAAAGCTTGAAGCTCAGATCCCGGCTCAGGCTTCTCTTGCGACACGGATGGCTTACGAAAAAGCCAAGGCAGCTGGTCGTACCGTTGTGCTTTCCAAGGGCGGATTTATCGTTGCCGAACGAGCAGACGGTACCGAGCAAATTGTTTGTGCTTCCAAACCCCGTCGCAGCGTGAAGGCTGGAGTTTGCTTCAAAATCGGCTCTGGGGCGTCCGCCAGTGCCGGTTCCTAGACTCCGTGTATTTGCAGGGCCAAACGGCTCTGGCAAAAGCACCATTAAGCGTCTTCTTGATCCTGATTTAATCTATATATACGTTAATGCTGACGACCTGGAACGTGAGGCGGGAGAGAACGGTTTCATAGACCTCTCGCCTTTCTCCGTGAGCCTCGATCAGCAAGCGTTTCCAAGACTTTTTTACTTCTCATCCGTTGATCGTCAGAGAACAGCTGGGGGCTCAGGCCGAGCATTTCACTATTGTCGGTCAATCCCCTGATGATCGACTCGATCCAGATAAATTCGTACCACTCATCGGTCGTCGCTGATTTCATCCGGCATCAATTGCTTGAACAAGCCGCCAGCTTCACTTTTGAAACGGTTATGTCGAGCGTACTTGTTTGACAACTCCGGTGCGGAGGCAGAGCTTCCGACATTCACGTCCTAGGCACATTCCTGCCTGACACCGAGCGACTAGGCCCAGCTCCGCACTGCAGGTTCGCTGGTTTTCAGATAATCAACGACCTGTCGATGGTAAGGCAGTGGCGTCAGGCAGGTGATATCCAGCGCAATGTTGTTCACGTTTTACGCCCGGACAGTTCTAGATGGCCGTCGCAACTCAACAGCGCTTGTAATCTTTCCTGGCCGACGTCGACCGGAACTATCCACCAATGGGTACGATTGTCGTAGCGGGCGCCGTCAGGAATGGTCACGGCGTTACCGGCTTTTGGTGGATGTTTGTCAAAATACGCGTTGATGGATTCAGCAAAAAAATTCGCATCTTTGTCAGGGCAGTGCATTTCGTCGCCATCACCACTTTGCGCCAGCCATGCAACCGCGAGGATCAACAGCACCAACAGTACGGCTCGTGTCATTGTGGGCTTCCATTTCCGGAAAGTGCTGAGGATAGCGTTAATAGCTGAACAACGACGAGCACGCTGTTTTCCTCTGAAAGGCGTTTTGTCCAACTCACGTATCGCAAGCCTGCCACCGGTGTACCATGTCTGACTTTTTCGCACCTGAGGATGCGGCTGCCATGCGTGAGTTTCTAGAGGTTTTTCGTAATCGCGCACTGGACGTCATGTCATCCGCTTTGCCCGCCCAACCGCTTCTTGAAGATTTTGCCATTGCGCTGCAAGTCAGATTGCCGGGTGCCGTCGTCGGCATCAACGTGCTGGATAAGGCCGGCAGAACATTTCGGCAGTCTATTTTCCCGAACCTGCCGTCCGGTTTTTCTCAAGCTCTGGTGGGTAACATCATCACCGGCAAGCGCGGCTCATGTGGACTAGGCATATTGACCGGGAAAACCATCGACGTTCCGGACGTGGCAAACGACCCGCGCTTTTCGCAAGAGTGGAAAGCGCTCTTCGCCCGACATGATCTGCACGCGATGATTTCGATTCCGGCACTGAGCGCTGATAACAACGCCCAGGGAAGTATCGCAATCATCCATCCGCTGGGCATGTCGCTGACTGTTGAGCAGCGCGAGTTTCTGCAATTGGCATCATCGTTATGTGCGCGCATCTGTGCGTATAGCAGGTCGCAGGAATCCAACGCGCTTATTCTGGGCGAGCTTGAGCACCGTATTCGAAATCTGTTTCTGACGATTGGCGGTCTCGCCAATCTGACCTTGAAACGATACCCCGACGTGAGGCAGTTTCGGGCGGTGTTTAGCGAGCGGCTGGTAATGATGCATCGCGCGCACTCGCTGGCACTGAGCACGTGCGAAATCGAAATGGCTGCCTTACTGCAGGAAATGCTCGCGCCTTATCAAAAAGACTGTGCTATCAGTTTTTCCGGCCCTGATGTCTTGCTGACCCAGGAGGCCGCATCGGCGCTGGCACTGGTGATACATGAGCTGTGTACCAACGCCACCAAGTACGGCTCGCTGTCTCGGGAAGCGGGAGAACTGAATGTGCAGTGGGGGATTGTTGCGCAGGGCAGTGATGATCTCGAGCCTGTTTTCAGGCTGGTCTGGGCGGAGAGCGGCGGCCCGCAGGTCGATCAGCCGAGCCGCAAGGGTTATGGCACGGCGATGATCAAGGGCAGCCTGAGTAATGCGTTTGATGGTTCGGCAACGTTCTTCTACGAACCGGTCGGGCTGAGGTGCGAAATATCCGCACCGTTCACCGGCAAACTCGGCAGAAGCAACTGATAATCGTCAATGCTTCATGCTTCATGCCGCCGCCGCGCATCACTGAGCATCGATATGGTCAGTTTGCGCACTTCGAGTTTGCTGATTTCCACATGAGAGCGCAGTAACAACAGCGCTTCGTCCCGTTTGCGTGCCTGCAATGCATTGAGGATCGCGGCGTGCTCCAGGTAGGTATGTTCGATGCGGGCGCTTTTGAAGAAGTCCAGTCTGCGCACGATGCGAATGCGCTCGGTCACTTCCTGATGAACACGGGCCATTTCCAGATTGCCCGAGGCGGCCACCAGTTGGGTGTGAAACTGTTCGTCGAGGTCTGCGACGACCTGCATATCGATCTGCCAGTGGCTGCGATCAATCAGCCAGTGCTGACGTAGCACATTGAGTTCCGGATGCACGTCGTGGGATGCACAGATACGCTCGACCGCAGCACATTCAAGCACGATGCGCAGATCGTACAACTGGTCGATCTGGTCGAAATCCAGCGGTTTGACTGACCAGCCCCGTCGAAACTCGACGTCCAGATAACCCTCGCGCTGCAGCCGGTACAACGCGTCACGCACCGGCGTGCGTGACACCTGATAACGGTCTGCCAGTTGCGTTTCGGTGAAGCGGTCGTAGGGCAGCAGATAGAAGTCGAAGATCTCCTGCTTGAGCCGACGATAGACGTCTTCTGCCAGCGCGTTGGTGGTGTTGGGGGAATTCAAGGGCGTGGCTCCAGGCTGCTCATGTCAATGCTGACATGTGCGGCAACGACTTTCCAGCCGCCGTCCAGGCGTGCCCAGGTTTGCATCTGCCGTCCCAGACGCTCAGTAACGCCATCGTGAAACTCGGTGCTGACGGTGGCGAAGTCTTCACCGAACGTGCTCACCACGGTGCGTAATAACTTTCGACCGGGCCCGACTGGCTGACAGTGGCGTCGATAGCGCGCGATGGCTTCGGCACCGTGCAGGTTTTCCGCGACGCCATAGCGGACGGTCTGTTCGCAATTCCAGAAATACCCATCCAGCGTGGTCAGCTCATTGGCCAGCAGGGCGCGCTCGTAATCAGTGAACGCGCTGGTCACTTCGGCGACTATGTGCGCAAGGTTGATTTCCATCAGGGTGTACTCCTTGTTTGCAGGGCCTGTTGCAGATCGGCCAGTGGCGCTGCACGCCCGACAATCGCGTTTTGTGCGGTGATCATGTCCAGAGTGGCTTGTTTGAAGGCCGGGAAATAGCTTTCGGTCGCATCTTCGATCAGCAGGCAGCGATAACCCCGATCACTGGCTTCGCGCATGCTGGTCTGCACGCAGACTTCGGTGGTAACGCCTGCGAAGATCAAATGAGTGATCCCGGCGTCGGTCAGCCGTTGATGCAGGTCGGTGGCGAAGAACATGCCCTTGCCGGGTTTGTCGATGACCCACTCGCAGGCGAGCGGCGTCAGGCTGTCGATAATCTGATTGCCGGGTTCGCCGCGAATCAGGATGCGGCCCATCGGGCCCAGGTCGCCGATACGCAGGCCCGGTGAACCTTGGGCCAGCTTGGCGGGCGGGCAGTCTGCGAGGTCCGCGCTGTGTGATTCACGAGTATGTATGACCACTATGCCCTGATCACGGGCCAGCGCCAGCAGTTGTTGCACCGATGGCACGATGGCCTGCAAAGGTGCGACATCGTTGCCCAGCGCGGCACCAAAGCCGCCGGGTTCGAGGAAGTCGCGCTGCATGTCGATGATCACCACAGCGGCACAGGAGGTGGCGAACGTGAAACAGTCCGGACGCGCATTGACGCTGATCATGCCGGTTCTCCGGCAAGCTGCTCGGCACCGGCCATGTGTCGACCCAGCTCGGTTCGATCAGCGGCCGCTGCGCTGGTTTCAAAAACCAGTTCGCCGTCATGAATGACCACGATGCGGTCTGCCAGGCTCAGCAGCTCGTCGAGGTCTTCACTGAGCAGCAGGACTGCTGTGCCGCTGTTGCGCGCATCGATCAGGCGCTGGTGGATAAGCGCGACGCTGGCAAAGTCCAGGCCGAATACCGGATTGGCGACGATCAGCACCGCGACGTCACGGGTCAGTTCACGCGCCAGTACGGCGCGCTGCACGTTGCCTCCCGACAAGGTGCCGATTGGGCGGTTCGGGTCGTTGGGCGAGACCTTGAACTGTTCGATCAATGTGCGTGCCTGTGCGCCTATTGCATGACGATCAAGACGCCAGCCCTGACGGCACAGCGGCGGCTGGTCGAAGTTGCGCAGGGCCAGATTGTCGGCCACGCTGAAGCTGCCGATACAGGCGTTGCGCAAGGGCTCCTCGGGCAGGCTGAACACGCGCAGGCGCTGCATCTGTTCACGCTGCGCATGGTAAGGCTGGCCATCGACCGATATCTGTCCGGCACTGAAGGGTCGCTGGCCGAGCAGGGCTTCGGTGAGTTCGCGCTGGCCGTTACCGGAAATACCCGCAACCCCGACGATCTCTCCCGGCTGCACCGCCAGAGACAGGTTTTTCACCGCCAGCGTGCCTTTGTCACCGGGTACATCCAGCCTCTCTACCTGCAACTGGGGCGTACGGGTTGCCATTACCGGCCGATCGTTGCTCACGCTACGCACTTGCGCTTCGCCCATCATCCAGGCAGCCATCTGCTGCGTGGTGGTGTCGGCCACTGTCGCTGTGCCTACCCAGCGGCCCTTGCGCAGCACGGTGACGTCATCGGCATAGGTGCTGACTTCGCGAAACTTGTGGGTGATCATCAGCACGGTGAGTTCACCGCGATGCGCCATCGTCTGCATCAGCCCCAGCACTTCATCGGCCTCTTGCGGCGTGAGTACCGAGGTCGGTTCATCGAGAATGATCAGCCGACGTTGCAGATATAGCTGCTTGAGGATTTCCAGTTTCTGTTTTTCACCTGCGGCCAGACTGCTGACCGGCCGATGGATATCCAGACGAAAAGGCATCTTTGCCATGAAGGCTTCGAGGCGCTCGTGCTCGCTGGCCCAGTTGATACGCCACGGCAGATCACCGCGTGAGAGCACCAGGTTTTCAGCCACGCTAAGGCCCGGCGCGACGGTGAAGTGTTGATACACCATACCGATATGCAACTGATGAGAATCACGCGGGGAGCTGATCGCATGCTCGCGGTTGTTGACCAGAATACTGCCCGATTGCAGCGGGCTGTAGCCGATGATGCCTTTGACCAGCGTGCTTTTGCCGGCCCCGTTCTCGCCGAGCAGGGCGTGGACAGTGCCGGCGCGGATCTTGAACGACACCTCGTCCAGTGCGCGAAACGTACCGAAATGCTTGCTGGCAGCAATCGTCTCAAGGCTTGGGGCGTGCATGTTCATGCTCCAAACAGGTCGCGAAACATTGAGGAATGTCCCACTGCGCCGAACACGCCGCCCTGCATTTTGACCATGCTCAGGGCCGCCGCATGGTTGCCGGGATCGGTCGCGCCGCAGCAGTCTTCCAGCAGCACGCATTCGAAGCCGCGGTCATTGGCTTCGCGCATCGTGGTGTGCACGCAGACATCGGTGGTGATGCCGGTCAGGATCAGGTTGTCGATGCCGCGTGTGCGCAGGATCAGTTCCAGATCGGTGGCGCAGAAGGAGCCTTTGCCGGGTTTGTCGATAATGATTTCGCCAGGCAATGGTGCCAGTTCGTCGATGATTTCCCAGCCCGGTTCGCCACGCACCAGAATCTTGCCGCACGGACCAGGGTCGCCAATGCCGGCGCCGACGCGCTGTGAGCGCCAGCGTTTGTTGGCAGGCAAGTCACTGAGGTCCGGGCGATGACCTTCGCGGGTATGGATGATGGTGAAGCCCAGCGGGCGCATTGTGGCGAGCAGCGCCTTGATCGGCTCGATGGGCGCACGGGTCAGCGCCAGATCGTAACCCATGCTGTCCACGTAGCCGCCGACGCCGCAGAAGTCGGTCTGCATGTCGATCACGATCAAGGCCGTGTTGTGCGCATGCAATTGCCCGTTCCAGGGCCAGGGGTAGGGCGCCGATGCAATATGACGTTCGCTCATGGCGTTACTCCTTCCAGCTGCCGGGGGTGGGTTTGAAGTCGCGCTCGGGGGCCGCAAAACCGCACGAGCTGCCATCGGTATGCACGACATCGTCTTCCCACGGCAGACGGTATCGGCCTGCGCTCAGATCGTGCATGTAGGTGTAAGGGCAGTCGCGTGCGCCGCCCTTGACCGCCACATAGCCGCGATGCCCGAATTGATAGATGTTGTTTTCCACGCCCCAGTGCACACGGGCTTCGCGGACCAGGTCGGGGCGCAGTTCGCAGCAGACGATTTCGTCGGCCCGGCCGCCCCCTTCGGCCATGATCGTGCCGTCGAAGTCGACAAACATCGCCTCGCCCATGGAGTCGAACGTGCCGTCGGAGCCGCACATGCAGACGCTCGCGGTCTGCATCAGGTTGGTGAAAGCGTTGCTCTGGTTGGTGATCTTCCACGAGTGACGGATCGGTGCGGTGTAACCCGCTGTGCGCAGCATGATGTCGGCACCCTTGTAGGCGCACTCGCGGGCCATTTCCGGAAACATGCCGTCGTGGCAGATGATCAGCGCCAGCTTGCTGCCACGCGGCCCATCGCAGACCGGAATACCCAGATCGCCAGGTTCCCAGGGCTCGACCGGCACCCACGGATGGAGCTTGCGGTAATACAGGCGAATCTCGCCGAGGTCATCAACGATCAGGCCGCTGTTGAATGGATTGCCGTGGAGGTTGGCTTCCATGATCGAGAAGCAGCCCCATATGCGCTGCTCCCGGCACGCCTCACGCAGCGCCAGGACTTCCGGCCCGTCGAGGCTGCACATGATCTCTGGCGCGGTGCTCATGGACAGGCCATGCAAGGAGTACTCGGGAAACACGATCAGGTCCATGCCCGGATTGCTGCGTCGCGCCTTGGCCACCATGCTGACCACTTTCTGCGTTTGTGCCCACAACGCCTCGCGGGTGTGAGGATCAGGCAGCGCCAGTTGCGCCAGGCCGATCACCACACCATTGGGCGACTTGTTCAAACCACCAAGACCACTGGCCATGTGCATGCCTCCTCGAAAAGATCAGTTCATCGCGTCAGGCTGAGTTCACCAGGTGCGCCGTTCAGGGTGCGACCACGGCGGCAAGTGGCGTACATCACCACCAGCGTCAGCGCATAAGGTGCTGCGGCAAACAGGTAATAGCCGGTGCTGATACCGACCGCTTGCAGGGCCGGGCCGATGGCACCGGCTGCGCCGAACAGCAACGATGCCCACAGGCACGCCAACGGGCGCCAACGAGCGAATATCACCAGCGCGACGGCCATCAATCCTTGCCCGCTGGACAGCCCTTCATTCCAGCTGCCGGGGTAGTAAAGCGACAGGTAAGCGCCGCCGATTCCGGCCAATCCGCCGCCGACCGCTGTCGCCAGAATGCGCACCTTGAGCGGGCGATAGCCCAGCGCCTGAGCGGTTTCGGCGTGGTCACCGACCAAGCGCAGCATCAGACCCCAGCGCGTGGTGCGCAGCCCCCAGTGCAGTACGAATGCCAGCGCTGCGCCGACGAAGAACAGCACATTGATATTCAGCGCCGAACGCACGCGTTCTTCGTCGCTCCAGGCACCCAGCGCCAGCGAAGGCAGCATGGGCGCTTGCGGCTGGATAAAGGCTTTGCCAAGAAAAAACGCCAGCCCGGTGCCGAGCAGAATCAGCGCGATGCCGAACGCGATATCGTTGACCCGAGGTAACGAGCACGCCAGGCCGTGCAGCAGGCCCAACAGAATGCCGACCCCGGCGGCAGCGCCAACGCCCAGCCACGCCGAGCCGCTCAGGCACGCAACGGCGTATCCGGACATCGCGCCGGCAACCAGGATACCTTCCAGCCCCAGGTTGATCCGGCCGCTTTTCTCGGTCAGGCATTCGCCCAGGCTGACGAACAAGAAAGGTGTTCCGACGCGGATCGCGCCAGCCAGCAATGCCAGCAGAAAGGTACTCAGGTCGATATCAGCCATGTTGCAGTGCTCCCTTGTCGACCGACGCAGACGACGCCGTCAGCCTGATCTTCCAGGCGGCGATACGCCCACCAAGGGCTTCCCAGAGCAACAGGTTGGTGAACAGCAACCCTTCAAGAATCAGCGTGGTGGCGTCTGGCAGGCCAAGCCGTCGTTGCAGCAGCCCGCCACTGGCTTCCAGCCCACCCAGCAAAATGGCGCAAACGATAATGGCCAGTGGATGATGGCGTGCGGCGAAGGCGACCAGAATGCCGCTGGTGCCGTAGCCAGCAATCAGTGCGGCGTTGGCGCTGCCTTGCACAGCAGTGACTTCGAACATTCCAGCCAGACCCGCTGCCGCGCCGCCCAGCAGGCAACTGAGCAGGATCAAACGGTCCACCGGCAAGCCGATCATCAACGCCGTGCGTACGTTGCCGCCAACCACGGCGAGGGCAAAACCCTTGATGCTGTGGCGCACCAGTACGTACGCCAGGAGACAGGCGATCACGCCCGCCCCCAGACCCCAATGCACTTCGAAACCGTCACTGATGGTGCCGATCATATAGGCATCGTCCAGCGGCGGAGTCGAGGGCTTGTTCAGGCTTGCCGGGTCGCGTAACGGCCCTTCTACCAACTGCCGGAACAGCGCCAGAGCGATGTAGGAAAGCAGCAGGCTGCTGATCGTTTCGTTGACTCCGCGACGCTGGCGCATCCAGCCACTCAGACCGATCCACAGCGCGCCCACGCTCATCGCCGCCAGGGCCATGCAGACGAGCATCACCCCGGCTGACAAAGGGCCGAGCCACAAGGGTGTCACTGCCGCTGCCAGACCGCCCAGTACCAGCGCGCCCTCGCCGCCGATAATGATCAGCCCGGCCCGAGCGGGCAGGGCGACGCACAATGCGGTCAGCATCAGAGGCGCAGCGCGTTGCAGGGTGTTTTCCAAAGCGAACCACGAGCCGAACGCACCTTCGCCGACCAGTCGCAGGGCTTGCCAGGCAGGCTTGCCCTGAACCGCCAGAAACAGCCCGAACAGCACGCACGAGGAAAACACCGCCAACAACGTAGGCAGCCCCGGCAGCAGCGCGCTGGCCAGGCGGCGCAGACTAATGGATAGGCTCATGAATATTCCTCAGAGCTGGCCAAGTACACCTTCGACCAGGTAATTCATGCTCTCCAGGGCGATGTCGGTCTGGCCTAGTGACACACCATCGGCAATCACCACTGCGCCTTTGTTGTCCTTGAGCGGGCCTTTGAAGATCACGAACTGCCCTGCCATCATTTGCGCCTTGATGGCATCCGCTTGCTGTTTGGCGCCGTCAGTCACCGAGGGCCCATAGGCGGACGTTTTAACGAAGCCTTCCTTGAGCCCGCCACGCAGGAAGTTGATCATCGGCGCGCCGCTCTGGGCTGCCGCGACGTGAGCACGATAAGGCGTTTCCCAATTCCATTCGGCACCGGTCAGGTAACCTTTGGGTGCCAGCGCAGCCTGGCTGGCGTGGTAGCCACAGGTCATGACACCGCGCTTTTCAGCCGTCTCGACGATCACCTTGGGGCCGTCGACATGACAGGTCAGCACGTCACAGCCCTGGTCGATCAGGCCGTTGGCGGCTTCTGCTTCCTTGACTGGCAGCGACCAGTCACCGGTAAAGATCACCGTGGTCACGATGCTCGGGTCGACCGAGCGTGCGCCCATGGCAAAGGCATTCAGGTTGCGCAGCACCTGAGGCACAGGCTTGGCAGCCACGAAACCGAGCTTTTTGCTCTTGCTCATGTGCCCGGCTATCACGCCGTTCAGGTATTGCGCTTCGTCGATGTAACCGAAAAAGCTGCCCGCGTTGATCGGGTCCTTACCTTTCTGCCAGAGGCCGCCGCAATGCGCGAAGCGCACGTCCGGGTACTTTTTCGCGACCTTGACCACATGCGGCTCAAAGTAGCCGAATGAAGTCGGAAAAATCAGTGTTGCACCGTCCTGACGGATCATGGCTTCCATGGTCTTCTGCACGGCCACAGTCTCCGGAACGTTTTCTTCTTCGATCACCTTGACGTTGGGCAGCGTCTTGATGATGGCTGCCGCCTGGGCGTGTGCCTGGTTGTAGCCAAAGTCGTCGCGAGCGCCGACGTAGATAAAACCCACCACCAGTGGCGCATCGGCTGAGTAGGCACGACCAAACGGCAGTGCTGCGCTCAGGCCGATAATGCCCGCCAACTTGATGAAACTGCGACGATCAACGTTCGACATGCGTGCTACCCCTGATCAATGAGCGATGGAAGATGTGTGCGCGGCGCGGTAGGCGCGCCAGCCTTTGAAATCAGTGATGTCCAGCGCGCCCTCAAGGCCTGCTGGCTCACAGATGAAACCCTTGACCCACTGGCCGTCGGCCAATTGCAGAGAACCGATGCCCAATGGCTCGGGAATCGCGGCGACAAACGCCCCGAACAGGCTCAGCGGCATCTCCCAGACCTCGACTTCGATGCGCTCGCCCTGGTCAGGCACACGCACCAGGCCCGGCTTTGGTGGCGAAGTCCCGGCCAGTGCATACAACCGGTAATCTGCGCTGGTGGTTGTGGTACGCAGCAGACGGGCACTGCCTTTGAGCAATTGCCAGTTGAGCGGCTGGCCGACGAGGTGCGCGCCGACAACCGCGACTTGCACAACAGGGCTGTTGCAGGGCAGGGGTGCCATCGCGACGGCTTCGCTCTGGTCTTTCTGGCCGAAGAGCGGCTGCCAGGCTGCGGCTATTTCTGCCAGACGCTGATCGGCACCGGCGGGGCCGATCAGCGTGATGCCCGCAGGTAGCCCGTCGGCACGGCGCTCTGCCGGGATAGCGAGGGCGCACATATTCATCAGGTTGACGAAGTTGGTGTAATAGCCGAGCTGTGAATTGAGCTCGACCGGGTTGGCGAGCACCGCGTCGATGGTCGGCATGCAGGGCGCCGTCGGGACCACCAGCACATCGACCCCGGCCAGCAATTGCTGGGCTGTTCGCGTCAGTTCCGCCAGCCGATAGCGGGCATTGAACGTGTCCACGGCATCAAACGAAGCGGCGCTCTGCAGGATGCCGCGCACCACTGGGTGAATATCGTCAGCATGGTTGGTGAAGAATCTGCCTACCGCTGCCCGCCGCTCGGCCACCCATGGGCCTTGGTACAGCAGGGCCGCCGCTTCGGCGAAGACATCGAAGTCGATGGGTTCGATAGTCACCAGCGGGTCGCTTTGCAGGGCTTCCAGGGTTTTGAGGTAAGCCGCTTGCGCCTGCGCATCACCGAAGAACTCGCAGTGCCGTGGCACCGCGACACGCCGAGCCCTGCGCTGCACAGCCAATGCCTGCACGAGCACACTGGCAGGGTCGAGCGGGTCGTAAGCCGCGATGACCTGCGCCACTTGCCAGGCTTGCAGCACATCCCCGGCAAATATGGACGGGCAGTCCAGCGTGCGACAGGCGGGCACCACGCCTCGGCTGCTGAACAGGCCAAGGCTGGGCTTGAGCCCGACTATACCGTTGAAACCAGCGGGCACTCTGCCTGACCCTGCCGTGTCCGTGCCCAGTGCAAAACTCACGTAGCCACGCGCGACGGCCACCGCCGATCCGGAACTGGAGCCGCCGCTGACGTAGGCCGGATCGTGGGCATTGCGCACGGCACCGTAGGGCGAGCGGACACCCACCAGACCTGTGGCGAATTGATCGAGATTGGTCTTGCCCATCAGGATCGCGCCACTGTCGAGCAGTAACTGTACGACCTGAGCATTTTCCTTGGGCGTGTAGGCGAAAGCCGGGCACGCTGCCGTGGTCGGCATGCCGGCCACGTCAAAATTGTCCTTGACCGCAAATGGCACGCCGAACAGCGGCAGTTGCTCATACACTGAATCGCCCGCTTCTGCGGCTATGCTTTCCAGCGTCTTCGCCCTTTCAAGAAGCTGCGTCACGGGCACGCGATGAATCCAGACTTCCGCCCGGCCATCCGCATCAATGTGCGCCGTCAGGGTTTGCACCAGTGCCGTCAGGGTTGTTTGACCTGAACGTAGCGCCGACTGAAGTTGGGAAATGTCGAGTGCGGTCATAGTGGTGTTCATTCATGTATACAAGATGAGCTGGCACGTTTGCACGTTATGGGCCAAGGTTGGCCGGAGGCGGATTGAAAGGGGATTGGGGCTGTTAGCGAAGTTTATCGACGCCGTCATGCGTCATCTTTGCGCTTGAACGCGGCCATGTGCACAACGATGGATCACGGCATATTCATTGTGCAGGCGGCAGTCGCGTCAGCCGGATAACCGGTTTATCGGTATCCGCTGACATTAATGCGTTTGCCTCAACTCTGGCAGAACCTGATGCGGTTGCCGAACGGATCGCAGACTTCAAGTACTTGGCCCCAGTCCTGCTGAACAATGCCTGGTCGTGCATAACCGTACTGTTTGCCAATCAGCTCATCGCGCAATTGTTCGATGTTCTGAGTGGGAATAAACACCGCAGCCCCTGGGCAGGCGTCGCCGTGATGTTCAGAAAGGTGCAAATGCAGGCCATTGCGGCTGATCCCAAGATACAAAGGTAGATCAGGCTCGAAACGATGCTCGAATTCGACGCTGAAACCGAGAAAGTCGAGGTAGAACTCACGCGCTTTGCGTTCGTCGAACATCCGCAGGATCGGGATGGCACTGTCGAAAGTCACAGTGGCTTGCTCGGTCGTGGACATGGCTATTCCTTCATTGAAAACGATCGATTGTTTGATGTTTGCAGGCGATGCATGTTTGCTGACCCGGACTTGCCATCCAGAGCCTCGGCCTGACGCGGTCAGGCCGCAGGTTTGACCGGGAATGAGACGAAAGGCTTTATCTCCTTCAGGACGAACATGCTCTGCATCTCTTTAATCCCGGGGAGCCTTCTGACCACCGTCATGGCGAAGTCAGCAAACGAATCCAGGTCGCGTGCCACCACCTGAAGCAGAAAGTCGGCATCTCCGCCGATGCTGTAGCACGCCACGACGTTCTCCAGTTGCATGACTTCCTGCTCGAATTTTCTTGCCTCGGCTTCACTGTGAGAATCGATGCTGACTCGAATAAACACCATGACACCCAGCCCGATCTTGCGACGGTCCAGCACCGCTCTGTAACCCAGCACATAGCGATGCTCTTCAAGTTGTTTGACCCGTCGCCAGCAGGGCGAGGCAGACATGCCGATCTGATCGGCCAGGGTCTGATTGGTGATCCGGCCGTCCTGTTGCAGAGCCGTGAGGATCCTCATATCAATCGAGGTTAACGTCGGTGAGGTCATAAATACCGTTACTCCGCCTAGATAGGGAAACTTATACCGATTTCGGCCGCTCAGCCAGTAAGAACAGGTGATTTTTTCCGGCTCCAAGCGCGTAGTATTTTTGAATACGGAGCTTGAGCAGGCTCGGTATTCAAGCTGGCCGTTACATTTCAAGGAGTGCTACATGCTGGATCTGACTCAGGCTCTTACGTACTCGGCAGCGCTGGGCGTTGCCGCGGCCATTCCCGGCCCAGGCATGGCAGCGCTGGTTGCGCGCAGTGTCAGTGGCGGTGCGCTGTCAGGCTTCTGCCTGTTGGCCGGTCTCATCCTGGGGGATCTGACCTATCTGTCATTTGCGGTATTCGGCCTTGCAATGATTGCCGAACACTTCAATGCGTTGTTTCAGGTCGTGCGTTGGGGAGCGGCGATTTATCTGTGCTATCTGGCCTGGCAATTCTGGTTCGCAGACCATCAGGCCATAGAGGTGGGTAGACCGACGAAGAAAAGAGAGCTGCTGTCTGCGGCTGCATCCGGATTGACCATCACGTTGGGCAATCCCAAGACCATTGCTTTTTATCTGGCTCTTTTACCGCTGGTCATCAAGCTGGAAACGGTCTCGTTGCAGACCTGGGGGCTGGTTCTGGTGCCGTTGACCGTGCTGGTGTTGCTTGGCGTCGGTGCAATGTTCATTTTTGCCGCATTGCGCATTCGACATTTATTGTCGAGCGAGCGCGCCCAGAGAAAACTGTTTCGCGGTGCGGCGGCAATCATGGTAGCGGCGGCAGCTTCGATGCTGGTGCGCTGATCTGTCTGGAGGGTAGATGAGGCCGTTGATGGCCTCATCCGGTCAGTCGTTACAGCTCTTTCTTCAAATGCTTTTCAATCTGCTCAAGCGACTTGCCCTTGGTTTCCGGAAGGCACAGGAAGACAAATATCAACGAGCCGACGTTGATGGCCGCAAAGATGAAGAACGTCGGGTTGCCGATGGTATCGACTGCAATCGGGAAGGTGAATGCCACCGATGCGTTGAACAGCCATTGCATCGATACTGCTGTGCCGGTCAGCAATCCTCTCACCTGCATCGGGAACAATTCCGACATCAGCAGCCAGTAAACCGGCGAGATGCACATCTGCATGAACAGCAGGAACACCAGAATGCAGGCGAGGGCGGTGTAGCTCTGGGTCAGGTTCTGCGGCATGAATTGCAACACGCAACCCAGCGCCGCCTGCATCAGGATGACCATTACCAGCCCGGTCATCAACAAGTGACGGCGGCCATAACGGCCAATCGCCCAAATGCCGAGCAGGGTTGCGATAACCGATACCACGCCGTTGCCGATGGTGGCGGTCAGCGCGGCGTTGGTGCCCATGCCGGTATTCTTGAGAATGATCGGCGTGTAATACATAAAGGCGTTAACGCCTGTGAGCTGCGCGGTAAAGCCCAGACCAATGCCGATCAGCAACAACTTGATCACCCAGCCCTGACGCAGCAACTCCCTGGCTTTTGGCCTATGACGAGCCTCCTCGTCCTGCGCTTTCATCTCGTCCACTTCGCGCTGCGCATCCTGCTTGTTGGTGCGCAGTTGCTCCAGCACATCCTGCGCTTCATCGAAGCGGCCTTTGGACGCCAGCCAGCGCGGTGACGGCGGTACGAAGAATGTACCGACCAGCAGCAGCACGCCCGGCACCATGGCGATGGCCAGCATGTAACGCCAGATGCCAGGTGTGTGCAGCAGAGCGGCCATGACTGCGCTTAGAACGTAGGCGAGCAACTGGCCGCTGACGATCATCAGTTCATTACGGCTCACCAGTCGCGCACGCCGCGACGGCCCGGCGATTTCGGCAATGAACACCGGCACCGTAGCCGAGCCGCCACCCACCGCGATACCCAGCAGGAAGCGGGCAGCGACCATGAACGGAATGGAAGGCGCGATGGCTGTGCCCAGTGCGCCAGCAATGAACAGCACCGACAGCAGGCGCAAGGTCAGACGGCGTCCGAAACGGTCGGAGATGTAGCCGCTGGCAAGCGAGCCAAATGCAGCGCCGACGATCAGAGAGGCGGTGATCATTCCTTCGCTGTAGGCATCCAGGCCCAGCCCGCCCTGATCGGTGGGGAGCGTCATGAAAGGCAATGCACCGGCGATGATGCCGGTGTCATAGCCGAACGCCAGCGCACCCATGGTGGCCACGAGTACGGAGATAAAGATGAGTCGATTCGGTGAAGCGCTTTGCCGACCTTGCGGATCGGCCGCTGCTGAGGTGCTACTTGAAGACATGAATCTGAAGTCCTTCGCTTGAAACCAGCGTCGCGCCAGTACGTAGATGTCAGGCTTAGGGCGATGTGTTGCGCGCTAGTTCCCTACAAACCCGGTCGGGATTGAATTCTTGAAGGTGCTCTGCGTGCGAGGATGGCTGAAACGATTAATCGGGTTTGGTCATAATGACCAAAAATTTTCTTTATTCTGGTCAATAAGACTCAGTCTTTTTGACTTATAAAAGCTGCTATCTATTGATTTTAAAGCGGTTTTTATCTGGCACGTGCGTTGCTCTGGTTCCATGAACGAAACTACACACTCTGGAGTGGATCATGCTCAGCACTGCCCATCGCGACATCATCAAAGCCACCGTAACGATCCTTGAAACAGGCGGCGAGGCACTGACCACTCATTTCTATCGCATCATGCTCGATGAATATCCTCAGGTTCGTCCGCTGTTCAATCAGGCCAACCAGGCTAATGGCGCACAGCCACGGGCGCTGGCCAATGCGGTGTTGATGTATGCGCGCAATATTGATCGCCTCGAAAACCTCGGGCCGCTGGCGGCGCAGATCGTCAACAAACATGTCGCGCTGCAGATACTGCCAGAGCATTATCCGATTGTTGGTGCCTGCCTGCTGCGCGCCATTCGCGAGGTGCTGGGCGCGGAGGTCGCAACGGACGCAGTGATCGATGCCTGGGCTGAGGCGTATCAGCAACTGGCTGACATGCTGATCAATGCCGAGCGCGATGTGTATGAAAGCATCGCCGCAGCACCGGGTGGCTGGCGTGGCGGACGACTGTTCAAGGTTGTTCGCAAGGTGCCGGAAAGCAGCGAGATCATGTCGTTCTACCTGCAGCCTGTTGATGGTAAACCGGTCATCGCGCACAAGCCCGGTCAGTACATCGGTATCCGGTTGAACAGCGAACGCGGAGAAATTCGTAGAAATTACTCGCTCTCTGCGCCTGCCAACGGTGTGAGCTATCGCATCAGCGTCAAGCGAGAGAAGGGCGGCGTTGCGTCCGGCTACCTGCACGATCAGGTCGCAGTGGACGACACCGTAGAATTGTTCCCGCCCTCTGGCGAGTTCGTGCTTGTCGAAGGCAGCAAACCGCTGGTACTGATCAGCGGCGGTGTCGGCATTACCCCGACGCTGGCCATGGCGGAAGCTGCGTTGCAGGCAGGTCACCGACACGTCGTGTTTATCCACTACGCTCGTAATGTCAGCGTGCAAGCGTTCCAGGCGGTCATTGATGGCTGGCGCGAGCGGTATGCGCAGTTTGCGGCGCACGTGGTCTACAGCGAAGCTACGGCCGGTGACGCACCGGCAAATACTGTGACGGGGCTTGCTTCGATTGAGCATCTGCAGCAATGGCTGCCGGCGGACAGGGACGTCGAGGCCTATTTTCTTGGTCCGAAGCCGTTCATGGCGTTCATGAAGCGCGCGCTGCACGAGCTGGGTGTTCCGGACGGGCAAAGCCATTATGAGTTTTTCGGCCCGGCTGAGGCGTTGGCCTGAGCGCATTTGAGATGCGCAGAACCGCATGTCTTTTGACGCATGCCCTTAAAAAGGCTGCTTCGAGTATTTTGAACAGGAGGGCACGCCATGAATCTGACCGAGCGATATCGAGCTTATATTGCCTGTCTCAACGAACGCCGCTGGCAGGACCTGGGCGATTTCGTCGACGACGACGTGCAATACAACGGCGAGCGGATCAGCGTGGCCGGCTACCGGACGATGCTGGAAAACGACGTCAGAATTATTCCTGACCTGCGTTTCAACATCGACCTGCTGGTGGTTGAGGCCTCACAGGTGGCTGCCCGCCTGATATTCAACTGCTCGCCGCAGGGTCGATTTCTGGGGCTGGACGCGCATGGCCAGCGTATTACCTTTTCTGAAAACGTGTTTTACACATTCAGCGACGGCAAGATTGTCAGCGTCTGGTCGGTCATTGATAAAGCCGCAGTGGAGCGAGAACTTCGTGGTGAGCCAGCGGCCGCCTTCAGCGACAGAAGCGCCTGAGATTTTCATCGGTGTGCAGCTGATCAGCGCATCTTTTCCGGCACGCTCGTCGAAGTAGCGGCATTTCAGGGCACTCCCCGGTGGCAGCGCAGTCTTTTCTAGACACTCTCACCCGGCGGAGCCCGACATGATCACTGTCCACCACCTGAACAACTCACGTTCGCAGCGCATTCTGTGGCTGCTCGAAGAACTCGACCTGCCCTACGAGATCAAGCGTTATCAGCGCGACCCGAAAAGCAACCTTGCACCGCCTGAACTCAAGGCTGTGCACCCGCTGGGCAAATCGCCGGTTATTCAAGATGGCCCACATGTCGTCATCGAGTCCGGTGCCATTATCGACTACCTGATTCGCCGTCATGGCGACGGCCGACTGCAACCGGACCCTGCCAGTGCCACCTACGATGAGTATGTGCAATGGCTGCATTTCGCGGAAGGCTCGGCCATTCTCCCGCTGATGCTCAACCTGTACGTCGGACGTCTGGGGGACGCGGGTGCGCCGCTGCACCCTCGTATCCAGTCGGAGCTGGCCAATTATCTGGGTTACCTGAACGACTCTCTGGGGTTGACGCCTTATCTGTTGGGAGAAGAACTGAGTGGCGCGGATATTCAGATGAGCTTCATTGGCGAACTCGCCAAGGCTCAGGGAATGCTGCAGCCGTACCCGAACGTGACGGCGTGGGTTGAAAGACTGCAGAGCAGGACTGCGTACCGCAAGGCTTTGGAGCAGGGCGGGGAATATTCTTTCGCCAAATAGTTGCGGTCATCGTTCCGCACGCTCCAGCGTGGGAATGCAGTACTCGACGCTCTGCGTCGCCAAGGCGCGCACGTGGCGGGTCAGCCTTCGGACGGGCTGGTCGAGTCCTGATCCGCTTCGGCCGCCAGCTTCAAGCGGTCGGACTTGCTGATGTATTTGGCCTTGCTCTGCGGGGCCAGTTTGGCGATGGCCTTTTTGGCGTGGGCTTTCAGTAGCTGCTGTATTTTTTTACGACGATTCATGCTCTTCAACTCGCGTGCAGATGCGCGAATGATATCAGCTGGAATATCGGCTCATACAAGCGTCGATTACCCTCCGCTTCCAACCATCTGCCACAACGACGCACCAACACCGGTGATGCTCTCTCCGGCAATCAGGCCTGCCGCCGCGGTAATGGCAAAGCGTTCTGTAAGGGACGGCCAGCGACAGTTCACCAGCCAGGTGAGCACTGCGCCAAGGGCCATCATCAGAGACACTGAGGCTGGCAGGACAAAAGCCAGGCCCAGGGCGGCGGCGCTCGGCATGTACCGGGTGCGATGGGCGGGCAGCGTGCTGTCGAGGATGCCCAGCAATAACCCGACCAGCCCGCCGATGAAAATCGCCCAGCGGATGCTCGCCGACAGCGAATCCAGACCGTGGGTCAGCGTTTGTGCGACGGCTTTCCAGGTGGCTACTGCGGGGGCGGGCCATTCTTCGGTAAGCAGCATCGATTGCGGGTCCGGAATCAGCGCCATGTAAGCCAGAACTCCGACGATGCTGCCGACGAAAATACCTAGTGTCTGGGCGATCAGCTGTTTACGCGGCGTGGCGCCAATCGCCCGGCCGACCTTGAAGTCGTTCATCAGGTCCGTGCATTGCCCGGCAGAACCTCCGGCTGTGTTGGCGCTCATCAGGTTGATCGGCACCTGCCCGGGCGCAACGATGCCGAAGCTCAGTTGCGATAACTGCCCGATAGCCCCGATAGGGGGAATGCCGGTGGCACCGACCACTCGAGCCGCCACGGCTGCGAGACAGATTGCCAAGGGAATGGTCAGCAATGCCATCCACAGATTGATACCGAATAACAGCGCCTGCAGGCTAACCACCAGCAAAATCGCCAGCGCAAAACCGACGGCAGGCCCGGCCTTGGGCACTGACCAGGCCGTCTTGCCACTGGCTCTGGTGGATTTGTGCAATGCCCACAAACGAATTGCCAATGAGGCCAGGGTCGAGCAGACCATCAGGCTCACGCCCGGCCACAGCAACCATTCCACCAGCGCGGCGAACTGCGGGCCGCTGCTGTCGGACGGCAACGTCACCAGCCCCTGTTCCAGCAGCCACGGCCCTACGCCGCCCCAGGCCAGCAGAGCACCGAGCAGCAGGGTCATGCCGACGCGAATGCCTATAATTGCGCCGAACCCCACCAGCAATAGCGAAGGGTCGGCGGTAAAGGTCAGACGCTCCAGGTGAGCGCTTGGCGACCAGCGCGGGAAGGCCCATATGAACGTGTCGACCCACTTGGCCAGCGCAGACAGCAACGCGGTGCTGAGCAGCACCTTCAAGCGTATTGCGGCTTCGCGCCCATGGTTGTAGATGTGTAGCAGGGTTTCCAGAGTGGCCACGCCTTCGGGGAACTTCAGCGATGTGTCATTGAGCAGTGACGGCCGCAAATACCAGGCAATCCAGATCCCCAGAAAACTCACCGAGAAAACCCAGGCGATCATCGGGATGGCGTCCAGTTGCTGGCCTGTCAGCAAGGTATAAGCCGGAATCGGCGCGACCAGCCCACCGGAAATGATCGACGCAGCGGCCGAGGCGACCGTCTGATTGATGTTGCTCTCATGCAGCGTCCACGGCAGTTGCCCGGAAGAGCGCTTCGACAGCCCTTGCCATATCGCATAGCCGATCAACAAGGCGATGATCGACATGTTGAACGACCAGCCGATCTTCAACCCGGCGTACACATTGGAAGGCGTCAACAGGATACCGAGCACAACCCCGGTAATCACCGCGCGTAGACTGAGCTCACGCTCGACAGGGCTGGCAAGAGGGGTCGATGGTGAGGTCGAAAGCATGCGAATTCCTTTCGGCAATGAGACAAGGCAACCTATAAAGTGAGCGCCATATCGGCCGAAGGTTCATATGGCAGGCTTCGTTGTGTAGTGGCGTTAAGGCATCCATTTGTTTTAATTTTCGTCGACCGGTTACACAGGGTGCCTGTTGCAGGAACATCAGATACCAGACTGTTGGAAGGATATCGCCACGCGCCCTCTGATGAATCACAGGCGGTGAACCAGAATATCCAGCCCCTCTCCAGTGTGTGGAATCTGGTAGTAGCGTGTGATCAGTCTGAACTCCGCATCTGTGGCCGCAAAGTCATGCTCGGCTCTTTGGTTGCGAGCATGCAGTCTGGCAAGGCAAATATCATCTTCCACGTCGAGATAGTGCAGTCGATGCTTAACCTGCGCGTCTTCAGCCAGGCTGCGAAGCCACTGGCGGTCGGCGAGCGTATTGGCAGGGAAATCCAGAACCACGCACATGCCGGACTTCAGCATGTCGATGACCAGAGGGCCGATGATGTCGCGAATCCGATGGGCCAGGCGCACGTAGTCCGCCACTGATTTGATCTCGTCAGGGTAGAGCCGGGAGAGCCATTGATCTTCACTCAGCAGGATCGCTGAGTGCTCGGTCGCGATTGATTTTGCCAGTGTCGATTTACCGGATGCGATCTTGCCGCACAGGAGGTGAAGTCTGGGGGCGAGCATCAAGGCGTGTCCTTTTCCAGTCGTAAGCTGTGCATTCCTGAACAGAGGTGAGCCCATACCCAGCGGGAGCCTGTCAACCAAGCACATTCAGCCCATCATTGAAATGGCACGCGCGATCATCACCGCCAATGTTTTCCGGCAGGAAAGCGGTGAGGTCGTAGGGCAGAAACAGCGTGTCCAGCGCCAGAGAGAACGGCACGTCTATCAACCAGGGCCAGGTCGATGTCACATCTTTAGTACCCCATGCCCAGCCGTGCCGTGTACCGGGATAGACGCAACGCTCACCATCGAGGTGATACATCAGGCTCCAGCAGCCGCTCAGTGAGATGGCCGTAGCGAGTAACAGGCATTGCTTGAACATACATTCCCTTGTTTTGGCGTCGACGCAAAGTGTGCTTCATTCTACCCAACTGCCCTGACAGGGAACCAGGCGACGTCGAGTCTGGATCAAAAAAGGCGACTCTAGAGCATCCGAGCAAGCAAGCGAGCAGTGAGCGACAGCAGATGCATGGGGTGCTCCGATCATCCTGCCGACAGCTCAGGCAATGCGTTGCGCGATCTGCCTGAACAACGCTGTCTCAGTGGGAGCGAGCTTGCACGCGATCTGTCGGGAACCGACAGCAAAACCTCTGAGCCCGGTACGTTCAGGCATAACTGCGATGGCTGGTTGCAACGTCGCCTTGCCACTTTCTTAAACGTAAGCGGCTACAGCACGCAAGTTATATTCAGCGTTTATAAATAGCGACGAGCGTGCCTGGCATCAAACGACCAGCCGATGCGGTTGCCAGGCGCTGCCCTGCTGATCTTGCGAGTCAATCACCAGACTTTGCCTTGCCGGTGCATCAAACATCGAGCGCAGGTTCTTTTCGATGGTGTTGCACAGGTCTTCCATGCGAATCCGGTGCTGGCTGGCGCCGAACGGGGCTTGCAGGTCAGTGCCGATGCGGTCCATTGCCAGCAGCATGCAGCCGACGACCGTGGATATCGCCGGGGTGAACCAGCCCAGGGTGGTCACCATGCTCAGCGGCATGATGATGCAGAACAGGGTACTGAACAGTCTGGGGAAATAGACGTACGGGTAGGGCAGCGGCGTATTGGCGATGCGCTCCATGCCGCCCTGGCAGTTGGACAGTTCGACCATGGTCGACTCCAGTCGCGCCAGACGGATGCTGTCAATTCGCCCTCCGGCAAACTCTTCGGAGATCATGGCTGCCGAGCCGTTGAGGATGTCATTGGGAAAGTTATTGCTCTCACGCGCGCGCTGAATCTCGGAATCCGATAACAGCCCTTCGAGTTTTGCTGTACTGACATCGCCTTTCAAATGAGCGCGCAGTACCCGCAGGTAAGCCACGTGACGATTGAACAATACTTCTTTCACCGGGTTGCCACGTTCATTGGCGCTGCCTTCAATCAAGGTCAGTACCTGGCGGCCATAGCTGCGCGAGCTGTTGACCATCGCGCCCCATAGCGTGCGCGCTTCCCACCAGCGGTTGTAGGCGCTGGAATTGCGAAAGCTGATCAGCACGATAAGCGCCGAGCACAACAGCGTGAGCGGCATCAGCGGGAGATCTATCCCCGCACCCTGGATCAACATGAAGTCCATGGTCACGGCCACGTCCCAGAGCAGAAGCCAGAACAATGACCAGCCAACGTAGGTGACCGTTCTGCTGATGCACCGCCATTTTTTTTCAAAAGGACCAGACATTGCGGCACTCCTTTGCTGGGTTGGAAGAGGTTTGGTGCGTTCAATCAACACACCACGCCGCAAACTTACTGACCCAGGCTTAAAGCTCGCTTAATTCTCCATGGTGGCGAAGCAGTCACGCCTGTCTTGACCATGGCGACCCCTACCAACAGCTGGAACCCCCGGCACTGCTGCGACCACACAGCCTTGTCGGTCCTTTTCGCTGACGGGCCCCCGGACGTTTGCAATTGCTATCACTCTCGGACCGACGCCTCATTGCCTTGCCTGTTCGCAAGCAAGTCGTCCGGCCAGACCCGTCTCGGCGCGTTGCTACGCAACTTAAGCAATAGAGAGGGAGTTTCAATGCACATCAACCGACCCGGCAGCCCGCAGCCCAGCATCGAGCTGGAGCGCTTTTATTCCACATCGGAATCGTTGGCCTCCAGTTCCGTTCGCGAGCTCAGCCCTGCCGAACACGCCAATCTGCAAGCCATTACCGATTACCTGAAAGATCATGTATTCGCTGCGCACAAACTGCCGTTGAGTGAGTCGGCAGTCGACCAGGATGCCGTTCATGCGCACAACGAGCAGATCGACAACATCATCGATGCTCGCGCCAGACGCTTGCTGGACCAGCGCGAAACGCCTGCCACCATTGCCGACACCTTCGCCAAGGCGGAGAAGTTCGACAGGATGGCAACCACCGCTTCGACCGCGCTGCGCGCCACGCCGTTTGCCGCTGCGTCGGTGCTGCAATACATGCAGCCTGCCATCAACAAGGGCGACTGGCTGCCGACGCCGCTCAAACCCCTGACGCCATTTGTGTCCGGAGCGTTGTCCGGGATCATGGATCAGGTCGGCACCACGGTCATGAATCGCGCCACGGGCAACCTGCACTACCTGAGTACCCCGCCTGAGAAACTGCATGATGCGATGGCGGCTTCCGTGAAGCGTCGTTCGCCGGGTGTCATGCGTCAGGCGGTCGATCTGGGCATTGCCGTCCAGGCTTACAGCGCGCGAAATGCGGTGCGTACCGTACTGGCGCCAGCACTGGCATCCAGACCCGCCGTGCAGGGTGCGGTCGACATCAGCGTGTCGGCGGCAGGTGGCCTGGCGGCCAACGCGGGGTTCGGCAATCGTATGCTTAGTGTGCAGGCGCGTGATCACTTGCGCGGCGGTGCATTCGTGCTCGGCATCAAGGACAAGGAACCCAAGGCAGACTTGAGTGAAGAAACCGACTGGCTCGAGGCCTACAATGCGATCAAGTCAGCCAGCTACTCCGGCGCGGCGCTGAACGCCGGCAAGCGGGTGGCTGGCCTGCCGCTCGACGTCGCCACCGACGGCCTGAAAGCGGTGAGAAGCCTGGTGTCGGCCACCGGTCTGGCGCAAAACGGGCTGGCCCTGGCAGGCGGCTTTGCCGGCGTGGGCAAATTGCAGGAGATGGCGACCAAAAATATCACTGATCCGGCCACCAAGGCGGCGGTCAGCCAACTGACCAATATGGCCGGTTCGGCAGGCGTTTTTGCGGCCTGGACCACTGCAGCGGTCGCAACCGACCCCGCAGTGAAAAAAGCCGAGTCGTTCTTGCAGGACACGGTCAAATCGGCGGCGTCGAGTTCGACCAGCTATGTAGCTGACCAGACCGTCAAGCTGGCCAAGGCGGGCATTGACGCGAGTGGTGAAGTGATTGCAGCGACGGGGGCATCCTTGCGTGACACATTACGTCGTCGCAATGCTCGTGAGCCGGACATCGAAGAGGGTGGCATTGCAGCGGGTTCACCGAGCGCGGTGCCGTTCCAGCCAGGGCGCTCATAAGCGTTTCGACCCATAGCCGGTAAAGCAAAGGGGCGCCTTCCATGGAGTGCGCCCCTTTGCTTGTTCCTCATGTATGCGTCGTATCAGAGTTCGGTATGCTGGGTAGACGCCTTGGTCTTGTCATAGGCGTGCTTGACGTCGGTCATGGCGATGTCGCCAGTGGCCAGTTTCAGATCGTCACTGTCGCTTTTGACGAGTGCGAACTTGCCGTGGGTCGCGTCCACGCCATTGAGCTCGACACTCATGTCATCGAACTGCTTGCCACCATTGGTGCGGACCAGCGTACCGAAATCGGTGGCCTTGAAACCGTCGACTTTCAGATGGGTATCGGCATTGAGCTGAATGACCTTGTCATCGGCGCCGTTGGCGCTGCTGTTAGTGATGTTCAGGTTGGTGACCTTTGCGCCGCCTTCACCCTTGACCGTGATCATGTCTTCACCGACGTTCTGGGCATGCACGTTATCAATGGTGACTTGCTCCGAGTTTTTGGCATTCACGTGGATGCCATCGGCTTCGTTCTCGCCCAGGTTCACGTTTTTCAGCACAGCGCCTTCGGCCAGTTCGAACAGGGGCTTCTGATGTTCGTCCTGGTCGCCGGTGCCCATCGACTTGTCGGCGGTAAAGGTTGCACCGTGGCCGTCATACACCTGGCCAGCACCGACTTTGATGGTGTCTTCCACGACATCGACTTCGCCGGATTGCTCAAGAGAGCCCGTTGTATCCGAAACCGTGCCGTTGCCCGAGTTGCGGCCGGGATTGGCCAGTTGCGGGGTGACTTGAGGCGTCACGCCATCACTGCCACCGCCTCCGCCGGTTCCGTCCTCGGTCGAAGGCGCGCCGCTGCCGTCTGCGCCAGTCGACACATAACTACCGCCGCCGTCACCTTCAGTGGTCGGGGATGTACTGCCACCACCGTCACCACCCGTCGCCGCCGTTGTACCGCCGCCCTCGTCACCGCCTGAAGTTTCCTGAGTACCACCGTCACTGCCTTCGGCCGATGGCGTACCGAGTCCTCCCTCGTTTTGAAACGGGTCTTGCCACTCGTTGGAGTCCTGACCCGTGTCCTGTTTTTTATTGAGGTTCATGAGCATTTGCAGCAGCGATGTGACGAGTGCACTGAGCAGCTTGACGACGTTGGATTGAGTGTCAGTTGCAGCGCTGCTGTCGGTGGGGTTTTGAACCGTATTGTCGGGCTGTCCGAAGCTGACGTCTTTCTGTCTGGCAGTGTCGAACAGCAGGGCACTCGGGTCGACGGCCTGTGCAGTGCTCTCATCGCTGAACGTATTGGTCTGCGGACTCTTGCCGCTCAGCGCCGAGAAGTCCAGCTGGGTTGAAGCGGGTTGGTAGGAGGTGGATGAGTTGATACCGATGCTCATGGTGCTTTACCTCGATGTGATGGACATATGAACCAGCGTCGTCTTCCGGATTTACCGGCGTTGATCGCCGCGTCCTTGTCGGGTTCTATAGGTCGATGAGGACTCTGCCTTGGCGTTGCCCGAAGTGAGTGGCAGCACGGGGGGATGGGTTCCCGTTTGTGTGCGTTGACGGACGATGATCCCGATGCATCGCTCTGGAGAGATCACCTCGCCCCAAGGAACCAAAACCCCTTGCCCTCCGACTCAGTGCGCACACGCCAGCAAAAAAATGGTGTGGACTCACATCGCACTCAGAGGCCGTGAAATGAACAAAAATGATGAATATCACACGCTTATCAATGAGATTTGCGCGCTCAGCCTGATCTCCGAACCTGAACGTTTTTACGAGTCAGCCAATTTCAAAATCAGCGACGTCGACTTCACCCTTCACTATCAGGACCGCGACGAGGGGCGTGCGATTCTCATCTACGGGGATATGGGCGCGCTGCCCGCGCGCAATCGTGACAGGGCCTTGCTGGCGTTGATGGACATCAACTTTCATATGTTTTCGGGTGCCCACAGCCCGGCTTTCTCCTGGAATGCCCAGACCGGCCGAGTGCTGCTGATGGGATCGATAGGCCTTGAACGAGCGACAGCCGAGGGCGTGCTGTTGCTGATGAAGTCCTTTGCCGACCTGGCCAGAGAGTGGCGCGAGCACGGTTTCATGGGGCCGGTGGGTGCTGCGGGCGCTCCGGTCAATATGCCTGCTTCTCAAGCAACTACGCGTGACAATCCTGCGAGTTCCGGGAGGTTCCAATGATTGGCACACGAGTCGGCGGATCAGGCAGTACCGAAATCGTTCAGGCGAACCAGCCGCAGCCGTCTGCCGCTGTCGCCCAGGCTCATCCACACGCGGTAAGCCCGAGCAGCAACCCGCCGCTGACCGCCAGCCAGTCGGCCGCGCAAGCGCCGGAAAGCTCGGCGGCCGGTGCCGCTCGCCTGCCAGTCGCGCCGCGACATCTGCCGATATTGGAGAAGTTTCGTGCCGAACAGCCCACCGTACAAGGCACTTCCACGCCGACTATCAGCGCTAACGCGGCCCTGCTGATCGGCAGTCTGTTGCAGTCTGAAAAACTGCCCTTCGAGGTCATGGCCGCCCGTTTGTCGCCTGAGCGTTATGCGTTGCAACAGTTTCACGGCTCCGATTTACAGCAAATGCTCGGACGATTCGCTGAGCCAGGGCATCTGCCAGGCAAGGCCGAGACCGAACAACTGATTAAGGGCTTTGCCCGGTCGCTCGCAGACCAGCTGGAGCACTTCCAGCTCATGCATGACGCGACGGCTGAGGCATTCGGCCCCGGAGGGCTGCGCGACCGCAACACGCTGGCGGTCAGTCAGGCGGCGCTTGGCGAATACGCCGGTCGGGCGAGTAAATCCATCGAAGCGGGGCTGAACCACAGTCTCGCGGTGCTGGACGAACGCATCGCCGCGCTGGACAGCCAGTTGGAGGGCGCCACTGAGGACAGCAGACCGGTTTTGCTGATGGACAGGCAGGCGCTGGAAACGGCCAGGGCGATGCTGAGCGACCTGCACGCCGACTTCTGCAAATCGCCTGAAGCCAAGCGGTTGAGTGCCGTTGCCGCTCACACGCAAATGGATGCTCTGATCGACAAGCTGAACGTCGATCGCAACTCGGTCGGCGGCTGGAAAGGGATCGGTCCGATCGTCGCGGCAGCGGTGCCGCAGTTTATGGTGTCCATGCTCCACCTGGGGTATATCCGCACGGCCACCGGTGACGCGATGAAAGATGCCGTTCCCGAAAAAAGCGCCGACGCCAGCATGAAGAGGGCCCTGGCCGTAGGACTGACTGCCGGGGTGGCTCACGAGGGCGTTACCAACCTGTTGAAGCCGATGGTGCAGGCCGGGTTTCAGAAAGCCGGCCTCAACGAGCGGCTGAATATGGTGCCGCTCAAGGGGATTGATACTGACTCGGTGATTCCCGACCCTTTCGAGTTGAAGAACGACAACGGCGCGCTGGTCAGAAAAACGCCTGAGGAAGCCGCTGAGGACAAGGCGTTCGTCGAAAGCGAGCGAGCGGTTTTGAATCAGAAAAAGGTTCAGGTTTCGTCTACCCATCCACTGGGTGAGATGATCCCCTACGGCGCCTTTGGTGGCGGGCAGGCGGTACGCCAGATGCTCAATGATTTCAATCTGCTCAATGGCCAGACCCTGTCGGCCAGAGCGGTGACCTCCGGGATCGCCGGGGCCATATCAGCCAGCACCCAGACCATTGCACAGCTGAACTCGACCTATGTCGATCCGCGCGGGCGCAAGATCCCGGTCTTCACCCCGGACCGCGCCAATGCCGACCTGGGCAAGGACCTGGCCAAAGGCCTGGACCTTCGCGAACCGGCGGTACGCACCGCGTTCTACAGCAAGGCTGTTTCAGGTGTGCAGAGCGCAGCGCTGAACGGTGCGCTACCACCGGTTGCCGTCCAGCCCCAAGGTGCATCCGGCACGCTCAGCGCGGGGAATATCCTGCGCAACATGGCGCTGGCGGCAACCGGTTCGGTGTCTTACCTGTCGACCCTGTATGCCAACCAGTCGGTTACGGCCGAGGCCAAGGCCCTGAAAGAGGCGGGCATGGGCGGCGCAATGCCGATGCTGCCGCGTACTGAAAGCGCCTGGAACAATATTCGCCATCCAGACAGAGCTTCACTGCCACACACGTTCCAGCCGGGGACTGCGCTTGGTATCCCCAGAGCCGTTGAAAGCGCCTATCACATGGGCAGAGGGGCGTTGCAATTGCCGACCCAATTGGTGGTGGATACACTCCGCGGGGTGGAAGAGGGCGTATCGAAAGGTGTTTCGGCCTTGCGCAATTCACGCAACGCGCCAGAGACACCCTTGCCTGCGGACAACGCTGACCCCGTCGATGTCGAACTGAGTTCGATGGAGGAGGGCCGTCGAGGCTCATAAACACACGGGGGCTGTGTCCCTGGCGGCCCCTTTTTGTGGAACCTGCAGAGCCAGGCAGCCACTCACTGCCTGGTCAGCTCAGGCTTTTCCTAAAGGACTATGACGATGAATACCTCGCAACACGAGTTCTCCCGTTTCATCACTGCGCTGGGTGCCCAGCTTGGCACTTCGCTTACCTGGCAGAACGGGGTATGCGCGCTGTATGACGGCCAGGACAACGAAGCCGCCATCATCGAGTTGCCCGAGCACAGTGAGATGGTCATCTTTCATTGCCGTGTCGGGCGCTGCCCTGAACGCTCTGCCGATTTGCAGCAGTTGTTGAGCCTGAACTTCGACGTCGCCCGCTTGCACGGTTGCTGGTTTGCCGTCGATCAGGGCGATGTGCGCCTGTGTGCGCAACGTGAGCTGGTGTCGCTCGATGAGCCAGCGTTTTGCGACCTGACGCGTGGCTTTATTGCTCAGGCTCGCGAAGCCCGCGCATTTCTGCACGCCTGAGCAGACGGGATTGCCCGCCAACGCGCCGCTTCCATGCGGCGCTTTTTACGGTGTTTCAACTATCAGCTTTTGACTTCGAAGCCCGACAGTTTCAACTCGCCTGCCGCATCTTTCAGCGACGCCGAGGGTCGCGACAGTTCCCCGTCGAACGTGTAGCCGATGGGTTTGTCCTGGTCTTCGCCATAGATGAAATTGATCCGCCCGAGGGTCTTGTTCACGCTCAGCGAGGCGCCGCTGTTGTAGCTGATCAGTGGCGTAGGTGACGTGAAGTTCTCGGTCTGCGGTGGGGCATGGAACACCACCAGCCTTTTGATTCTCATGTTGTTGCGATTTTCCAGAAGGCTGGAGAGTTCGGTCTGCGTCAGCGTCCCCCTGCGGCTGCCTTCGTCGATCTCGTCGATCAGCGAGTCTTTCGGTTCAAGGCGTACCCGGGCGAGGGTGCCCTGGCTGTTTTCAAGTTGCTTGACCATGGCGCTGAGCGTCGGGTCCTGACGCATGTACTCGGCGACCCTGGCCGCGTTGCCTGGCGCACTGGCTTCGCGTATCGAACCCATGATTCTGGTGAGGATACTTTCCTTGCTCAGGCCGGACAGGCTGGTCTTGCTGGTTTCAAAGCGGGCATTGTCCAGCACACTGTGATTGTTGATCGACGCTTCGTGTTGCACGCCTACCCGTTTCAGGTCTCGAAGCGCCTTGTATTGCGTGTCGTTCTGCGACGGTCTCTCGGCAAACAGCGCTTTGAGCCCGTCAAGTCGTGCCTGAATAGCCTGCTCAGGGTTCATGTCGACGTAAAGAGCGTTCAGCGGATTCTGCAGCTCTGCAAGGCGGGCTGTCGTGGCTTTGTCCTTGAAGGCTGCACCGAGACTTTTCGACAGTTTGTCCAGGCTCTCGGTGGTCATCGGGGTCGCTACGTTAAAGCGGAACTTGACCCGTTTGACGGTTTTGTCATCAATGGTCACGTTCGCTGCGACCCCCAGGTTATTGGCCGCCGATTGAGTCGCCGGTGTCGGCCCGGCAGCGGAGGCCGGGGTAGCTGTGGAGTTGGTATGCGTGCCACCGATCTGCCCGCGCGCCTGTCCGCCGAAGATCAGGCTATTGAAAAGACGCGGCCGGTTCTTGCCGCCTTCGCGTAGCTCTGTCTTGTCGTTCTTCTGGGTCAGGGAGTAATCGGTGTAGCTCAGCAGGTTGACCGTGACATTCGCCGCCACGCCCAGACGCGCAACCGCGGAAAGCGGCGCGCTGTCGGCCTCCGACAGGCCGAAGCCGACGCGCATATCAGCGCTGAAGCCTGTGGTGATATCGAAATTGAAGCGGCGCGCTTCATAGGTTTCGTGGTCCTTGACCTTGTTCAACAGCTGCAAGGGGTTGAGCTTGCCTTCGAACAGGTCGTCGACGAACCCGTCGATTTCGTCGTCCGCCACATTGAAGATCACCCCGGCACGCTGGCTGGCGGCAGCGGTTGCGGTCACGTCTGCGCCAAGACGGAAGTTCGGCGTCATCTTGCGGTTGTTACCGATATCGACGCTGCGGGCAGGGTGGTTTTCGTCGAAAAAGCCAGGCCAGTAGTCCTTGCCGCCGCCCACCCCGCCGCTGATATTGCCGGCCGCTTCTCTCATCAGGTACAGGGTCACGCCGCCTTCGCAACGTTCGGCACTGAAGAGGTAGTTGCGATTGCCGGTAGCGCCGGCGGTCGGCCACGGGCCTGTCGACTTGTCGGCAAGGACGGCGAACGGGCTGGTCAGGTTCAGGCCGTAACTGCGTTGCACGCCGATTTCATCGTCGCCATGCTCCAGGTTTTTGAGCATGGCCTTGAGCGTGTCGGCCAGTTCGGACTGATCCTGGCTGCCGGTTGCCGCGCGCATATTGACGCTGACCGCGTGGTCGGATTTCTTGAGTGCGTTCGAGAACGCCTTGACCGCGTCATACGCGCCTTCCAGTGCTGCGTTATCGGTAAAGCCCATGTCAGTGACCTGCTTGACCGGATTCTCGCCATAGATCACATCGCGTAACGTGGTCAATTCCGCTTGCAGCCTGGGCAGGTCGCTGCTGCGTGCCAGCAACTCAACCTTGCTGATCAGCGCACCGAGGTCGTTCAGGGTGACCAGATCGAGCGCCAAACGGGCCTTGCTCAGCCCGTGATCTTCATTGGCATCGCGGCGTTGGCCCATACCGATATCGGTTTTGGTGTGAGAAAGCTTTACACCGTTATCTTTCAGCAGCCTGAGCGTTGTGGCCGTCGGGTTTTCTGCGGACGGGGCGACCCGGGTCAGGGCGTTATCCAGCTCATTGACGAAATCATGGCCGGAGCTTTTGAAGTTGAGCATCGACCCAAGTTCAGCCAGCTTCTTGCCTAGCTGAGTGCGTTTCGATGACTTTGCCAATGCGCTGTGCTGGTTGAGCACACCGTCGTTCTGCCTGAGATTTTTGAGCTTGCCGTAATCCTTGCCAATGTTCTCCAACGCCGTCCTGGCGTGCTTTTCCAGTTCGTCGCGGAATACTTCGAGTTCTTTTGCCAGCTCAGCGCCTTCAGGGCCAAGCTGCAGGCGCGCAATTCGCGCTTTCAGATCGTTGCCCGGGGTCGGCGGTGTACCGTCGGCTTCATGAATCAGTTCAAGTTGTTTGAACGCGATCAGCTCTTTCTTGTAGAGCTCCTTCAGGCCCTCGCGACCGTGATAGCGATGCTGGATATTGTTGCCGACGTTCTTCATCCAGCGAGGCGGTTCCAGCGTGTTCTTGTAAACGTTGGCCCGCATGGCCTCGCTGGCGGAGGGGCGATTGCTTTTCTCCATGCCGCTGCGCCCGAATGCATTGATGTCCAGCTTTGCTGTCAACCCGGTGCCTGGAATCCGCCAGGTCTTGTGTGCGCGCGTGATGCGGTTGTAAACGTCGTTCAAGCCGTTTTTTTCCACGGGACGCTGCTTGAACGCTTGCCACTGACCCTCTTTCAGTTGCATCAGGCCTTGACCGGCGGCGTCCTCGACCTGGACGCTCAAGCGATTGTCATCATTGCTGTACAGCGCTTTGACCGGTTGCCCGTCGGGCGCTGCCAGCGGCGTCCATTTGGCGGCCAACTGGCCTCCGAATCGAGTTGCCTGCCATGCCTCTCTGGGCATGCAATACAGCTTGCCGGTGCTGCTCAGCGTGTAAAGATTATGCTTTTCGTCCAGGGCCAGATCCTTGATGTCTCCGTCAATTGCGGAGGTATCCAGATCAATGGGTTTGTGGTCCTTGCTATGGGCCGTCAGCCTGTTCTGATCATCGAGCGCGACAAAGCGCTTGTCGCTGACCATGGCAAAGGCGGTCACGACCCGATTCTCCAGCCCTGCGATTTCCTTGCCCATCGCCACCTTGGTCGAGCGCGCTATCTGGGCCAGTGCCGTATTGTGGTCGAAGGCGACATTGGGGTGTTTAGGGGCCACGTCGAGCCTGAGCAGCTTGCCACCTTTCAACACGTAGGCATTGCTGTCGGCTCCGCGCTGCAAGCGATCGACATCCTTGATGCCTGCGTCTTTCCAGCACTGCGGCGTCGCGTCCCAACGCTGGATGCGTCCGGCGCTCAGACCGACCAGACCGGCACGGTCGAGGTGCAGGCGGTCTGCACCGACGGGCGCCGGCATAACCGTCAGTCCGCGTGTGTTGTCCAGGACCAGCGCATTGGTCAGGTTCCAGCCGCTTTCCAGCTTCGCACCCTGCTCGTCGAGCGCATGGGAGTGCACCTCGCCCTGACGATTCCTGATCAGTGCGTGCACGCGACCGTCATCGCCGCTGATGAATCCGCTGACGCTGTTGTGGCCGCCCATTGGTTGATCGTCCAGCCTGTAGTCGGCCCGTTCTGGCATCAGGCGCAACGTTGGCTCGTTGCTTTCGAAGGCGCTGCGATCAGTGCTGTAAAGCCTGCCCTGCGTGTCGGCAATAAATAGCCTGTCGTTGCTCAGGGCGACTTCGGCGGCCTGTGCCTGACCACCGTCGAGTTCCAGGGTTTTGGTTTTTTTTGGGGTCAGCCCACCAATCACCGGACTCATGTCGGTGAGCAGGACGGTCTGCACATCCGAGCCGCTGAGCAGTGCCGCGGTATCGTCAGGCGCGACCGAAAATGACTTCAGGTCGTTGAACTCTGCGTGCGGCATGAACGGGCTGGAGAGATCGACGACGACATCGTCACTTTTGGCGTAGACCGAGCCGTTGCCTCCGGTTATCAGGCGATTGAAAGCGATGTTCTCGATTTCATCCACCGGCTTCCAGCGTGCGGCGAGCGATTCGAACTGGTACAGCCGGTCTTCGTGTACGCGCAGGCGGTCGCCGTTGGTGGCCTGATGGACGTCGGTGAGGTGGGCGATATGTGCCTTGCCTGGCAACTCCTGGCTGCGCCGCCTGTCAAGGGTGTCGAGATGAATGTGATTTTCTTCACGCTGCATGTTCACCGGCGGAGGTTTCCCGCCTGCCACCGGCAGTGTTGGCTCGCTGCTGCGGATGACCGCCAGCGAGCTGTCACCTTGCGCCAGATGCAGCAGATGCCCGTTGGCTTGCAACAGTTGATGGCCCTGCACGCCTTGCTCACTCTGCTGCGCCAGATAGGTTTGTCCGGGCTTGGCGAGTATGTCGTTCAGCAACGCGGCCATGCCGGGCGTCTTGAACGAAGAGAAATCCGGCTTGCCATCGGCACTCAGCCTGATAGTGGCCTGTGGTCGCGTATCGCGCATCAGTTGCTCGCTACTGAGCTCGGAGCGCCCGCCGGTGCTACTTTCCAGCTGGGTATTGCGGCGTGCGAGCGGCCCATCAGGATCGTCGGCTTTGGTACCGGAACTGCTTGCCGTATTCGGGCCTACAGGCTGCATTGACTGGCGTGTGCCATCGAGGCCTTGCAGACGGCCGCCGGGGTTACGGCGTTCACGCACAGCGCTGGCGACCGCCTCTTCGTCAGTCATGGGCTCTGCGGCTAACTGCTCTGAGACGCTGCGTGTGAGCTGATCCTGCGGAAGATTGAACGTGACACGGCGATTGTTGCGGGGGGCAGTGTCTGCCCGCGTCGATCCTTGTTCTATTTCATGCTTCGTCGTTCCTGAAGCGTTTGCCCTGTTCGCACGGGTGCGCAGAATTGACTTGGGGGGAGGATCGTTGCGCGGCGGCGGGTTATCTGGCAGACGATTGTCACGACTGGTGTTTCTGCCCGCCTCGCGACTGGAGCGCGGCGGTGAGCTTGAGGGGGGTTGTGTACTGGGCGGTCTGGCTGCCGACTGCCGGGGTGCCCTGGATTTCTGGAACACCTTACCGACGCTTTTCAGCAGCCGTTTGCCCATACTGCCCAGCGAATGTGAGGAGCGCTGGGTCGGCTGTTCGGTTTGCTGCCGGAGATTTGAAGGGTTGTCGGCTCTTGCTGTCGCTTCTGTCGCAATGACGTTTCCGGTATTTCGGTTGACCGTTGGTGCCTGCACGGTGCATCTCCCTTTCCATTTGCCGCCCGACGACGGCGATTGTGTAACCCTTTTGAAAAGTCCTTCAGCTCCTGTGTGGCATGGGAAAGGCACCGGTTCCACAGAAAAACAGCTGGCTGAAACGTTTCAGGCTTGTGCGTACGCAAGCGAAATACGCCTTGCAGGGAACTGGAAAGGCGGGCGTGCCACGTAGGGGGACACGTTCAGGACATTCCGCACATGGCCGCCGTTGCCCTCCACGTTTCGTCTCCTCGTTTGCTGGCTCGTTCGGTACAGATCGCCGTTCTGGCCCTGGGGGCGCTGTGTGTGGGCTGTCAGTCAGTCGATGACTCACCATCGCGCCTGGACCGCTTGCCGCGACTGGTCGCCGGGCTGGGGCATCGCTCTGACGACGCGCAGGCGGATCCTCGAGCTGCAACGACTGTTGTCGATTTGCCCGTCTACAACGGCGAGGACGTTTGGCAACGGGTGGCGCAGCGATGCCGGCTGGTTGACGGGCAGGGCGTCAATGAACGTATCGCTCGCCAGCGTGACTGGCTGCTGAACAATCGCGGTTTTCTGACCGGGGCCAGCAAGCGCGCCACGCCTTACCTGCATTTCATTGTCGAACGTCTCGATGAGCGCAACATGCCATTGGAACTGGCGCTGCTGCCTATGATTGAGAGCTCTTACAATCCCTTGGCCAACTCCCCGGCGGCGGCAGCCGGCCTCTGGCAGTTCATCCCGTCCACCGGTCGCCAGTTCAACTTGAACCAGAGCGCTACCTACGACGCCCGCCGCGATGTCGTCGCGTCAAGCAAGGCGGCGATGGACTATCTGACTCGCCTGCATGATCAGTTCAATAACGACTGGCTGTTGGCACTGGCGGCCTATAACGCAGGCGAGGGCACGGTTGCACGAGCGATCGACGCCAACCGTCGACGTGGCATGCCTGTCGACTACTGGCATTTGAATTTACCCCGGGAAACCCAGGACTACGTTCCGCGCCTGCTGGCACTTTCGCTGGTGGTGCGCAATCCAGGCGCCTACGGCGTGCAACTGACGCCGGTCGCCAACATGCCGTATTTCGATGTGGTTGAGCTCAACCACACGGTAGACCTGACTCAGCTCGCCGCCACCACTGGGGTAGACGAGGCACAGTTGTTGCGCCTCAACCCGGCATTCCTGCGAAAAAAGACCCCGGATGGGCCGGGACGTTTGCTGATTCCCAAGACCCACACGCAGGTGTTGACGGCAGGTATCGAGCGGATCACCGGAGAGTCGCCGACAACCGCTGTCATCCCGGCAAGTCCCGGAAAGCGTGTGATCGAGCGGCAGCCATCGTCGCAAGTGGCCGAGCGCGCTCCGACGCCTGAACCGTTGCAGGCAGCAGGGCGCGAGCAGACGGCAGGCCTGATGCAGGTGCTTGAGCGCGAGCCAGCACCGGAATCGGTGCAGCCGGTCAGGCGTGAACCGCAACCGAAAGTCGTCCAGGTTGCCAGGCAGGAGCCCTTGCCCGGCCCCGCGCAACCCGTTGAGGCTGCAGAGCAGGTGCCAGCGTCTGAGCCTATCCAGCCTGCGCGTCAGGCGTCGTCGCAGGCGACAAACGAGCGTTCGCTACTGGACCGCCGGATACAAAAGAGGCTGTACATCGATGACCGTTCGTCGCCACGCAAGCGCGACGAGATCGCGTACCGCGATGAGCCGCGTGAGCTGCCGAACGGTCCTCGTGTCGTGGTGTACGCAAACGATCCACGCCAATAACCTCTCGATTTTTTTCTCCTGAGCGCTTAAAGCACCTGAAAATTGCCCTTTTTTAGTGCTTTTTCGCGCTCCCAGCGCGTGCCCGAAACCTTCGAATAAAAAATTCTGCTCCTTTTTTTGTCTTTACAAGGGCGTGAAAAGGGTGGCGGACCAAGCTTTACCAAATATGTTTCTCAATGGCTCACGCAAACTTTGTAAAGAATTGTAAGGAAATACGTACACATTTTTTGAAGCAATCTCAGTGATGACGGGGTATCAGCGCTGCTTATGGTGAGAGGCGTTCATAACGCTATAAGCCTGGATTGGCAGATTGTCCTACAGTGAATCCTTTCAGCTAATTAGCCATTTTCAAAACCTGCAAATACGCATTCTGAAAAGGCCACGCGTTCGGATTACCGAATGCATGGGTGGCAAAAAGCTATCGCGAGATGAGCCCAAAAAATGGGAGAGTTATGGATCCAACCAGATCAGAGATGCGCTATCGTTCGGAAATCCGACTGTGGTCTTGTTTGTATCAGCCCAGTTGTCGGGTTCTGTCTTGCAACCGGTTCTCCCTAGTTGGACGTATGGAGTAAGTTAAACGTTAACCGGTTTTTTCTTGAGTGTATTAGTTGTGGGTGTATGGAAAGTTAATACAGTACGTTCGTAAAAATGGCTGTTTTGGTTTGCTCATTTTATATTGCTGTAAAGAACTAACGTGCTGCGGCGCCTACTAAGTGTGCTATCAGGTTCATGGGGTGGCTATCTGTTTTTTCTGCGATTGGCAAGTTACAAATTTTTCGATTTCATTATGACCCATGATCGGGCATGCGGCTGAATTCCCCGCAGTCACGGGGGCTGCAGCGACGAATGGCCAGCGTAAGCCTATGATAGTTTTGGAATAAGTATATATTAATGGGATCATTTTAAAGCGCTTTCGCTATACCAAGTGGGGCTTAAGGTTCTGGCGCTACTTGATAGTCATTCTCGAATTTGTGAAATTTTTCACAGTCGGCGGGGAACTAAATGGCTATATGTGTGCCTTGTAAGACGTGGTATTAATATCCCGACTTCCTCCCGCTATGAGAGTGATCGATGAGCACAGACATTGATAACGACGTTCGAACGTGTTGGAACGTAATTGCATTATCGGCTGGTCATCAAATTGTAATGAACAGCGCGCTACTGGATATGGATTTGCTTCTTTGCGGGGAAACCGGCACCGGCAAAGATACCCTGGCCAGCCGGATTCACGAGCTGTCGAGCAGGACCGGGCCCTTTGTCGGCATGAACTGTGCGGCCATCCCCGAATCGTTGGCAGAGAGCCAGTTGTTCGGCGTGGTCAATGGTGCGTTCACCGGCGTGTGCCGGGCTCGCGAGGGCTACATCGAAGCCTCCAACGGCGGCACCCTCTATCTGGATGAAATCGACAGCATGCCGTTGAGCCTTCAGGCCAAGCTCTTGCGGGTGCTGGAAAGCAGGGGCGTCGAGCGGCTAGGCTCGACCGATTTCATACCACTGGATCTGCGAGTGATTGCTTCGGCCCAGCGTCCGCTGGATGAACTGGTGGAACAAGGACTTTTTCGTCGTGACCTGTTTTTCAGGCTCAATGTGCTGACACTGCAGTTGCCAGCCTTGCGCAAGCGTCGCGAGCAGATTTTGCCATTGTTCGACCAGTTCACCCAGGACATCGCCGCAGAATCCGGCCGCTCCGTTCCAACGCTCGACAATCGACGTGTACAGATCCTGTTGAGCCATGACTGGCCCGGCAACGTGCGCGAACTGAAGTCGGCTGCCAAGCGATTTGTCCTGGGGTTGCCGTTGCTGGGCGCTGAGCCGGTCGAAGCGCGTGACCCGGTAACAGGGCTGCGCATGCAGATGCGCGTTATCGAGAAAATGCTCATTCAGGATGCCTTGAAGCGACATCGGCACAATTTCGACGCTGTGCTCGAGGAGCTCGAACTGCCCCGGCGCACCCTCTACCACCGCATGAAAGAGCTGGGGGTTGCTTCGCATATCGACCTGGTAGCCGAGTCCTGAATCGCTGCTGCGCTCGCGCAACGCTGATGCCATTGGAGTCATGAAATGAATCTCGACGATGAGTTTGACGATCACCTGGATGCGGAGCGCGTACCCAATCTGGGGATCGTTGCCGAAAGTATTTCGCAGCTCGGCATTGATGTCCTGCTGTCGGGCGAGACCGGTACCGGTAAAGACACCATTGCCCGGCGCATTCACAACATGTCCGGACGCCAGGGTCGTTTCGTCCCGATGAACTGCGCAGCCATTCCGGAATCGCTCGCCGAGAGCGAGCTGTTCGGAGTGGTGAGTGGGGCCTATACCGGCGCCGACCGCTCCCGAATGGGCTACATCGAGGCGGCGCAGGGCGGAACCTTGTACCTGGATGAGATCGATAGCATGCCGCTCGCCCTCCAGGCCAAGCTGCTGAGGGTGCTTGAAACCCGTGCACTGGAGCGTCTGGGTTCGACCTCCACAATCAACCTGGATATCTGTGTGATTGCCTCGGCCCAGGGCTGTCTGGACGACGCCGTCGAAGAGGGCAAGTTTCGGCGCGACCTGTACTTTCGCCTGAACGTGCTGACCCTCAAACTGCCGCCGCTGCGCGATCAGCCCGAGCGTATCCTGCCGTTGTTCACCCGATTTGTGGCGGCGTCGGCCAAAGAACTTAACCTCGCGATTCCCGATGTATGTCCGTTGCTTCAGCAGGTACTGACGGGGCATCGCTGGCCCGGCAATATCCGCGAGCTCAAGGCCGCTGCAAAGCGCCATGTGTTGGGCTTTCCCTTGCTGGGGGCTGATTCGCAGGCCGAAGAGCACCTGGCGTGCGGGCTCAAGTTCCAGCTGCGAGCGATCGAAAAGGCCTTGATTCAGCAAGCGCTCAAGCGCCACCGCAATTGCATCGACGCGACCAGCCTGGAGCTCGATATCCCACGTCGTACGCTCTACCGCCGCATCAAGGAATTGAGCATCTGATTTTTTGCAGAAGTTCTGGAACCGATTCGCGGACGCATGCCACCTAGCTGTACCAAGCAATTACGCTGGTACAGACGAAGGGGTATGACGTTATGACTATCATGAGTTCTCTGGCGGGTGCAGGTCGCGGTGTCGTCAACACGATCGGTGGTGCCGCTCAAGGCATCAACAGCGTAAAGAGCAGCGCCGACCGTAATACTGCACTGGTGAGCAACACCGGCAGCACTGACAGTATCGACGCGACTCGCTCCAGCATCAGCAAAGGCGATGCAAAAAGTGCCGAGCTTGACGGCACCGCGAACGAAGAGAACGGCCTGCTGCGCGAATCGAGCATGCTGGCGGGCTTTGAGGACAAGAAAGAGGCGCTTTCCAACCAGATCGTCGCAAGCAAGATCCGGAACTCGGTCGTCCAGTTCTGATTTCTTGAAGCCCCTTCGTGCCTGAGGGGGCTGCTACTTTGAGGAGGTTGTGATGCAGAGTCTCAGTCTTAACAGCAGCTCGCTGCAAACCCCGGCAACGGCCCTTGTCCTGGTGCGTCCTGAAACCGAGACGACTGGCGCCAGTACGTCGAGCAAGGCGCTTCAGGAAGTTGTCGTGAAGCTGGCCGAGGAATTGATGCGCAACGGTCAACTCGACGACAGCTCGCCATTGGGCAAACTGCTGGCCAAGTCGATGGCCGCGGATGGCAAGGCGGGCGGCGGTATCGAGGATGTCATCGCTGCGCTGGACAAGCTGATCCATGAAAAGCTGGGTGACAACTTCGGCGCGTCTGCGGACAACGCCTCGGGTAACGGACAGCAGGACCTGATGACTCAGGTGCTCAATGGCCTGGCCAAGTCGATGCTCGATGATCTTCTGACCAAACAGGATGGCGGGACAAGCTTCTCCGAAGACGATATGCCGATGCTGAACAAGATCGCGCAGTTCATGGATGACAATCCCGCACAGTTTCCCAAGCCGGACTCGGGTTCCTGGGTGAACGAACTCAAGGAAGACAACTTCCTTGATGGCGACGAAACGGCTGCATTCCGCTCGGCACTCGACATCATTGGCCAGCAACTGGGTAATCAGCAGAGTGGCGCTGGCGGTCTGGCGGGGACGGGTGGAGGTCTGGGCACTCCGAGCAGTTTTTCCAGCAACTCGTCCGTGACGGGTGATCCGCTGATCGACGCCAATACCGGTCCCGGTGACAGCGGCACTACCAGTGGTGAAGCGGGGCAACTGATCGGCGAGCTTATCGACCGTGGCCTGCAATCGGTATTGGCCGGTGGTGGACTGGGCACACCCGTAAACACCCCGCAGACCGGCACGGCGGCGAATGGCGGACAGTCCGCTCAGGATCTTGACCAGTTGCTGGGCGGCTTGCTGCTCAGGGGTCTTGAAGCGACGCTCAAGGACGCCGGACAAACCGCTACCGACGTGCAGTCGAGCGCTGCGCAAATCGCCACCTTGCTGGTCAGTACACTGCTGCAAGGCACCCGCAATCACGCCGCGGCCTGACCGACACCCGCCTGACGGAGAACTCACGTGACCATTTCCCACCTTGGTAATGTTAAAAGCATCTCGCCGGAACTCGGGCAGGATGTGCCACAGGGGCTCGTTTCAGAACCGGCCCAGGCGGATGTCGACATCTTCACCGCTGCCACGCAGCCGGACGGCGTTTCGAGCGGAGCGCCGCTTTCCGAGCATATCGCCAGCGCAATTTCCGGCGGTCTGGGCGAAACCGAAAAAATGTCTCAGCAAGCGATGCGGTCGATGAAAAAAGCCTCCGGGACGGGAGACGCGCTGGATATCGCGGCGATGACCAGGACCCTGTCGCAATGCTCGTTGCAGACTGCGCTCACGACCAAGGTAGTGAGCAAGACTGCGCAGGCGCTCGACAAGCTGACTAACTTGCAGTAGAGGTTTCCGTGAAATTTCTGAGCGCAGGGCTGCTGCTGATTTGCATGGTATTGCTCGGCGGCTGCAGTGATGAAACCGATCTGTTCACAGGCTTGTCCGAGCAGGACTCCAACGAGGTCGTTGCCCGTCTTGCCGATCAGCATATCGACGCGCGCAAACGTCTGGAAAAAACCGGCGTTGTCGTCACTGTCGCGACCAGCGACATGAACCGCGCCGTCAGGGTGCTCAACGCTGCCGGCCTGCCACGTCAGTCTCGCGCCAGTCTGGGGGATATCTTCAAGAAAGAAGGGGTCATTTCGACCCCGCTCGAAGAGCGCGCCCGCTACATCTATGCCCTGTCTCAGGAACTCGAAGCGACGCTTTCGCAGATAGACGGCGTCATCGTGGCCAGGGTGCACGTGGTACTTCCGGAACGCATCGCACCGGGTGAACCGGTGCAACCTGCCTCTGCTGCGGTGTTCATCAAACACTCCGCAGCGCTTGACCCGGACAGCGTGCGTGGGCGCATTCAGCAGATGGTCGCCAGCAGTATCCCCGGCATGTCGACGCAAGCGGCAGAATCGAAAAAGTTTTCCATCGTGTTCGTACCGGCTACCGAGTTTCAGGAAACCACACAGTGGGTCAGTTTCGGACCGTTCAAGCTGGACAGCGCCAATCTGCCGTTCTGGAGTCTGATGCTTTGGCTGGTACCGGTTGGCCTGGCGGTGTTGCTGCTGATCATGGCGCTGCTGTTGCGCAGTGACTGGCGCGCCTCGGTGCTTCGGCGGATCGGCTTTGCCGGCCGTAGCCGCTCGACCGTACCGGCGCGCGCGTGATGGACCTGACCGCCGAGGACTATTGGACTCAGTGGTGGTGCAACCCCTGGCCTTGGGCGCATCCAGGCTGGCAAAGCCGGTTCGCTGAGCGCTGCGGACTGACCGTTAGCGACTGTGAAGCGCTCATGGTCAGCCGTCACGGCGTGTTTTTGCAGAGTGTCGGCATCACGCCAAGTCAACCGCCGATGCCTGCAGAGCCTGTGTTGAACTGGCTGGCACTGACACCCGTGCAGCGTGATCAGGCGCTGGATCTGGCGCAGCGCATCTGTTTTTCCCGTAACGAAAGCGACGCCCATGACGGGCAGTGGTGCTGGGCCCTGACCAAGGCGTTGCGCCCTGGTGTCTGGTTGGAGCTGGAACATGAAGATGCGCGCTTGCTGTTGGGTGCCTGGCTTGGGCCTGAGTATTGGCCGCGATTGCGTCTGGCCTGGGCGCCCGATGAGGTCGCCGACAGCACTTGCTCGGCCCCCGAAAATAAACTTCAGACGCTGTGGCAGGCTGTTCTATGGCGTGTCACCGCGGCCTGAATATCCGCTTCCCTCTGCACCAGGAATTCCCCGATGCTTGCCAAACGCAGTATTACCCTGACTGCCGACGCGGTGCTGCCCGAGCCGGTATTGCGTCGTGAAGACATCGCCAACAGTCTGCTGGCTCGCGATATTCTGACTGGCGCGCAACGTCAGGCGGAGCAGATGCTGGTACTTGAGCAGGCTAAAGCCGATCGTCGGCATCAGGAGGCGCTTGCGCAGTTCTGGGAGCGCGCCAATGCTTTTCTGGACGAGCTGCACGTCCAGCGCGAAGCCTTGCAGCAGCAGGCCATGACTGCTGTAGAGGAACTGCTGACTGAGGCATTGAGCCAGTTACTCGACAAAACGACCCTTGCCGAGCGTGCTCGGGCACTGGTCAGGAACCTGGCAGCCAGCCAGCTCAACGAAGCAGTGGCCACACTCAGCGTTCATCCAGAGATGGCCGAGCCGGTCGCCGAATGGTTGGCAGAGAGCCGTTTTGCCGAGCACTGGGCGCTCAAACGGGATGCGACGCTGGCCACTGAAAGCCTGCGCCTGAGCGACGCCAACGGCGCTTTCGAAATCGATTGGGCAACGCTGCGCAATGGGCTGACAGGCGCGGAGCCGGCTGCCTGAAACAGACTCTTGCGGCGAAAATGGAACCGCTCCACCTGTTTGCTCCACTCAAGGTTTGAACCTTTCTGCTGGAGTGTCAGGACATGATAAATTTCAAATCCCTGCAAAATAACCTCGATTCCACGCTCACCCGCGCGTTGTCCGACGTGGATGACGTGCTGGACGGGGGCAATGGGCATTTCACCGCCGACGACATTGATGCCTTCAGTGAGGCGAGCCAGCAGGCTGCGGTCAGCTCCAACATCGCTGATCAATGCCAGCAGGCTGGTTATAAAATGACCAAAAATGTCATCGATGGATTTCAGTGAGTTCGAGGAGGTCGTCGGCCTGTGGCGTGATCAGCGTCCGGCGAGCCCGCTCGACTGCTGGGTTGACGACGCCAACGCACGGCTGGAAATGGTGGGCGGCGGAGTCCGTTGCAGCATCGAGTTACTCGACCCCTATGACGCCAACGACCCTCAGCGTATCGAAGCATTGCTCATTCACGGCGGTGCCAGCCTGGCGTGCGCCTGTGACGGCGCGTTCGCCATCGATCCGCAAACGCGCTGCATGGTGCTGGTCAGCTGGATGCCTGGCCCCTGCAGCCTTGCCGATCTGCTGAACCGTCTGGAAAGCCTGGCCAATCAGCGCGCGGCTTTGCTCAGCCTGATGCACACCACTCTGGTCAATTCCGTGCCCGCCTTAGCCGGGCGCACGACCCTCAATCACCGGCAACCGGGAGTTTGAAATGCGCAAGGCCTTGATGTGGTTGCCTTTATTGTTGATCGGGCTGTCCCCCGCCACGTGGGCGGTGACCCCCGAAGCCTGGAAACATACGGCTTACGCCTACGATGCCCGGCAGACCGAGCTGGCGACAGCGCTGGCCGACTTCGCCAAGGAATTCGGCATGGCGCTGGATATGCCGCCCATTCCCGGGGTCCTTGATGACCGGATACGCGCTCAGAGCCCGGAAGAGTTTCTCGACCGCCTGGGCCAGGAATATCACTTCCAGTGGTTTGTGTATAACGACACATTGTATGTCAGCCCCTCCAGCGAGCACACCTCGGCACGCATCGAAGTGTCATCCGACGCGGTAGATGACTTGCAAACTGCCTTGACCGATGTGGGGCTGCTGGACAAGCGCTTCGGGTGGGGGGTACTGCCGAACGAGGGCGTGGTTCTGGTTCGCGGCCCGGCAAAATATGTGGAACTGGTGCGCGATTACAGCAAGAAAGTCGAAGCGCCGGAAAAGGGCGACAAGCAGGACATCATCGTATTCCCGCTCAAGTACGCCAGTGCCGCGGACCGCACCATTCGCTATCGCGATCAACAACTGGTGGTCGCCGGGGTCGCCAGTATTCTCCAGGATTTGCTGGATACCCGTTCTCGTGGCGGGTCCATCAATGGCATGGATCTGCTGGGGCGAGGCGGTCGCGGTAACGGCCTGGCGGGCGGTGGCGGCCCGGACGCTCCGAGTCTGCCGATGAGCTCCAGCGGCCTCGATACCAATGCGTTGGAGCAGGGCCTCGATCAGGTGCTGCACTATGGCGGCGGCGGCAGCAAAAGCGCTGGAAAAAGCGGCTCTGGCGGTCGGGCCAACATCCGTGTAACGGCCGATGTCCGTAACAACGCCGTGCTGATCTACGACTTGCCCTCGCGCAAGGCCATGTACGAAAAGCTCATCAAAGAGCTGGATGTTTCGCGCAACCTGATCGAAATCGACGCCGTGATTCTCGACATCGATCGCAACGAGCTGGCAGAACTGTCCAGCCGCTGGAACTTCAATGCCGGGAGTGTCAACGGGGGCGCCAACATGTTCGACGCTGGCACCAGCTCCACCCTGTTCATCCAGAACGCCGGCAAGTTCGCTGCCGAACTGCATGCGCTGGAAGGTAACGGCTCAGCCTCGGTGATCGGCAACCCGTCCATTCTTACCCTTGAAAACCAGCCGGCCGTGATCGACTTCAGTCGCACCGAATACCTCACCGCGACGTCGGAACGCGTGGCCAATATCGAGCCCATCACCGCAGGCACCAGTCTGCAGGTGACTCCGCGCTCGCTGGATCACGATGGCAAGCCTCAGGTGCAACTGATCGTCGATATCGAGGATGGTCAGATCGACATCTCCGACATCAATGACACGCAGCCAAGTGTGCGCAAAGGCAATGTCAGTACCCAGGCCGTCATAGCCGAACACGGTTCACTGGTCATCGGCGGTTTCCATGGCCTTGAAGCCAACGACAAGGTCCACAAGGTTCCGTTGCTGGGCGACATCCCCTACATCGGCAAGCTGCTGTTCCAGTCCCGCAGTCGCGAACTGAGCCAGCGTGAGCGCCTGTTCATTCTGACGCCAAGACTGATTGGCGACCAGGTCAACCCGGCTCGCTATGTGCAGAACGGCAACCCTCACGATGTCGATGACCAGATGAAAAGGATCAAGGAACGGCGTGACGGCGGTGAGCTGCCTACCCGCGGCGACATCCAGAAAGTCTTCACGCAGATGGTCGATGGCGCTGCGCCAGAGGGCATGCATGATGGCGAAACACTGCCCTTTGAAACCGACAGCCTGTGTGACCCGGGCCAGGGCCTGAGCCTCGATGGCCAGCGCTCGCAATGGTATGCACGCAAGGACTGGGGTGTGGCCGTCGTGGTAGCGCGTAACAATACCGACAAACCGGTGCGCATCGACGAGAGTCGCTGCGGTGGTCGCTGGGTCATCGGCGTCGCCGCCTGGCCCCACGCATGGCTGCAACCGGGCGAGGAGAGCGAAGTGTATATCGCGGTACGTCAGCCACAGATATCGAAAATGGCCAAAGAGAGCCGGCCATCACTGCTCCGGGGGGCAAAACCATGAAGATCAGCAGCGTTGCAGTCGTGTTGGTGGTGTTCGCTACCCTGACCGGGTGCGCCACCCACGGTTGTTCGGGCACTGCCTGCAAACGTCCGGACTCCACCAGCCGCGAACTGGTCATCTGGTGGCCCCCGGACATGCGTGACGGTCTTGACGATCAAGACCACGAGCGCGATTACACCGTCGTGAAGTTAAGGGACTAGACATGATTGAGGTCGAGGAGAAAACAGCGTTCTACTACAACGTTGCGGCACAGAGTCCTGCGGTCTGGCCGGTGGCAAACGGAGTCTCTTTCGTCAGCCGTCGCGAGCACCATGACTGGGGCATTGCGCTGCACATCGAGGGTCGAGCGCTGCGTCCCGAACAACTCAGAGAGGCGCTGCAACTGAGGTTTTCAGAAGCCGAACGATTCAATGACTACTTTCTGTTCCTGGATATGCGGCGTGATTTCGTCGTGTGGCACGCGGTGAGCGACGCCCCCCATGCCGTCACCAATCTGGATGATATCCGGCGAAACGAACTGATACTGGCAGGCCTGGATCATCTGGCTTAGGAGATAACTCCCGAGTGAAAAAAAGACCGCCCCAGTGCAGATGGGGCGGTCTTTTTTTGGGGCAGCTGAAAGCTGCGAGCGGCAAGCGGCAAGCGGCAAGCGGCAAGCAGTATTGGGGCATCTTGCAGGACGCAGTCAGTAGCAGGAGATAATACGCAGGGAATGGGAGAGGGCTGGGGCATAAGCAACCACCAGGCTCTGTACGTAAAGTGGCTTCGCTCGGTGATGCTGCGTTAAAACAGGCTTGAGCGCGAGTCCGATCGGAATGCTCATTTACAACACGTAGAGTCGAACGCGACCCCGGCCGTTCCTCGTCTGTTTTTGCCTTGCCTGACCTTCGCTCGCCGACTTTTCGTACAGAGCCCAGGGCTGAAGCTCCCGGCTGGTAGCTTAAAGCTCCACCTCAACCTGAATCACTTCATCGGTGACTTCATCCAGCTGGCGAACCACTTTGTAGATGTGGCCGACAGCCTGCAGTGTGGGGCGGGGGATATATTTTCCGACCTTGGAGCGGTACAGCGTCCTGGTCAGCCAGATGCTCTGCACCACCGGGATGCCGGCTTTTTTGGCGCGGGCAATCAATGCCAGGGCTTCCTCGTCTTCACCTTTGCAATGAATCAGCGGCAGAGGCGTTTCGCCTGGTCGGTAATACAGGGCCACCGCGTAGTGCGTCGGGTTGACCAGCAGCATGTCGGCGTCTTCCACCGGCTTGGGCGCAGCACTGGGCTCCTGATTGAGGATCTCCTGGGCAAGTTGCCGACGATGGCCTTTGACGTGGGGGTCGCCTTCCGATTGCTTGTACTCTTTCTTGATGTCCTCGTGGCTCATGCGCAGTTTTTTCGCATGGAAGTATTTCTGCATGGCGAAGTCGATCATCGCGATCGCCAGCAGCAGCCCCAATATCACTCGCAAAATGTGCCTGAACAGCTCGACCAGGGCATGCCAGTAGGTCGTCAGATCGCTGTTGGCCAGCAACACCAGGGTGCCCAGCACAGGTTTGACTTGCACATACAGCGTCGCACCGATGGCAATGGCCTTGAGAACGCTGAGCAGCAGGTTGAGCAGGTTTTGCCCGGAAAACATCTGTTTGGCGTGGGAGAACGGGTTGATCTTGTTGGGATCGATCTTCAGCGCCTTGGGCGCGAACAGAAAACCGATCTGCATCCAGCTGCTGATCAAACGCATCAGCATCGCTATACCGACGCTGCACAAGGTAAAGCTGAGCAGTACGGAGAGTCCTTCGCTGGCGATCAGCTCGACCGACGCGGCAAAGCTGCGGTCGATGCCTTGAAAGGACAGCGACAACAGCGCCTCCAGTCGGTTGACGCTTTCATCAGCCAGGGCCAGGGTAATTTCACTGACGGCCATCAACACCAGCAGTTTGCCGAGGTCCTGACTCTGCCCGACCTGACCCTTTTCCCGCGCGTCACGCAGTTGCTTGGGCGTGGCCTTTTCGGTTTTTTCGCTCACGGCACTTGCACCAGAAGCGTCAGTAGCGACTTCAGATCAACCAGCTTCAACAATTGACCGGTGCCCAGTTCCAGCAGCGTCGGCAGATAGATCAGCAGAAAAGCGAGGCCGGCCATACTTTTGGCCGGCATGGCGAGGATCGAAACGTTCAGCTGTTGCGCATACAGACCAATGATCGCGAACGCCGCTTCGATCAACAGCAGCAGCGCAATGAAGGGCGCCGCGTACAGCAGCATGTGTTGCATCGTCTGGTTCAACTGCTCCAGAAAGACATCCAGGCCGCCAGCGTTCATGCCCGGCAGCCAGGCCGTCGGGGGCCAGACGCTGTAGCTGTCCCAGATGATCTGAGTCATCAGCGAGAGCCCCCCGGTGAGGATTACCAGCATGATCAGGGTTTCTTGAAACAATTCGCCCAGTGGCGTGGCGTCAGGGCCCAGCGCCGGGTTCAACTGGCCGCCGCTGAGCGCACCGCGCTGGCTGTCGAGCAGTGCGCCCACCGAGGCGAACATCCAGAATGGCGCATACAGCAAAAGCCCCAGTAGCGTGCCGAGTACCGCTTCCTTGATCAGCAGGCCGCCGATTGCGAACCAGTTGTCGTCTAGGGACTCCAGGGCCTTGCTGATGGCCGGTGCCGGGATCATCGCCATCACCGCCACGACGGCATAACGCAACGGGCCTTTCAGGTATTTGAAGCAAAAGGCTGGCACCAGCAGCATGCAGGGCATCAGTCGCGCCATTGCCAGTCCCATGCCCAGCATGAATTGAAAGGCGCTGTGCGCGTCGAAGGGCATTTAGTGACTGACCCCGGAGCGGGCGATCAGGTCGAAGGCCATATTGATGAACTGGATCAGCTCGACGCCGATCCAGCGACCGGTCATGGCCAGGGTCAGTCCGACGGCGCCCAGTTTGATGCCGAAGGGCAATGTCTGATCCTGAATCTGCATGAGTGCCTGCAGCAGCGAGGTGACCACACCCACCAGCACCGCAACGGCCAGCGGCGGGGCGGTCAGGATGACGACCAGAAACATGCCTTGCTTGAACAACGCCAACGCTTCCATGACCGCCTCACATGTAGGAATAGAACAGGCTGTCGAGCAGACGCGACCAACCCGATACGAGCACGAACAGCAGCAGTTTGAGCGGCAGCGACAGTGTCATCGGCGAGACCATCTGCATGCCCAGTGCCAGCAACAGATTGGAGACAATCAGGTCAATGACGATGAAGGGGATATAGATCAGAAAACCGATCTCGAAACCGGCCTGCAATTCCGACAGCACAAAGGCCGGGATTGCCAGCAGAAGATCGTCTTTGCTGGCCTGATCGGCCATTTCCTTGGGCCACATGCGCTGGGTATTTTCCAGCAGGTGGGCGACGACGTCCGGATCGGTGTTGCGTGTCATGAAGCGTTGCAGCGGCTCGATGACGACTTTGAGGCTGCTCTGCAGTTTGTCGGCGTTGCTCAGTTCCAGCGGGTGTTCATGGACCCGCTGCTGTATGTCATGCGCCACCGGGGCCATGACGAACATCGTCGCGGCCAGGGCGATGCCATACAACGCCATGTTCGGCGGTACTTGCTGAACGCCGATCGCGTTGCGGGTGATCAGCAGCGTCATGGCGATCTTCAGAAAGGCGGTGCAGACGATCAACAGGAACGGGATCAGCGACAGCGAGCCGAGAAACAGCGCCAGCATGATCGGGTTGATGCCCTCCATGATCATGAGCGCGCCACCAGCCGGGTAATCTGCAAACCGAGGCGGCCTTCGACGTCGACCAGTTCGCCTTCGGCAACCACCTGCTCGCCATGGCACAGCGTGGCGTGGCCTGGCGCGATGCCGCTGACTTCGAGAATGGTTCCGGCGTCCAGTCGGCGCAGTTCGGCAAGGGTTAATCTGAGCTCGCCGCAGCGCAAGGTCAGGTCCAGCTCCAGTGAGTCGAGCATCGGCGACTCATGGTGGTCTCCGGACTGCTCTTCATGCTCCGCTTCGTTGTCCGCATACCCGAATGCCTGTTCGGCGTGTTCGTCGTCATGCGGTTGCTGATCAGCCTGTTCAGGCACCGGTTCTTCATAGTCGTCGAGCATCTCGACGTCGTCCTGATACAGGTCTTCAGTACTCATGGTGACTGTGCTCCTCATGACTGAGCTGCAGAAAAAGATGCTGTGCCTGTTGGTCGGTGCAGGCCGCCCATTGACGGCCAGCGAGTGTCACGGACCCTTGTCCGGCGCTGTCGAACCGGCAGCGGGCAGGCAGCACCACGTCACCGGGGCGTAGCGCGGCGATTTGTTCCAGGGTTAGTGACAGTTCGCCGACGATCAGCGGTGTCGCTACCGACCAGGATTGGTCCACGTCACGCTTCAAGACTTGCCAGTCAGCCGAACCCAGAAGCCTGAGCAGGGTGGCGGGTGCGGCGTGCAGGTAGGCATCGAGTCGTTCGCTGCCCAGCTGCACGTGAACCCGGCAGCCGATGGCCGGCTCGGTCGGGGCGTCGGAAAACGGCGCAACAGGCGCCAGCAGGTCGGCAATCACCGGGCTAAGGCGCTGGTTGAATAGCTGCCAGTACCAGGCCTGGTGCTCGCCGCCAAGCGTGAAAGGTATTTCGCCCAGCAGGCTGAGCAACGCTTCGGCATCGCTCAGCAGCAAGGGGCCGACCGCAGTATTCAACCAGACACCGTCTGCCGGTATCCGCGCGTCTTCGAGCTGCGGCAGCAGGCTCAGTTCGGCGTGTTGACCGCGGGTGCTGAAGCCCAGGCGCCGTCCGGCGCCGAGTGCGCGTGTGGCTTGGGCCAGCAGGGCGTCGACCTTGCGCAGACGCAGGGCGCTCATGCTGTGAAGTCTTCATGCATGTCCAACTCGACATCCTGGCCGAGTGCCTGCGCCAGCGAGTCCCGGCATGCGCCGACCTGGCCCTGCAAGCGCTTGAGAACGTCACGTCGGCCAAAGCCCAGTTGAATGCTCCAGCGGTTTTCGGATTTGCAGGCGTTGACCCGCACGCTGCCCAGATTGGGCATGAGCAGGCTGAAGGCCAGCGGACCGTCCGGCTGATCGGGCAAACGCTGCGCCAGCTCGTCGATCAACTGCGTCGGTACGTTTTCGGATTGTGCAGAGAAGGCCACACCGCTGCCTCCGAAGCCCTGCTGATCCGGCTCTTCACCTACCTGCGGTATCAGCAGTTGCGAGAAGAACATGCCGTCGGCGCTCATCGGGCTGTCGGTGACTGAACGGTTCAGCGCGAAACGAACCTTCTGTACATCGCCGCGAGGCGCCCCGGCAAAGGCTGGCGGCTGGTCATCGGACCTGGCGGGTTGACGCAGCGAAGGCAGGGCGCGCGAGGTGGCCGGCGGGGCACTCGGCACGGGTGGCGCTTTGGCAGGGGTTTTGATCGGTGCGGTCATCGTCACTTAACCTTCTTCGTTGAGCGTCTCCTCCATGCAGGCGAGTTTCTCGACCGCGCGCTGAGACGCCTTGGCTTGCAGCCGTTTCTGTTCAAGCAACGCCTGTTGTTCAGCTACTCGCATTTTCTGTTGCTCCACGTCCTGGCGGATGTAAGCCAGGCGGTCGAGCATGGTTCTTTCCTTTTCGTGCCAGCCGTCGACATCAGTCAGGCTGAGCGTCTTTTGCAAATGCGCATCGGACAGACTCTCGCGGCGGCGCTTATGGTTGTCGCGTTCCTGATTCAGCGACGCCCTGGTCTCTGCTAAGTGGTCGAGCATCGATTTCAGTTCCAACTGCGCCTGGCAATGGGCGCGCTCGGCACTGGCCTGACGATGTTGGCGCAGTGGCGTGAGCAGCCCTATTACCTGCTGCAGAGCGACCTGTTGCGGGTCGTCTTCCAGTGGTTCGTCCATGGCTACTCCGGCAGTTGAGAGGTGAGTTGCAGCAGCCTGTCGAGGGTTTCCTGCAACGGCACGGGTTCACGCAGGTCCTGGCGCAGGAACGCGTTTATAGCCTCGTTCAGTTGCACGGCACAGTCGGTGACCGGGTCGGCCCCGGCCTGGTATTCACCCAGGCGCAGGAGCATTTCCACTTGTTTATAGGCGGCCAGCAACTGACGCAGGCGATTGTTCGCCCGTTGATGTTCGCGACCGGTGACGTTGCTCAGAATCCGGCTGATGCTGGCCGACACATCGATCGCCGGATAGTGCCCGCGTTCAGCCAGTTTGCGCGACAGTACGATGTGCCCGTCGAGCAACGAGCGCACTTCGTCGGCGACCGGATCGTTCATCGAGTCCTGTTCGATCAGTACCGTGTAGAGCGCGGTGATCGAACCGTTTTCGCTCATCCCGGCGCGTTCCACCAGGCGTGGCAGCAGGGTGTACACCGAGGGCGGCAGACCGCCGCGCCCCAGCGGCTCGCCCGAGGCAATGCCGATTTCCCGTTGCGCGCGGGCGAAGCGGGTCAGCGAGTCGAGTAGCAACAACACTTTCTGGCCGCGGGCGCGAAAGGCTTCGGCAATGGCGGTCGCGGTGAACGCAGCGCGGGCGCGCTCCATGCTGGAACGATCGGATGTCGCACAGACCAGCACCGAGCGACGGCGCAGGGTTTCATCCAGTTCATGGTCGAGAAACTCGCGCAGCTCGCGGCCCCGTTCGCCGATCAGGCCGAAAACGATGACGTCACAATCCATGTTGCGCGCCAGTTCGGCCATCAACGTGGTCTTGCCGCAGCCTGCACCGGCGAATAGCCCGACACGCTGGCCTTCGCCGAGCAGGATCGCACTGTCGATGGCGCGTATCCCGGTGGGTAACGCCCGGGTGATACGCGGTCGCTGGGTCGGCGGCAGGGCGTCGGCGATCACCGGCAGAGTCGTGCGGCGATCCTCGGGACCAGCGAAAGCGCCGAGGCAATCGCCCATCAGCGGGCGCCCGAAACCGTCCAGTACACAGCCGAGCAGGCTGTCATCGACACCGATCCGGTGTGCCACGCCCAGCGGGCGGATCGGCGCGCCGACCTGAATACCGTCGGGTGGCCCCAAGGCGCTGAGCAGCGTGCATTCCTGGGTGAAGCCGACGATTTCGGCCAGCAGCAACGAGCCGTCGGCTTTGCTCACTTCACAGAGATCGCCGACCTTGGCCGATGGAATCTTGCACTCCAGCAGAATCCCGCGCACGGCGCTGACCCGGCCAATGACGCGCACCGCGCAGTACTGGCTCAAACGCTTGGCGTGCGCGTCTTTCCACAGGTTCAGTGCTGCATTCACCAGTTCACCTCGATATGGCGATTACCGTCGAATTGCAGACGCTGATTGTCGATACGGGTGAGGCGCAGGCCATCCACTTCATCACCTACGTACACACGTCGACCGTCGGCAGTCACCAGGTGCGCATGCGGCCCGGTCATGATCTGAACCACCACAAAGGGCAGGGTGTTGCGATTGCTGCCCACGTTGTCCAGAACGGTGACCGGCGAGTCGTACAGGGCCTTGAAGCGCTGAAGCATGCGCTGGTAGACCAGCAGCGATTCTTCTTTCAGATCGCCGTTGAGGACCAGCCCGTCGGGCGTCTCTTCCACGCTGACGTCGGTCAGCAGGCGGTCGCTGAGCATGGTGCTCAACTGGTGGCGGACGGCATCTGCGCTGCTCAGGCGTATGCGGTTGTCGGTCACAGGGTTTGCCGCCCTGGCTGGCGCCTTGGGTGTACCGGGCGAGGCCTCTGTCGTGGCGGCCGCCAGGTGTGCCGGGCTCTGATCCATCGCAATAGCGGGCGGGCGGGTCAGGCTCCAGGCGCTGCCAATGACGCCCACCAGCAGCCCGGCGATGATGCCCGTGGTGCGGTTGAGAAACTGCGAGCGGGACTTGACCTTCTCCAGCGGCACGTCGTTGCGTGCAGATCCGGACTCGGCCTCAGGCTGTTTGGGAATCACGGCGGGCACCGAGGGCCACTCATCGCCTGCAGGCGAAACGCACAGCCACACCGAACCCAGCATGAAGGCGTTATTGAGCGTCAGGTCGATGCTCGGCCGGGCGTTGCCCTGTTCGTCGCAGACCGCGCCTTGTTCAGCATTCAGTGTCCAGTTGTCGTCGACACGTTGCAGGCGACAATGCAGGCTTTCCACGCCCGCATCGTCCAGCGCCAGATCGTGTTGCCCGGCAGAGCCAATCGACCATTGCTCACCGATCAGCGGTAATGCCGCGCCTTGGTGCTGGCCGTTCAGTACGCGTAATTCAAACATCTGAAAGTCTCCGTGCGTTCAGGCCTTGCAGGCTCAGGCAGCGTGCTCGTTGTCCAGCGCCTCGAGATCGTCTTCAAGGTCGAATCGACCCATGACCTTGACCTTGGCCGCGTTGCTGATTTCCGCGAAAGATAGTACGGGTACATGGTAGAACTCCTCCCTCAACAAGGTACGCAGAGGGCTGCGCAGATCCTGTGCCACCAGCAGAACCGCCTGTTCGGGAGCTCGTACCGGGAAGGCAATGTGCAGCTGTTGCACGAGCATCTGGCTGATCTCGTTGTTCAGCGCGAAGAATGTTTCGGTTTGCGTCTGGCGCAGGCCATCACGCAACAACCCCTCGCTTTCCGGCGTCAGCAGCCACACTTGCAGGCCTTCGGCACCGCAGTACTGGTGGTAGATCTGCGATTTGAGCGCAATGCGCACATAGTCGGTCAGCACATTGGTATCGCGTTCATGCTGACAGTGCTCAATCAGGGTTTCGGCAATGACCCGGATCGCCCGCAGCGGCACACACTCCGAGGCCAGGCGTTGCAGGACAGCCGAGAAGCGCGTCAGGGTGAGGACCCGTTGCATTTCCTGAGCGAGTTCCGGTTGCTCGGACTCCAGCCAGCCGAGGATGGCTTTGGTTTCCTGCAAGCCGATGAACTGCGGTGCGCAGGACTGCAATGCGCGCTCCATGCGTTCGATGATCAGGGTTGTGGAGCTGACCGGGTTCAGTTCGCCGGACTGCTCGGCAGGCAGCCAGACCCATTGATCTTCCTGGCGGTCGGTATTGCCCGGGATGGCTGCCGGAAGGTTTTCACCTTCCAGCTGGCGTGCTTCCACGGCGACATGGCTCTGCGTAAAGGTGGCCTTGAGTATCGGTACGTCATAGACGGTGAAGCGAAACTCGTCCGGGGCAATGTCATCGACGTGCTCGATGATGAACGAAGGCAGGGTCAGGCCGTACTGCACCACCAGACGGTTACGACGCTTGCGTATTTCGCTGACCAGCGCTTCGATCTGCGCGCTGTCCTGACCGGGGTGGAATTGCAGCACAAACTGGCGGCTTGGCGAGAAGGTACGCAGGTCTTCCTTGCCGTTCATTTCTGGCGCCACAGTGGCTGTACGTTGCTCATCGGCCTTGGGTTTTGCCCGCTGCAACTGCAGCAGTCCACCGGCACCGCAGATGATAGCGATGGTGATGAAAACACCGGTCGGCATTCCCGGCAGGGCAGCGAAGCCAAGCATGGCCACCGAGGCGATGATCCAGGCCTTGGGCTGACTGGTGATCTGCTCGGCGATCTCGCGGCCGATATTGGCTTCCACACCCGCCTCGGTGTTGGGCACGCGGGTGATGATCATGCCGCTGGTCACGGAGATCAGCAGCGCCGGAATCTGCGCGATCAGGCCGTCACCGATGGTCAGCACGGTATACAGCTGCAAGGCGTCGCCCGCCGCCATATTGTGTTGCAGCACGCCGATGGAAATGCCGCCGATCATGTTGATGGCCACAATGATCAGGCTGGCGATCGCATCGCCGTTGACGAACTTCATGGCGCCGTCCATCGCACCGAACAACTGGCTTTCCTTGTTCAGTTCGGCGCGTCGTTTACGGGCCTCGTGGACGGTGATCAGGTTGGCGCGCAGGTCACTGTCGATGGACATCTGCTTGCCGGGCATCGCGTCCAGGGTAAAACGCGCACCGACTTCGGCGACCCGCTCCGAGCCTTTGGTGATCACCAGAAAGTTGACCACCGTCAGGATCAGGAAGATCACCAGACCCACCGCCAGGTTGCCGCCCACCACGAACTGCCCGAACGCCTCGACGATGTGCCCGGCGTCCTGGTTGAGCAGAATCAGCCGCGTCGTGGAAACCGACAGGGCCAGGCGAAACATCGTGGTCAGCAGCAGCACGGCAGGGAAGGTCGAGAACGCCAGTGGCCTGGGCAGGTGCATCGCCAGCATGATCAGCAGGCAGGAGATGCAGATATTCACGGCGATCAGCACGTCGATCAACCCGGTGGGCAGCGGCGTGATCATCATGAACACGATGGCGATCACAAAAAACGCACCGACCAGTTCCGAGCGGCGCATGGCCGACAGCGCGACCATGTTCAGAAAGTTGATGACCCGGTTCATCAGGCAAGCCCCTCGTATAGTTGCTTCTGTTCCTTCTGCGTGAGCTCGGCCATCAGCGTGAGTAGATTATTCAGCGCGGCCTGACGGCTTTTCAGGTCCCGCCAGAGCAGGATCGGCAGTTGCATCAGCATTGGCCGCAGGCCATTGAGGAACGCCAGTTGGTGTTCGAGCCTGTTGCCCCCGATGTGCTGGGTCAGTTGCAAGGTCTGATTCACGTTCATGCCATTGGCCGTCAGGGTCAGCATGTGTTTGAGGAAGGCGGGCGGGTCTACCGTCAGTTTGGGATTCTTTTTGCGCATGCGTCCCAGCAGGTGCTCGCAGCCGCGCAGCAACGTAGTGACATGGCGCGCGGTGGTCAGGCCATGCATCAGCGTGCGCAGTTGTTCATGGGAAGCCGACGGGGTAATCGCCGAAAGATCGTCGGCGATGGCGATGCGCATGTCGCGCAGGTTCAGGTCGAACTCGCCGGGTTCCTGTTGCTCGCCAATCAAGGCTTCGATCAGGCCAGTGACATTGGGTTGCCCGGAAACCGCTACGCCATACAGATTGCGCAAGGCAGTGCGGCGCTTGTTATCGATGTTCTGGCGCCCGAAGGCTCTTGCGGTATTGATTCCGGCACGGGCACGCGGGCCGAATCGGCGGCGCAGATGTTTGAGCGTCTGGGTCAGCGCTGCATATTCTTCTTCCGCTCCATCGTCTTCTGCCTGTTTACGTGCCGCCTGCAACACCACGTGAGCCTTGGCAGCGTCGCCGTCAGCGAATTCCAGAACCTGTTCCAGGTCGGCGTCGTTGTCCTGCAGCAGTTTTTTGCGCAGCAGTCTGGCGGCGTTATCCAGCCCGGTGTCGCTGGCGCTCATCAGCAGTTGATAAAGCTCGCCCAGCTTGACGGCCCGCGACTGCAGCGCGTTCCTGCTCGCGATCAGTTCTCGCTCACGCAGGATCCGGCTGTGCTGCACCAGTGCTGCGGCGAAGCGCGAAACCTGCAGTGACGAGGTGCCTTTTTCATCAGGCAACCCGCTGCCGGGAATCGCTCGCGCAGCCGGCGTGATGGCGCGGATCGGCGCTACCGGATGAATAGGTAATGTAGGCGGGGCGACGATTTTCATAGGACGGTTCTGGGCCTGGTCATGACCGCTGAGTGGGTCGTCGACCCGGTTCGGTTCCCTGGTGCCGAAGGCTCATGCGTTTGTGCCAAAAGCTGCAGAGCTAAAAACCGTGTTGCGCAATAAAATGTATTACAAAGAATTTCACAATTTAAAATATCGTTTTAAATCAATAAATTAAAAATATTTTTGGGCTGGCATGGTTATCGCTATAGGACTTGCACTCCATCAACTGAGGCAAGTCCATGCTCCCGAATCTTGTGATCCTTGATGCAACCGAACCACGCCAACCATCGTCGTCCGCTGGTATCCGGCAATTGACGGCCGATCAGGTCCAGATGCTCAGAGCGTTCATCCAGAAGCGGGTGAAGAACGCCGATGACGTGGATGACATCCTGCAATGCGTGTTTCTCGAGGCGTTACGCAATGAGCACAAGTTTCAGCACGCCAGCAAACCGCAAACCTGGTTATGTGGCATTGCGCTGAATCTGATCCGCAATCACTTCCGCAAAATGTATCGCCAGCCCTATCAGGAAAGCTGGGAAGACGACGTTCATTCAGAGCTGGAATGGAATGGCGATATCACTCATCAGGTAGACGGGCACAGACAATTGGCACGCGTCATCGCAGCCATCGATTGCCTGCCGACGAACATGCAGAAGGTTCTGGAAGTTTCGCTGGAAATGGATGGCAATTATCAGGACACCGCCAACACGCTCGGTGTTCCGATCGGCACTGTGCGCTCGCGACTATCCCGGGCGCGGGTGCAATTGAAGCAGCAGATTGACCCGTTCGCCTGAGTGGATATCTGTCTGGAACCAACTCGCACGCAAAACCACACAGTTGCCATCCCTCACCACTTGGATGGCAACCATGCGTATATCCAGTTCTCCCAGTCCTGCCCTCGGCAGCATCGTGAATCAACCCACCTCTGGCGAACTGGCTGCTGAGACGCCATTGGCTAAAGCCTCGCTTACGCAGGGCAGCGCAGGTGGTCAGGCTTTTGTGCAGTTCGGCCAGGCCAACGACAGCCCCTCTTCCTTTCCGGGAACCGAGCAAAGCGGCTCATCACTGATGAGTCTGCTGACTCGCAGCAGCAGTAGTGACAGCACCTCCAGCGTCGATCAGGACAGTGATCAGGTGTCCCCGATGACATCGGTCTCGGCCACAGCGAGCGCGTCACCCACGACGGCCTCTAATCCGGCGAATGCCCCGAGCGCTACCGATGCAGCGTTTCTCGATAACTCCGAATACTCTTCGCCCGAGGCGCTCAAGCGCTGGGAACCGATGGTTGCCAACCTGCCGCCCGAAGAGCGCGAGCAGGCCGCCAAAGAGCTCAACCGGCCCATCGCCGCAGCCTGGATGGCCAGAGAGCATGGTCCCAACGCCGAAAAGGCGATGGCGTTCATCAATGCCAACCCTGCGTTGAAGACAGCGGTCGACGTCGGCAAGGATGGCGGTAATGCGGATGGCAAAATCACCAACAAAGACCTCAAGGCATTCGCCAAAAACATGGAGAAGGCTGCCGACAATGCCGACAAGGACGTGGCCAAGTACATGGAAGATAACCCCGGCGCGGATCCTCAGTCCCTTGAAATGGTGCGCAGCGCAGCGGTGATGCGCGCCAATATGCCGTTGGCGACGGCTGCCGACCCTCATCATGCAGTCGGGGCGGCGGACAAGACCGATGTCGATGGCAATGTCAGCGCCGAGGGTCTGAAAGCGCTGATTAAAAGTAACCCCGGGTTGTCAGGCACGCTCAAACAGTCCTGCAACATGTGGTCGCAGGCTGGCTTCCTCAGTCAGGTGGACGAAGCCGGTCTGACCGGGCGCAAGAAGGCTGCGCATAGCCCCGACCAGGTGTTCGATGCGTCCAATATGAGCGAGTGGATCAGAAAGAGCGCCCCAAAAAATGGTGGCCAGTTCGCCAGCATGCTCAGCGACGCCGCGACGTTGAATTCGGTAGCCGGTATCGATATCAGCAAGCTCAACGGCCAGGTGTTCGAGAAGCCCAAGGCTTACACCGGCGCGCAGAAGGCCGCTGTGATGATCAAGTTGCAGCAGACTCAGCAGAGCGTGATAGCCGGGCGGGATTTGCGCAATACCGAGAAGACCGAGGCGGGCCTTAACGAGCGAATCGCTCAGTTGCAAGCCGATCCCGACGTTCAGGAGTACCTCAACAAAAGCATTCCCGAACAGGAGCGCAGCCTGGTGCGCAGCGATTCGGCGCTGCAGAAGGCCGTGACTGAGCAGGCTCAAAACGTCAACAGCGGAAAGGCTTTGCAGACCGACATGGCAACTGCGGACAAGGCGGTCGACAAACACAACCCCAACCCCGATTACAGCGGCGCCATCACCGGCCTGTCGGTTCAACTGCAATTGCAAAAAGACCTGTTTCCCGATGGTCAGGTGCCCACTGCCCAGCAAGTGTTCAACAACCAGCCTGATGAACTGCAAACGAAGATCGCCGACTCCTACGTTCGCAATTTCAGCGAGGGGGGCGCTCTGAAACAACTGCTTGGCCAGAAAAAGTCTGACGCCGGCGAGTCTCTGCAAACCGCAGATAACCAGAAAGCGGCGTATGAAAGCGTGCTGCCCGCTGATTTCGTTAATGGTGAGCGTGAGAGCTACACGGCCAGCACCCTGTCCGAGCTGCAGAACTCCAAAAAAGGCCGCAAGTTGCTGGAGGGCAAGACCGATGAAGAGGGCGGCCCTTCGCTGGCCGCGCAGCTCGCCGAGCAAGGTATCGGAGGCAAGGCATTCAACTCGGTCATGGGCTTCGCGTCAGTGTCCAGCATGCTTGCCCATGGCGACAAACTAGGGGCAACACAGGCTATCTATGACAGTACCAAGCTGGGAGCGGAGGCGATTAAGGGCGGCATAGACACCGGCGCAAAAATGATGGGCCGCGAGGCGTCTGCCGGCCTTGGTCGTCTGGGCGGACAGATGATCGGCCGCGCTGTCGGTCTGGTTGCCGGCGAAGCCACAGGGCTTGCCGCAGGAGCAGCGCTGGGCGCTGCAATCCCGGTCATCGGCTGGGCCATCGACGGCGCCATGGCCCTGGGCTTTGGTATCTCGGCGATCATTGATGCGGTCAAGAAGCACAAGGCGCAGAAGGCGTTCGATCATAACGTTGATCCAGTGCTGGACCAGTTCGGGATTGCCAAGGCGCATTGATGCAATGGAGCAGAGCGGCGGCCTTGCCTTCCGTCCTGTTCCGTGAATGCGTTGTTTTGCAGACTTCGATGATTCATACCCTGCGTGGGGAAGTGATTTGTCGACCTCGTCCATTCGTACATTGTTTAGCACACCGAGGTGTACTAATGACTGACCGATTATACAAAACAGTTCTTGCCGACTTATCAACGTCTTTGAGGATGCAACCCTTGATGTTCGACGACACAGGCGCTTGTGACCTGGTGGTCGATGAAGAGATTGCGCTGAAAGTGGTCGTGGACCCCGTATTCCAGCGCCTCTTGCTGATCGGACTGATGGACATTTCCCCTGATCTTCCCTCGGAGCGTTTGTTGAGTGGCGCACTTAACCCTCTGTTCAATGATGGACCAGGGTTGGGATGGGATGCAGGCAGCGAGCTGTATATCGGCTTTAAGGAAGGTCTGAAATAGGCATCGATTTTTTACACCCTCATGGCCTCAGGTTCAAAAAAGCTCGCCTGGTCAGATAATCAGACTTTTCCCGCTTTTAACTCATCGATTTCCCTTAAAATAGCGCCTTTCCAAGGCGTTTTTCCGCATTACAGGCGCACCTCTCCCATCGCCAGCAGCCGTTTTCTCACCATCCAAAGGTTCGACAAGGCAAATAGGGTGGCCTGTTGCGCGGTGTTTTTAGCCAGCCCGCGAAACCGGACTTTCGTATAACCAAACTGGCGCTTGAGCACGCGAAATGGATGTTCGACTTTCGCTCGTACCTGGGCTTTCGCGAACTCGATCTTGCGGTATACCTGCGTGATCAAACTGGTCTTACCATGCTTTTTGTAATTGCTCGGGCGTGCCGCGATCGACCAGATCATCTGACGATCCTGATGTTCCGCACGCTTGTCCACGCCGGTGTAGCCCGCATCACCAATGACATAGGTTTCCTCGCCGTGTAGCAACTGATCGACTTGAGTCACGTCCGCTACATTCGCTGCGGTGCCCACCAGGCTATGGACCAAACCCGACTCCGCATCGACGCCGATATGCGCTTTCATACCAAAGAAATATTGGTTTCCCTTCTTCGTCTGATGCATCTCAGGATCGCGTTTGCCGTCCTTGTTCTTGGTCGAACTCGGCGCGTGAATGATCGTCGCATCGACCACGGTGCCTTGACGCAGCATCAAACCACGATCACCCAAGTAGCCGTTGATAACCTGCAAAATTCCGCCTGCCAACTCGTGTTTTTCCAACAAGCGCCGGAAGTTGAGAATGGTGGTTTCATCGGGAATTCGATCCAGACTCAATCCCGCGAACTGGCGCAGGATTGTTGTTTCGTACAGCGCTTCCTCCATTGCCGGATCACTGTAGCCGAACCAGTTTTGCATCAGATGTATGCGCAGCAACGCCATTAGCGGATAGGCGGGACGGCCACCTTCGCCCTTAGGGTAATGAGGCTCGATCAGATTGATCAATCCTTTCCAGGGCACGACCTGATCCATCTCGATCAGGAAGCGCTCTTTACGGGTTTGCTTGCGTTTGCCAGCGTACTCGGCGTCGGCGAAGGTCATCTGCTTCATCAGGCGTCTCGGCGGTGGAGATCAGGCATTCTGCCAAACTTAGAGATCTTCTTCAGAGTTTCCTTAAGTATGTCATTTGAAGCCTACCTACAAATCGAAGGTATTCCCGGAGAAACGCTCTCCGAAGGTTACGAAAACTGGATTGAGCTACAGGATTTCGACCTCTCGGCCAGTCAGACAGCGTCCGCTACAGCTACGTCCGCTGGCGGTGCAACTTCTGGTCGCGCTTACTTAAGTGATTTGCTTGTCCGCAAACCTGTAGATAACGCTACCCCCAAACTTCATGAGGCTTGCTGTAGTGGAAAACATTTTAAGCAGGTGTCGGTTCATATATTTAGGGCTGGCGATCCGAAAGTTAAATACCTTGAGATAGTGCTTGAGGAAGTTATAATTAGCTCTTTCGCTTTAACGGGCAATGGCGATCAGTCTAATGCGTTTCCGAGTGAACTGATTGCGTTAAATTATGGCCGCATCAAATTAATCTACTCCAAACAAAGTCGGAAGACTGGGCAAAGCGCAGGGCAAATTGCGGGTGGCTGGGATGCCATCAGCAATAAAATTTACGCCTGATCCTGTGCGCGTTTGGAAGAGAACAAGCCATGAACTATGAAATGCCAGAAGCGATACCTCCCGGCGTTAGTGTCGATGTGCACATGAAGCTTGCGAACGATCAGTGGAAGAAGGACCCCGCTGTCGGTGCATTCATGAGTTGGTTTTATTACAAAGTACGTAATCATGGTCCATGGGACTATAAGCAGCAGAATCATGCGTGGGAAGATTTCGGCAATTTTCACTACGGCGCCGTGGGCAGAGCTGGTCAGCTGCCTGATCAGATTCTGCTGAGGGCTGCGGGGTTTGCTCAGAAACGTTCAGGGACGCAGAGCACCAAGGTGGATTGGGGGAAGTGGTACTGGCGTGCGCCGTATGGCGATGATCCAACTGACCAATATTGGATAGAACAAGGTATTGAATATGCAAAGTCAAAAGGATACTAAGTCGCGCAATGTGTACAAGATTCTGTTCTGGTGCCTGTTAGGTCTTTTAGTTATTGATTACTTTCTTGACTCGGTGGTCGGTGGCATTGCAGATGCTGATGAGCTTGTTATTAAGCAGGAGGTTAAGGGCGGGGCGTGGGTATACGTAACTCGCTACGGTGCACCTGCTACTGATTTGGATACTCTGAGATTCTACATCGACAATCAGATTCAAGGAACCGATCAGGAGATTTTAAAGCAGTTAAACAAACAGGCTTCTTTTATGATTACGGACAGTAATGTGCAGGATGTCGTAATTCGCGATACTCAGAGTGGAGTGGGTATTGATGTAAAAGGCGCTGTTTACAATTATTACAGCAAGCAATACACCGACGGCGAAAAATTTAAAAGTTACCGCGTCAGCTTGAATCAGCAAGATGAGCGACGCTGAGTGCAAATCCTCTAATGCTTTTGTCTTTCTACATCTGTCTTATTGAATATCGGTCTTACTACCGGTCGAATTCCGTCTACGCCGGATAGACGATTTCCGACCATGGCGAGATCGAATTTAGGCTACGTCTCTCATCCATTCTGGCTGATCTTCGAAGTGTTCGTCGTACGCGATAACGCTGGGCGCCGGTGCAATCTGCGCCGCTTTTGGCAAGGGAGCAGGGGTGTACTCAGGCACACGTTCGCCTCCTGGGTTTGGCGTGACCGCTACAGGCTTAGGGATGGCCTCCAGCGGCGACATGGACGCCAGAATAAGGTCGCAGGTGATCGTCATCGAGTTGGAATATGCGCAGCCATGAATACGGCGCTTCTCGATGGTCAGGTATCCATGCTCACGCAATTTCTTGATGAACGCCTTTGCAACAGTAAGGCTGCAAGCACACGCGCTGGCGATGTGGTTCTGATTGTCAAACCACAGCTTGCCTTCGCCGGTGAAGTAGTCGTGCCGATCTTTCATGAGCACCCACAGAATCTTGTCCTGTGCAGAAAGTGCGACGGGCTGGCGAGTAGTCACTGAGAAGCTGGTGGGCTTGGAGAAGGGTGTGCGGGCGTCCAGAATGTATGCACATCCCCAGCCATCGGAGGAGGGGAAGCGCTGACCGGCGAGAACTTGCAGCACTGTGAGTAGTACAAACAAAAAACCCCGTGAACTCTAACTAACTGAATTCACAGGGTTTTCTTAATATGGCGGTGAAGGAGGGATTCGAACCCTCGATACAATTTCTTGTATACACACTTTCCAGGCGTGCTCCTTAAGCCACTCGGACACCTCACCGTATCTCGACGACAACGTTGTGTCTGCCGAGGCGCGCTAATGTAGTCGAAAGCTTTTCCTAACGCAAAACTTTTTTTCAGATTTTTCATGCGCTTAAGCAAATAAACGCTGATTCGCCAGTAAAAGGCTCTGGCGCGGGATGCGGCCCTTGGGCAAAGGGCCGCTTGTGGTGGTGGCGTCAGGCGCTAAAGCCGCCATCAATGGTCAGGCTGGCACCGGTGATGTAGCCCGCTTCAGGGCCTGCGAGGTAGGCGACGAAGCTGGCGATTTCTTCGCTGGTGCCGTAGCGGGGCAGGGCCATCAGCGCTTTCAGTGTTTCGGCGAATTCGCCCTGCGCCGGGTTCATGTCGGTGTCCACCGGGCCGGGCTGGACGTTGTTGACGGTGATGCCTTGCGGACCGAGGTCGCGGGCCATGCCTTTGGTGAGGCCGATCAGCGCTGATTTACTCATGGCGTACGTGGCGCCGCCCGCAAAGGGCATGCGGTCAGCGTTGGTGCTGCCGATGTTGATGATGCGGCCGCCTTCTTCCATATGCCGGGCGGCTTCCTGGCTGGCGATGAATACGCTGCGCACGTTGATGGCCAGGGTCTTGTCGAAGTCCTGCATGCTGAATTCATTGAGCGGGGCGATGGCCAGAATGCCGGCGTTATTGACCAGGATATCCAGCCTGCCAAGGATCTCGGCGGTGGTCTGCACGGCCTGGCGGATGGCTTTTTCGTCGGCGCTGTCTGCGCGAATGGCCAGTGCACGACCGCCATTGGCGACGATGCTGTCCTGAATCTCCACAGCGTTGACCTCGGAGCTGACGTAGGTAAATGCCACGGCGGCGCCTTCTTTGGCCAATCGCTGGACAATGGCTGCGCCGATACCACGTGAGCCGCCCTGCACGAGCGCTACTTTGCCGGCGAGTTTAAGGTGTTCGATCATGATGTTCTCCTTGGGGGCAGGTCTCGGACAGGCCTGAGCCTGTCGACGATTGCGACCAGAATAGACCTTGATTGCGATAGTCTTGCTGAACCAAAAGTTCGGACTGATTCATCATGGATATTCAAGGCAACAGCGCGCTGATCCTGATCGACCTACAGCAGGGCATCCATCATCCCAGGCTCGGACGGCGCAATAACCCGCTGGCTGAGACCCATGTCAGCGCTCTGCTCGATGCCTGGCGGCAATCCGGGCGGCCGGTGATTCACGTCCGGCATTTCTCGACGTCACCCGAATCAGTGTTCTGGCCGCAACAGTCAGGGGTCGAGTACCAGCCAGCGTTCTTGCCGCAAGCCGATGAGCGGGAGTTGAGCAAGCAGGTGCCTGACGCGTTTTGCGGTTCGTTTCTGGAGATGTGGTTACGCTCGGACGGGATCGGGCAGGTGGTGATTGTCGGCGTGATCACCAACAACTCGGTTGAGTCGACCGCGCGCAGTGGCGGCAATCTGGGGTTTGACGTGCTGGTTGCGCACGATGCCTGCTTTACCTTTGATCAACAGGACTTCTTCGGTACGCCGCGCAGTGCCGAAGAGGTGCACGCGATGTCGTTGGCCAATCTGCATGGCGAGTACGCTACGGTCCTGTCGACGGCGCAGATTCTCCAGCAGGTTGCTGTAGAATAAGCGCCTGACGGGCTTACTTGCGGGTTTTCTTCGGTGCGGCGGGCAATGGGGCGAACAGCGCCTGCAAATCTTCGTCGCGCAGCTTCCAGTCACCGGTTGTGCGTCCGTCGAGCACTCCTGAGGCCAGCGCTGATTTTTCCCGCTGCAGGCGCTGGATTTTCTCTTCCACGGTGCCACGCGCAATCATCTTGTAAACGAACACCGGCTTGTCCTGACCGATACGGTACGCACGGTCGGTCGCCTGATTTTCCGCTGCCGGGTTCCACCACGGATCGTAGTGGATCACGGTATCGGCGGCGGTGAGGTTGAGGCCGGTGCCGCCTGCTTTCAGGCTGATCAGGAAAATCGGCAGCTTGCCGCTCTGGAAATCATGAATCGGCGTGCGGCGATCGCGGGTCGAGCCGGTCAGCAGGGCGTAGGCGATACCGCGTTGCTTGAGCTCTTCCTCGATCAGGCTGAGCATCGAAGTGAACTGCGAGAACAACAGAATCTTGCGACCTTCGGCCAGCAGTTCTTCGAACATCTCCATCAGGCTGTTGAGCTTGCCCGAGGTGCCCTGTTTGCTGTTGACCGGCATGTCCTGATTGACCAGGCGCAGGTCACAGCAGACCTGACGCAGCTTGAGCAGCGCTTCGAGAATGATGATCTGGCTGCGTGCCACGCCTTTGCGGGTGATTTCGTCCCTGACCTTCTTGTCCATCGCCAAGCGCACGGTTTCGTACACATCGCGCTGCGCGTCGTTGAGGTCGACCCAGTGGATGATCTCGGTCTTGGGTGGCAGTTCGGTCGCCACCTGTTCCTTGGTACGACGCAGCAGAAACGGCTTGATGCGCGCATTGAGGTGATGCAGGCGATCCTGGTTGCCATGCTTTTCGATGGCGGTGCGGTAGTTGCTGTTGAATTCCTTGCTGTTGCCCAGCCAGCCGGGCATCAGGAAGTGAAACAGCGACCACAGCTCGCCCAGGTGGTTTTCCAGCGGCGTGCCGCTCAGGCACAGGCGCTGACGGGCGTTGAGGTTGCGTGCGGCCTGGGCAGCCTTGCTGTTGGGGTTCTTGATGTACTGCGCTTCATCGAGAATCAGCACGTGGAAGGGCTGTTTTTCGAGCAACTCCAGGTCCCGTGGCAGCAAAGCGTAGGTGGTCAGGATCAGGTCGTAATCCTGCAGGTTGCCAGCGTCCTGATGACGATTGGCGCCATACAGGGCCAGCACCTTGAGGTCCGGGGTGAAGTGCTCGGCTTCATCCAGCCAGTTGGGAATCAGGCTGGTGGGCATGACGGCCAGCGCGGGTCGGTCGAGGCGTCCGGCCTGTTTTTCCATCAGCAGGTGAGCCAGGGTCTGCAGCGTTTTGCCCAGCCCCATGTCATCAGCCAGCACGCCACCGACTTCCAGCTCGCGCAGCGACTGCATCCAGCTCAGGCCTTCCAGCTGATAAGGACGCAGTGTGGCGTTAAGGCCATCGGGCAGGCTGACCGGCGCGTCCTTGATGTTGATCAGGCGTTCGGCGAAGTGGCGCAGACGGTCGCCACCCTGCCAGGTCAGCGGCAGGTCTTCAAGCTGGGTCAGGCGTGCCGCATCGGCCTTGCTCATGCGCAGTGCGTTGTTGCCGTCCTGACGCCAGTAGAAGTCGCCCAGCGTCGCCAGTACCGGCTTGAGCCTGCCGTAGGGCAGGGCGATCTGCACCGGGCTGCCGCCGCTCTGGGTGAAGTGGTTGAGCTGCACCAGCAGTTGTTCTTCGTCGCCGCGCTTGGCCACGGCCGAGGGGCTCATCAGTTCGGGATGGCTGCGGATCAGGTTGATCAGGATCGGCAGCAGGCTCAGGCGTTCGCCGTTGACGATGATGCCCAGTTCCAGGTCGAACCAGTCGCGCTCGTTCTCTTCATCAATGACGGCATACCAGTCTTCGACGGGGGTAACGTCGAAGCCGAACTCGTCCTGAATGTCGATTTCCCAGCCTTGCTCGCGCAGCCGTGGCAGGTCATCGAGGACGAAGTGCAGCCAGGCTTTGTCGTTGGGCAACTCGTACATGTCGCCAGCACTATCGGGCAGGGCCTTGCTCTGCCGGGTGGCGACCTTGAAGCCCAGGTCGGCCAGTTCCTGACGCAACTGCCGCTCCCGTTCGCCCTGACGACGGATGCGCAGGGTTTCGGTGTCGGTGTGCTCGATAATGTCGCTTTTCTGGTTCACCAGATCGCTGCCCAGCGAACTGACCAGAATGCTGACGTTGGTGGTGCCGACCGCGTAATGCTTGCCGTAGGCAAAGGCCAGCGCGGCACGGTGCTGAATGTGTCGCTGCATACGCCCGTTGCGCGGCTCGTAGGCACTGAACTCGATGCTGGCCAGAATCAGCCTGGGCCGTGGCTGCAGGTCATCGATCAGGCGCTCCGGCAACCTGGGCTTTTGTTCGACAGGCTTTTCCATCTCTTGCTGGTGCGAGGCCAGCGCGGCCTGCAGCAGCGGACGGTTGTGCGGGTCCTGCAGAAACAGCAGGGCGGCCACACAGTGCTTGCAGTCGTTGCGGACCGGGCAGGTGCATTTGCAGGTCAGGTAGTTCTTGTAGCGATCGGGGTCCTTGAACAGCAGCGTCTGGGTGTAGATTTCCAGGCCCGAGCCCCGACAGGCGGTGCGGATGATCTGCGGGCTGGAGTCTTCCAGCACGATGCGTTTTTGCCGGGCGTAGTCGCGCCCTCGCTCAAGCGTTCGCTCGTGGAATAGGTCTGTCCAGGCCGCAGCCAGGACTTTTTCGAGAATGGACGACAAGTTTTAAAAAGCCCTACGCCGCAGCGATGCTCAAAAAGAAAGGGGACGCTTGGGCGTCCCTTGCGTACGTAAAGATCAAAGAGGAGAAACCTTGATCAGCAACGCGAGGTTGCCATTGTCCAGATAGGTCAGCTCACCGTTCTTTACCCTGGCAGTCTGCTTCAATCGTTCACTGCTGATGACCACGCCATGCGGGTCCAGCTGGTTGACCCAGAATTGTGCACCAATATCGGTGAAGCGTGCCATCGCCAGACTCACGGTTCCCTCGATCGGGAAATGCCCAAGCCGCTCTTCACCACTGGTGATGGCGACTTTTCCCGGTTCGGTGCCGATGCTCTGCTGCCAGGCGCGCTGCATCAGTACTTCATAGTGGCCGCTGCCTTGCAGTTTGCTCGCCAGATCATTGAGGGCGGGGCTTCGTTCATCGTTCGCGTCGATCTTCTGTGCGCCCTTGTCCCAGTTTTCCGGTACAAGCTGGCGGGTCGAGGCCGGCTCGCCGCTCTGGCGAAACAGCAGAATCTCGACCTGATACAGGCCATCGGCGAACGCGGCCGGCGCGATCAGCGTCAGCAGCAGGATCAGTGAACGAAACAGAAGCATGCGTGAATCCTTCAAGCAGTTTTCGGGGTCAGGCGCTCAAGCAGCGCTTCGATCGTGTTGAAGCGCTCTTCCGGGCGCTCCATGGGAACCATGAATTTGAACAGCGTGGCACCTTCGAACTTGTAGCGGTTGGGCTGGCTCTGGATCAGCTTGATCAGGGTCAAAGGATCAACCGGCGTCTCGGCCGCGAACTCGATACGGCCACCTTGCGGGCCACCGTCGATTTTCCGGATGCCCAGCTGTTCGGCGTGCAGTTTGAGCAGCGTGATACGCACCAGATTCTTGGTCGGCTCCGGAAGCAGGCCGAAGCGGTCGATCATTTCGACCTGAAGGTCCTTGAGGGCCTCTTCGTCAGCGGCGTTGGCAATGCGCTTGTAGAGAATCAGGCGCGTGTGCACATCTGGCAGGTAGGCTTCGGGGATCAAGGCCGGCACGCGCAGGTTGATTTCCGGTCCGCCGCCCAGCGGCTGATCGAGATTGGGCTGTTCGCCCTTGCGAATCGACTTCACCGCGCGCTCGAGCATTTCCATGTACAGGGTAAAACCCACGGCCTGGATCTGACCGCTCTGGCCGTCGCCGAGCAGTTCGCCTGCGCCACGAATCTCCAGGTCATTGGTTGCGAGCACGAAGCCCGCGCCAAGGTCCTGAGTATTGGCAATCGCTTCCAGACGCTTTTCGGCGTCTGGGGTGATTTGCTTGCGCGGCGGAGTCAGCAGGTAGGCATAGGCCTGGTGGTGACTACGCCCGACGCGGCCGCGCAACTGGTGCAACTGGGCCAGACCGAACTTGTCGGCGCGCTCGATGATGATGGTGTTGGCGCTCGGCACGTCGATGCCGGTCTCGATGATGGTCGAGGCGATCAGCACATTGAAGCGCTTGTGGTAGAAGTCGCTCATCACCTGTTCGAGTTCGCGCTCGCGCATCTGCCCGTGTCCGATGCCGATACGCGCTTCCGGCACCAGCTCGGCCAGATCGGCGGCGCATTTCTCGATGGTCTTGACGTCGTTGTGCAGGTAATAGACCTGGCCGCCGCGCAACAGCTCACGCAGCAGGGCTTCCTTGATGGTCGGCTTGTTCTGCTCCATCACGAACGTGCGCACCGACAGCCTGCGCGCCGGTGGTGTGGCGATGATCGACAGATCACGCATGCCCGACACGGCCATGTTCAGGGTGCGCGGGATCGGCGTTGCGGTCAGGGTCAGAATATCGACCTCGCTGCGCAGCGCCTTGAGCTGTTCTTTCTGGCGAACGCCAAACCGGTGTTCTTCGTCGATGATCACCAAGCCGAGGTTCTTGATCTTGACGTCATCCTGCAACAGCTTGTGCGTCCCGATGACGATGTCGATCTTGCCCTCGGCCAGATCGGCAACTGCGGCGCTGACTTCCTTGGCCGACTTGAAGCGGCTCATCACCTCGACGGTCACCGGCCAGTCGGCGAAACGGTCGCGGAAGCTGTTGTAGTGCTGCTGGGCGAGCAGGGTGGTCGGCACCAGAATGGCCACCTGACGCCCGCCATGCACAGCGATGAAAGCGGCACGCATGGCCACTTCGGTCTTGCCGAAACCCACGTCGCCACAGACCAGACGATCCATCGGCTTGGGCGCCAGCATGTCGGCGCGCACGGCGTCGATGGTGGTCTGCTGATCCGGCGTTTCTTCGAACGGGAAGCCCGCGCTGAAGGTGGCGTAGTCGGCTTTCGGGTCGGCGAAGGCATAACCCTCACGGGCTGCCCGGCGTGCGTAGATATCCAGCAGCTCGGCAGCCACGTCGCGAACCTGTTCGGCTGCCTTGCGCTTGGCTTTCTGCCAGGTTTCCGAGCCCAGGCGGTGCAGCGGCGCGCTCTCGTCGTCGCTGCCGGTATAGCGGGCAATCAGGTGCAGGTTGGCGACCGGGACGTACAGCTTGGCGTCCTCGGCGTAGGCCAGCATCAGGAATTCGGCGACCTGATTTTCGACTTCCAGCGTCGCCAGCCCCAGATAGCGGCCAACGCCATGGTCGATGTGCACCACCGGCGCGCCTTCGCGCAGTTCGGTAAGGTTCTTGATGACGGCGTCGTTATTGCCGCCATCGGTGCGCTTTTCGCGGCGGCGGCGCTGCATGACTCGCTGGCCGAACAGCGGGCTTTCAGCGACCAGCGCCAGCGCGGGTTGCTCCAGCAGCAGGCCGTCGTCCAGCGGGGCGATGGTGATTGCCAGCCTGTCCTTGCCATCGACGAAGTCCTGCCAGCTGTCGACCGTTTTCGGCCGCAGCTTCAGGCGTTCAAGCAGTTCCAGCAGCACTTCACGGCGACCGGCGGACTCTGCGGTAAACAGCACGCGACCGGGGAAGTCATCAAGAAATGTCGACAATGCCGCCAGTGGCTGACTGGCCTTGGCTTCAATGGACAGATCCGGCAGGGTCTGGGCCGGGAAGCGCTCGCGCCCGGCTCCGGCATCGACATCCTGCTGGCTGGCCACAACGCGCGGCCAGTTTTTCAAGCGTGCAAAGCAATCTTCCACCGGCAGGAACAGCTCGGCCGGTGGCAGCAGTGGCCGTGCAGGGTCGACGCGACGTTCTTCATAGCGGTTGCGCACGTCGTTCCAGAAATTCTCTGCGGCCTGCTCGATACCCGGCAGGGAAAACACCTGAGTGTCCTGCGGCAGATAATCGAACAGCGTCGAGGTTTCCTCGAAGAACAACGGAATGTAGTACTCGATACCGGCGGGCGTGATGCCGCTGCTCAAGTCCTGGAAAATCGGGCTGCGCCGGAAGTCCACGTCGAAGCGCTCGCGAAAACGCGCCTTGAAGCGCGTGACTTCTTCTTTCTGTAGCGGGAATTCGCGGGCAGGCAACAAGCGCACCGACTCGACCTTGTCGATGGAGCGTTGCGTGTCCGGATCGAAGGTGCGCAGGGTTTCGATTTCGTCGTCGAACAGGTCGATACGGAACGGCAGCTTGCTGCCCATCGGGAACAGGTCGATCAATGCGCCGCGCACGGTGAACTCGCCGTGCTCGTAAACCGTGTCCACGTAGCGATAGCCGCTGGCTTCCAGGCGCGTGCGCATGGCCTCCACATCAAGCTTCTGACCGACATCCAGCACCAGGCTGCTGCCGAGCAGGAATTTGGTCGGCGCGAGTCTGTGTAGGGCGGTCGTGATGGGTACTACCAAAACGCCATGCTCCAGCTCCGGCAGGCGATAAAGGCTGGCGATGCGCTGGGAAATGATGTCCTGGTGCGGCGAAAACAGGTCGTAGGGCAGGGTTTCCCAGTCCGGGAAGTGCAGAACCGGCAGCGTGGGCGCAAAAAACTTCAGCTCTTGCTCCAGCCGCTCGGCGCTCTGGCTGTCGGCGGTCAGTAGCAAGGTAAAGCGCTTGGCTGCGCTGGCGGCCTCGGCAATGGCCAGGCTCAGTGCGGCACCGGGAAGATTGCCCCAGTGTTGTTTGCCTGCAGCGGCAGAAAGATGCGGTAGACGCAGAACTGGCACGGGAAGGTCGGGCTCCAGGCGTTGCAACAGGGGCGGCGATTGTAACGGGGGAAGGTGGTGGCTGTCAGTTTTCCGGAGTGTTACCGCGTATTTACGGGCGAAAATTATGTAGTGCCCACCGATATGACAGTCGCGCATTGCTCATAAACAAAGGCGCGGTCATAATGTAGCCCCTTTTTTCAGCCCCTACATGTGGAAGGTTCCCGTGACTCAGAAGCCCGACCAGTGTCTTGGTGAATGGATCGATCGTGAAGCTCTCGCCGAAGCGATGATCCCGCTCATCGGTCAGCTCTACCGCAATAATAATGTGGTGAGTTCGATCTATGGCCGCAGCCTGATCAACCGTTCAGTCATCGCGATTCTCAAAGCTCACCGCTTTGCGCGTCATCGTCAGTCCGATGCGGTTGAGTTGTCCGTACACGAGACGTTCCCGCTTGTAAAAGCGATGAGCGAGCTCAAACTGGGTGCCGCTTCGGTGGACCTGGGCAAGCTGGCCGTGAAGTTCAAGACTGAAGGCAACGGCCGCACGCCCGAGCAGTTCGTACGTGAAGAACTGGCCGGTGTAGTGGGTCAGCAGGGCACCAGCCCGCGCAAGGGCACCGATGTCGTGCTTTACGGTTTCGGTCGTATCGGTCGCCTGCTGGCGCGGATCCTGATCGAGAAGACCGGTGGTGGCGACGGTCTGCGTCTGCGTGCCATCGTGGTCCGCAAAGGCGCGGAAAACGATCTGGTCAAGCGTGCCAGCCTGCTGCGTCGTGACTCGGTACATGGTCCGTTCGATGGCACCATCACCATTGATGAAGCCAACAGCACCATTACCGCCAACGGCAACCTGATTCAGGTCATCTACGCCAAGAACCCGTCCGAGGTGGATTACACCCAATACGGTATCAAGGACGCTCTGCTGGTGGACAACACCGGTGTATGGCGTGATGCCGACGGTCTGGGTCAGCACCTGGCCTGCCCGGGCATCGACCGCGTGGTATTGACCGCGCCGGGCAAAGGCAAGCTGAAGAACATCGTGCACGGTATCAACCACGGTGAAATCACCGCGGATGACAAAATCGTGTCCGCGGCATCCTGCACCACCAACGCCATCGTGCCGGTGCTCAAGGCTGTCAACGACAAGTTCGGTATCACCAACGGTCACGTTGAAACCGTTCACTCGTACACCAACGACCAGAACCTGATCGACAACTTCCACAAGGGCGATCGCCGTGGCCGCAGCGCCGCGTTGAACATGGTCATCACCGAAACCGGCGCAGCCACCGCTGCGGCGAAGGCGCTGCCTGAGCTGGCCGGAAAGCTGACCGGTAACGCGATCCGCGTTCCAACGCCGAACGTGTCCATGGCCATTCTCAACCTCAACCTCGAGAAGCCGACCACCCGCGAAGAAATGAACGAGTACCTGCGCTACATGGCGCTGCACTCGGACCTGCACAAGCAGATCGACTTTGTGAACTCGCAGGAAGTGGTGTCCACTGACTTCGTCGGCTCGCGTCACGCCGGTGTCGTGGACGCCGAAGCCACCATCGTCAACGATAACCGCGTTGTGCTGTACGTCTGGTACGACAACGAATTCGGCTACAGCCACCAGGTGGTTCGCGTGATGGAAGACATGGCAGACGTCAATCCGCCTGCCTTTCCGCAGTAAATGTTGAACGCTTGAACTGCCCGGTCTGACCGGGCAGTAAATAAACGGGCCGAACCCTGCGCATGCAGGCTTCGGCCCGTTTTGTTTTGTTGCGTGTCATGAGAACCTGTCGGGCACAGCCCTTGTGGATGACGGAGTAGTCAAGGATGAGCAGTTCGGCCATGGACGGATCGCAGCAACACCTCAAAAGCAGCTTCTTTTTTCTGTTTCTGACGATTTTCGTCCCCTTTGGTCTGGGGCATTTCGTTTCGTACCTGTTTCGTACCGTCAATGCGGTGATCTATGTCGATTTGCAGGCCGACCTGAGTTTGCCCGCGAGCAGCCTGGGGTTGTTGACCGGGGTTTATTTTCTGACCTTCGCTGCCGCGCAGATTCCCCTCGGCGTCATGCTTGATCGTTACGGCCCGCGCAGCGTGCAGGCGCCGATGCTGTTGTTTGCGGTCGCCGGTTCGGTCATCTTCAGTATTTCCAGCACCGAAACAGGGTTGTTGATCGGGCGGGGTCTGATCGGCCTGGGGGTAGCGGGTTCGCTGATGAGTGCCATCAAGGCGTGTGCCATCTGGTTGCCAATCGAGCGTTTGCCGCTGAGTACCGCCTGCCTGCTGTCGATTGGCGGGCTGGGTGCTATGGCGTCGACCACGCCTTTGCATGCGTTGCTGAGCTGGCTGACCTGGCGAGAAGCGTTTCTGGCGCTGGCGCTGCTGACCTTTTGTGTGGCGGTGGTCATACACCTCAGCGTCCCCAAGGCCTACGAGAGCAAAAATACTCGCTACAGCGATATGTTCGCTGCGGTCGCCAAGCTGTACTCGTCCTGGACGTTCTGGCGTCTGGCGTTGTACTCGGTGTTCGCGCACGCCATCTATATGTCGGTACTGTCGCTATGGATGGGGCCGTGGTTGCGTGACATGGCCGGGCTGAGCGATTCAGGCATGGCCAATGTACTGCTGTTCGGCGCCATCGCGATGGTGGCAGGGTCCCTGACGTTCGGCACGATCACTGATTATCTGCGCGGGTTCGGCGTACAGCCGATCATGGTCTGTGGCGCTGGCATGGTGATCTTCATCGGTTTCCAGATGCTGATGGCCAGTGGTCTACCGGTGTCACCTTATATTGTTGCGATGGGCTTCAGCTTCTTCGGCACGTCGACCACCATGAATTACGCCATTGTGGCGCAATCGGTGGCACCGGAGCTGGCGGGCAGGGTCAGCTCTTCCTTTAATCTGGTGGTGTTTGTGCTCGCGTTTTTCCTCCAGTGGCTGATGGGTGTGGTGCTCAACCTGTGGCCGGTTGTGCAGGGTGCCGGTCATCCGCTTGAGGCCTATCAGTGGTCGCTTGGTTTAATGATTGCGTTGCAATTGCCTGGGGTGCTGCTCTGGCTCGGCTTTCGACCCTGGAGGTGGGCTGTCTGAAAAAACAAAACCCCGGCCGAGATCAACTCGTACCGGGGTTTTGCTTTTAGCCGTTACAGCTATCTGATTGATCAAGCGATGAATCAGGCGGTTGCAGGTGCTCCAGGCGCTTCAAGCTTCTGTCCGCCTTTGCGGAACAGCACCAGCGTAGCAACCAGGCCTAGCACAGCTGCACCTGTCAGCCAGATACCGGGCGCTGCCTTGTTGCCCAGCACGTGGATCAGGTAAGTACAGGCCGCTGGCGTGAAGCCACCGAAGGTCGCCGTTGCCAGGCTGTAGGCCAGCGAGAAACCGGTGGTGCGGACTTCGACCGGCATGATCTCGGTCAGCGCCACGACCATTGCGCCGTTGTAGGAACCGTACAGGAACGAGAACCACAACTCGACCATCAGCAGATGGCTGAAGCTTGGGTGCTCTACCAGCCACGACAGCGCAGGGTAGGCGGTGGCGATGGCCAGTACGGTCGCTGCAATCAACAGCGGCTTGCGGCCGATGCGATCCGAGAACGACCCCATGATTGGCAGCCAGATGAAGTTGGACACGCCGACGCAGACGGTCACCAGCAAGCTTTCCAGGTCAGTCAGGTTCAGTTCGTTCTTGCCGAAGGTCGGGGTATAGGCGGTGATCAGGTAGAACGACACTGTGGTCATCACTACCAGCGCCATGCCGCCCAGCACCAGGCCAAAGTTCTGGCTGATGGAGCGCACCACTTCACGCAGCGTCGGGCGGTGCGTGCGGGCTTCGAACTCCGGTGACTCTTCCAGCGAACGGCGGATGATGAAGATCGCCGGCACAATCAGGCAGCCGATCAGGAACGGCACGCGCCAGCCCCATTCACCCATTTGCTCCGGGCTCAGCCAGTGGTTCAGACCTACGCCCAGCAAACCGGCGAATACCACCGCAGCCTGTTGACTGGCGGACTGCCAGCTGACAAAGAAACCTTTGCGACCCGGTGTCGAGATTTCAGCGAGGTACACCGAAACACCACCCAGCTCGACGCCAGCCGAGAAGCCTTGCAGCAGGCGACCGAGCAGCACCAGCAGCGGTGCAACAACGCCCAGAGTGGCGTAGCCCGGCACACAGGCAATCAGCAAAGTGCCCATTGCCATCATCGCGAGGGTGATAATCAGGCCCTTGCGACGTCCGTGACGGTCGATATAGGCACCGAGAAAGATCGCGCCCAAGGGGCGCATCAGGAAGCCCGCGCCGAAGGTCGCCAGCGACAGCATCAACGAAGCGAAGGCGCTGTCGGAAGGGAAAAATGTCTTGGCAATGGCCGTGGCGTAAAAGCCGTAGACCATGAAATCGAACATCTCGAGGAAGTTACCGCTGACAACGCGAAAGATCGCTTTGCCCTTACTTGTTGTGGAGGCCATTTAGTTACTCGCTCAGGCTCGTCGGCTTGGAGTCCGTTGTCGTTGTTATCCCGTTTACATCGCCATTACGTGTGTGCGACTGGCGATGCACATTTGTAACAGTATGTGTAACAGGGCTCAAAGACAACCGTTTCGGCGATTTGCTATCACTTAACAGACGCTTGACAGGTATGACCGGTCGATGCGTGCACGGCTTATCAAATAGATGAAACCGGATGAACAGACATGCCGTATGGGAACCATAAGCCCGACACTGACCACTTAATACTTTGGTCGACCTCGTATGGGTGAGGCCTGGTCCTGGTCCGAGTGGGCCGCTATGGACGGTTTTCTGTCTTGTTTGCCAATGAAGGCAAGTCATTCTGAATGGTTTTTTTAGTGCGGGGCATGAGTTTGCGTGGGTTTTGCAGGGTTGCAGGGTGCCTGATGCTGCTGGCGTGTGCTGGTTGCGGTCAGGAACGCAAGCTGGAGAGCTTTGGCGGGCCGGCCATGGGCAGTCACTATTCAGTGGTATACGTGCGCGCCTCCGGGCAGCCTGAACCTGAGGTCGTGCGCCCGCAGATCGAATCGATTCTGGCCGAAGTCGATCAACAGATGTCGCTTTGGCGCAGTGACTCGGATATCGAGCTTTTCAATGCATTGCCTGCCAATAGCTGTCAGACCATGCCCGAACCGGTTTTGAAACTGATCGGTGTTGGCGAGCAGCTGTCACGGGACAGTGATGGTGCCTTCGACCTGACGGTGAAGCCGCTGATGGACCTTTGGGGGCTGGGCGCTCATGCACTGTTTGAGCAAATGCCGCTGGTGCGCCAGTTGGCCCGCACTCGAGCGACGGTGGGCTATCGTGGTCTGCGCGTCGTCGGGCAAAAGTTGTGCAAAAGCGCCGCTGTGCAAGTGGACCTCAATAGTATTGCCGCCGGTTATGCGGTAGATCGCATCAGCGAGCGCATGGAAAAGCTGGGGTTGCACGATTATCTGGTGCAAGCCACGGGTGAACTGAAAGTCAGCGGGCTCAAGCCCGACGGCTCGCCCTGGCGAGTGACGCTGGACGAGCCACTCGATGATGGCACTGTCACGCAAAAAGTATTTCCGCTGAAGGGCTACGCCGTGTCTACATCGGGCGACTATCGTCGTTACGTCGACCATGACGGGTGGCGCATTTCCGATACGCTCGATGCCTTGACCGGTAAGCCGATCAGCCACAGCCTGGCGTCTGTGACGGTCATTCATCCCTCGGCGCTGATGGCTGACGGTCTGTCTTCCCTGCTGTTGATTCTCGGCCCGCAGCGCGGTTGGGATTATGCGCAAGAACATAAAATCCCTGCTTTTTTTGTGATTCGTGCCGATAAGCGCTTTATCATCCGCAGCAACGCGTCGTTTGATCGTCTGGCGGTGGAGCGGCCGCAGTAAGTCAAGATGCCGGATGTTCCGGTCACTTTCCACCCTGCACAGACAAAAATTGGCCTTCGACGCGACCAAGGGTTAATGTTCGCCGCCTCGGTGCAGCGCTAGACTGCGCCGCGTGATTTAGCCAGAGATGCCAGAGTGGCGCCTCGGTCTGTTTAAAGGAGTACGCATGGCTGTCTACAACTACGACGTAGTGGTACTGGGTTCCGGCCCTGCCGGAGAAGGCGCGGCAATGAACGCCGCCAAGGCGGGGCGCAAGGTCGCCATGGTCGACAGCCGTCGGCAAGTGGGCGGTAACTGCACCCATTTGGGCACCATTCCGTCCAAGGCTCTGCGTCACTCGGTCAAGCAGATCATTCAGTTCAACACCAATCCGATGTTCCGGGCCATTGGCGAGCCGCGCTGGTTTTCGTTTCCGGATGTGTTGAAAAACGCCGAAATGGTCATTTCCAAGCAGGTGGCCTCGCGCACCAGTTACTACGCCCGCAACCGTGTCGATGTGTTCTTCGGCACCGGCAGCTTTGCCGACGAGACCAGTGTCAACGTGGTCTGCTCCAACGGCGTAGTCGAAAAGCTGGTGGCCAACCAGATCATCATCGCCACCGGTTCGCGCCCCTATCGTCCGGCCGACATCGATTTCAGTCACAAGCGCATTTACGACAGCGATACCATTCTCAGCTTGGGCCATACCCCGCGTAAGCTGATCATTTATGGCGCGGGCGTGATCGGCTGTGAATACGCCTCGATCTTCAGTGGTCTGGGTGTTCTGGTCGAGCTGGTGGATAACCGTGACCAGTTGCTGAGCTTCCTGGATTCGGAAATCTCTCAGGCATTGAGTTATCACTTCAGCAACAACAACGTGATGGTTCGCCACAACGAAGAATACGAGAAGGTCGAAGGTCTGGATAACGGCGTTGTCCTGCACCTCAAGTCCGGCAAGAAAATCAAGGCAGATGCTTTGCTGTGGTGCAATGGCCGTACCGGCAACACCGACAAGCTGGGGCTGGAAAACATTGGTCTCAAGGCCAACGGTCGTGGCCAGATCGAGGTGGACGAGAACTATCGCACCAGCGTTTCCAATGTCTATGGCGCAGGCGACGTCATCGGCTGGCCAAGTCTGGCAAGTGCTGCCTACGATCAGGGCCGCTCGGCGGCCGGCAGCATGGTCGACAACGGCAGCTGGCGCTATGTCAACGACGTACCGACCGGGATCTATACTATTCCGGAGATCAGTTCGATCGGCAAGAACGAGCACGAGCTGACCCAGGCCAAGGTGCCGTACGAAGTGGGCAAGGCGTTCTTCAAGGGTATGGCGCGTGCGCAGATTTCCGGTGAGCGGGTCGGGATGCTGAAGATTCTGTTCCACCGCGAGACGCTGGAAGTGCTGGGCGTGCATTGCTTCGGTGACCAGGCGTCCGAGATCGTGCACATCGGTCAGGCGATCATGAGCCAGCCGGGTGAAGCGAACACCATGAAGTACTTCGTCAACACCACGTTCAACTACCCGACCATGGCCGAAGCCTATCGGGTAGCGGCATACGACGGCCTCAACCGGCTTTTTTAAGCGACTCCGGCCGGTGGCCTGAGCCGGCCGGGGAGACCGATTTCAGCGACTCCCGAGCGTGGCGGTGGCCAAACCGGGAAAGTCTGTAATCAGGCTGTCGACGCCGAAATCAGCGAGTCTGCGCATCAGTGCAGGCTCGTTGACCGTCCACACAGACACATGCAGGCCCTGACGCTGTGCTTTGTGCAGGCGCTCCGGGGTACACAGTGTCCAGTTCAATGCCAGAATCTCACAGCCGTAGCTTTGCGCGACCTTCAACGGGTCGAGCCAGGCGTACTCGGCCACCAGCCCGCGCGAGATGTCCGGCGTCAGGTCGAGGGCGGCGCGCAGTACTTCACGAGAGCTGGAGGTGATGGTGACCTTGTCGAGCAAGCCATGACGCTGAGCCATTTCACGAATGGCCAACACGGTGTTGGCGGCGCGGGTGCGCGAAGCGCTTTTGACTTCCAGTTGCCAGTGCTCGAAATCGCATTGCTCGAACAACTCTTCAAGGCGCGGAATAGGGCAGGGCGAGACCCAGCCGGGGCCACCTTTGCGCGCGTCATAGGTCATCAGGTCGGCGGCCAGATGCTCATTGACCTTGCCGCGTCGGTCGGTGGTGCGCTTGAGGGTCGGGTCGTGAATGACCATCAACTCTCCGTCCAGTGACAGATGCAGGTCCAGTTCACAGCGGCGCACGCCGTGCTTGATGCATTCCTGGAAGCTTACCAGGGTGTTTTCCGGTGCTTCGCCCTTGGCGCCGCGGTGGCCGTAGATAAGGGTCACGTTTACTCCTGGCCGTTAAGGCACCCACTGCTGATATGAAATGATGAGGTGAAACGAAGCATCCCGGAAACTCAATTGCCGGATGGCTGACCCTGTTCAAGGGCCTGACGTCGATGCTGAGCCTGACGCTGCAACACGTGACGTGCGAGCAATTGGCGTTGAGCGTCCGGCAGGTTGACGAAGTCGGTGCTGATGTCAAAACCGCCATCTGCCCGTGCATCGCACTGGCTGACCCTGGCGCGCAGCATCAGCCCTGCTGCCTGGGGCATCAGCACCATCTTGAGCGACAGCTGTTCGCCCACGGCAAAACCTTGTTGCGAATTGAATTGAATGCCGCCTTCGGACAGTTTTACCGGCTGCGGAGCGCCCAGTTTGCCCAGTGCCGTATGTGCAACCACTTCGCCCAGCAGGTCGATACGCTTGCTCAGCGACTTGAGAAAACTGTTCAGCACCCGGTCGCGCTCGTCGAGTTGGCGCATCAAATGCTGCGATTCGAACTCGCTGACGTGCAGCTCGCTGAGCAGGTCGAACAGTGTCGAGGTGTCCTGCATGGCGTCCTGACTTGCCTGGTCGGCACCAGACAGCGGGTTAATTTCCAGTGCGACGCTGTCGTCGATACGGTAGTATTCGCGGCGTCCTGCTTCATCTAATGTCGACATGGCGAACCCAAGCTAGCGGCGGTGGTCTGAGAGTTTCGAGTGTAAAGCTGCACGTCAAGGCCCGCCACATGGACGTCCTCATTCCTGCGAACAAATTCCTACATGTTCAGACCTCTTTTTGTATTTATCGGCACGCGCTACACACGTGCCAAGCGACGCAACCATTTTGTTTCGTTCATCTCTCTGACGTCCATGATCGGCCTCGCCCTCGGCGTGGTAGTCATGATAGTCGTGTTATCGGTGATGAATGGCTTCGATCACGAAATGCGTACCCGCGTGCTCGGCATGGTGCCACACGCGACCATCGAATCGGCTGACCCGATCACTGACTGGCGTGGCCTGGCCGCGAAGGTTCAGGAAAACCCGCAGGTGCTGGCCGTCGCGCCATTCACCCAGATGCAGGGGTTGCTGACCCATGACGGCAAGGTTCAGAAGGTGCTGCTCAATGGCATCGACCCGGCCGAGGAGCGCAAGGTCTCGATCATTGACCACTTCATCAAGCAGGGCCAGCTCGACAGCCTGTCTCCCGGCAGTTTCGGCATCATGATCGGCGACAAGGCGGCTGCCAAACTGGGCGTCGTGGTCGGCGACAAGCTAACCTTTGTCGCGCCTGAGGTAACTGTCACGCCTGCCGGCATGTTCCCGCGCATGAAGCGTTTCGAGGTGACCGGTATCTTTCATGTCGGCGCTGGCGAAATCGACGGCTTCCTGGGGTTGACCAACCTTGATGACCTGGCTCGTCTGCACCGCTGGAAGCCCAATCAGGTGCAGGGTTTGCGACTCAAGTTCGACGATCTGTTTGCAGCGCCGCGCACCTCGTGGGAAATCGCCCAGAAGCTGGGCGAAAACAATTTCTATTCCCGTGACTGGACACGCACCCACGGCAACCTCTATCAGGCCATCCGCATGGAAAAAGCCATGATTGGCCTGTTGCTGCTGCTGATTGTGGCGGTTGCGGCATTCAACATCATTTCCACGCTGGTGATGGTGGTCAATGACAAGAAGGGCGATATCGCCATTTTGCGCACACTGGGTGCGACACCACGGCAGATCATGGCGATCTTCATGGTGCAGGGCACGGTGATCGGTGTGGTCGGCACGCTTATCGGCGCTGCGCTGGGCATTCTTGCAGCGCTTAACGTCAGCGCTGCCATCGCTGCGCTGGAAGGGCTGATCGGCCACAAGTTTCTCAACGCCGACGTCTATTTCATTGATTACCTGCCTTCGCAGCTGATGGCCCAGGACGTGTTCCAGGTCAGCGGTGCGGCGTTGGTCCTGAGTTTCCTCGCCACCCTGTATCCCGCCTGGCGTGCTGCGCGCACCCAGCCGGCGGAGGCGTTACGTTATGAGTGAGTCGGGCATGTCTGATAAAGCAGTATTGAGTTGCCGCAACCTGGGTAAATCCTACGAGGAAGGCCCGGAGTCGGTCGTGGTGTTGTCCGGTCTGCAACTGGAACTGCATCCCGGTGAGCGGGTCGCGATTGTCGGCAGTTCGGGGTCGGGCAAAAGTACTTTGCTCAACCTTCTGGGCGGCCTGGACACACCGTCCGAAGGCAGCGTCTGGCTGGCGGGCGAAGAATTATCGGCGCTGGGCGAAAAGGCGCGTGGCCTGCTGCGTAATCGCGCGTTGGGTTTTGTCTACCAGTTCCACCATTTGCTGCCCGAATTCACGGCGCTGGAAAACGTCTGCATGCCCTTGCTGATCGGCCGTACGGCGATACCCGAGGCCCGCAAACGTTCCACCGCGTTGCTCGAACGTGTCGGCCTCGGCCATCGTCTGGCGCACAAGCCTTCGGAGCTTTCCGGTGGTGAGCGGCAGCGTGTAGCCATTGCTCGTGCACTGATCAACCAGCCCGGTCTGGTGATGCTTGACGAGCCAACCGGCAACCTCGATCACCACACCGCGCAGGGCATTCAGGACCTGATGCGTGAGTTGAGCACGTCGTCGCGCACGGCGTTTCTGATCGTGACCCACGACATGAGCCTTGCCAGACAAATGGACCGCGTCCTGCGTCTGGAAGACGGTCGCCTCGTCGAGGCCTGATTGACCCGGCCCGGCGCAACTCATCGCGTCGGGCTCTACGTTTTTATACGGTGTTTTTTCCCACGGTGCTTCGCGAATGTTCAGACCGTTACCCATCTTCATCGGCATGCGCTATACCCGCGCCAAACGCCGCAAAAGCTTCATCTCGTTCATTTCGATGACTTCGATGATCGGGCTGGCACTCGGTGTGCTGGCGATGATCGTGGTGCTGTCGGTCATGAACGGTTTCCAGCGGGAAATGAGTTCGCGGATCCTGGGCATGGTGCCGCATGCGGTTATCGCGGGTGCCACACCGGTGGATGACTGGAAACCGCTGGCCGACGCTGCGTTGAAAAATCCTGAAGTCACCGCTGCTGTACCGTTTACCGACATGGAAGGCATGCTTTCCTACAAGGGCTCGATGCAGCCGATCCAGATCAGCGGCGTTGACCCGGCGCTGGAGCATGAAGTGTCGATTGTCACTCAGCACATTACACGAGGAAGTCTTGAAGACCTCAAGCCGGGCGAATTTGGTGTGGTACTTGGCGATATAACCGCGCGCCGCTTTCGCTTGAGCATCGGCGACAAACTGACCCTGATCGTACCGGAAGTCAGCAGCGCGCCGGGCGGCATCACGCCGCGCCTGCAACGTCTGACCGTCGTGGGTATTTTCAAGGTCGGTGCCGAGCTCGACGGTTCGATGGGCTTGATCAACATTGCCGATGCGGCGCAGATGCAACGCTGGCAGCCCAATCAGGTTCAAGGTGTGCGACTCGCGCTCAAGGATCTGTACAAGGCGCCCCAGGTGTCCACCGCCATTGCCGCCGGTCTGGGTGAGGGCTATCGCGCCGATGACTGGACCCACACCCAGGGCAGCCTGTTCAGCGCCATGAAGATGGAAAAGACCATGATCGGTCTGTTGCTGCTGATGATCGTTGCCGTGGCAGCGTTCAACATCATTGCCACGCTGATCATGGTGGTCAACGACAAGGGCGCAGACATCGCCATCCTGCGCACCATCGGCGCCACACCGCGGCAGATCATGGCGATCTTCGTGGTTCAGGGCACCGTCATCGGCATCGTCGGTACCTTGATCGGCGGCATCCTGGGGATTATTGCGGCGCTGAACGTCAGCAGCCTGGTGGGCTGGGTCGAGCGGGTCAGCGGCCAGCACATCTTCAGTTCCGATGTGTACTTCATCAGCAACCTGCCTTCCGAACTGCAGGCCGGTGATGTGCTGTTGATCTGCAGTGCCGGGTTTATCCTGAGCTTTCTGGCGACCATCTACCCCGCGTGGCGCGCCGCGCAGATCCAGCCAGCGCACGCACTGCGTTACGAGTGACAGGGCCTGAGTCACCTTCGTCGAGGCCGCAGGGCGGCCTGCGAGGGTAGCGGGGCAGAGCGGATTTTCGCTGAAAGCCCCAGGCAAACGCTATAAACTCGCCGCGTTAATTCACGATCCAGGTATCGCCATGCATCCCGCAGCCGAACACTCGCCGCTGGGCAAGTCCAGTGAGTACATCGCCACCTATACGCCGTCTTTGCTGTTCCCGATCCCCCGTGCTGCAAAATGGGCGGAGCTTGGGCTGACGGCTCAGACGCTGTCTTATCAGGGTGTCGATTTCTGGAATTGTTACGAGTTGTCCTGGCTGCTGCCATCCGGCAAACCGGTGGTGGCCATTGCCGAGTTCAGCATTCCGGCCGATTCGCCGAACATCATCGAATCGAAGTCCTTCAAGCTGTACCTCAACTCGTTGAATCAGACCGCCTTCGCCACTGTTGAACAGGTGCAGGCAACCCTTGAACAGGATCTGTCAGCTGCGGCCGGCAAGCCGGTTGGCGTGCGCATTCGCAGCCTGAGCGACATTGAAGGAGAGGGTGTGGCTGCTTTGCCGGGCGCCTGCATCGACGATCTGGATATCACGGTCAGTAGCTATGATCGCCCTCAGCCAGAGCTGCTGCGCTGCGATGAGTCGCAAATTATCGAAGAAAGTGTGCACAGTCATTTGCTCAAATCGAACTGCCCGGTCACCAGCCAGCCCGACTGGGGCAGTGTAGTGGTCGAGTATCGCGGGGCGGCGCTGGATCACAGCAGCCTGTTGGCTTACATCGTCAGCTTCCGCCAGCATTCGGACTTTCACGAGCAGTGTGTGGAAAGAATCTTCCTCGACCTGCAGCGTTTGCTCAAGCCGGAGAAGCTCACCGTATATGCGCGCTACGTGCGCCGCGGTGGTCTGGATATCAACCCGTATCGCAGCACAGAAACGCTGGACGTGAACAATCGCAGGCTGGCGCGGCAGTAGTAGCTTCTGCCGCCAAGGGCGTGGACGCAGAGCGTCCGGAACGGCATTCCCACGCGGAGCGTGAGGAACGATAGGTGTGTGGGCATGCATCGGGTGACGCTCTGCGTCGCACCGCGCATCAGCGGCCTTACGCAGAGCCAGCAGAGCGGCATTCCCCATCAGACTCCGATATTGCCCAGCGTCTGCACGATGTTGCGCAAGGTGCCAGCGATGGTCGGATGCTCCAGCTCGAAACGCTCGACGGCCAGGTTCACGCCGTCAGCCAGACTGCTGTCCTGTTCATGGGTGGCGTGTTCCAGCTGAATTTTAGTTTCGATTTGTTGCATGAGTTCGTGCAGGTTTTCCCGCTCAGACTCTGAAAGTGGCGGGTTATGCTCCAGTTGCTCGCGCAGGGTAGTGAGTTGTTCTTGCAGTTCGCGGGCGGGCATGACGTGCTCCTTGATTGATAAGTCTGTCTCATGGACTTCGCCGAAGAGCTAAAGGTCCATGATCACTCAAGACTAATCCAGTCAGTGCCTGGCTGCATGTGTATCAAGGTTTTTCACCTTTGCTGCGGCGTAATGCGATATCGGCCAGGCAGGACTCCAGATCGCCAAGGTGATCAATGACCGAGTGTACTCCCAGCGAATAGAGTTTGAGCGTGGCCTGCGCGCGTCGCTGTTCGCGTTCGGCGTTACTCAGCGTTTGCCACTGCGAAGGCGAAAGTCCGCACAATGGCCCGCAAGACGCCAGGCCAATGGTCCACAGCCCGGCATTGAGCCCGGACTGTAGCAAGCGCGGGTCGCCGCAGATCAGCACGCAGCCGTCCAGCTGGCTGACCTTGAGGGCCATCAGCGCCATCCAGCAAGCATCCGGGGCGGGCCATTTGGCGGTTGGGCGAGGGGCGGGAATCATCCAGTCACTTACTGGCTCGGCCAGCGTAGTGCTGACGGTTTCAGGCAGTTCGTCAAGCCAGGCGCAAGGCATTCCCTGATCACGCAGAGTCCGCAGAATATCCTTTGCGCCAGGTGTGAGCTGCGCATGCTCATGGCCTGGTACAAGCGAGTTCGCGGCCTGCGCACCAAAGTCCACCAGGCAGCCGCTAAGGCCGAACAGCAAGGCGGGGAAGGTTGGCAGGGGCGTAAGGACCGGCGCGAGCATGAGGATCTCTCTGAAATATCCAGAAACGCTACCGGTATTTTGTGACACTTGGATGAATGTGCGATGACGGGGTTTATCCGGAACCCTTTGCTGACAGACCTGCCTTATTCATGACAGAAGGCTTTATACTCCCTGTCCTAGCGTGTGGGGCGTAGCACCCGCGTCATTATTTCGATATCTCGATCAGGAGTGTCAGCTATGCCCGTGACCGGTGCAGGCTTTATCAAACGTTTGATGCAATTGTCCCTGTGTGCAGGCATGGCGCTGGTTCCGGTAGCCGTTCAGGCCGCTGAGGACGATCCGTGGGAAGGTATCAACCGCTCCATTTTCAGCTTCAACGATACCCTCGACGCTTACACGCTCAAGCCGCTGGCGAAGGGTTATCAGTACATCGCGCCGCAATTCGTCGAAGACGGTGTCCATAACTTCTTCAACAACATCGGCGATGTCGGCAATCTGGCGAACAACGTGCTGCAAGCCAAGCCTGAAGCGGCCGGTGTCGACACCGCGCGACTGATCGTCAACACCACTTTCGGCCTGCTGGGCTTCATCGACGTGGGTACCCGCATGGGCCTGCAACGCAACGATGAAGATTTTGGCCAGACACTGGGCTACTGGGGGGTGCCGAGCGGCCCGTTCGTGGTGATTCCGCTGCTGGGTCCAAGCACCGTGCGTGATGCCTTCGCGAAATACCCGGACACCTACACGTCTCCGTACCGCTACATCGATCATGTGCCGACCCGTAATACGGCGCTGGCCGTGAATCTGATCGATACACGTGCCAGCCTGCTGTCTGCCGAGCGTATGGTCAGCGGTGATCGTTACACGTTCATCCGTAACGCTTACCTGCAGAACCGCGAGTTCAAAGTCAAGGACGGAAAGGTCGAAGACGATTTTTAATCGACACTTTGCATCTGCATGACTAATAAAGGCGACCCTGGGTCGCCTTTATTATTTTTCGAAAGTGTGAAGTAATTCCGCCTGCGGGTCAGCGCATCGAGACGATGGAAAGCCCCAGTTTCTGTCCGCCGCCTTCTTCGTCATTGACCCACACCACCTCGGTTTCGGCCTCAAGTCCCTTAAGCGCAGGATGATCAGAGTCAATGCTCACGCTAAGCTTGTCCCCGACCTGAAATGAGCGTGGTGCCTGGACCTGCATGCCCGAACTGGAAAGGTCAATGCATACGGCGGGAATCACCTGGCCCGCGTGGATCAGGTTGACGTCTGCTTCGACGCGCATGCGGATGTAATCCCGCTTTTCCTCGTAGTTGCGATCATTTCCGCTCATGTACAGTCCTTCGTTTTAGTTGCTGATTTGTGAGTTCTTATAACTCCGGGTGATTTGCGATGTAAAGAGCGCAGAGTGAGGATAGGAGCATGCTTGAAACACCCGTCGGATGGGAGTACCGTCTGCGCCTTGAAGGGCACCTCTGAAACACGCCATGCACATCCAGTTGTCGCGTGTTATTACGGAGAGGCTAGAAGCGAATCCAGTAAGCTGGTTCCGGAAACACCGGGCCGCCTACGCCAACCTGATCTGGCGCCGTTTGCCCCCATGCCAAAAACCAGTGCCAAGCTGCTGATTATCGATGACGACGACGTAGTGCGCGCGAGCCTTGCCGCCTACCTTGAAGACAGTGGCTTCAGCGTTCTGCAAGCGAGTAATGGCTTGCAGGGAATTCAGATGTTCGAGCAAGAGAACCCCGATCTGGTGGTCTGCGATCTGCGCATGCCTCAGATGGGCGGGCTTGAGCTGATCCGTCAGGTCACCGCCATTGCTCCGCAGACGCCTGTCATCGTTGTATCCGGTGCGGGCGTGATGAGCGATGCGGTAGAGGCCTTGCGCCTCGGCGCTGCCGATTATCTGATCAAGCCCCTTGAAGATCTTGCCGTGCTGGAGCATTCAGTGCGTCGGGCACTGGACAGGGCTCGTCTGCTCACTGAAAACCAGGTCTACCGCGAAAAGCTGGAAAAGGCCAATCGCGAACTCGAAGCCAGTCTTCACCTGTTGCAGGAAGACCAGGACGCAGGTCGGCAAGTGCAGATGAACATGTTGCCGATCACCCCGTGGTCGATTGACGACTTCAAGTTCGCGCACCAGATCATTCCGTCGTTGTATCTATCCGGCGATTTTGTCGATTATTTCAGGGTCGACGAACGGCGCGTCGCCTTCTATCTGGCCGATGTTTCAGGGCATGGTGCGTCATCGGCGTTCATCACCGTGCTGCTGAAGTTCATGACCACTCGGCTGCTGTTCGAGTCCAAGCGTGGCGGCACGCTTCCGGAATTCAAGCCGTCTGATGTGCTGGGGCATATCAACCGTGGCCTCATCAGTTGCAAACTGGGCAAGCACGTTACGATGGTCGGCGGTGTTATTGATGAAGAGTCAGGTAAACTGACGTACGCCGTGGGTGGTCATCTGCCATTGCCTGTGTTGTATTCCGAAGGGCAGGCGCATTATCTGGAAGGCCGTGGGCTTCCGGTCGGATTGTTCAACGAGGCCACCTATCAGGATCACGAAATCGATCTGCCCGAGTCCTTCAGTCTGACCATGTTGTCTGATGGCATACTGGACTTGTTACCCGGTGATACACTCAGAGAGAAAGAAGCCGTCCTTCCCGAATTGGTCAAGGCGGCTGGCGGCAGCCTGGATGGCTTGCAGCGGGTTTTTGAATTGGCAACGCTAGGGGAGATGCCGGATGATATCGCCTTGTTAGTGTTAAGCAGGAATCTTGAATGAGTACCGGTAGAATCCAGTTCGCCGAGCAGGAAGGCACCTTCGTTCTCAAGTTCGTGGGTGAAGTGCGGTTGACGCTGTGTTCGGCTCTGGATGCGACTATCGAGCGCATCTTCACTGCGCTGAATTTCTCGGCGGTGGTCATCGACCTGACCGAGACGCGCAGCATTGACAGCACCACGCTTGGCTTGCTGGCCAAACTTTCGATCCTGTCGCGTCAGAAGGTCGGGCTGTTGCCGACTCTCGTGACCACTCACGAGGACATCACGCGCCTGTTGCAGTCGATGGGCTTCGATCAGGTGTTCAACATCGTTGACCGGCCTCTGCCGCGGCCTGAGTGCCTGACTGACCTGCCGTCGCAGGATCAGTGTGAGGAAGTGGTCAAGGCCAAGGTGCTTGAGGCACACAAGATCCTCATGGGCCTCAACGACTCGAATCGTGAAGCATTCCATGATCTGGTCAATGCACTGGAAGGTCAGCGCTAGGCACCATTAATGGCTTCTGTCCTTCTGATCACCGAACGGCAGGCAGCAAAAAGGGCGACACCCGTGAAGGTGTCGCCTTTTTCGTTATCAGGCTTTTGCGGAGAGCAACGCTTCCAGCTTTTCCTGATCGCGAGCGAACTGCCGAATGCCCTCAGCCAGTTTTTCAGTGGCCATGGCATCTTCATTGGAGGCCCAGCGGAACTGGCTCTCAGTGAGGCTCTGGTGAGCCTCACCGGCATTGCCCGGTGCAAGCTTGCGTTCCAGCGTGCCGGTATCTTCAGCCAGCTTCTTGAGCAGGTCGGTGCTGATGGTCAGGCGATCACAACCCGCCAGCTGTTCGATCTGGTTCAGATTGCGGAAGCTCGCCCCCATGACCACGGTTTTGAAGTCGTTGGCCTTGTAGTAGTTGTAGATGCGCGATACCGACTGCACGCCCGGGTCTTCTGCGCCGGTGTAGTCGGTGCCTGTCGACTTCTTGTACCAGTCGTAGATACGGCCCACGAACGGCGAAATCAGGAACACCCCGGCCTCGGCGCAGGCGACTGCCTGGGCGAAGGAGAACAGCAAGGTCAGGTTGGTCTGGATGCCATCCTTCTCGAGCTTTTCAGCTGCGCGGATACCTTCCCAGGTGGCGGCCAGTTTGATCAGCACCCGGTCACGTTTGATGCCAGCGGCGTCGTACAGACCGATCAAACGCTCACTGCGCTCGATCAGGGCGTTGGTGTCGAACGAGAGGCGTGCGTCCACTTCAGTGGATACGCGGCCCGGAACCACCTTGAGAATCTCCTGACCGATGGCGACTGCAAAGCGGTCGCAGGCCAGGCCGATGTCGCCCTTGCTACCGTCGAACGCTTCGCCCAGCATCTTGGCGTTGTTTGCGTCGGAAGCGGCCTTGAGCAGCAGGGAAGGGTTAGTGGTGGCGTCCTCGGGTTCGAGGCTCTTGATTGCGCCGAAGTCGCCGGTGTCAGCAACAACGGTGGTGAATTTCTTGAGTTGATCCAGCTTGGAAGTCATGAGCGTGCTCTGTCCTGTGCGGTTGGATGACATTACCCGAGCGCTGCCAACCACTCAAGGCCGCAGCGTTTACTGCTACCGATGATAGGCCCTGAGGGACGGCATTGTCGTGAATACCTTTGTCGAGACTGTTTTTGAGCCTCGCACGCACTGCTTGTTCCCTTGATATGAATTTAACCTCTGCCCAGCGGCCTGTGCGCTGCGCGATTGACGGGCCTATCAGGCCATCGGGCCTCTGGCAGCAGACATTTGCCTTGAGATTAAGCCGGTCTCGCAACCGGTCTGGCCGGTGGCGTCAAGCGGCGCATTGGGGTAAAGATGCTGTTCAACTCGCGATCATCTGAAGGAACCAGCATGCATTCACGACGCTTCCCCATCACTGCCGTAATCGGACTTTCCCTGGTGTCCATGGGCGTGTTTTCCATGGTTGCCAACGCCGCCGAGCTGTCACCCGATCAGTTGCTGAAAAAAGCCCAGGCCGAACAACCGGCCTACCTCGACACTGTCCGCCAGCTCGTTGATGTCGATACAGGCACCGGCCAGGCTCCCGGGCTGAAGACCGTCAGCGCAATGCTGGTCGAACGTCTCAAGGCGCTGGGCGCAGAAGTCTCCACCACGCCGGCAGAGCCTTCGGCGGGGGACAATATTGTCGGTACCTTCAAAGGCACCGGCACACGGTCTTTTCTGTTGATGGTTCACTACGACACAGTGTTCGGGCCGGGCACCGCCGCCAAGCGTCCCTTCAGGCTCGACAGCGAGCGCGCCTATGGTCCGGGCGTGGCAGACGCCAAGGGCGGCATAGCGATGATTCTGCACGCGCTGCAACTGTTGCAGAATGAGCGGTTCAAGGCGTTCGGCACGCTCACTGTGCTCTTCAACCCGGACGAGGAGACCGGCTCCAGCGGCTCGAAAAAAGTCATCGCCGAACTCGCCCGCCAGCATGACTACGTGTTTTCGTTCGAGCCGCCTGACAAGGATGCCATTACCGTTGCCACCAACGGCATCAATGGCCTGATTCTCGATGTCAAAGGCAAGTCGTCACACGCAGGCTCCGCGCCGGAGGCCGGGCGCAATGCGGCCATCGAGCTTGCGCACCAACTGCTGCAGCTCAAGGACCTCGGCGACCCGGGCAAAGGCACCACTGTTAACTGGACGCTGATCAAGGGCGGGGAGAAGCGCAACATCATTCCATCCAGCGCTTCGGCCGAGGCGGACATGCGCTATTCCGACCTCAGCGAGAGCGATCGCGTACTGGCTGACGGACAAAAGATCGTGAAGAAGACGCTGGTAGATGGCACCGAAGTGACCTTGCGAATGGAAAAAGGCCGGCCGCCGCTGGCCAGAAATCCCGGCTCCGACCAGTTGGCGAAAACCGCGCAGACGCTTTACCAGAAAACCGGCCGCACTCTGGAGCCGATTGCCATGCGTTTCGGTACCGACGCTGGCTATGCCTACGTGCCGGGCAGTGCAAAGCCTGCGGTGCTCGAAACTATGGGCGTGGTCGGTGCCGGCCTGCATGCCGACGATGAATACATCGAATTATCGAGCATCGCCCCCAGGCTTTACCTGACCGTGGCGTTGATTACGCAGTTGTCGAAGGGTGATGCAACGCCCTGATGGCCTGTTAGGTGAGCGCTGAAAGGCGTGGTCTTCGGTCCGCGCCATCTGTCGAGGTATCTGGCATTGCGATTGACCTGACCACCGATAAACGATTAACTGTATATGTATACAGTTAATCAGAAAAGGCTCGCCTCATGAGTGTTACCTTCCTTGGCCCGTTGTCGGCAGGGTGCATCAAACTCCCGTTCATATCGCTGTCGTCCGTTGGCTCCAGATCGCCAGTGGTCGAGAAGCATGTTTCCATCGCCGAGCTTTGTGAGGTCCGTGAGCCGCACGCCTACCTGGCCAGGATCGAAGACCAAGGCATGCAAGGGGGCGGCATGTGCAGCGGGGATATGCTGGTGGTCGACCGCAGCCAGTACGCCGAGCACGGTGACATCGTCGTTGCCTCGCTCAATGCACGGCAGATCTGCCGACGTTTGCACATGCGCGGCGATGTGGTGATTCTGGAATCGCAAAACCCGGATTACCCACCTCTGCATGTCACCGACAACGATGACCTGATCATCCTGGGCGTGGTGACCTACAGCCTGAAAAACCTGCTGGAGGGCCGCGCTGCATCATCAGCTCATCGATGAACAGACGCATGTCCTTGCATTGCACGCCGCTGCGTGATCTGCTGCCCACTCTATGGCTTTTACCGGAATACCGAGCGCATGCAAGAACGACTTGACCCGTTACGGCTCCCCAAGCCTGTACAGGGAGCAATCAGTGATCTGGTGAGAGCGCTCGACGCAACCAGCACCCGCGCCGACGTGGAAGCCGAAGCGGCGTTGCAGATCGAATACATTCATGGTCTGGAGACCAGCAGAAAGCTGCGTCCAGCCGATGCCGAAGCGCTGTACATCATTTTCGACGACGCAGTTCAAGCTCGTTTACAGGCACTTGCCGATTAGATTCGGTATTCCGCTATCCCCCTGACGGCGTGAACTTTACTTCAGACGTTATCTGTCCGCTTGATCGGGACGGGTTCCCGGCTCACCCTACGAATCTGCAATCAGCGGGCTCACGTTCAGGTTTGAATGGCTATGCGGTTATCAGGCTTCATCCTCGACAACATCGAGCCTATCGTGCGCGAATGGACCGATTTTGCACGCACCCTGTCCACGCTAGGCGAGCCTCTGGATACCGCAGAGCTTAGGGACCATGTCGAGCGAATGCTGCGGGCTATCGCCACTGATCTGGAAACGGATCAGTCGTTGCAACAACAGGTCGACAAATCGCAGGGCCACGGTGTGTCAAATGAACAGACCGCAGCGAAAAAGCCACGCGATCACTCGATTGATGTCGGGCTTCACCATCGATCAGGTGGTCTCGGAGTTTCGGGCATTATGGGCGAGCGTGATCAAGCAGTGGATGTCGCGAGAGGCGCTGGACACTCAACAGCAGATCGAGGACATGATCCGTTTCAACGAAGCAATAGATCAGGCTCTTGCCGAGTCTATCTCCAGCTATACCAGCGCGATCCAGGCGTCACGCAACATCTTTCTGGGCATCCTCGGGCACGACTTGCGCACCCCGCTAAGCGCGATACTGCTGGGTGCCGACGTGTTGTTGCGCACCCATGATCTTGGCGCGCGGCCAACCAAGGTGGCATCGAGGATCTATTCCAGCGTGAAAAGGGCCAACCAGATCGTCGGCGACCTGCTCGACTTCACGCGCTCACAGATCGGTCCCGGCATCCCGCTGAAAAAGACCGAAATAGACGTGCGACCCATCTGCGCGCGGATCGTTGAAGAGTCGAGTACGGTCCACCCGGAAGCAGACATTCGCCTGACTTCAGACGACCCGGTTATTGGCCGCTTCGATGGCGATCGCCTGGAGCAGGTCTTCTCCAACCTCATCGGCAACGCCATACAGCACGGCAATAGCAGCGATCCCGTCGAAGTGACGCTGGCTGTCTCGGAAAGCGAGCTCCGCTTTACCGTCCACAACACCGGCAGCCCGATTCCCGAAAACGTGCTTCCGTTCATCTTCAACCCGATGGACCGTTACTCACCCGAAAAGATGACCGACAACGGACCTTATTCAAGCCTGGGGCTGGGCCTGTTCATCGTCGACAGGATTGTCGATGCGCACGGCGGGCATATCGAGGTGACGTCGAAAGCGGATCTGGGGACTACGTTTGCGGTGATTATTCCGTTGAAATCGGAGTGAGGTCGCGTAGCGGCGATAGAGTTGCGAGGCAACTGAAGAGCATTCGGATCAGAGCTGCCTGTCCCTGATAACGCGCCCGTCATGGCGTGAAAGTCAGCGCAGGATAATCACACCCTGACGTGCCACACGGATGAGATGCCTGTAGGTATCCGATCTGCTGCCGTCGGGGGGGAGACGAATGATCAACAGGTCATACGCATCATCGTCCCATAGACCCATGTCTGCACATCCGTCAAAAAGCCGCATGGCCGGGCTCAGTACCGTCGCCAGACCTGTCGTTGAAACGGGTAAGTTTTCAACGCCTGCCATCTCAGTTGCCAACTGCTCTGCTTTACCAAACCTCAGCGTCCGCCAAGCCAGACGAAAGGATCTACGGTTGATCGTCACGCCGTTCTCGAGACCAATAACGGGATTTCGGGTTCTATCGGATATCACATGTATGCTCCATGCAAACACTCGATCCTGGCTAACGCATCACTTCATCGAGCTGATTCAGACTCAGTCCCGATTGTAGAAAATCCAGTCCCTCTGGTTCTTCCAATCCAAGTAAAACAGTTGAGATCTGCCGGTAGGCGTTACGAAACAGCGAGCTGCCCAGGCTGACCCGGCGAACGCCGACTGTCCTGAGTCTGTCAATCGTCATACCGAAAACAGGCAGCACATTGAGAGGTTTGCTGAGCGATCCCTGAATGGTCTCAACGTCCTCTATCGATTTCACGCCGGGTGCGAACAGACAATCGGCTCCAGCTTCTTCAAATGCGACCAGCCGTTTAATAACCTCGGTCAACGAATACTCGTGCGCGCCAAGCAGATAGTCGGTCCTGGCGGTAACCATGAAATCGGCATCGAGCGCGTGGGCGGCCTCACTCGCAGCGCGTACCCGATCGCACGATTCTTCGATGGAGAAATACAGCGGGGTGTTCGGGTCATGATAGTCGGATATATCCTCAATGGACGCACCGGCGCAGCCGACGGTCAGGGCTCTTCTGAAATGCTCCTCGACCTTCCCCAGTGTTTTCGCCAGACCGTTCTCCAGGTCTGCCGTCACGGGTATGTCCACTGCCCGAACGATGCGCTCAATCGCCGCAAAGCGATCTTCATTGTTCATCGAGGGAGATGAATCGCGGTAGCCCTGTGCATAGGCAATCCCCGCGCTGGTGGTGCCGAGGCTGGCGTAGCCCAACTGCTGAATGAGGCGCGCGCTTCCCTCACACCAAGCATTGGGCATGACGAATAACTGATCGCGTTCATGTAACTTTCTGAATGCCTGGCTGGTGTTCATAGCGCCTCCCTGAATGGCCAAGCATAGTCCTCTTCGCAGCACGCATGATTAAAAAAAAGTGAAGGGGCTTAAAAAAGTTTGAACAGACAACAAGCAGCCCCTGTGGAATGCTTTTATCCACTTTATCGCAAGGACGTCGACTGATGAAAAGGATTGCTTCTGCTGCGTTGTTTATTGCGTCCTGTACCACCGCCTTAATGGTGAGCGCGGCGCCACTGCCTGCCAGTTCAGCCGCAAATATAGACGGTGTGGAAGTTCATACCGTCACGCTAAAAACTGACGCGATGAAAATGGCCCTCTGGCGTGATTCGCCGAAAGGGACCCACACTCAAACAATGAAAGAGTCACAAGTTGTTCTGTTTATTCATGGTGCAACCATTTCAGGTAATCTCTCGGCCGGGTACGCCATAGACGGTTATTCCTGGGCCCAAGACGTCGCCAATTCAGGACGCGAGGCCTGGGTGGTGGACCTGCCGGGGTATGGTCGTTCTGATGATTATTCGGAAATGCGCGAGGCCAGTCCACACGCCAACGGTGAATCGGTGGGCAATGCCAAAAGTCTGGTGCCCGTGATTGATGCCGCCGTCGACTATGTATTGAAGTTTACCGGTGCTAAAAAACTGACGATTATCGCCACGTCCAGGGGCGCGATACCGGTGGGGTATTACCTGAGCGCGCACGGCGAAAAAGTGGACAAGGTCGTGTTCAACTCGCCCATCGTCCGGCGTGATACCACAAGCCCGGAGATTGTCCGAGGCTTGTTCGGCAGTGCCGAAAGACCCGACAAGAGCTTTTATGAGATTCCGGTCGACAAGCGATTGTCCATGATAGAAGAAGACCGTCCGGCGGGCACCCAGACGCAGCTTGAACAAGGGTTTATAAAAAACTGGCCCGGTGATGCGGCGTTGGAAAGAGCGCATCAAAAGAACATGATTAAAGTACCCGGAGGCTTTGCCCAGGATATCTACGATGCCTGGCATGGCGTGTATTGGGACCCTGCCACAATCACGGTGCCTGTGTTAATCACACGCGGTGATTATGATCATGTGCTGACCACCGCGGCGGATATCGACTGGCTGTACACACACCTGAGCAATGCTTCCAGTAAACGGTACGTGCTGATCGATAAAGGCACCCACGCCATGTTATTTGAAAAAAAGCAATTCGAACTCTATCGCGAGGTACGGGTTTTTCTGGAAGGCTCATATAACCGATTGTCACTGGCCTGTAGTTTTTGCGGCGGCCGCAACTAAAGCAAGGAGCAGATCATGTTGAAGAAAGCACGCATTGTTAAATTTCCAGGCGTTTTCGACGAGCAGGTATACAACGAGCGGGTTTCACGCAGCGGTTGTTTTCTCGGCAATTCGAAACTGGAGCAGATGGCCAATCAGGGTAAGCTTTCCAATGCTGTTGTCGGCGTCGCAGGCGCAGGGGGTATTGGCGGTGCCGTGGCCCTCGGTCTGGCACGGTTGGGGGTAAGGCATATCAAAATTGCCGATCCCGATTCTTTTGAAATCAGCAATATCAATCGACAGTTCGGTGCTTCAGTGGAAACCGTCGGTCGTAACAAGGCATTGGTAGTTGCCGAGCTGGTTCACCGGCTGGCGGGTGACGTGAGCGTTGATGTGTTTCCTGAGGGTATACAGAAGCACACCGCTGAAGCGTTTGTGGAGGACTGTGATCTGGTGCTGGATCAAATGGACTTCTACAGCATTGCCGAGCGCTATGCACTGCACAGGGCGTACCGTCACTCAGCCAGGTGCAAAGGCTTATTGGCATCCTCGGTGGTCGGTTGGGGCGCGAACATCTACAAGTTCGATAAGGCAGGTCTGACGCTGGAGGATTTTTACGATATTCCGGAAGAGGCGCAGATGACACCTGAACTGGTCGAAAGGCTGGTCATGCTCCAGGCCTCTTATCAGCCTCGTTTTCCGAGCATTCCCGATATTTTCAGCTGGATGAAAGAGACAGGAAACGTGCCTATTCTTTCCGTGGCACCGACGGCCTCGCATTACCTGATTCTCTGTCGTTCAGCGCTGATGCTTTGCGACCTGGAGGGCGCACCGTACAGCACCGAACTTCCTCCCATGCCCAAGTATTACTGGTTCGACGGCTCTACGTTCGACAACGGTATTTATGAATTCGACGGCACGTGGGCAAACCCCGAGGAGCATCGCAAACACTTCAATGTCAATTGAACCAGCTGGCCCCGATTGGGGCCAGCCCTTTGAGGACGGCGCCGTGAACGAAGTGCTCGATACTCAGGAACGGCACAATATTTCCAGGTTCCTCCTGGCCTCCAGTCTGTGGTTCATTTGTGTGGGAATACAAAGCGTATTTCTGCCCTGGGTACTGATCAGCGTCGTTCATGCATCGGCCTTTCAATTTGGCATCGCCCAGATGTGCCTGATGTTGCCGGTGCTGCTGCTGGTGATCTATGGCGGTTATGTTGCCGATCGCAAACCGGTGCGCAGGTTATTGGTCTGCGTGTACCTGGGTGGCGCGCTGACGGCATTGGTCTTCGCCGTCTGGAGTTACCAGTCCGCAATAACCTACGCCAACGTGCTGGTGTATGCGTTGGCTTTTGGCGTGCTGTCGGCCTTTTGTGCGCCCGCCAGAGAACTTTACTTGAATGTACTGGGCAAGAAACAGTTGCAAAAGATCGTCACTATAAACATCGGGATTGAGTTCGGGATTCAGACGGTGGGTTTCGCCATTGGAGGTTTTGCACCGCAGGTGGGCGTCGGTCTGATGTTCTTGTTGTTGTCGCTTCTGTTCGGGATGTCGTCCCTGGCCGCCTCTTATATTTCGGTGACCACGCCCAGCAAGCCTCATTCCGGCCTGATCGCTGAAACCAGTACCGCACTGCGGTTTTCCATTCAGCACCCGGTCATCTTCCCGGTACTGTTATTGAACGGCCTGATCGGTGTGTTCTTTCTGGGCTCGTTTTTCGTCATGCTGCCCCTACATATTTCCCGGTTGCCGGGGTACGAGGCCTCGTTGTTGGCGCTGTTCAATATCGTGTTTATGGTCGGGTTGATCGCTTCCGTCATTGTCTTGACCGTCAAGGGCGGGATAGAAAACAAATTACGGGCACTGATCAGTTCCTGCCTGCTCGCGTCGTTACTACTGGCGGTTATCCCGTCCGTGCTCACAGAGTGGATTCTGTTTTTAGGGGTATTGAGTTGGGGGTTTCTGGGCGGTATTGCCCTCAGCATGGGGCAGACGCTGATTCAGGAAAATGCCCCTTCAGGCAATAAAGCTCAGGTGTTAGCGTTACTGATGTTGTTTTTCATGGGGGGCAGTCCGATAGGTTCTTTCCTGCTGGGAACACTTCTCGAGTTCGTTGAAGCGCCCGTCGTAGGTGTCATCAGTGCAGTCGCAATGATTGTTTCAATAATGGCAGTTTCCTATACCTACACGCTATGGAATGCACAACATGAACGAATCGACACTGTCCTTTGACGAAGCCACGTCGAAGGATTTCAAAGGTAACGTGTTACTTGCAAACTCTGATATCGAACTCGCCCTGGTCAAGGCTGTTTGGCAGGAAGTGTACAGCGAGGAGTTAGGTTGGCTGGACGGGGATGACACCGATCCTCGCAATGATCGCTACCATGCCAACTCGGTCTACCTGCTCGCCACTGACGAAGAGGGAGCCGCCGTGGGGGTCATGCGCATGATTATCGATGGGGACCAAGGTCTGCCCATCGACAACTTTGCCGATATTTCCGGGATACGGGCAACCGCGCAAGGCGCGCTGATCGAATGTGCGCGACTCATGGTTCCGGCCAGGCACCGCGATCAGATATTTTCGGCTTACCCCTACGGTATTTTTGCTGCCTTGGTAAAAGCGGCTTTGCAGTATTGCCTGAAAGATAAAAACTACGACGTCCTTGCCAATTGTTTTATCGATACACCGCACACACCGATAAAAGCACTGGCCCACATGGGGTTCCGTGACTTGAACATTCGCTTTCGAGACGAGTTGCATGAAACGTCAGAGTGTACGGTTCTGCATTTGGACATCAAGGACATGCTGTCGATATTTTACGGGCCCGAGAAAAGCCTGGGCCATTACATCATGGCGCGAGCGTAGTTTAATTTTTCTGGGCAAGGGAAGCAGGCATGAACCCATCAATGGCTATCTACGAGCGTGAGTCGAATGTGCGTTCTTATTGTCGCGACTGTGACGTTGTGTTTGCGACGGCGCAAGGGGCAGTGATCGAAGACGTCGAGGGGCGGCAGTTCATCGACTTTTTTGCGGGGGCCGGATCACTGAACTATGGCCACAATAACCCGCGTTTGAAAAAAGAGCTGTTGGACTATATTCAGCAGGACGGCATCACGACAACCCTGGACTTTCACAGCGCTGCGAAGTCTCGGTTTATCGAACAATTCGAGCGGATTATCCTCACGCCGCGGGGGATGAACTACAAACTGCAGTTCACCGGGCCCACGGGCACCAATGCAATCGAGGCCGCCTTGAAGCTGGCCCGCAAGATCACCGGACGCACTTGCATCGCTGCGTTTACCCATGCATTTCACGGCGTCACGCTGGGCTCGCTGGCGCTGACCGCCAACGCCGATAAAAGAGCCGTCTCTGGCGTAGAGCTGTCAAACGTCGTTCGGCTACCTTATGACGGATTTCTGGGGCGTGACATTGACAGCGCGCATATCATTGAAACGATGTTCTCCTCAGCAGGCGCAGGTTTCGAGCCGCCAGCGGCCATTATTCTGGAAGTTGTGCAGGGCGAGGGCGGTTTGAATTGCGCGCGGCCGCAATGGTTACAGAGAATTCAACAGCTGTGCCGGGCCTCAGGTGCGCTACTGATCATTGACGATATTCAAGCCGGTTGCGGTCGTACGGGCACATTTTTCAGTTTTGAATCTGCCGATATATCCCCCGACATCATTTGCCTTTCAAAGTCCATCAGCGGTTATGGTCTGCCGATGTCACTGGTGCTGATAAAACCGGAGCACGATCAGTGGGCGCCCGGTGAGCACAATGGCACCTTCCGTGGAAACAACACTGCATTCTTGACGGCTGCGGCGGCACTGAGCTATTGGCAAGACAACGCGTTCGAGCGCTCGATAGCGCAACGTTCCGCCGTTCTGCGCCTTGCACTGGAAAAAATAATTGCTCATTCACCCCCCGAGGCTGTCCGCATTGTCGGGAGAGGGCTGTTCATGGGATTGAGATTTGGCAACTCACGGCGCGCGAGCAGACTGTCTGCAGAATGCCTGTCACAAGGTCTGCTTGTGGAAACCTGTGGCCCCTTGAATGAAGTGCTCAAGCTGATGCCGCCGCTGACCATCGATCTGCCTGTACTAGAGCGCGGACTGGACATCTTGAAACGTGCCTACCTTTCTACCTTACATAACGAATCATCGCGAGGGATTGCCTGATGGATTTAATGGTTGGAGATACCCGTACATTGTCTGCCCGTGCGTTGGGCAATGAGTTCATCCTGCAAGAGCTTGCACAATTAAGAGACGAACTGATCCAGCAGGTTTTCGATCATCCTTTTCTGGTTCAGTGCCGTGCGGCAAGCATGCCGATAGACCGGCTGAAGAACTTTCTCGTGCAACAAGGAAAATACAGCCGTTATTTCACGCGGTACATCTGCCAGTTAATGAGTCATCTTGAGGGTGATGAAGATATTCTGGCAGTGTTCGAAAATCTTTTCGAAGAACTGGGTTTTGGTGAAGTCGCCGAACCCACTCATTCGGCTATCTACCGTGAGATGTTGTGCTCCTTCGACCTGAACCTCGAGGCGCACGCCACGCTTCCTTCCACGCAGAACCTCATCGATACAATGATGAACTTTTGCAAACAGCCCAATGGTATTTATGGACTCTCGGCGTTGTGCCTGGGGGCTGAGGCCATTGTTCCTCATCTGTACAGTGACATTGTCACTGGCTTCTCGGGTCAGGGCGTTGCTGCAGAGAGGCTCAGGTTTTTCACGTTGCATATCGAATGTGACGATGGTCACGCGGACACCCTGTTGGCGATTCTGTCGCGTCTGGTGATGGAAAAACCGACTCGTTTTGAAATAGTCCGGCACGCCGCCGTCATGATGATCAAGGCGCGACTTGAGTTTCTCGATAAACTTTGAGGTGAGCATGAATAACCATACTTTTTCGTCCAGTGATTTCGTGCATGTTCCCGCCAGTATGGCCGTTGGCGAGGACGTGGGCACGCTGTTACATGAAGGCGTCAGAACAACCACGCTGGACGCGTTCAGCAAAACAAGAAAGCACGAAGTTCATGTTGTCGACCTGCCGTCCAGGTCGATAAGCATGACGTTCGGTGCGCTACAGCCGCTGCAAGGGTCGGGCCTGCATCGGCATAACTATGAAACCATCATCTATATTATTTCAGGCACCGGTTTTTCGATGGTAGGAGAGACGCTCGTTGCCTGGACAGCTGGAGACGCCGTTTATATTCCCGTCTGGCGTTGGCACAAACACGTCAATACATCAGAGGACGCAGAGGTCACGTACATCGCCTGTGAAAATACACCTCTGCTGCAGGCGCTTGGCGTCGCGTTGCGGGAGGAAGCTTCCTGAACGAAGCTCGGTATCCGTGCAGCGGATGGAGTCTGGACGTACCGAAGTTTTCATCCGTAAATGAACGGTCAGAAAGATGATCGGGGCGCAGAAAATCGATTCAGCCCGCCGTTTTTTAACCCTATTTCCTCTGATGCTCAGGAATACTTTGCGAATACCCGCCAAATGGCCTAACTATATAGGGAACGAAAGCCGGGGTGCAGTGGAAAAACCCCGGAGCGGGAAAACACCCGGTTGACAAAGTCGACCATCCGCTTTGCACCGGGTAAACAGGGAAAACGGATGTCTCGAATCTTTGATGTTGATACGCACCTCTGGCGCACGTTCAAATCGGTGAGCGAAACTCGAAGTATCACGCGGTCTGCGGTTGCGCTGTGCAAAACTCCACCTGCCATCAGCATGCAGATAAAAAAGCTGGAAGCACTTCTGGAACTGAAATTGTTCGTCAGAGGCGACGACGGTTTTCGGCTGACGGTCATTGGCGAAGAAGTATTGGCGGCCGCTGAAAAGATTCTCGCCATGCATGACAATCTGTTCCGCTTGAAGAACAAGAACCCTGATAGCGAATTGCGTCTGGGCATGCCGGATGATTACGCACTCTTTTTCGTTCACGGGATTGTAAAAGCCCTGTCTCGATCAAACCCCGATCTCAAGATAAAGCTGGTCTGCAAGACGTCGTCGTTCTTGATAGACGACGTCGACCAGGGTCTACTGGACATGGCCGTTGTCGCAGTACCGGAATCTCGGGTCATGGAGCATTCTGAATACATCAGGCGTGAAGAACTGCACTGGATCGGCGATGCCAGGCTGATCAGGGCAGGGCATCCGATACCGTTGGTGCATTTTCCCGATGGTTGTATATGCCGAGAGGTCTCTGTCCAATCCTTGCAGTTTGCCGGGATGGCGTCCGAGATACGATTCACCTCAGAGTCCAATTTTGCCGTTTTCAATGCCATCAGTGCCGGTGTGGGTATTGGCGTGGGCGAGTTATCACTCATTCCGGGCGATACGCCTATTATCACAAGCTCGCTGCTTCCCGCATTGCCCGCCATACGGATGTCTGTACTCTCCAACCACGATCGTATTTCCAGAGCTGTCCTTTCCAGAATTAGTACCAGCGTTGTGAGGAGCGTCAATGCTGACTGCGAGCAGAATATCCTTGGAAAAACACGCCCGGAAAATGCCTTTGCTGTTGGCGCTTTTTGACTCGTTCAGCTCCTGTGCCTGAAATCCGGCTGCAAATAAGCACGTCATCAGGGCTGTCGCTTTCCTGATAAACTATCGGCCTTTCCCGATTGACCGCGTCTCTGCGTGCGGGCCACTGCGTGGTCCCGCGCATCACTCGATTCAATTGTGCCATTTTCTCACTGGCCGCCTCTCAATGATGCATGTTGTTAAGGCCAGCTAAGGGATGGCGATAACCCGCCGCGTAAAAGACCAATCCACATGAACATCGAAAACAACGAAGCCTCAGCAAACATAGGCGAGCCGGTTGCAACACTGTCCCGCCGCTTCTCCGTCGCCCCCATGATGGACTGGACGAACTCTGGGGGTGCGACCAGTGTTTGCAAGGGATAACAGCATTCCACAGTCGCCTTGTAGCAAATTTGACGCAATGATATTCAGATGAACGTCGTGACTTAACAACGATGTCTCACATGGGTGTGGCTACACATGAGACATTCAATCGTCAACAGAGTAGACGTCAGTTAGGTTTTGAACTTGCCTACGAGTACTCCGAATGAGGCAGCAAGTCTCGAGAGCTCTGAGCTGGAAGCGTTGGTCTGATGTGCCCCTGTGGCGGTCTGTGTGGAAAGATCTTGAATATTGATGAGGTTGCGATCAACTTCACGGGCAACGTGAGCCTGTTCCTCGGCAGCACTAGCTATTACGAGATTTTTTTCATTTATCGTTGAAACGCCTTCTGTGATCCGATCAAGAGCCATGCCTGCCTCGACAGCCTGATTACGAGTCTCTGCGGCGAGAGCTTTACTAGTATTCATCGCGAGAACTGCATCTTCCGCACCAATGCGTACCTGTCCCATCATCGTCTCAATATCTGCGGTCGATGCTTGAGTTCGGTGCGCAAGAGCACGCACTTCATCCGCAACTACAGCGAAGCCTCGCCCCTGTTCGCCAGCTCTGGCCGCTTCAATGGCAGCGTTCAGCGCCAGCAGGTTGGTCTGCTCGGCGATAGATTGGATGACTGCGAGTATTTTAGTGATTTCGTTAACGCGCGTAGCCAAGACCTGAACCTTGTCGGTTGAGTCGGTAATCTTGTCTGCCATAGCACTGACGGAGTCGACAGCTTTTTTGACCTGATTGCGTCCGTCTATCGCATCGCGGCTTGTCTGTTCAGAGGCTTCTGAAGCGCCGGTAGCGTTTCTAGCTACTTCTTCCACTGCCGCTGTCATTTCGTTAACGGCAGTCGCGGCTTGTTGGATTTCGTCATTTTGGCGGATGAGCCCCCTAGAGCTTTCCTCTGTAACAGCATTCAGCTCTTCGGATGCGGAAGCGAGTTGGTCGGCTGCGCTGCCGATCTCCTTAATGGTAGCTCTCAGATTGACCTGCATGGTGCTAAGCGCAGTAAGTAGCATCCCTGTCTCGTCTTTGCCGCTAACATCAATAGTACGTGAAAGGTCTCCACTGGCAACCTGTTGTGCAGTAAGCAGAGCTGACGATAGGGGGCGTGTTATAGACCTGGTTACGAGTAATCCCAAAGCGATCGCGGCTATAAACGCGGCAGCTACGCCGATGGCTAATGACAAGTAAGCTCCATGGGTAGTTGATTCTGCCTCAGGTCCTGCTTCCATACTTTGACGATTGTTAGAGGCTATAATAAGTTTGAGCTCGTCGTTCACCGCCTTGTACGTAGGGTCGATTTGCTTTTCAAATAATCTGGTTGCGCCTTCCAGATCACCGGCTGTGGTCAACTCTATCAGGCGATTGCCTGCCGCAATATAAGCAGGCCAATCTTTTTCAAATTGGTCGCCCGCAACACGCTCGTCATCTTCTAGTGGAGTTTGTCGGTATTCTCTGAAAAGCTGCTCTACTTCTTTTTGGTTGTCTGTCAGTGATTGAAGTACAGTCTCGTACTTTGCCTGGTCTACTTTTTCATATTTAAACAATAAAGCTCGATGTAGGTCGCGATAGTGAGCCACAGTATTTGCTCGGGCGTTGCTGGTCTTATATACAGATACTAAACTATTATTGATGACATCGTCGACGTTTGCCTTTAGGCTTTCAATGCCCGTGTATGCTACCAGTCCTACCCCTAACGTGATTATGGCACAGGCCACAAATGCAGATACTAGGCGTGTTGTAAGCATCGTTTCACGCAATATATTCATTTCAGACTCACTGTCAGTAAATTGCTCGGCCTCATGAAAAGCAGGGCCTTACGCTGTATCTGCTGGACCGCTGGATTGCTGAGCTGAATTAACCTGAAAGCGACGGGTGGTAAGGTTGGCCTGATCCTAGCCCTCGCATTCGTTCTTTCTATCTGGGGGACGGGGGTGTGAGCTCTGCGCGATTGCCTTGGCGTACCATCCAACCGCTATTGTTATAGGCTGACATTCTCAGCGCTGTGCCCAGAGCCGCCTGGCGAGTTTGAGAAATTCTTTAGCTTCATTATGATGGATTGGATGAGCCTATCGTAAAGGCCCTTATTTTATTGGGTGAAACGGTAGCTGGTTGAGGTGGTGTACCAATTTTGCAGTGATAGCTACTCAGAAGGTGCTCGAAATTCCGAGAAGCTTCTGTGGGCGGAGAGGGAAGTAGGCTACGTATGCACGCACGGGATATTCCAAACAGATCCTAGTACAGATAGAGTGCAATGTATCAAATGCATATCATGCATAGCGTCCCCTCGTAATGAGGATCGTATGGACTCAACGCTGTATCTTCTCAGCCCGCAGCTGTACACGGGTTCTATCAGGCGGGTAAGATCCAGCTGCTGATCGATTTGGTCTACATTTTTTTGCCAAGTGGGGTAGTTAGGGAATGACTGTAATCAACGACAATGACCCGTGGAGACATGATCTTATGAACCGCAAAGGGGTCGCTAAGTTCTTAAGTCAGCACCTTGATGCATCTGTTCATATCAAAGTCTTGAATGTGAATTCGGAGTGGGGGTCAGGTAAAACATTTTTTTTACAGGCTTGGCATGAGGAGCAACATCCCATTCGTCCATGTATTTATTTTGATGCTTGGAAGCATGACTATTCAGGTGATCCGTTCGTATCTCTTGTTGCAACGATAAGGGAGCAGCTTCAAGGTCAGCTAGAAAAAACCGCCGATGCCACCAAGACGTTAAAAAAATTCACTGCAAGTGCGGCAAAAACTTTAGTCGCTGCCACACCGGTGGTTGCTAAAGGGTTAGTAAAAAAATATCTAGCTGTAGACAGTGATGCTATTTCAGAAGCTGTAAGCGATAGTTTGGCTGATGCCGCCGAGAAAGCCGTGGAACATTTGATATCTTCAAATAAGGATGCTATAGAAAGTGTTGATAATTTCAAAAAAATATTTATTGAGCTTTTAAGTAAGGCCAAGCTAAAGAAAGGGGGTGATTCAAAGCCTGCTTATATTTTTATTGATGAGTTAGATCGATGTCGTCCGACTTATGCTATCGAGTTATTAGAAAGAATTAAACATCTTTTCGATATATCTGAATGCAAATTTATTATCGCTAGCGACACCAAGCAGTTAGCGCACTCAATCAATGCGGTTTATGGACAGTCTTTCGAATCTAGGCAGTATCTAAAAAGATTTTTTGATGCTGAATTTTCATTGGATAACTCAAATCCTAGAGAGTGGATCAAAACCAAATTCTTGAGCAGTCACACGCAAGACTGGCGGCATGATATTGGTATCCCGGTCATATCTGATTATGATCCCCGAGATCGCCATGATTCCATGCATTTTGCAACTCCGGTTTACGGTACAGTATTGAAAGGCGAAGAAGATCTCAATTTGAGACAGATCGTTTTCCTAGCTCTAGCACAAACGTTTGGCGCTAAACTGAGAGAGTTAGAGAAGATTGTTTTTCAAATACAATCTCTTGAATCAAATGTGAAGGGGCAATTCCATTTTTTTTGGGGGGCTTACCTTGTTTTTTTAAAGGATCGCAACCCCGAGTTGTACTGGGAGTCTAAGAATTCACCTTCCAATGAGACTATTAGGCGCTTAAAGGAAAAGTATCAGGCAGCAATTCTTTATTTTGGCGATACAAGTATTTCGGTGCATGATATATTTCATAACTATTTGAATTTCTTTGCATTAGGAGCATCCGCGGCGCGAGAGAATTACCGGCGCGCTAGTGGTCAAACTGAATACGTTGAAGCAATTAGCCGAGCTTTTGGTGAAAATTACAGTCATATGTCCGCATATTATACAATTGTGGACTTGGCTCATAATCTGGAGTAGTGATAGGTGGTCGTGTAAGCTCGCGCGGGCTTGCAGCGAATGTAACGAAAAGCCCAGCCAGAAGGTGGCTGGGTCTTTTTCTATTTGTTTTGGTAGTTATTTTTGGTATGTATAAGATGTTTGCGATGCGCCTAAGTTTAGTAGTTTGATAAGTCTCAGCTCACTGCTTTGCTTTATGCGACTCTGCCCATCAACTTGTTCTGCTCCTTCGTTGCTTTCTCCCGTTGTCGATCAATATAGTCAGCCAAATCTTTTAGGTGAATGCCTAACGCTGCTTTTTGGCTGTCGGCACCAAGTCTAACAATTGGTATATCTATCTCTCCGTCTAGGCATTTGCGCTTAAACTTCTCTACAGACAGATGCATATAGTCGGAGCAGACCCTGTCGACGGGTATCACTGCTTGGCCTTCGTATTGGGCCATAAGGAGAAAGAGCGTATTCATAATGCCCCACCCCCGTCTGCGTTCGCTCTGACTGATTGGACTTGGCGATAGAGCGGTTCTATCTTGAAGCCGCACTGTTCAGCAGCCTTTACGGTCTTTAGGCTTCTCACCGTTTTGCACCAGCTTCCACGACTGGATCGGACATCCCAAGCCACTGGCTTGCTGTCCAGATTGGCTGGTTGAATGGTAATTTGCTTGGTCATTTCCTCTAGCACACGTTCAACACGCGCCATCAAATCCCGGCCGAGCTTGGCTTTGTTGAACGCCAATGTCAGTTCCATAGGATCCGCGCCCCGTTGATGCAGCATCATGGCAAAGTTCGCTATGTCCTCGAAGTTGCCAGCATTGCTCTTGGGAATGTGCCCAACCATCAGTTCGGCTAGTTGCTTGTCCTGCACCCATGACTCACACCAGCTATGACGACCTTTGACGCGAGCCTCTGCAAGCTTGGTTTTCATTGCGGCAGCGAACCTATCAACAGCTTGGTTATCAGGGTGCTGGTCGACCTGCGCTGGAAACGGGCGAGAACAAAAAGCGCCCAGACCGGCAAGATACTGAGCTGCGTCTGAGGTACCCATGTGCTCGATCAGCGAGCGTGACGTGCCAAGAATGGCTACGGCTTCACTCAAGAGCGTCAGGGTTTCGGTAAGCTGCCGGCGCGCTTTGTCACGCGCTCCTGTGCGGCTCATGCTGCCTCCCAGCAGAGTTCGATCTGCCGCCATGGGTCGTTTGCTTTGGCAAGTGCGGCCATCGGCGGAGGGCTTACGCTGTTTCCGCACATGTGTACCTGCTTGGTCTTTGTGAACGGCTTGCCGTCTGCACCGTGGGTAATGATGTAGCCGGCGGGGAAGCCCTGAGCCTTGTATAGCTCTGGCGGTTTGAGCATTCGCAGGCAGATGTCGACGATCACGTATGGCGTGCCCTTGACCATCACGGTGACCAGCGCCAGGCGATCCTTGGTCGTGATCGTTGGTGTCGGCTCTCCCGCGCCGCTGAAGTTCTCTGTCCCGTAATAGCTGATCAGGAAGGCAGCGACACGCAGAGCGCCTTCCTCGTGTTCCGGTGACAGCTTCAATGAAACAACAGCGCTTTTGCCGCCGCCACCTGCCGTTACCGTCGGAGCTGGTTCGTCCAATGCCTGATCGATACTCGCTCCAAACTGGCGTTCCATGAATGCAGTGACCAGTCCGTGATGCTGCCCGCCAGCACTGATGGTGTGCAGCGGATCTATCAAATCCCGCGCATCACAGTTGCCCCGCAGGTGGACCAGGCTTGCTGCTACAAGGGCATGGTGCTGTCCAGTCGTCACTGTGGGGACTGGATCGTCCAGATCTGTCGGGCCGTGGCCAGTGGTGTTGGTGATCAGCGTGGCTGTCACCAATTGCTGCTGGCTTCCAGTGTTGGTGACTGTCGTCATCGGCTCGTCTGCACCTTTGCCGTGGATGGTGTTGAAGCCGCCGTTCATCTGAGCCATGAATGCGGAGACGACCGCATGTTTCACGCCGCCAGCTACAACTGTGCCGAGCGGCTGGTCTATTCCTGGCACGCGAGGTAGCTGCCCATTGCGCTCGCCATAACCTGACTGGATAAGGGTGGGGCTGATCAGCGTCAGTTCGCCACGGTTGGCGCAGGTGATTGTCGGCAATGGCTCCAGTGGATCGTTGATGCGGTCGCTGCCTTGGTGGGTTGCCGGTGCGATAACCGGGCTGACCACAGAGAACGCGCCGCCCTTTGGATATGACGTGACCGTGCGCAGCGGCTCGTTGGCCGATTGCACCGTCTCGCCTGACCAGTTTGCAATTGGGACGATAAAAGGTGCCGGGCTATCGATGACGAACTTCTTCATACCTTTCGCGACTCGGCGCAGGGTGGCTGGAGCCAAGTCTTTTTTGCGTCCGAATATGCTTTTCCCCAGGTCTGTAAAGTCGATGCATTCGGCGGCAGTCTTCCAAGGTTTCTGGCCTTTGGCAGGACGCTTGGCGTGGGTTGGTTCTGGCCATACGATAGGCTCGCCATCGCAGCGGGCGATCATGAACAGTCGTTCCCGGCTGGTGGGTGCGCCGAAGTCGCAGGCCCGGATCACACGCCACTCGACGGTATAGCCCAGTCGTTCCAGCTCGGCCACGAGCACGGCCCATGTTTGGCCACGCCGCGTTGGGTCTGGCACCAGAAATTGCTGATCTACTGGAACGACCTCACCAGGTGCGGCAACAGTGTGCTGCACCTTCGCTTTGTCATTGGTGCCCAGAACTGTGACCAGCTTGATCGCCCTACCTGTGGCCGGGTCTCGTTTGGCCACCAGCGGCCCCCATTGCAGGATTTGCTTTACGTTCTCCAAGCTGATGACGCGGGGCTTCTTCTTACCTGCCCATTTCAAACCGATCCAAGACAGGTTGCGGATCTCGCGTTTGCGCGGCTGGCCACTGGCTGCCTGGCTGTGGTGGGTGCAGTCGGGGCTCATGTGGAACCAGCCCACGGCCTTGCCGCCGCATTCGGCATCCGGATCGCCGTCGAACACGTCGGTGATGAAGTGCTTCGCGCCTGGGTGATTGACTGTGTGCATGCTGATGGCTGCAGCGCTGTGGTTCTTGGCCACGCTGACTTTCCGGCCGAGGCCCATTTCTAGCCCAGTACCAGCGCCACCGCCACCACAGAAATAGTCGACAACAATCTCGTCGTCTTGCGCGTTAAACCCTAGGCTGTACTGAGTTTTGAAATCAAATGGCGGGCGAGTGAGTGAGGTCATGCTGCTTCCTCCGCATCAGTGTGGTTTTCCGCCGACCTGCTGCTGATGCGAATCTCGCCAAGGATTCGCAGCACGATGCTGTTCAGTTGCTCAAGTTGCGTTGCTGCGCGTGTGCGCCATGGCTCTGTGCCTTTTATGTGAACCCAGGTTTTGTGGGCCAGCCCCAGCGTGATGGCGGTGTCTGACATAACCTGGAGATCGGCTTTGGTGAGCGAGCCGGTACTGCCCGAGTTCGACTGCTCCTCGAGCTGCCTGATAGCGAGGTTTTTGAGTTCGATAGTGTGCAGAAATCCTTTGCGGTCGCGTTCTCGGCGGCGTGCAAGCATTGCTATGTCTGCATTCAATGCGTCCATGCGGGCGCTGCTGTCGGCGATACCTGCGGACTTTCCTGCCCAGTACGACCTGCGTAATGCCCGCTTGATTGCTCTCCGTATGAAGACGGTGAGGAGCAGAAAGCAGGCCGCCAGGCCGACCAGAGTGATGATGTGCTGTGCTTGCATGTGCTGTGTCCTTGGGAAAGAGCCCGTCGCCGGATCGGTGGTGAGAGGACGGCGACGGACTGACGCGGGCTGGTTATGCCAGGGTGAAGCTGCCGATGGTGAGGTCGGTTGCTTCGCCCACTTCTTCTGCTACGACCTGTTTGAATTCTTGCACAAGGTTTTCGCGCAACTGAGCCTCGCCGATCCAGCGCAGACGAAGCACGGGCTGGTCGCCTCCAGTGAGGACCGCAACGCGCAACTGGATGGTCTGAGCCTGCAGGCCTTCGTAAGGGATCACGCTGAACAGCAGCTCAGCGGGAAGGCCGTCTGTCGATTTGGCTTCGATCTGATCCATTGCCGAGCGGGATACGCTCATGTCGCCGACGATGTGTTCGCTTTTGCGGGCCTGCTCGATGGTGATTGATCTAACTGCACCAACTGCGCGGCGCAGATCGATATCGGCACCGTCGGGCGTGAGCGCTGTCAGGTTCGGTGCCCAGTCTTCAATAAAGTCGCTCAGCTCTTTTTGAGTGTGCTTGGACCCGGCTGCGCGCTCCAAAGCGATAAATGCAGCAGTCTTCTTCAGGGTGAGCTTGGCGCGAAAGTCTCCGTGTCCAGGGTTGTCCTGATTGCCGAGGTTAAAAAAGACCGTGCACGTCATGTCGTCGCTATCAACGAAGCCCGATGTGTTGCCATCTGCCTGGTTCAGCACGTATTCGCTAAAGTCCTTCAACGACGAGGTTTCAAGCACGCCTCGAAACCGGCTGCGAGTCTGCTGAAACTTCTCCAAGCTGACGACATTCACGGTCGCGGGTAGGGCGATTGAAGGTGTGAAGGTGTCCAGCGCCTTGGCGTTTGCGATCACGGCGGTGTCTTGGATCAACTGAATTGCTTTGGCTTCCATGAATCATTTCCTGTGGTGAGAGGTATGGAATAGGGTTGAATTACGATCTGGCAGGGACGGGTGCGGCGTTGCGATCAAACATCTGGTCTGCCGCAGGTGTTTCAGGGAACAGCGTCAGCCGACCGCCTTCGCCGACGTACATCGGCGTATCGAGGGTGGTGTCCTCGGTGCGGCTGCCGCGCTTGGTCGGCACTTTGTAGGCCAGCTTGTGGTTGACGGTGACCTGGTGGCTGTCAGCTATTTGTTTGAGCGAAAACGTGAGCGTCACAGTGCCGACCTTTTTGTTGTCGACGACACCAGCAGCAACCTCGGAGAGCGCATGGCCGATCTGATTGGCGAAGACGCCAGCGTTGAGTTCGCCGATAAACTCGGCTGTATCCGTGGGTTTCATGTCCTGTGCCTCTGGTTATTGTCACTGGACGGCAGTGACCACCTTTTAATCAGGCCGCTTTCGACTTGGCCTGTGCATCGAGATATGCAGCGAGGTCGTGCAGGTACACCACCGGCTGGCCCTTGTTCGATCCGCCGAGCCGTGTGACCTTGAGTTTGATGCGGCCTGCGTTGATCTTGCGGAGCAGGTAGCGATCACTCGATATGTGCGAGAAGTAACGTTCACGTACAGTACTCAGCGTCGGGCAGGGGGTCGCAAACTCGTCCCGGAGCTGAATTAGCGTTTCACTCACGCAGAATCCTCCCCATACCCCTCCTGTTGGGGCACCAACTGAAGGCGAATCAGCTCCGCGAGACCCTCTTTTGATTTGCCGGTGGCAGTCGCGCACAGTCTTCCCTTCGCGTCCGCCACCACTGCGCCGTACGGGCGCTCTGGGCAGCGTGTTGGGGTGACATACGCGACCTGGCCTTCAAGCAGCACGGCGTCCACCATCCGAAAAACTTCCGCCAATTCGGCAGTTACAGGTGGCAAACCGTCCAGCATGCTGAGTGCCTCTGACGTCGCTCCGATCAATGTCGAGCGACTTACGATGGTCGGGTGGTTCAGGTGCAAAGGAACCAGTTTCAACGTGCATACGGCGTGAGTAATTGCGTTCAGAGTCATGCTGCGGCGTCCTTGTTCGTGGTGGTGATGCCAAGCTGGTCCGAAAGCCAGGCAACACCCGCCTCCTTGACCATCACCACTGCATAGTGGCTGTAGGCGTGAATGTTCTTGTTCCAGCGGCTGCGCGAATCTTCGTACAGGTAGCCTTGGTCGCGGTGCTTGGTGGCAAGCTCGCCTGTCTGGGTCAACACGCCGATTTCGCGCAACTTCTTTCGAAATGCCCTTGGCTTAATGCCGAGAATCACTGCTGTAGCGTCTAGGGTTCTGTTCATGAGGAATGCCTCAGGCCACAGCCAGCAGACCGCGTGAGCGGATAGCGCGATACAACTCGTCCAGTGCCCCAAACAGATCTTGAAGGCCGCTGTCGTTGGTCAGTACTAAGTCGTCCGGATGGACTGACACACCCGCTTCGCTGATGTGGGGATTCACTTCCGCTGCGTCGGGTCGGGACAAATGAATGACGGTCCCACCGCGTTTGCGGATGAAATCGGCCTCGTTTTCGAAGCGGACATCGCTCACCACAAAGCCCGGCACGCCGTCGAACACCGCACTGAGGCAATCAAGGTTCTGTTCGGCGAGGTCAATCCACAGGTTGGCGCTGATCATGTGACGGCCCCATTCGGTGCCGAGCAGTTGCATCAGTTGGCGAGGTGAGCGACCCAGCCAGTCAATGGGCTGCTCCTTTTTCTCGCCTTCGAGATCTTCGGGACTGAGGTTGAATATGGCCATGATGCCGTCGCGTAACGGGTCGGCGAATGCGTAGCACTCAAAGCCATGTTCGTGGGCCAGGTGTTGGGCGGCGGTGGTTTTGCCGGAGCGGGCAGGGCCGGTGAGGCCGATCAGGATCTGCTTCATGCCGCATCACCTCCCCATGGGCCGAAGTCATCGACTGCCGGTAACGGTGCTGCTTTCGCGGCGCTGCTTTTGGACTGGATGATCAAGAGAAGACCGGTCTGGCGCTGAATGGAGGCGATGGATTCGCGGTTGGAGGCTGCTGCCGGGTGGAGATACACCGGGCAGCGGGTGTTGCGATGAGTGGTTTGCATAGCTCGTACTCTGTGGTGAGAGGGGTACGAGACAAATTAGCAAAAGCTAAATATCTATGCAATAGCAATTGCTAATTAATGGCCGGTTTTGGTGCTCCGCTTACTCCCTTCTGGACGATGTAGGGTTTCGGGTAGATACCAAGATATCCGTGCGACCCCGTCAGATAGGATTTTTACGTAGACGCCTTCTGTTTCATTTATCGCCGCAATGATCTGATCCCAGTGCCGCTGATCCTCATCAGGGTTTTTGTAGATAACCGCAGAACGAGCTTCCTGAGCGGATTGGGAGCCAATAATGGTTTGAAGTCGAGCCGCGAGAATTTCTGCGGGAGACATCGGTACTACCCGCTTGCATGCAGCTTTAGCCATTGGGTCCTCCTTGGCTTTATGTGTATATGCATACAGTATTTCGCAGAGGGTCTTTCCGCAAGAATAAATGGAGTACATCTGTACTCTACTCCGGGCAGGCATAAAAAAGCCCGCTATTGCGGGCTTCGATTGGCGTGAGGTCTACAGCTTCTTGGCATTCCACACAAGGAGCACTCGGGCTTGAATGTGGACCTTTGTCAGGTCTGCTCCTTCAATGATTATTGCAGGATACAAAGGGTTGTCCGAGATCATCCGCAAGGACCCGCCAGTCATGCGCTGCAGCCGTTTTATGTACAGGTCCCCGTCCAGTGTGAATACGTAAACTGCGTCAGTTCTGATCTCGGTAATTCCCCGGTCAACGAGCAGGGAGTCGCCGTCGCGAAACGTACCGTCCATGCTGTCGCCATCGCCGGTAATAATGGCCAGGTTCTCGATCCTGGAGAAGGCCAACCCTTGGGTCTTGAGCCAGTCGAGATGGACAGTAATGTCTCTGATCACTTCAATGTGCGATTCGGGTGGAACATTGCCGGACCCCATGGACGCCGCCACGTTGAGGTGAGGGATGGTAATGAACCCGAGCGACTGCATCAGCGTTCGACTATCAATGGGTGGGGTGTCGAGCATCACGACTTCAGTCAGCTCGGAATCGCTCATTACCTGCGGGTTCACCAAGCTCCCTGGATGCAGGTTGATCTTTTCTTCGAGGGTTGCAGCTGCTTTTTCGCCGAGCTTCCGGTGGCCATTTAAAAGCTGAGACAAATACGATGCGTCCAACCCATGTTGGTTTGCAAAGTCTTTTTGGCTAAGCCCCGCCATGGCGGCGCGCAGAGCGCTGATTCGCTGCTTATAGATATCCATACCCCATGATCGCTTTCCGTTAGCAAACAGTAAATTACGGTTTGCTATTGCTGTATCGATTAGCAATTGCTAATCTGCGCATCTTGAACGGAGGTGCATATGACACTGCACGAATATTTGAAGCCTTTGAATAAACCTGACCTAGAAGCATTTGCCCAGCGTTGCGGGACGTCTGCCGGACAGCTCAGACAAGTTGCTTACTGTAATCGCCGGGCCAGTGCCGCTCTTGCAGTGAACATTGAAAGAGAGTCGAAAGGCGAGGTTGTATGCGAGGTGCTGCGCCCAGACATCGACTGGGCTTACCTTCGCGGCTCCGAAGCCGCATAAAAAGCAGCAGGGTCGGGGACCTCTCACCACAAGATTCCCCCGACCCAGCAACGGTAGTGCAAAACACTGCCGACTCCGCTGACCAGGTCCTCTCACCACAAGAATCACCTGGTTGGCTAGAACGATGAACCGTGCCGCACAGCACGTTTAGCACAGCACATCGGTCGTGGTCGTAGGATAGGGCGTGCCCCTGCCTATGGCTACACCGTAAACGGGGATTTTACGGTTATGAGTCGCACGGATCTTTTGCCTGACGCTGGTCAGGTGCTTTCGTTGCGCCAGGCGCTTTACCGCGCCGGACGCGACTACAAGGGCGGGGTGACTGCCCTTGCCCACGACATGGTGTTGGACAACGACACCCTCCAGAAAAAGCTCAAGCTTGATGAGGAGCGGCGCTGGCTCAATCCGGACGAACTTGAAGACATCGTCCGGCTGACAGGCAGCCCGCTTTTGCTCGATGCCTTGATGCGTCCCGCCGGGGCTGTTTGGTATCAGCCGGAGCCGGTCGCTGCCACACAAGATGCGCTCAAGTCGGTTGGCAAGCTGCTGACCGAAACGGGCGAGTTCGTATCAGGCATGCATAACGGTGCTGCCGACGGTGTATGGGAGCTGCACGAAGTCGCTCTGCTGGAGAAGCAGGGCAATGACATCATTCGTGCGGTGCTGGGCATCATGGCCGGCGCTCGTCTGGCGATGGAGGATCGTGCCAATGGCTGACGATATCGACCGCGCTACGGAACAGGCTCAGTACCTGTTGGACGTCGCTCTGTTTAAGCATCGCCGAATCCCGACCAGTTTGGTCAGCTCACAGTTCTGTGAAGACTGCGACGATCCGATCCCGGAGCCACGCCGTGCTGCGATTGTTGGCTGCGAGACGTGTATTCACTGTCAGTCGCTGCGGGAGCAGCGTAGATGAGTGATCGTCCAATCCCGCTTTCTGCTTGGGCACGTCGTTACTGTGAGACATTCAATTTTGCGTTAGTACCGATTCAACCGGGCGAGAAAGGCCCGAAGGGAAGGGGATGGAACCAGCCCGGTAAGTACATCGATGATCCTGCCAAGGCCGAGGCGTTCTGGACGAAAAATCCCAACCATAACCTCGGCGTTGTGCTGGGGCCGAGTCGGGTGTGTTCGTTGGACGTCGACGATGTCCAGTGGACGCGGTTCGTCCTTTACGAACTCTTGGGCGTTGATCTGGATGCGCTTGCACTGGCTTTCCCGACTGTCGTTGGTAATCCTCTGCGGTTCCGGGTCCTGTTTCAGGTCCCGGAAGGGCTGGAACTGACGCGGCACTCCCTGTCTTGGCCCAATGAAAACGACCCGGATGGGTCTAAGCACAAGTCAATCATGCTGAAGGCAAACGCTGCTCGGGAGGCGGGCGATACGGCCAGAGAGGCCTTGTATCGAGCAGATGCCGAGCAGTACAAGCGGTTCACTGTGTTTGAATTGCGTGCAGGATTGGTGCAGGACGTACTGCCTCCCTCCATTCATCCAGGCACCGGCCAGCCATACACCTGGCGCACGCCGCCTGATGCTTCGGGGCTTCCGGTTCTGATCAGCGATCTGCTGAATGTCTGGAACAACTGGGACGTCTTCAAGCGGGGCGCGGAGGCTGCGTGCCCATGGCTTCCGAAGGACGCCAAGCCTTCCGGCAAACAAAAGCCGAAACCGAAGCCAGCCCCTGCAGGTGGCAAGCGGCCGTCTGTCATCGACGAATTCAACAACTGCCACGACGTAGAAGAGATCCTGCGCAGCCACGGCTATGCCAAGCGCGGCGGCAAATGGCTGTATCCGCAAAGTAGTACCGGGCTGCCGGGGGTCACCGTCGCTGAAGGCAAAGTGTACTCGCACCATGCGGCTGATCCGTTGGCCAACGGTCACCAAAACGATGCATTTGAAGTGTTCTGTCTGCTGGAGCACGGAGGTGATCAGTCCAAAGCGGTGAAGGAGGCAGCGCGGATGCTCGGCATGCAATCGACCCGACTCAGAGCAAGCGATCTTCCACCGGCCCCAACTGAGGGTAGCGACCAGCCAGATGCGGCAGAACCAACTGCTGTCAGCGAGGCGGCTCCTGCACCTGACGGGGGGGCGGGGGAGGAGCTGACTATTGAGCAAGTGCTGCGGCGTTTTGCGTTGGTCGAAGGCACGACGCATGTGTGGGACTTCGACAAGTCCCGAGTGATGAAGAAGTCGGCCTTTGAAGCGCGTGTGGGCAAGCCCATTGCCAAGCTCTGGCTGGATGCCACCGACAAAAAGCTGATCGCCGACGATCAGGTGAAAGACATCGAGCAGGCCCGCAAAATGGCGGGCAAGAAGGGCGGTGCGCTGGGCATGCGGCCCACCGAACGGTACGTTTACATCGACGGAACCAAGGACGTTTGGGACCGAGAGAAGAAACGTCGGATCGCCGAGGGGGCTGTCAAGATGGCCTTGGGCGACACCTATGCGCTCTGGTTGAACAGCAGCGAGCGGCGGGTGGTCGACGTCGAGCACATTGTCTTCGACCCGACCATGACCAAAGACCCCAGCATTTACATCAACACTTTTGACGGCCTGCCGTTGGAGCCGGTTAATGACGATGCGGCGTGCGCCAACCTGCGCTGGCTGATTTCATTCCTCTGCAACCATGATGAGGCTGCGGCACTGTGGCTGACTCGGTGGCTTGCATATCCGTTGCAACACCTCGGGGCCAAGATGGATACGGCGGTCCTGATGCATTCCACCATGGAGGGCTCGGGCAAAAGCCTGTTGTTCGCCGACACCTTCGGCGCGCTTTACGGGCAGTACGCCGCGACAGTTGGCCAGACCCAGCTGGAGAGCAACTTCAACGCCTGGCAAAGCAGGAAGATGTGGGCCGTGTTCGAAGAGGTGGTCAGCCGCGATCAGCGTTACAACCAGGTCGGCAAAATCAAGCACCTGGTCACCGGCAAGACGGTGCGCATGGAGTCGAAGTTCATCAACGGCTGGGAGGAGGCCAACCACATGAACGCGGTGTTCCTCAGCAACGAGATCCTGCCGTGGCCGATCAGCGATAGTGACCGGCGAATGTTGGTCATGTGGCCGATGGAAACCTTACCGGTCGCCCGACAGAAAGCCATCGGCCGCGAGCTGGAGAATGGCGGTGTCGCTGCGCTTTATGGATGGCTGCTGCGTGTGGATCTGGGGGACTTCAATGAACGCACCCGCCCGCCCAGCACTGCGTCACGCGAGCGGCTGGTTGCGCTCAGTCGGGCCGGGTGGCAAACGTTTCTGTACCTTTGGCGGTATGGCGAACTTGGTCGCGGGCTCTGGGGCGTATGTCTTTCAACGGATCTATACGCTTTGTTCCTGGAGTGGTGTCAGCGCAACAAAGAGCATGTGATGAGCCAGACGAAGTTCTCGCTGTTCATCAGCTCGGAGGTGGAGAAGACCCGGTCAATACCCTGGACTGAACGCAATGATCGGCGCTTCGGCGCTTTCTTTGTGCCCGATGATCCTGAGGCTTCCCTTCCCCCATCAATGAGAGCGCCGGACTTAGGCGTTGCCGTCGAGGCCTGGCGGGCCAAGGCGCGCCTTGCGGGGTGGAACGTCGACAGCTGGGACCACGTGAAGGCGGTCGCAGCATGAGTACCTCTAAAAGTGTGTCGGGTGTGTTGGGTATGTTTTGGGTTGGTTTTGGTAACCCGACACAGATCAAACGCCCATTTTTCGCGGGGTGCAGACGTGTGTGTTGGGTGTGTTGGGTTTGGCGTCGCGTGCGCGCATGCGTGACGTTATTTATGCCGGTTAAAGCGCAGTTATTTTTTCTCCATGCGAGGACCTATAAACCCGACAAACCCAACACACCTAGCACACTCTTTATTAATTCATTGTTTTTAAAGGGTTTTAACTGTGTTGGGTCTGTGTTGGGTAGGGTGTTTTGTGTGTCGGGTTTAGATTTCGAGAGGAAAGGGCAGTGATCAAGGAAATCGAAGCGTTGATGGTGCATTGGGGCGCGCAGATGCGCGAGCGCGGCCAAGGCGGCGGCTTGGGCAGCCAGATGGGAGCCATTATCGAATGGGGCGGCGCGCCGCCGCGTGGTACGCCGGGTTCACGGGTGCTTGGTGGTGCGGGGTGCGGAATTGATCACATTGCCAGTGAGGTTCAGGCAGCGGTGGCTGAGCTGGGACGGTCGGGGCGTGCACCGCTGGCACGGTTGGCACTGGAGCGTTATTGCGCCATGACCACAGTCCGGGAACAGATGAAAGCGGTGGGTATTGCCGAAGGTGCTGACCGTACTTATCGCAACTGGGTGGATCGCCTGCATCAGCAGGTCCTGTTGATTCTCACGATCCGGAGCGGCTCGATCCGTGGCTACCCGGTTGGACCGCAAACCGACCGCCACTTGAAGGTCGCAACCGGTTCCTCGGCGAACTTTTCAATCCCTCGGGCGCGCTGACCGTTCGTCCGGGCGAGTTGTCGTATTGTGGTCGTATTCATGCTGTATTGCGGTCACATTTGGCCCAACCTTTAAACAGCCCTTTTCGGTTTTTCCGAACGCCGGTACAACGTGGGCACGATCTGCGAATTGCGTCTGAGTCGCTGTCCGAGCACGTGCTGTGCACGCTCCATCCAGCCATCCCCAGGCTGTCACCAACCCCGCTCCGGCGGGGTTTTCCATTTCAGCTCCCCCGGAAGGGTGGCAACCGGATGCGGACCATGCCCGACAAACCAGATACGTGGGCGCGGTTCATCGCGGCCATTTCAAATCCACTGTGGCAGGGCATGATCATGGCCATCGTCGTTTCTCTACTGCGCATCCTCTACGACGCCAAAGAAACCAGTAAGCGCCGGATCTTATTCGAAGCGCTTATCTGCGGTTCGTTGAGTCTGGTCGCGTCCAGCCTGATTGAGTGGATGACCTGGCCGCCCAGCTTATCGGTAGCTGCAGGTGGAACGATTGGCTTTCTTGGCGTTACGGCCATTCGCGAATTAGTGGCCCGTTTCATAGGCCGGAAGGTGGATTCCCTATGAAGGCTATCGCCGCTGCAATCATCATCGCGCTGGTGGGTGTACTGCTTGTCGGCATTCAGCAGTACCGGGTCGTCGCATTGCGCGGCGAGGTGGAAGTGGAAGCAACGGCCAAGAAGAAAGCGCTCGACGCCAACCTTGAAAGCGAGGCCACCATCACCACCTTGCGTGCCGAGGCGCAACGTAACGCTGCTTATCTGAAGGACTTGAATCAACGGATCAAGGCCAGCGAGAACAAAGCCAAACAGGCGAGGAAAGAATTTGAAGACCTCAAGCGCAATAGCAAGCCCGTTCGTGATTGGGCTTCTCAGCCTTTGCCTGACGGCCTGCGCGGCAAAGCCGGTGGTGGTCACAAAAACATCAGCAGTCCGAATCGAACCCCCTGAGCTGATTCCTTGCGAACGCGTCAACGCCGATGAGGCTGACCTTCGTTCAAACGGCGACGTCTGGGAGCTGAAGGATCAGGCCATCAAGCTGCTCGACACCTGCGCCGATCAGGTCGATGCGCAGATCCTGCGCAGCCAGAGCCGATGACTTTGGTTGCCTTCTGAATCGTTCACAGTCTGCTGGTGACTTCGCGAGTATCTACTTCACCAAGTACAGATGAGGTGACATATGTTCAGTTAGAGCTTGATCCTGATCTGCTGCCACTCGCAGCTGTGTCAGCACATCGGCAAGCTCTGCCATGACCATCTGCAGCCCTTCAAGCGCATGCATCACATTACGGTCTTGGATTACGCCGATGTCCTTGAGCATAGACAGCGATTCGGTGACTGCGGCGTACTTAGCGAGCAACTTTTCGGGGGCATTCATATTTTATTATTACTTATCCAAGTTTGGTGAGCATGAATGCTCACCGATCTCAGTGTATCGGCAAAAAGCCATCAGTCGTGAGCTGTTAGCGATGGGCGGCGAGCCGGGCTCGGGCGGGCCACACCCCTTGGTTTCGGGTCCTCCCGGAGGGGGGCTCCTTACACGGGTACGTGGACTCGCGGTTCCTGTGCAGCTGAGTTTTTTGCAGGTATGTCCGTCTTTCTAAAGGGTTCTGTATGGGCAGGAAAGTCAGCAAGGCCGACTTGAGTGAGATCGTTGGCCGGGACGAACGCACCCTGACCCGGTGGCAACACGACGGCATGCCGGTGGTTGAGTTTGGTCTGGGTCGTGGCAACGAAAACCAGTACGACACCGAAGCGGTGGTCCAGTGGTTGATGCAGCAGGCTTCGCTCAACGGCAAGAAGGAATCGTCGCGTGACAGGCTTGACCGGGTTCGGGCCAACCGTGAAGAGCTGGCGCTGGCCAAGGAACTTGGGGAGGTGGTGATCGCCTCCGACATGATCCAGCGCTTCGAGGCCATGATCATGTCGGCCAAGGTCGAACTGCTTAATACATTTCCAGATGTGCTCGCCGCTGAGCTATCAGCCCGTTACGGCATAGAGGTGGACGATCTACTGATTCGTGAGCCCATCGAGGCAATCCTGAGAAGGCTATCTGAATATGACGATGATGCTGACTCAGCTGGAGATTCTGACGAATCGCCATACCCGGAGGGCGTTGAGGAAGACGGCGAGTGAGTCGCTACACAAGGCCTGTTTGAAGTGGGCTCCACCTCCACGGATGAGCATCATCGAGTGGGCAGACAAGTATCGCTGGTTGTCTGCGGAGGAGGCGGCTCGGCCGGGTAAGTACCGGTTCGATGTGACCCCGCATCTGGTCTGGCCGGGTGGCCCGCTTGAGGCGCTGGACGACCCGAACGTTACTGAAATCGTAGGGCGCAAGTCTGCGCAGGTGGCCTGGACATCGGGCGTGCTGGGTAACGCCTTGGGCAAGTGGATCGACATTGACCCGTCTCCGATACTGGTGCTGTTTCCCAAAGCTGAAGCGGCCAAGCAGTACGTGGGCGAGAAGCTTGAGCCCATGATTGAGGCGACGCCCCGGCTTCGCAAGAAAGTCGATCTACGCAGTCGCAAGCTGCAACAGCGTCAAGACTTCAAGCGTTTTCCGGGCGGCTTTCTAAAAATGGTGGGCTCCAACAGTCCTGCGAGCGTGAAGTCCACGCCGGTACCGAGAGTCGCTGTCGAGGAGCCTGACGACTGCAACCTCAACCTGCGGGGGCAGGGGGACAGCATCAAGCTGGCCAAGGAACGACTGAAGACGTTTCGCCGCTCGAAAATCATCATCGGCGGCACCCCGACCATCAAGGGCCTGTCGGCCATTGATGCGGAGCTGGAAATCTCCGACAAGCGCGAAGGGCTCGTGCCTTGCCACGAATGTGGTCAGTCGCACGCGTTGAGTTTCGACAATCTGTTCTGTGCGGACGACCCCGACTATCACCACGAGGTGTACGGCAAGAAGCGGCCGGAACATGCGTATTACGCCTGCCCACACTGCGGCTGTTCGTGGGATGACAACCAGAAAAACGCCAACCTCAAACACGGCCGTTGGGTCGCGACGGCCGAGTTTAGAGGCATCGCCGGTTACATTCTCAACGAGCTGTACGCCACCTTCTGGGGATCGCGCTTCCAGGCGCTGATGGAGAAAAAGCTTCAGGCCGAGCACGCCGCGTCCCACGGCAACATTGGGCCGATGATTGCCTTCGTCAACAGCTCCAAGGGGGAGAGTTACGAATACAAAAGCGACGCACCCAAAACCGATGAACTGGAAAAGCGGGCTGAGCCTTACGCAGAGCTGACAGCCCCCAACGGGGTGCTGCTGATTACGGTGGGCGTCGACGTTCAGGGGGACCGGCTGGCGCTGGTAATCATCGGCTGGGGCCGGGGTGAAGAATCGTGGCGACTGTACTGGGGTGAGCTCTACGGTAATCCCATCGATCCGCATGACGCCGTTTGGCAGGAGCTGGATCGACTAATCGCCAAGCCGGTGGCGACAGAGGGCGGCGCGCAGCTGGTCATTTCCGCCGTGAGTATCGACAGCTCGGACGGCAACACCAGCGACGCGGTCTACGGGTACGTCCGGGACCGGCAGCGCTACAACATCATGGCTATCAAAGGTGCGTCGATTGACAGCCGTGACAAGGAGATTTTTACCCGGCCATCCCCGTCGGTTGACTCCTCTCAGGACAATACCAAAGCATCGAAATACGGTCTGCGCGTCTACATTGTCGGAACCCACAAGGCCAAGACGCTGATCGACGGGCGTCTTCGACTGACCGGCACAGGGCCGGGGCGGATGCACTGGTACAGCGAGATCCGCTCGGACTATTACGAGCAGCTCACCAATGAAGTGCTGGCCCCGCACGCGCGCAACCCCAGCAAGATGGTGTGGCAGAAGAAGGCGGGCCGCCGTAACGAAGCGCTGGACTGCGAAGTGTATGCACTGCATGCGGCCAGAAGCTTGAAGACCCATCTGTTACGCGAACATGAGTGGGACCAACTGGAGCAACAACTGCTGCAACCCACTCTTTTCAACACCGAGCAGGCCGTCACTCCTGTGCCACGTAAAGCGAATGCTCGCGGTCGTGGCACGCGCAGCCGTGCAGGCTACTAGAGGTTCAATCATGACTGACGCACAAATGCGCCTGGAGCAGGTACGGGCGGCGATCTCTGACGTCCTCAAAAAGGGTCAGCGGCTGAAGCGAGCGGATCGCGAGATCTATCGGGCCGAGCTCGACAGTCTGCGTTTGCTGGAACAGCAATACGCCAAAGAGGTCGCGCTGGAACAAGCATCGCTGCAGGGCAGGGGGCGAAATCGCATCTCCTACATGGTGATTTGATTATGGGTTTTTTCCGTAAAGACCCTGCCGAGTTGTTGATGCGAGAGGCACTCAAGCTCGCCAAGTCTGTGTCTGAAGGGTCGCCTGCCAAAGCGCAGGGTGGCGGTGGCGGGGTTGAAACCCGCTGGCGCGGTGCATCCCGTGTGCTGCGTAGCATGGCAGGCTGGATTCCGGGATTGGGCAGTGCCAGGCGCGACCTGCACCACAGCGAGCGGCGCATGCTGGTAGCCCGGTCGCGTGATGCCATGCGCAACCACCTGATCGCTCGGGCGGCTATCACCCGTCTGCGCACCAATGTGGTGGGCACCGGCCTGGTCTGCCGTGCACAGATCGATCATGTCGCTGTCGGCATCGACGAGCAGCAGGCCGAGCAACTCAATGCTCAACTGGACAGGATCTGGTCGCTGTATGCCGATGACCCCCGCGAGTGTGATGCCGAAGCCACGCTCAATCACTACCAACTGCAGGCGCTGGTGCTCATATCGGCCATGGTCTGCGGCGACGTTCTGATCGCCAGCCCCGACGATGAGCGTCCGGGATGCATCTTCAGCACCCGTTTGCAGTTGATTGAATCGGATCGTGTCTGCAATCCCGACGGGGGTATGGACCGCGCAGATATGGTTGAAGGTGTCGAGTTTGACCGATTGGGAGCCCCCTTGGCGTATCACGTTTGCAATGGCTATCCCAATGAGTTTCTGGCAGGGCAGAGCCTTGCGTGGGAGCGCCTGCCTGCGTTCGGTGATTCGACCGGCAGACGTCGGGTCATGCACGTCATGTCGGACAAGGAAAGGCCCGGCCAGAAGCGAGGCGCTCCCTACCTGGCTCCGGTGCTGGAACCGTTGCAGAAGCTGGAGCGCTACAGCAGTGCCGAGTTGATGGCGGCGGTTATCTCGGCGATGTTCACCGTGTTCATCAAAAAGAACAACGACTTCAACGTCTCCAACTTGCCCATGTCCGCCATGGGTAACGAGGGCGCGGGTGGTGATACCACCGACGATGGTGAGCTGGCATTGGGGGAGGGTGCCATTGTCGACCTGGGTATGGGCGAGGAGCCGGTGGTAGCAAACCCGGCTCGACCCAACGCCCAGTTCGACCCTTTCTTCACGGCGGTCGTTAAAGAGATTGGCGCGGCGCTGGAACAGCCGATGGAAGAGTTGCTGCTGCATTACAGCAGCAGTTACAGCGCGGCTCGCGCTGCGATGCTGCAGGCGTGGCGGTTCTACAGCGTTCGGCGCTGGTGGCTGGCTTGTGACTTCTGTCAGCCCAGCCGAGAGTTGATCATTGATGAGGCCGTGGCGAGGGGACTGATTCACCTGCCGGGTTATTCAGATCCTGCGAAGCGTAAAGCCTATTGTCAGGGGATCTGGATCGGCCCGGCGCGGGGCGCTATTGATGAGCTCAAAGAAGCCAACGCAGCCGGTAAGCGGATCGAAATCGGGGTCAGCAACGAGACCCTAGAAACGGCCGCGATGACGGGCGAGCCCTGGCAGCAGGTCTATCGCCAGCGTGTTCGCGAGGTCGAGCAGCGACGCGCAGACAACCTGCACATGTTGCCCAAAGGCGGCGTCATCGCTGACCCACCCACACCACCCAACGAGGAATAACCATGCCCCGCGCATTGGAGCTGGCTGCATCGCAGCCTTGGCTGATGCTGCCTGACGCCCTGGATAACTTGCTGACTATTGCTGATCGCATGGGCGATCCGGGTGCGTTGGAGAGCAAAACCGGTATTCGGCTGGAGAACAGCCGCACGGTCAGCGTTCGCAACGGCGTCGCCATCATCCCGGTGGTCGGTCCGGTTTTTCGCTACGCCAATCTGTTTACCGAGATAAGTGGCGCGACCAGCACCCAGGTACTGGCCACCGACCTGCAGTCGGCACTGGATGACCCAAGCATCACGTCCATCATCCTCAATATCGACAGCCCTGGCGGGGTGGCGGCGGGCATCAACGAGCTGGCTGACCAGATCCATGCGGGACGCGCGCGCAAGCGCATTGTGGCCTACGTCGGTGGAACGGGGGCCAGCGCTGCTTACTGGCTGGCGTCTGCGGCCAGCGAGATTGTCATCGATGAGACGGCATTGCTCGGCAGCATCGGCGTTGTGGTGGAAGCCGTGGTCGAGGGGGAGGCTAGCAGCGGGCGCAAGCGCTACCAGATTGTCAGCCGCAACGCTCCCAACAAACGGCTCGACATGGCCACCGAAGAGGGGCGCGCCAAGGTCGGTGAAACCGTGGACGCAATGGGCGAGGTGTTTGTGGCAAAGGTCGCCCGCAACCTTGGTGTGGCATCCGAAGCTGTTCCTGCAATGGGAGATTTTGGCGGCTTGCGGGTAGGTGTAGCAGCCGTTGAATCGGGTCTTGCACACCGCCTGGGCTCGCTGGAAGGACTAATTACTGAACTGGCCAAACCGGCCGCGACACAACCGAGGACATTCACTATGACCACCGTCAACTCCACCGCTCAGCTGCGCGAAGCACTGGCCGCTGGTACCGACCCAAACACCATCGAAATTGCCCAGGCCAGCCAGTCCGAATTGGAGAGCGCACGTACGCAAGCGAGCGCGCAGGCAGTCACCGCCGAGCGTGAACGGATCAAGGGCATCAACGGCTTGGCCAGCAAGGGGTTCGAGGCTGAGATCACGGCGGCCATCGATTCCGGGGCCTCGGTCGAGGCAACCGCCTTGCAGTTGTTCAAGGCTGCCCAGGACCGTGGCATTTCGTTGAGCGCCATTAAGGCCGACAGCACCCGTGCGTCGACTTCTACACCTTCCGATGGCAACGCTCAGGGTGAGCGCAAAGCCGTAGTCGGAGCCATTGTCGCGGGCGCTTCGCGTCGCTGATCAGGAGAACATCATGAGTAACCCAACCCGTCAGACCTATGTCCCCAGTCATCTCTCTGCAGGTGCATTCCCTGTGGTGATTGAGACCGGAATCATTGCGGCAGGCCAGAAACTCAAGCGCGGCGCGGTGCTCGGTCAGGTCGAAGCCTCGGGCGAGTACGTGCTCAGCGCCGCCGCTGCCGACAACGGCTCTCAGGCACCCAAGGCTGTGCTCGACCAAGACGTAGACACCACCGGCGGTGCTTTTCCAGCATCAATCCTTCTCACCGGCGAGGTGCTGGGCTCTGAGCTCATGTTGGGCGAAGGCCTGTCACTCGCAAAAGCAAAAGCAGCCCTGCGGCCGCTGTGCCTGTTCATTCGTTAACCGGAGCTTCTGATGGATATTTTTGACACCCGTACCATGCTTGAAGCCGTCGAGCAGATGCCCACGGCGCGACGGTTTCTCCTGAACACGTTCTTCAATGGCGGCAGTCCCGTGACGTTCCCCACCAAAACGGTGGACATTGATATCGTCAAAGGCCAGCGCAAAATGGCACCGTTTGTTCATCCGCGCCTGCCCGGCAGCATTTCGCTTCGTGACGGTTACCGGACTGACTCCTACGCGCCGCCGTACATCCAGCCCAAGCGTGAAACGACCGCTGAGCTGGTCCTCAAACGCTCGGCAGGGGACAACCCTTTCTCCAGCCGGACGCCGTTGGAGCGGGCAGGCCAGATGCTGGGCAAGGATCTGCGCGATCTGGACGACGAGATCATTCGTCGTGAGGAGTGGATGTGTGCCCAGGCACTGACCACCGGCAAGGTCCGCGTGCTGGGCGACGGCGTTGATGACACGATCGACTTCCTGATGGCCAACGATCACAAGATCACGCTGGGCACCGGGCAGTGGGGCACCGACAACTCTGATCCGATTGGCAACCTGCGCACCTGGAAACGCAAAATTGCCAAAGACTCCGGCCGCACTGCCAACACTGCTGCGCTGAGCGGTGAGGCGCTTGATGCATTCCAGTCCAATCTGACGGTCATCAAGCAACTGAATACTCGCCGCGTAGACATGGGCCTGATCAAGCCAGAAGAGCTGCCAGACGGCGTCACCTATCTGGGCTACCTGAACGATCCGGGCGTCGACCTTTACGGTTATGACGAGTGGTACCTGGATGACGAGGGTGATGAGCAGCCCATGATCCCTGCAGGCGGTTTGATTCTGGGCGCGACGTCCACGCGTAACGCCATGCTTTACGGTGCCATTCAGGATCTGGAAGCCATCGAGAGCGGGCTGGTCGAAGCGGCACGCTTCCCCAAGAGCTGGACGACCCAGGAGCCGAGCGCCCGCTGGTTGAAGCTGCAGAGCGCGGCACTCGCCGGTTTGCTGGAGCCGGACGCATTCATCTACGCCAAGGTGGTGTGATATGGCCAAGAAGCCCGGCTATATCGTGGTGGATGGCTGCATTCAGGAGGGACGCAACGTCATCGTCAGAGGCAGCCCATACACTCCGGCCAGCAAAGAGATGGAGGATGCGCTGGTTGTAGAGGGGCGTATCGCCATGAGCACGGACCCTCGGGCGCAAGAGGCCATCCAGTCCCAGGCAGCTAGCGGTGGCGATACTGACGACGCCACTGACGGTGACTGACCATGAGCTTTCGAGAACTGGCTGAGGACATGGACGCCCAGATTCTTGAATCTCTGGGCGATATCGCAACCGTCGACGGACGCGATATCGCGGGGTTTATTTCAATCCCGTGGCTGCAACCCAAGCTCGGACGCATCAACACCGGCATCAGGGAGCCGCACTTCGCGATACGTGTTCATGATGCTACTGCGGTTGCGATTGGTCAGATCGTCTCCATCGACCTGCCTGAGCAGGACGGTGGCGGTCGGTATGACCTGGTCGGCCTGGAGCCTGACGGTACCGGCTGGGTATCTCTTATCCTGAGGCTTAAGCGATGAGCATAGGCAGCTTCTACAAGCAGTCAGCCAAGGACGGCATGATCACCCTGCAGCCTTCTGGGGGTGATCTGGACGCGTTCAAGGACTTTGCTGCAGCGGTTCCCAAAGCTGCGGCAGCGGCCCAGCGGCGAGCCATCAACAAGACGCTACGCTGGTTGCGCACGCACATTGCCAGGGCAGTTGGGCGGCAAGAGCGCATCGCGGTCGTGGCCGTTCGGCAACGCCTCCGGGCCTACCCGGTCAGCGGTGGCGCGATGCGCGGCAAGCTTTGGTTTGGTCTGGATGCCATTTCTGCCAGTCGTATCGGCCGTGCGCGTCAGAGCCGTACCGGCGTATCCGTTGCCGGTCGCCGTTATCAGGGCGCGTTCTTCAAAACGGTTTACGGCGGCAGTCCCGATATCTGGATCCGCACCGCGAGCAAGCACTTCGACTCAGGTGCGTATGCGGAGACAAGACAAGGCAAACGTCGCTCCGGCTTTATCGAAGAAAACGGCAGCCGCTTTCCATTGGCCAAAGCCAAGGTGTCGCTTGAAGAGGCGAGGCCACATTTCGACAGCTGGGTGAAACGTGCTGATGAGCGCCTGCTGGAGATCCTCAAGCAGGAGTTCAATTACGAACTGCAGAAGCACTTGAAAGGAACTGCCCGTGCCTGACGAAGCTTTCAGTCTCGATTCGCTTTACGAAGCGATGGAGCGACACATCAGTGCCGCGATAGTCGGGCTTGAGTACGTCGGCACCATGCCTGACATGCTTCAGCAGGTCGCTGTGCCGGCCGTGCTGATCGAACTGGTGGAGCTGGAGCCAGGCGTTGATCAGGGCACCGGGGAAACGGCCTTGATTGCCCGGTTCGAAGCACGGGTCATCGTGGGGTCAGAGCGCGAGCAATGTCAGCAGCAGGCAGCCTTTGCAGCCTCGCAACTTGCTGTCCTGCTCAGGCTGCAAACCTGGGGGCTTGAAGTCGAGCCTTCCGAGTTTGTCCGGGCCGCGCAGGACTGGTCGCGTCCCGAGCTGGACGGCTACGCGGTCTGGGTCGTCGAGTGGACTCAAGGGATCTATCTCGGCGAGGAGGAATGGCCGTGGCCAAATGAGCCACCCGGCACGCTGGTGTTCGCGTTCAGTCCCGACACCGGGCGTGACAACGAAAACCGGTACCAATCGCCTGAGGATATGTGATGAGTTTCGCGTTGGCAGAACATGACCGCATGCTGGCCGGTGTGGTGAAGGACTGCTACGTCGTAGCGCTGGACCTCACCGCATCACCTCCGGTCTGTCGTGTTTCAGACGGAAACTGGGTGAGTGCCTGGGTGCGCTGGCACAGCGTTGCGGCGGGCAAGGCGCGGCACTGGCGTGCACCGACCCTTGGTGAGCAGGGCACCTTGTTCAGTGCCAGCGGTGACGTGTCGCAGGGCACGTTCATTCCGGGACTGTATGGCAATGCCGGTGCACAGCCTGATAACCGCGACCATGTCGAAGTCTGGCGCTTTGACGACGGCGGCTCCCTGATCTACGACTGGCAGGCCAACACTTACACAATTGATCTGCCCTCGGGAACGGTGACTGTCACAGTCGGAGCCAGCTCGGCCGTTGTGACCGACGACTCTATCACTGCGACCTCCGGAACGATCACTGCCAAGGCAGCCACGATCACGCTTGATGGCAATGTCACGATCAGCGGAACGCTCGCCGTAGTCGGTGATATCCATGGCGGCGGGCAGATTATCGACACGGGTGGCAACACCCCGAACCACAAGCACTGACCCGGCCCGCACTGCGGGCTTTTTAATGTCTGGAGATAACCCATGGCGACCGTAAAAATCGACAAGACTTCTGTTGATGAACCAGCAGCACCAACAAGCCAGGTCACACCCACGGCGATATCAGTAGCGGAAGCCGTGTCTAATCCCGCGCCCGCAGTAGCGGTGCGGATGTATCGAGACACGCTGTTCACCTCGCGCACGCTGATTCTGCCGGATGACCGCACCCTGTCTGTCGCTAAGGGCATTGCCAAGGCGCAGGCCGACGACACTGTCGCGCTGGAGTATCTGCGTGCACATCCGGACCTTGAGCCGCTGGAGTAATTCATGATAGGAATGGATCGCCGTACCGGTCAGCCTGTCTCCGGCCTGGCGCACCTGCGGCAGTCCATCGAAGACATTCTGGGCACTCCCGTCGGCAGCCGCCGAATGCGCCCGGACTACGGCAGCAAGATCCGGCGCTTTGTCGATCTGCCTGTGAATGATGGCTGGAAAAGCGCGGTGCAGGCCGAGGTGGCCAGATCGCTCGGGCGTTGGGAACCTCGCCTGAGACTTGAGCGTGTCAGGGTGATTGCGGTCCTGAACGGCCAGGTCACCTTGGAGGTGCAGGGGATGTATCTGGGTGACAATGCGGTGTTGGAGGTGACGGCATGAGCTTGATTGAACTGTCGGCGCTGCCCGCGCCGCAAGTCCTTGAGGACCTGGACTTTGAAGAAGAGTATCAGGGCGAGCTATCCGCCTTTCGCGAATACATGGGTGACAACTGGAGCGCCTTGCTGGAAAGCGACCCGGTCACCAAATTGCTCGAGCTGGGGGCTTACAGGCGACTTCAGAACCGGGCGCGTGTCAACGATGCGGCAAAGTCTTTGATGCTGGCATACGCCCAGAAAGCCGACCTTGATCAGTTGGCAGCCAACGTCAATCTCAAACGTCTGGAGATACAGGCAGCGGACCCTGTTGCAGTGCCGCCTACTGCAGCTGTGATGGAAGAGGACGATGCGCTTCGGGAGCGGGTGCAGCTTGCTTACGAGGGGCTGACTACTGCTGGCCCGCGTAACAGTTACATCCTTCACGCGCGCAACGCCTCTGGTCAGGTGGCCGACGCTACAGCGGAAAGCCCAACCCCGGCGGTCGTGGTGGTTACGGTACTTGCTCTGGACGGTAGCGGTGCGGCTGCAGCGGATCTGCTGGAGACAGTTAGGCTCAACCTCAATGACGAGGATGTGCGCCCCTTGGGGGATCGCCTGACGGTTCAGAGCGCTGAGATTCTGCCTTACCGCATCAATGCTGTCGTCCACATGGTCGGGAGCGGACCTGAGACTGAGGCCACCCTGGCTGAATGCAAGAACCGGCTGGGAGCCTGGATCAACCCCAGGAGACGCTTGGGTCTTGAGGTGGCTCGATCTGGCATTGACGCGCAGCTGCACATCAGCGGCGTCAGTCGGGTGGATCTGCAGGGCTGGACGGACATCCGTCCGACCAAGGCGCAGGCAGCATGGTGCGAAGCATTCACCGTGACGCGGGGTAGTTGAGATGACCAGTCTGCTCCCCCTCAACAGTTCCCCGCTTGAGCGCGCCATTGAGGTTGCCACGGATGAAGTCACCACGATTCCCCTGCGCACTCTGTACAACCCACAGACCTGTCCCGCGCACTTGCTCTACCACCTTGCGTGGGCCTGGTCTGTGGACCGTTGGGATGATGGATGGTCTGAGCCGGTAAAGCGTGCAGCCATTGCCGCTTCGTTCTTCATCCATGAACGCAAAGGGACGATTGGCGCGATACGCCGAGTGGTTGAACCGCTTGGCTACCTCATCGATGTCCTGGAATGGTGGCAGACCGCACCTGAGGGAATCCCCGGTACTTTTGCGCTCAAGGTGGGTGTGCTGGACACCGGCATCACCGAGGAGATGTATCAGGAACTGACGGCCCTGATCGATGACGCCAAGCCTGTCAGCCGTCACATGCTGGAACTGGCCATCAGCCTTGAAACGACCGGCCGTTTCTACCTCGCCGCTTCGGTCTCTGAAGGCGACGAAATCGATGTTTACCCACCTGTACCGCGAGACATTGAAGTCACGGGGCGTATGGGGCTGGGTGGGCGTGAAACCACTATCGATACTCTGGATGTCTTCGCATGATCGATCAGACTTCGCAATTCTTTGCCACCCTGACCAATGTCGGTGCGGCAAAGCAGGCCAATGCCGATGCCCTCGGCGTGCCTTGGAAAATAGCTCAAATGGGTGTGGGTGATGCAAACGGGGCCGACCCGGTGCCAGATGCTACACAGAAGAAGCTTATTAACGAGCGCCGCCGTGCTCCGCTCAACCAGCTCAAGGTTGATCCAGCCAACAACGCGATCATCATCGCCGAACAGGTTATCCCTGCTGAAGTCGGTGGCTTCTGGATTCGTGAAATTGGCTTGTACGATACGGATGGGGATCTGGTGGCGGTTGCGAACTGCGCGCCGTCGTACAAGCCGTCACTGGCACAAGGGTCTGGGCGCACGCAGATCGTGCGCATCAACCTGCTGGTCAGCAATACCAGCAATGTCGAGTTGCGCATTGACCCAACGGCTGTCCTGGCAACACGTTCCTTTGTGGATCTGCGGATTCAAGAAGAGCTTTCCAAACTCGACAATAAACAATCGGCTCGTGCTGCTACGACCGGCCCCATTGCCCTTGTTGGCATCCAGACGGTCGATGGCGTTGCGCTCGTTGCAGGCGACCGGGTGCTGGTGAAAAATCAGGCCAGCGGCAAAGACAATGGTCTGTACTCAGTCGTCGCGGGTGATGCCTGGTTGCGCGTAGTTGACGCGGATGCAAACGTCGAGGTGACACCTAACCTTATGGTCAGCGTCGAGCAGGGTGAAACGTTGTTCGACACGCTCTGGCAGTTGACGACGAACGCGCCAATTACCTTGGGTACGACTGCACTGGTCTTTGAGCAAATCGCAGGTCCGACTGGCGTTTTGCCCGGTACCTACAACCGGGTCACGGTAGACCGGCGCGGCCTGGTGATGGCTGGTTTTAACCCGACCACCTTGGGCGGTTACGGCATCGCTGACGCTTACAGCAAGACGGAAATTGATGCGCGGGTGGCGGCGTTGCAGCCCAAGCTCGGGTTTGTTCCTGTGCAGCAGGGCACTGGCGCGGGCCAACTGAACAATCAGGTCAGGCTCGGCTGGTCGGGTAGCGGGCTTAAGGCGGCGGTCGATAATACTGATTTAGGCAACCTCTGGTATTCGGGCAACTTTGATCCTTCCACCAAGGCCAACGTGGGCAGCACGTTGTTTGCTTACGGCATCACCGATGCCTACACCAAGGCGGAGGTTGACCAGCGAGTGTCCGAGCGGGCTTTAAGGACAGAGGTCTATGCCAAAGCCGATGTCTACACCAAGGCTGAAACCGATGCGCGGGATTCGCAACGACCGTTGGCGGACAGCATCACGAACATTGGGCTTGCGGCCAATGACCCGACCCAGCCTTACATGCGGCGTGCCAGTGACAACACGACGTATTTTCTTCAGACGAGGCTTGGTTTTGTGCCTGTCCAGCAAGGTACCGGGGCAGGCCAGTTAAACAACCTGATCAAGATCGGATATACGTCCGCAGGTCAGGTTAAGTTGGCGGTCGATAACACCGACTTCGGGAATCTCTGGTATTCCGGCAACTTTGATCCGTCCAAAAAAGCCAACGTCGGCAGCACGTTATTTGCTTACGGTATTACCGACGCCTATACCAAGAACGAAACAGATGCTCGGGACATGGAGCGGCCTCTAAAATCGGAGGTTTATGCCAAGGCCGATGTTTACACGAAGTCTGAAACTGACACACGTATTTCGACACGGCCTGTAGCTGACTCAATCACGCATGTGGGTTTTGCCGGAGATAATACAGCTGCGCCCTACATGCGGCGCTCTGCCGACAGTGCGGTTTACTATCTGGTCAGCGACCTGAATCTCGGGGCCAAGGTTGCGGGGCAGGGGCTTACTGGCATTGGGCAATACGCATTTGCGCGAGTCATTACCGCCTACGGAAATTCAATTAACCAAGGCACTTCAGTCCCCGGCTCTAACCTTATTTTCAGTTCCACGGCTGTGGGTGATGGCACAAGCAGCAACTCCGGCGCTATCGCAATAGGTGTTTGGCGCGCCCATGGTGCTTTCAACAATACAGAGCGCACGCTCTTTCAACGAATCCAGTAGGTTCAACCATGTCCACAATATTAAGTGCCCGCAATCCATACTGGTCTTCTCAGGCCCGCACTACCATCGAATTGATGGTGGCTTTCGAGGGTCTGGTGGAAACACATGGGGAGTTGCCGTTCACGGCTTCTCCCCATGACCCTGAGCCCCACGGTGTAGAGCTGTACGAACGAGCCTTGGCGGGTGAGTTTGGTCCGGTTCAAGACACGCCGATTGAGCTGGTGCGTGTGCAGGTCATGTGCATTCGTGGTGATCGCTCGGCTGCGGCCACGGCCCGGATTGACGAGCTGATGACCGAGTACCAGACAGTGCAGGATGCCGTAGCGTTGAAAATGGCCACCGACGAGCAACTCAAGGCGCTGCCTGCCGTGGAGGCCGAACTCAATGCGCAGCGTGTGTACCGCGTAAAGCTCGCCCAACTCGACACATTGCCAGGCTATCCGCTGGACTTTGAATGGCCGACGCCGCCTGCGAATCCGTTCGTGTACGAGCCGCCTGAGTCCGAAGGCTCTGCGCAGGATGCCGCTGATGATGAAGCGCCCAAGACCTGACGCCCCGCACTAACGGGGCGTTTTCTTTCCTGCTGTTCGCATTCCACCACCAACCCCTCTTATGGGGTTTTTTCGTTTCTGGAGATCGTCCCATGAGTTTCTTCCACGGCGTGACTGTCACGAACGTCGACACCGGCGCGCGCACCATCTCGTTGCCCACGTCCTCGATCATTGGCTTGGTGGATACGTTCACTGAAGCGCCTGCTTACAGCGCCAAGGTCAATGACCTGGTGCTGATCACTTCCGAGCGCGAGGCCATTGCAGCGTTTGGCCCTGACTCGGCGATCACCAAAGCCTGCCAGGCGATCTACGTCAAAGCCAAGGCAGTGATCGTTGCGTGCGGCGTCGCCAAGCTGGACGACGCGGCCCTGCAGACCTCCGCCATCATCGGCGGTGTCAAAGCCGATGGTACCCGTACAGGACTTCAAGCACTGCTCGACGGCAAGAGCCGCTTCAATGCTCAGCCGCGATTGTTGATCGCTCCCGAGCACAGCTCGATCCTGGCGGTTGGTACTGCCATGGCTGCACTTGCGGACAAGTTGCGGGCGCTGCCGATCTTCGATGGCCCCAATACCACTGATGAAGCCGTTATGGCTTACGCCAAGAACTTCGGCGGCAAGCGCTCTTTCATGGTCGACCCCGGCGTTCAGTATTGGGATACGACGGCCAGCGAGACGGTTGATGCACCGGGCTCTGCCTGGGTGGCGGGCCTGTTCGCCTGGACTGATGCGGAGTACGGGTTCTGGGCCTCGCCGTCGAACAAAGAGTTTGCAGGCATCACGGGCACCAAGCGGCCCATCGAGTTTCTCGACGGTGATGAAACCTGCCGGGCCAACCTGCTCAACAACGCCAATATCGCCACCATCATCCGTGACGACGGCTATCGGTTGTGGGGCAATCGCACGCTCAGCAGCGATCCCAAATGGGCGTTCGTCACCCGCGTGCGCACCATGGACATCGTCATGGACGCGATCCTCTACGGGCACAAGTGGGCGGTCGACCGCTCGATCACTGCCACCTACGTCAAGGATGTGACCGAGGGCCTGCAGGCGTTCATGCGTGATCTGAAAAACCAGGGCGCGATCATCAACTTTGAAGTGTTCGCGGACACCGAGTTGAACACGGCCAGCCAGCTGGAGCAGGGCAAGGTGTACTGGAACATCCGTTTCACCGACGTGCCACCTGCCGAAAACCCCAACTTCCGCGTTGAAGTCACCAATCAATGGCTGACCGAAGTGCTCGACTCTGCCGCTTAAGGAGCTGCAACGATGGCAATGATTCCCGAAACACTGAGCAACCTGAACCTGTTCGTGGACGGTGTCAGCTTTCAGGGCGATGTGCCCAGCCTGACCCTGCCCAAGATGACGCTAAAGACTGAAGAACACCGTGGCGGTGGCATGGACTTGCCGGTCGAGTTGGACATGGGGATGGAAAAGCAGGAGTCCAACTTCACCACCACAGGCGTGCGTCACGAGTCCCTGAAGTTCTTTGGCCTGGCGGACGGCACTGCTTTCAATGGCGTGTTCCGTGGGGCGTTCAAAGGGCTCAAAGGCAAAATCACCCCGGTCGTGGTGACCCAGCGTGGTCGACTCAAAGAGGTCGACATGGGGGACTGGAAAGCGGGTGACAAGGCCGAGATCAAACACGCGGTCGCGCTCACTTACTACAAGCTGGAAGTCGATGGCCGTGTGGTCTACGAGATCGATGCGCTGGGCATGAAGCGTGTGATCAACGGTGTCGATCAACTCGCGGCAGAACGTTCGGCCCTTGGCCTCTGATAGAAGGATAAATCCTGTGTCTCAAGTAAATACCAATCCAAAGTGGATGACCCTGACGGCCGAGAGTGTGTCGGTGAAGCTGACCAAGCCTGCCGAGGTCAACAGCGTTCAGGTCGACACCATCACCATGCGCGCACCTACCGTGCGCGATGTGCGCACCGCCCAGGCAGCTGCCAACGGCGACGACGAACAACGCGAGCTGAACCTGTTTGCATCCCTGGCCGAGATGGGCGTCCGCGATCTTGAAGGGCTGTCCCTCAAGGACTACAGCCGCCTGCAGGCCGGTTATTTTCGCCTGGTGCGCGACGACGAGCTTTGACCCCGCATTGCAGAGGATCGCGGCGAAGCGGCTCGCAAAAGAGCTGGGGTTTTCGTCGGCGGAAATCATGTCCATGTCTTTCTCGGACATGATCTGGTGGCTCACGGACTGAGCCCATCCCAACATCAGAGGTGGAGTGATGGCGAACAATCTGGCATTGGGCCTGGTGATTGGCGGCGCTGTCAGCCCGACTGTGGGTGCAGCGTTCAACACCGTTGAAAACCGCATCAAGAAGCTGGAGCAGCGCGGTAATCAGGCCAAGGTGCTGAGAAACACGATTGGCGAAACCATGCGCCTGCGTGATGAGTGGAAGAAAACGCACGACAGTGGTGCTGCATCGGCCTCTGGTTTGCTGCGCAAGCTTGAGACCAACCTCGACACGCTGCGTAAACAGGGTGTCCAGGTTGGAAAGCTCAGGCAGGAATATCAGTCCCTTGACCGTGTGGCAAGAAGCATGGACCTCAAGGTCAAGGGGCATCAACAGATCGAGCAGGGCAAGGCCGGGCTCAAGTCGGGGATCGGCACCGCCGTCGCCGGTGTTGGCGCAATGGCTGTGCCGACCAAGATCAGCGCCGACTATCAGGCAATCATCCGGGACATCGCCATCAAGGCCGGTGTAGCCAATCAGCCGCAGGAAGCGGAGTTGACCACCTCGGTGATCAAGACTTCGCAAGACACAGGCATGGCACGCAATGACGTCGCCGACCTGGTCAACAAGCTGGTTGGTGCGGGCATGAGCCTGGAGAAGGCGCTTTCCTACGCTCCGGTCGCTGCGAAGTTTGCGGTCGGGCAGGGGGCTAGCGGCAACGATACGGCCAACATGATTCAGGCGCTGCAGCAGAACGCCAAGATCACCGACCCCAAGGTCATGGAAAAAGCCCTCGAGGCAATTGCCATGCAGGGCCAGGCGGGCAGCTTTGAGGCCAGTGACATGGCGCGTTGGTTTCCGCAGTTGCTGGCGGGCATGGGCAAGTTGGGTGTCACCGGCATGGATTCGGTGAGCCAGCTCGGCGCAATGCTGCAGGTCCAGATGAAAACGGCCGGTGGTTCGGATGAGGCCGCCAACAACCTGAAGAACTGGATGGAGAAGATCGGCTCCACCGATGTGGTGAAGTCGTACAAAGACGTCGGTATCGATTATCAGGGATCGCTCAACACCGGTATCCAAAAGGGCATGTCGACCCTGGAGTCCAGCTTTGCGCTGGCCCAGCGGTACATCGAAAAGACGGACCCTGAAAAAGCCAAAAAAATGAAGGAGGCAACGGCCAAGATCAGCAAGGAGGCAGATCCGGCGAAAGCCAAAGAGATGCTGGACTCGCTGGAGCAGGCGCTGCGCACTGGCGATCTGTTTGCCGACATGCAGGTCAAGGCTGCACTGACCGCTTACACGCAGAATCGCGCGCTGTATGAGCAGCTGAAAAAGGACTCACAGAATGCTTCTGGGATCCTCGACAAGAACCTTGCCGAGCGCCGCGGTTCATCGTCGCAGATCTGGGCCGAGACGTTCCAGGCGGTCAACGATTCCATGCGCAGCATTGGTGACGCGATACGCCCGGTCACTGATGCGGTTGCAAAGGGCATCACCGCAACGGCAAAAGAGTTCACGGCCCTGTCTGATACTTCCAAGCCGGTGGTGCTGGCCATCGCATCAATAGGCACTGGGCTTCTGGCACTGAAGTCCGCTGCCGGTGTATTCAAAATCGGCAAGGGCCTGCTCAACCTTGGGCGTGGATCACTGGGCGGCAATCCGAACAAGGTACAGAAAGTATATGTCACCAACTCTGGCGACAAAGACGATAAGTCCGAAGGGAAGGTGGGCGCGGTTAAAGGCCTCCTGGAAACCGGTCTCAAAGCGTTTAAAGGCAAGGACAAAGCAAAAGTAAAGGGTAAGGACAAAGCTGATGCCGACGGCAAGAGCGGCGCTGACGATGCTGATGACGACGCAGAGGAAACCGGCAAGACCGGCTTTGACCCGGTCGATACCGGCCTGAAGATCCTCGATCTGTTTGGTGAGGGTGGCAACGACTCTGATGGTGCGAAGGGCGGCAGTAGCTCTGAGCCGCAGAAGGTCTTTGTGGTCAACGCCAGTGCGTTCGGTGGCGGTTCGGATGCACCAGGTGATCAACGTCGCTCACGACGCAGCCGTCGGCGTGGCGCTGCCGGTGGTGCTGGTGGTCGACGCGCAGGACCTCCGCGCCCTCCGATGCCGCCAGCCCCTCCTGTACCAGCAGGCCGACTGGCGCGGTTGGCCGGTGCCGCAGGAAAACTGGGCGGCGTTGCCAAGATGGTCCCAGGCGCGAAATTTCTAGATGCGGGCATGCTCGCTCTGGACACGTACCAAAACGCCGAGACCCAGGACGAGAAAGCGGAGGGTTACGGCGGGGCTGCGGGTGGGTTGGCCGGCGCGTTGGCTGGCGGTGCGGCGGGTGCCGCGATTGGCTCTATCGTGCCGGTGATCGGTACGGCCATCGGAGGTGCAGTCGGTGCTTTTCTTGGCGGCATGGGCGGCCAGGATATCGGTGGTTTTCTGGGCAAAGCGCTGTTTGGCTCAGATGAAAAAACCGAGGCCATCGCTGGGAAGACCGGTGATACCAAATCTTCTGCCGCACCTGGCGATGTGGTCAAAGCGATGGCGGCGGTAGCACCCGCACCTTTGGCGTTGCCTGCCGTGGTCAAGGCTGCTGAGCAGAGCAAGCCTGAGCCCACGAAGGTCGACCAGCAATTCACGTTCTCGCCGAATATGCCCGTCAACGTACAAGGCGATGTAAAGGACCCGGCACAGCTGGCGCGGGACATTGCACCGTTTCTGCAGCGCCAATTTGAAGAGTTCAGTCGGCAGGCGGCTGCCCGCCAACTGTTTGATGCCCCGCACGTAGGGTGAGGAAAGGTTATGGCTTATGCGGAACAACTGCAGTCATCGTTGAAATACCTGATTGCAGCGGGAGAGGTGGGACGCCGTAGTCTGGATGACATGCTCGGTCCCTTGAACGGGGCCATTGGCGACATGACAGGGGCCGCGTCGGAGCTGGAGAACATCCCGTTCATTGGCCCGGCCATTGGTGAAAAACTGCAACGCACCATGCGGGGCATCAGTGTCGCGCAAACAAAGGTTGGGCAGGTGGTGGCGATGTACGGGCAGGCAACCAGTGCAGCATCGCAAGTGCAGGAGCGTATGGGGGCATTACAAGAACAGGCGTCCAAGGCCGGAGCCGCGATCAATCGGGTGGCGGGAAGTGTCAGTCCGGCGCTGGGCAACATTGTGCCGACGGGTAGCTTTGCAACGCAGATGACACCGGCTCCCGAGGCGGTGAAACCGTTTCCGCATCTGCTGATCATCCAGCCGCTCAAGCCCGGGTCTCAGCCTTACTACTTCAACCTGGACACGGCTGCGTTCGATGAACTGCGTAGGCAGACCGCTTTCCGCTGGGCCGGGCAAGAACGTTTGACGCGCAGCATTGCGCAACAGGCCGTTGGCTTGGGCGACGATAAGCTGAGTTTGAAGGGAGCCATTTTTCCCGGTTTCAAGGGCGGCCTTAAGCAACTGGATACTTTGCGCAGCATGGGCCGCAACTTGCAGCCACTGAGCCTGACCACCGGCTACGGCGAGGTGCTGGGCAACTGGTGTCTGCTCAGTGTGGATGAGGAACAGAGCAACCTGCTGGCCGGGGGTATTCCCCGCAAGCAGGGCTTTTCACTGGAGTTTGTGAGCTATGGCGACGATCTGCAGAACGTCTGATGGGGATCTGCTGGACACTATCTGCCAACAGTATTACGGGCATCTGAGCGGTAGCGTTGAGGCCGTGCTGGATGCCAATCAAGGTCTGGCCGACGAGCCCCAGCCGTATCGAGCGGGTGTGCAGATACTGTTGCCGGATCTGCTCACCCAGACCGAGGAAGTGATACAGCTCTGGGGCTAACTGGCAGCTAGTTCACATCCAACTTTTATCAACACTCGGCGGCGGATTCTAGTGACTCTGCCGTGCCTTGCTATGGCTATTAAGAAGGTCCCATGAAACCGGTATTCCGAATTGTTGCGGACCGCAACGACATTACGGCGTTGATCAATGACCGTTTGTTGCTGCTGCGCACAAGCGACAAGCCTGGTATGGAGTCAGATGAGTTTGAGCTGCGCATCGACGACAGGGATAGGGCCGTTTCACTGCCTGCGCGCGGTGCGGACATCGAGATTTACCTCGGTTACGAAGGGCATCGACTGACCCGACTGGGTCTTTACACCGTTGATGACATTGAGGCGTCTGGTCCACCCGATACGTTGGTCATACGCGGCAAGGCCAGCAATATGCGCGGCAGCGGTCGGACCACACGCTCTGGCAGTTGGGAGAACGTCACCCTGCAGCAGATCGTCAGCGACGTTGCAGCACGTAATGGCTGGAAGCCCGCGTGTACCGTCATGACAAAAGTGCCTCGCGTCGATCAACTGGACGAGTCGGATTACAACTTCATCACCCGGGTGGCCAAGAAGTATGACTGCACCGCGAAAGTTGCAGACGGCAAGCTGCTGGTGCTGCCTCGACAAGACGGATTGAGCGCTAGCGGTAAAGCGTTGGGTGTCATAACGATCCGTCGTCATGAAGTGGCACGGTGGCAGTTTCGTCTCAGCGACAAGACCACGCAGAAAGCCGTCCAGACTAAGCATCTGGACAAGAAGACTGGAAAACTACAGGTGGTGGAGTTGAGCAACGATCAATCCCCCAATGGCCTCCCACCCATTCATACCGACCGCCATATCCATCCCAATAAGTCCGCTGCTGAACAGGCTGCCAAAGCGCGTCTCGCGGCATTCAATCGCAGTACCGCAGGTGTTCGGCTGGAAATGGCTGGACGCACCGATCTGTTCGCCGAGCGAATGATCAATGCACTGGACTTCAAAGTCGGCCTTGATGGCGAGTACCTGGTTGACTCGGTTGAACAGGTGTTCACCCAGTCTGGCTGGACCACAGCCATTGAATGCAATGGCGGGAAGTCTGGTAAGGCCAAGGCGAAAGGCAAGAAAAAGAAAGAGAAAAAACCGGTCAAGGTCGTACAGCTTTAACCAGACATATCATCACTTGCTCACCAGGAGAGTCACGCATGTCGATTACCACGCAGCAGTTGCTGCAGATACTCCCCAACGCCAGCTCCCGAGCTGGCGTTTTTGTTCCTGTCCTAAACGTTGCGATGAGCAAGTACGCTATCGTCACCAGATTGCGCATGGCTGCGTTTCTGGCGCAGGTAGGGCACGAGTCCGGCCAGCTCCGCTACGTGCGCGAGCTGGGCAGCGATCAATATCTCGACAAGTACGACACCGGGCGGCTGGCTGAACGCCTTGGTAACACGCCAGAGGACGATGACGATGGTCAGTTGTATCGGGGCAGGGGGCTTATTCAGGTCACCGGGCGTGACAATTACGCCGCGTGCGCAGAGGCATTAGGGCTGGATCTTCTTAAACATCCCGAACTCCTGGAGCGTCCAGAGCATGCAGCCATGTCGGCAGGTTGGTTCTGGCACCGGGCTGGCCTCAATACCTTGGCTGATAAAGGCGAATTTCTGGCGATCACCAGACGCATCAACGGCGGCACCAATGGCCAAGCAGATAGGCAAATGCTCTACGAGCGTGCCTTGAAGGTGCTTGCTTGATTTTGTTCTCTGACAGAAATATGTGTATGGGCGTATGAGTCAATTTCTCGGAGTCGTATCCTGCTGGCTTAACGTTATGCGATAGCTCTTCAGCGTCTCACCTTCAGTGAGGTATTGCTTACTAAAGTAGCGGTACACGGCGCCTTTTATCTCGATCCCAACGCCGTTTTCTGTGTCACGTATTTTTACATCCTTGACAGCGCTATCTGTGATCATGAAAAGGTCGGCTTTATTTAGCTCTTTCAATACCTCTTTATCGTTGCCGCTTAAGGGTTTACTAATGTAAAAGCGAAGCGTGTTAAGGTCGGTGGCGGGCGCGAAATATTCGGTGACGTACAGCCACGCGCCGTCAGGAAGCTCACGTTTAATCACAACCTCGTCAGCATCACCCCGACCAAAAAGGATGCCATCAAAAATAAATCTTAACGCTATTATGATAACCAGCGTCCAAAAGAAAAATTTGTAATTTAATTTAAGCTCAATAGCCTTTGAGTTCTGCATAGCGGATTCCTCTTTCTATACATACCTGATCTTTTGGGTCATCACCATAAGGAGCCCTCCAAAACCAATGCACCCAGTCAATATCCGGATCCTGAGTTTCTGCTTCCTTTTGAGCGAAGCCGGCAGTTCTTGATAAAATCTGCTCTGGTAACTGACCCGCTCTACAAGTCAATCAACCGTAGCCGCAAATTGAAAAAGAGCGACCAGTCGAAATGCGCCAACATCACGACTAGTCGCCGTCCCCGCAGATTTCCCCTGCAAGTCCAGCCAAGGCTCTCGCTTCGTGCACAAAGCGGAGCGAGCCTAGCACCTGTCTATATATACAGTAAAGGTCTTGCTTTCTATGTCCACACCCATCATCCCTTGGATGGGCGGCAAACGCCGCCTTGCCGACCGTCTCATCCCGCTGTTCCCACCCCACGAATGCTATGTCGAAGTGTTCGCAGGCGGTGCGGCCCTCTACTTCATGCGTCCCCAGGCAGCTCCCGTTGAGGTCTTGAACGACATCAACGGCGATCTGGTAACGCTGTATCGCGTTGTCCAAAACCACCTTGAAGAATTCGTCCGCCAGTTCAAATGGGCACTCAGCTCGCGCCAGGTGTTTGAGTGGCAGAAGATGACCCGTCCCGAAACCCTCACCGACATCCAGCGCGCCGCCCGTTTCTTTTACCTGCAGCATCACGCATTCGCAGGCAAAGTGAGCGGGCAGACGTTTGGCACTGCCACGACCGGCCCGGCCATCAACCTGCTGCGGATCGAGGAAAACCTTTCTGCAGCCTGGCAGCGTTTGTCAGGTACGTATGTGGAGAACCTGCCGTGGCTTGAATGTGCTGAGCGCTACGACCGGCCTCACACGTTCCACTACATGGACCCACCTTACTGGCAGACGGCTGGGTACGGTGTTGATTTTCCTTTCGAGAATTATGAGCGGATGGCTGATTTCATGCGGAGGTGCAAAGGGAAAGTGATGGTCAGCATCAATGACCACCCTGACATACGGCGCGTTTTTGAAGGCTTCCATTTTGAAACGGTAGACATTCGCTACAGCACAGCGAACCAGCGAAAGGGAAGGGCTGATGTCAGCGGTGAGTTGGTAATCATGAATTGGGAACCTAATGCGTTTGGTGGACTGTTCTGATGTTCGCTTCAGGTCGACCAACGACCGGTACACCGCACGAGAATTTTGATGATACAGTACGCCAACGAGATCTAAGTCATGGATGAGTTGATATGAACGATTTTTGTACGCCGGAATCAAATGGCAGCCCTACTTGGGGGGTGTTTGATGTTTTTGTCTGGAAGTTGGTGCCTGCACGGTTTGGTGGGGGACGAGGTCATATCCAGCGTTTCAAAGATACTTGGTTGATTCATAATAAACAGTTTATCAAGGCGTCAGCCGCAAAATATTCACTTCCTATAGAGCTACTGGCTGGTGTCTGTTGGATAGAAGCTGGAGGAGATCCAAATTCTGCTGATAGGGCCGCGTTCGAATTTAGGGTGTTCGATCATTTGGGGAATTTACCGACCGTAATGACGCCGCCACCTTCCAAAACTAGTTTTGGTTGGGTAAGTGTCCAGCTTAGGACCGCAGCAGTAACATTAGGTCTAAACCCCGATGACATGTCTATCAGCGATTTGAGAAGCTTGGCCAACTGTCTGGAGCAGGATATCTATAATATTGATTTGGCTGCAAAGCACTTGCGGCTGCTTGCTGGTCACGACAATTTCACCTCCATCGGTATGGACGAGGTACGTATCATTGGTGCTCGATACAATCGAGGGACAAATCCATCTATTGAAAAAATAAAAGAAGACACCAGTTACGGGGATTTTATTGTAAAAAGGTGGGATTTTTTTGGCCAGCTTGTAAGGTAATGTCCATGATAGCTAAAGGCGTTTTGATAAGGGTTTTGCTGTATACGGTTTACGTCTCCTGTCTGCTAATGTATATGATGTTTCATGGGTCGCAATACGATTGGATGGAACCAAGTTCCATAGTGTCGCATATTGAGGACAGGTCCAATACCCGCGGCGATATAAGAACCATGACTGTGATCTTGGCGCTTTTTGTGCAGTTCTTGATTTTTATGAGCTGTACTAGAAAGGAATCAGTAGGTACTGCTGTTCTTCTTGCGTTAATATTTGCGGTTTACTGGTGATCCGGTATGCCCGCCTAGTTGGTAGGCGGGCTTCTGCTGTGGTCGGGTACTCAAGCCACTGCTTTATGCAAATGGCTTATTCGCAGTTCTGTCCCATCCGCCGGATACGATCCCAGCGCTACCACCGTCAGCACGGCGCTGCTGTGAGTACTCGAATTTTATTCGTCCATAGTTAAGTGTGATTAGCTCTACAGGTAAACCTGCATGCTCAGCTCCATTTCCGCTAACGGTAGATATCAATACCTCTTCTAGGACGATATCCAGATACTTAAATTTCTCGGTGCCTGCTCGATGGACACGAATAGTAACTTTCTTGATATGCGACCCACGGCAGCATAGCTCAAAAAGTTTTGGCGTTGCTCTGTCTATGTATTTACTTACTTTAAAGTCGCCCAGAGTAACGCCACCTGCGCTCGCGCCGCCGTTAGAGCTGGCGGATGTGCTGATCGACTGAACCGCGTCGTAATGGTAGGACAGTAGTTCTACCCAGCCTTTGTGGGCGTCGTCCAGAGATTCGCCTTCTACACCGTCCACCTGCATAAATGCGTCAAAAGACATATCAGCTTCCTGCTTTAAAATTTGAGAGCTTAGCCTAACTTACTACACACGAGGCTAGCTACCAAGATCGGATTTTTTGGCTATCAGCCTCCCTCTCTTCGTCGGCTGACCGCGATTCAGTGCGTGCACCAAGGTCGACTTTTGCATCCACAATCCGCTCCAGCCACTTCCAATCTAAGTAGGGATCTCCGCGTCCTCGCAGGTGCGTGTACCGTCGCAACGAGTTCCAGTCACGATGGCCTGAGACGCTCGATACCCTAGGGATGTCCCATTCCATCTCGAACAGTCTACTTATGCCGTCATGTCGCATATCATGAAAGCGCAGATCTTTCAGCTCGAGATACTTACAAGCCCGTGTGAATGCTGCAGAAATAGAGTCTGAGTTGTAGGGGAAAATCTCTTCGCACCCTTTAGGCATGCTTTGCAGGATCGCCCAAGCTTCGTCAGGCAGGTGGCACCAGACATTGTTGCCGATCTTCTGTCCAGGATTTTTCATGTCTCGGACCAGCACAGCCTGGCGCTTTTCATCTAGATCGTCCCAGCGAATACGGGTGATTTCCTCCTGCCTGCGCGTAGAAAATAGCGCGAACCCCAACACCTTAGGCATATTGATCGAGGACGGCTTACGTATCTGCATCTCAAAAAAATGGGTAAACAGGGCGTCGAGCTCGTCTTTCGTAGGTCTTCGAGTACGCTCTTTGCTCTTGCTAACCATACCCAGCTTACGCAGAACGATTCGCGCATCCGACATGGCATGAGGTGAGACGTCATATCCCCATGCGGGCTTGGCGACAGATAGGACTGCTCCCAGATGCGACAGATCATTGCCCACAGTTTGCGCTTGAACTCCGCCGCCTTCCTTCCCCATTCGCCATTGCGCGTACTCAACCAGTTTCTGACTGGTCAACTCTGAATCTGCCACCGTTCCCAGCCAGCTTTCACTTATGGCAGTAAGGGTTGCCCGCTTCGTCTTGCCCAGAGGGCGAACCTTCTCGTACTCATCAAGGTATCGGTCAATCATCTGCTTGATGCTGACGGTTTTGCGGTTTATGCGCTCGATCGCACCAGGTGCGGTTAGCTCTGCTTCACGTTTCTTGACCCAGGCTTGGGCAACCTGCTTACGGTCGAAGGTTTGGGTTTCCTGATAAACTGGCAGGCCGACCCTATTGATCCGAATCTGAGCCGTGAAGCCAGTAGTTTTGTCTTTGCGTTTCCGTGCTGTGATCGTGCCCATTTCATTTGCTACATTTCAGAATCGATTTGCTACATTGTAGCAACAGCTTATGAAAAACAAGCAAAAACGGGTAAAAATAGCTGTATAAAAGACCAGTAATTATGATCAGCGAAAAACGAGATACCCTAGCAATCATTGGAGACTCAGCGTTTTCGCTGTCCCGACGCTTCTCCGTTGCACCGATGATGGACTGGACTGACCACCATTGCCGCTACTTCATGCGCAAGCTCTCAAAGCATGCCTTGCTCTACACCGAGATGGTTACCACCGGTGCCTTGCTGCATGGCGACCGCGAGCGGTTCCTGCGCCATGATGAAACCGAGCATCCGCTGGCATTGCAGCTGGGTGGCAGCACGGCGGCGGATCTGGCTGCGTGTTCGCGTCTGGCGCAAGAGGCAGGCTACGACGAGGTCAATCTGAACGTCGGTTGCCCAAGCGACCGAGTGCAGAACAACATGATCGGCGCATGCTTGATGGCGCATCCGCAGTTGGTGGCTGATTGTGTGAAGGCCATGCGCGATGCGGTCGGTATTCCGGTCACGGTCAAGCACCGGATCGGTATAAATGGCCGTGACAGTTACGCCGAGTTGTGTGATTTCGTCGGCAAGGTTCAGGATGCGGGTTGCCAGAGTTTTACGGTTCACGCACGCATCGCGATTCTGGAGGGGCTGTCTCCCAAGGAAAACCGCGATATTCCGCCTCTGCGTTACGACGTGGTTGCGCAGTTGAAGTCTGATTTTCCCGATCTGGAAATTGTACTCAACGGCGGCATCAAGACGCTGGAGCAGTGCAGCGAACATTTGCAGACCTTCGACGGCGTCATGCTGGGCCGTGAGGCGTATCACAACCCGTATCTGTTGGCGCATGTCGATCAGCAGTTGTTCGACAGCACTGCGCCGGCAATCAGCCGTCATGAAGCGCTGGAAGCGATGCGGCCCTATATTGCGGCGCATATTGCCAGCGGCGGCAACATGCACCACGTCACCCGGCATATGCTTGGGCTTGGTCTGGGTTTCCCTGGCGCGCGGCGCTTCCGGCAGTTGCTGTCGGTTGACATACACAAGGCCGAAAATCCCATGCTGTTGCTGGATCAGGCCGCGGCGTTTCTGCAAGGGCATTGAGTTAATCTGACGAACTGACCGGGTGGCTTTAGCGGGCTGACCTATGCTCACATCTACTGCCCATCAGGTCACTTCCCACCATGTTGAATCGACGAAACTTTCTCGAGTTTTCTTCGATATCTGCTCTGTTGTTCGTATCAGGTATCCCTTCTTCTTCACAGGCTGGCGAGCCGCTGAAAATGGGCGATAGCGAGCCCTTTTCGTTTGATCTTTTAGTGCAGCGCGCAAAAGAGGCCGCCTCGCAACCGTATATTGTGCCGTCAAGTCTTCCGGCGAATGTACTGGCGAAACTGGACTACGACGCTCTCGGCAAGATTCGCTTCAAGCCGGAGTACGCATTGTTCGCGGAGGGACCGGGTCAGTTTCCGATCACTTTTTTCCACCCGGGGAAGTTCTTCCCCAAGCCGGTGCGGCTCTATGTCGTCGATAAGAGCGCTGCCAGGGAAATTCTCTACGATCAGGCGTATTTCGACATGCCCGAAGACAGTCCTGCGCATCAGTTGACGCAGAGTGTTGGCTTTGCCGGGTTTCGCTTTCAGGAAAGTCGAACCGGCGATCAGAAAAAACTGGATTGGCGTAATAACGATTGGACGGCTTTTCTCGGCGCTGCGTACTTTCGTGCCATTGGCGAGCTGTATCAATATGGACTGTCCGCACGGGGTATCGCGCTGGATGTCGCCCAGCCCGAACGCGCAGAAGAATTCCCCGACTTCACTCACTTCTGGTTTGAATCGCCGGATAGCAATACATCCGACTCAGTCGTTGTCTATGCACTGCTTTACGGGCCGAGTATCTGTGGGGCGTATCGCTTTGCCATACATCGGGGCAAAGGGGTGGTCATGGATGTCGAGGCCGCACTGTTCATGCGTGGCGAAGTGCAAAGGTTCGGCATCGCGCCGATCAGCTCAATGTACTGGTTCAGTGAACAGGCCAAGAAAACAGCTGTTGACTGGCGACCCGAGGTGCATGACTCCGACGGACTGGCGATCTGGACCGGTGCAGGCGAGCGAATATGGCGACCGTTGAACAACCCGCCGAGAACCATGGCATCTGCGTTCAGCGACAATAACCCGCGAGGTTTCGGTCTACTGCAGCGGGATCGCGAACTCAGCCATTACCTGGATGGCGTGCATTATGAACGGCGGCCGAGCCTGTGGATCGAGCCCTTGGGCGATTGGGGGAAAGGTGCCGTACAGTTGGTTGAAATTCCCACTGACGATGAGATCCACGACAATATCGTCGCCATGTGGGTGCCTGAAAAGCTCGCAGGTCCCGGTACCGATTATCGGCTGCATTATCGTCTGCACTGGCTGGCGGACGAGCCATATCCCGGTGAGCTGGCACGTTGCGTGGCGACGCGCCTCGGGAATGGCGGCCGGCCCGGACAGACGCGGCCACAAGGCGTGCGAAAATTTGTCGTCGAATTTCAGGGCCGCACTCTGGAAAAAGTGCCGTTCAATACGTTTCCGGAAGCGGTATTGTCCAGCTCAAGAGGGAGTTTCTCCAATATTTTCACCGAGGCAGTGCCTGACGGTCTGGCGGGGCATTGGCGGGCGCAATTCGACCTGACGGTAGAAGGTGCAGAACCGGTAGACATGCGTCTGTATCTGCGGCTGGGTGAGCAGACGTTAACCGAGAGCTGGCTGTACCAATACCATCCATCCTGACGGAGGAGGCCCGATGCGGTCAGTGCTCTGAATGATAGTCCTGCGGCTCGGTGATTTTTTTGAGTACCAGATAACCCGTATTTTCAGACAGGTGAACGCGATAAAGCGGCCTGATCAGCACCGGGGGCTGAAGATGTTCACCGACTGGCGGTTCGGTATATTTATGGACATTGATGATGCCGGTTCTCGGCAGTGCTTCCGGCAGCGTCAGGTAATGAGTATTCAGTAAGTAACCCAGTACCGGTAAGACGTTTGAGGCCGACTGCGCCGCGGGCAGCCAGTTTTGCAAATAGAACCCTCGCAAATGTATACGCTCCAGCGTTCTCGACTGTGATAGCGCGTCGATGTCGTAGGCAATGCTTCGTGCAACATGCTGGCCCAGCTCTTTTTGCGCGCTCAGGACATTCCCGTACACAAACGAAAGCGAGAGCATGCCCGCCAGTGGCAGGACGATAAACAGTCTGGGTAACAGCGTTTCCGGCGGGCAGGAACGTTCGTAAAGATAGAGCGCTGCGACAATCAGTATCGAAAAACCGGTCAGGGTTCGGGCCTCCGGGATGAAGTCTTTGAGCATCAGGGTTGTACCCGATACGAGAAATATCAGCAGTGGGGCAGTGACCAGAAATATGAAAAACATGCCCACTCTGCGCCAGAGGGGCTCGGAATATTGCAGCAAGGCTGTTGCGATGGAAATGAATTTCACCGTGGCAACAAGGGTGATAATCGTGGCGGCCATTTCAAGCAACTCACCGTGCACGAGCAACGCTATTTGCTGAGCCAGAAACTGTATACGGTCATCTAACTCCTGTAACGCGTCCTGATTTATATTCAGCAGATGCGTGCGGCTGCCTTTGATGAACGGTATCGCCAGGCACGCATAAATCAGAAGCCCTATTGTCAGGATGATCAGTTGGCTCAGTAGTGAAGAGAACAAGGCGTTGAACGTCTTCCTCGCCTCGACGCTGCGAATAAACTCAATACAGTAAAGGCCCACTAAAACATTGAGTGCCGGCTGATAGAGTGCAAGTGCTGCAGCCACCCATAAGGCCGCTTTCCAGCTGCTTTTCAACGGCTTGCAGGTCGAATGCAGCAGTGCCTCCACCGCCAGGCACAGGCTCAGTACCATCCCCGGACCGTCGTATTGGTAAGACAGGTTCTGCAGGAAGAAGGGGTTGTACAGAACGGGCAACACAATCAGGCAATTCAGCGCGGTAGGGCGGCTAAAGTAATGATGCGCCAGGCGTGTCAGGGATACCGCCAGCAGGCCAGTGGTCAGCAATAACGGCAGCGGGAACAGATTGATCGCGCCTGACGAAAAACCGAGCGCCATATAAAGCAGGTCTACGCCGGGGCGGCCTTGTTCTGTCCAGCGACCCTGTGCAAGTTGCGACCTCCAGTAATCATCGGCGTAAGTCTGGTCAGCCATGAGAAACGGAACTATGTACAGCAGGCTTGCCCCGAGCAGTAGCCAATATGAGTGTTGCCAGGAAAGTGCTTGACTCAGCCATCTGATAGGGGGCATGGAAAGTGTCGCTGCGGAAAGTGGGTTACGGTTCCCAGATATAAGTATCGGGGGTTGTGATTTTTTTCATGACGATGCAGCCGGTCTGCTGATGAACATGAATGCTGTAGAACGTGCGATCGACTATCGGTGCACTGGCCGTCAGGTCCTGCGTAGTGCATGGCGATGTCAGCCATTCACCGCGAGTGATACCAACGCGTTGCAGTCTTGCAGGTGTCGCGCGCTCGTCGACATTCATGATGTATTTGATCGCAGGAAGTTTTTCGAAGGTTCCGCTGGCCGCTGGCAGCCAGTTTTGAAGTGGCTGACTGTCGAAGTGAAAAGTGTCTATATTTTGCAGCGCAGGCAGGGTGTCGATGTCGTAGGCAAGGCTGAAAAGTACATAAGTGCCGAGCTCTTTCTGCAGGATCAGTACTCTGGCGTAGGCATAGGAAAAGGACAGCATGCACACGACCGGCAGGACCAGCACCAGACGCACTGCATCATGCTGCTTCCAGGCATGCGTGTTGATCAGGAAAAAAAGCGCGATCAGCAGTGTCGAGAATCCCGTCAATGTTCCGGCCCGTCCGGCGAAATCTTTCGCCAACAGGGCTGTTCCGGGAATCAGCAGCAAGAGTGCAGCAGGCAGGCACAGGCAAAAGAGGACAGCGACTGCCTTGCGGGCAACGCCGTTCTGTCGCCTGAACGCGTTGAGTACGTGGCTGACGTAACCAGGTAGCGCAACCAGTAAAAGCGCGATAGCCAGCCAGGTGGTGCCTGTGTTGAACAAAAATCCGACGTTCTGGTGGAGCAGGGCCAGCCGCCTGATTATTTCCGCAAGCCAGTGACTGTCCATTGTCAGCAAGTCGTATGCGCCAACCGTCGCGTAAAGGCACAACCCGCACAACAACTGCGTCAGCCTGATCAGCAGCAGCCTGCCAATGAAACCCGGAATGCGCTGCTGTATCAGCGCTCTCAAGCATTCAACGCAACATAGGCCGAGGAAAACATTGAGGCTTGTTGTACTGGACGCCAACGCGCAGGCGATCATCAGGCCTGGAATGGCCAGTTTTCTGATCATTGCGGGGGAGTCATAAACAATTGCGAAAACGATCAAAGCGATGCCCAGCGCAATGATCGGGCCGTCGTAGTGGCTAGAAAGGCTCTGCAGGAGAAAGGGGTTGTACCAGAGCGGCAGTACCACCAGACAGTCAATCACTGTGGGGGTCGCAAAGCAGTCACTCACCCACTTGAACATGGCCCACGAAATCAGCGCTGTAGCGATTAACAGTGGCAGTGGGAAGAGTTCGGGTGCGCCGGTTGTAAAGGTCAGCGCGCGATAGGCGAGGGTGGCAAGTGGATATCCTTGCTCTGCCCATTGCCCCTGAGCATTGCTTGAGATCCGGTCATCTTCGGCAGAGGGCGCATTGGCGAGCAGTAACGGCAGAATATAGACAACGTTGGCAGCCAGGATGAACAGCAGCATGGCCGCTTTCGAGAGGGGTTTGTTCCACAGGGCAGTCATCGACCGATCGTTCCATGAGACCGATACCGCCACTGCCGGTCGTTGCTGGCACTCCTGCACTCACTCTAGAAGAATAAATGCCTTCGTCAAATCATCTTTCAGGTCGCAGTGCGGTGCTGTCGCAGATGCGTTGGCCAGTACACACTGTCATGAATCAACAAGCTGCCGTTCAGCAGTGGTTGCCCGTCAGCCAACAGATTATATTGACCGCACACCCCATCAAGGAAAGCGCACATGCACAAAGTCCTGGTTCCTTTCGACGGCTCCGAGCACGCCATGCGTGCCTTGGGCTATGTCATCGAGCTGTCTGGCGACCTCAACAAGCCACTTGAAGTGCATGTGCTGAACGTGCTGGCCAGCCCCATTGATTACAGCCTTTATCTGGCACCCGACATGATTGAGGGCGTGAAGGCCGGGCTGACCAATGAAGGCAAGCGCGTGCTCGATGATGCGATTGCACTGTTGACCGCAGCGGGCGTGCCGTTCCAGGCCCATGTCGAGCTGGGCAACGTCGCCGAGCAAGTAGAAGCCGAGGTTCAGCGATTGGGGTGTGATGCTGTAGTCATGGGCACCCGTGGGCTTGGCAACTTTGGCGGCCTGCTGCTGGGTTCGGTAGCCACGCGGGTGATCCATGAAGTGTCGGTGCCGGTGACGCTCATCAAATAAACACGCCTCACTGCTGCGCCAGTGTCCTTGGCTGGCGCAACAGCTCGATGTTTTCCGGCGGCACCAGCTTGCGCAGCGATTTATACAGGGCGCGGGTTTCCAGCAGGTTCCAGATACGCAGCATGGTTTCCAGCGCATCCAGCGGTTTGCTGATGAAATCCCGTGCGCCCAGCGCCAGGGCGCGTAGGCGGGTATCGCGTGTCGCGTCGGCGGTCAGGACCATGATCGGCAAATAGTCATTGGCCGGGATGCGCCGGTTGAGCTGTTCCAGAACCGCAAAACCATCGAATTCGGGCATGTGCAGATCAAGCACCACCAGGTCCGGCTCAAAGCTGTTGAACAGGTCCAGCGTGCGCAGCGGCTCGGTGCTGCTCAGCACATTGGTCAGGCCCTCGCGGGCAAGCAGCTGCTCCATCAGATCAAGGTTGGGCCGCTGGTCGTCGATGATCAGAATGCGGAAATCTCCGGTCATGTTGGCTCCGGTAAATACTGGTCCAGGAGGGCAAGAAACACCGGCACCTGAATGGGTTTGGTCAGAATGGCCGTTGCACCGGCCTGTTTCAGCTCGCAGCTGGCTTTATCACTGGTATCGGCTGTGATCATCAGGACGGGGGTATTGGCCGTAGCCGGTAAGCGCCGTAGGCGTTGCAGCACCTCAAGGCCTTTGATGTCAGGCAGGTTCAGGTCCAGCAGAATCAGTTGCGGCGCATGCTGGCGGGCCAGATCCAGCCCCAGCTGACCCTGCATGCTCGACAACAACTGGATACCGGGCCTGCGCTGCATCAGCGTCTCGATCAAGGCCATGCTCGACAGGTTGTCTTCGATGCACAGCAGCTTGCCATGATAAGCCGGGCGAGCAGGCAGGCGGGCGACAGGGGCGGCGTCAGCAGGCATGCCAGTCTGTGGCAGTGGAGCCGTGGGGGCGTGTACCAGAACAAGCGGCAGCTCGAGTATGAAGCGGCAGCCTTCAGCCGGTGTGTTCTGCACTGACAGGGTACCGTGCATCATTTCCAGCATGCTTTTGCTCAGCGCCAGCCCCAGCCCGGTGCCCTCGACGCTCGGGTTGGCATCCAGTCGTTCGAACGGTTTGAACAACTGCCCTATACGCTCTGGCGCAATTCCGTAGCCGGTGTCGACTACGCTCACGGTAACGCGCTCGTCTGACTGCTCGATTTCAATCCGCACCTGACCTTCGGGACGGTTGTATTTGATGGCGTTGGACAGCAGGTTGAGCAACACCTGAATCAAGCGCTGGCGATCCGCGACCACGCCAAGCTTGTCAGGCAATTGCGGCAACGCCTTCAATTCGATGTTGGCGTCAGCCGCCATCGGCGAGACCAGCACCAGCGCTTCTTCAAGCACGCTCGACAGTGATACCGGTTCCAGGCTCAGGGACACATGCCCGGCTTCGATTCTGGCGATGTCGAGCACTTCATTGATCAGTTTCAGCAGGTGCTGGCCCGCTCGCAGAATATGGCCGATTTGCGGCCGCTGGCTTGCAGGCGAGTCCATGTCCAGTAACTGGGCAAAGCCCAGAATCGAGTTCAGGGGCGTGCGCAACTCATGGCTCATGCGCGAGAGAAACTCACTTTTCGCCCGACTGGCCCGCTCGGCTTCCTCGCGGGCAGTGCCAAGGGCAATTTCGGCGACACGACGATCACTGATGTCACGGGTAATCTTGGAAAAGCCGCGCAGTTCGTCATTGCCATCGTATTGGGCGGTAATCACCACGCTGGCCCAGAAACGGCTGCCATCCTTGCGTCTGCGCCAGCTTTCTTCGGTATAGCGGCCGTTGACCGTGGCTTCACGCAGGGCCATGTCAGGGTGTTGCGGACACTCCTCCGGCAGGTAGAAAACAGAGAAGTGCTTACCGATGATCTCTTGTTCTGTGTAGCCCTTGATGCGCTCGGCACCTGCGTTCCAGGTGATGACATAGCCGTCGCGGTCCAGCGCAAAGATGCCGTAGTCCTTTACGCCTTCGATGATCAGCCGCAAACGTTCTTCATTGTCGCGCAGCGCGCGTTCGCGTTCGGCCAGCAATTGACCGGCTTCGACCAGTCGGGTGCCGAGCTGGCCTATTTCGTCCTTTTCCGGGGGCTGGGGCAGCAAAGGGTGGCCAAGCGCCAGCCGCTGAGCATTGCGTTGCACCTGATGCACCCTGGCCACGATGCCTTTGGACAGCATCAGCACGGCAAGAATGGCTCCGAATATTCCGCAGGCGGCTGCCAGCAGGGTCGAGAGCAGCAGGCGTTCGCGGGTGGCGGCCGCAGCTTCGGTACGTTCGGCGAGCAAGGCGTCTTCGCGCTCGCGCATGATGCCGATCCGTTCGCGCAACTGGTCGAGCACGTATTTGTTTTCGACCAGAATGCGGGCAACGGTTTGTTGATCTTCCATGCTCATCGAGCGCAGCTTTTCCAGGCCGTCGACCTTGGTGTTGATCAGCGGCTCGATGGCTTTGAGGTGTTCGCGCATCTGCTCATCGCGCACATTGTCGTTGAGTCGCGCCAATGCCGCCTCGATCAGCGGCTGCGCGTTGATGTAGCCGGGCAGGAAGTCTTCCTGATGAGTCAGCAGGTAGCCGCGTACGCTGGCCGCACCTTCTGCGATCTGGGTGTGGAGTGTCTGGATGTCGCCTTGCACAAGCAGCACACGGCGTACATCTTCCTCTGCCTGGGCGGTCTGGCGTTCAGCGATATAGATGAGCACCAACGAGAACATGAGAATCGCCAGTGGCAGAGAAATGGCCACCAGCGCCTTGCCGCGTAACGGAAGGTCTTCCCAGCGACTGCTTCCGGCTTTCGTCATCGCCACTCGCTCGTCGACTGGCTCACCAGGCCCAGCGCCACGCCACGCACGGCGGCTTGAGTACGGTCCGAGGCGCCCAGTTTACCGATGACCTTTTCCACGTGTGCCTTGGCGGTGCCGGTAGTAATGCCGAGTTTTTCGCCGATTTCCCGGTTGCTGAAGCCGCCCGCCACCAGCCCCAGTACCTGACGTTCGCGAGGTGTGAGGGATTCCGGCAGGGCTGCGCCACTGGTGTTGCGCTCGGTCATGCGTCGCAGCAGGCGCGCACTGACGGCGCTGTTCAAGGCTTCTTCGCCACGGGCCACACGTTGCAGGCCGGCAATTACTTCGTCGCGGCTGGCGTCCTTGAGCAGATAGCCCACCGCCCCCGCGCTGATCGCGGCTTCCAGATGATCAGTGCTGTCGTCCATGGTGAAAATCACCACTTTAAGGTCCGGCATGCGCTGCTGGAGAATTCGCGCAGCGCCCAGCCCATTGAGCACTGGCATGCGAATGTCGAGAATCGCGATGTCTGGCTGCAGTTCCTGACACAGGTCGATGGCTTGCTGGCCGTCTGCGGCCTGGCCGACCACTTCGAATTCCGGATGCCCCGCCAGCAGCGAGACGAAGCCGGTGCGGGTCACTTCATGATCGTCCGCCAAAACCAGTCGCACAGTGTCAGTCATGTTATTGCCTTGTCTGCGGTAAAAGGGACGATGGCGCGCAGCCGGGTGCCGCGCTCAAGGCGGCTGACGCAGGTCAGGCGGCCGCCCAGAAGGCTGGCGCGTTCCTGCATGGCCACCAGGCCCAGTTTCTGAACGCTACTGCCGTTACGCGGCTTTTCGGTGATGAAACCACGGCCGTTGTCTTCCAGGCTTAGTGAAACATTGTCGTTACTCAGTTCCAGCGCCAATTCTACGCGGCTGGCACCGGCGTGTTTGAACACATTGTTGATGCCTTCCTGAGCTATGCGGAACAACGCAATTTCCAGATGGCTGGGCAAGCGTGCCTGAGAGCGCGATATCCACTGCACGGCGATGCCCGCTTCACGCAGCCGGTCGGCTTCCTTATCGACCGCCTGCAACAGCCCGAAATCATCCAGAACGCTTGGTCGCAGACCGCTGATCAACTGCCGCCCTTCACCGACGCAGTGCTGCGCCAGCTTGAGAATGGCTTGCAAGTCGGCGTCCAGCGGTTCAGGCAGTTCCGGACAGCGACCGGCAAAACCCTGCAGTCGCTGGTGCAGACCGGCGAGAGTCTGGGCCAGCCCGTCGTGCAGGTCGTAGGCCATGCGTTTGCGTTCGTCTTCCTGAGCGGTGAACAACTGGCGGACCAGTTCGGACATGGTGCGCTCTCTGACGACCAGTGCTTCAAGCAGCCGATTGTTTTCCAGATGTGCGGCCAGCAACGTTGCCAGCAGTTGCAGGGACTCGATGTCCTCATTGTCCGGGGCATTGATGCCCACGCTGTTGGCCAGCAGCAAGGTGCCGAAACAGCCTTCGTCGGCACCACGCAACGGCAATAACAGCACACAAGGCAAGTCGGGACCGCTGCGCTCCAGCCATTGCGGGCCGATGGCCAGCGGGTCGGCGGCTGTTTCAAGGGTACTCAGGCGGTCGACACTGCCATGACTGGCGGTGGTGTGCACGTTGTTGTCGGTGCCCCATTCCAGCAGCAGGCCATGATCCATGGCGACGAATGCGCAGGCGCGCTGCAGCACTCGCTGGCGCATGGCCTCGGGAGGTAATTGGGTCAGTTCCTGACCGGTATCCACCAACAGGCGCAGGCGAGCGGCACGGCTTTGCGACTGGCGATACTGATTGCGGATGGCCAGCGCGCTTGCCGGGTCATGGGAGGGGCTTTGCATGGGAAGCTCCAGCGAGGGTGGATGCCCGCGCGGGCATAACGGAAGTGACGCTATTAGAACTTTATCAGCAGGTAAAGCCTATCTGCCGATTGGCATACACAGTTAACCCCGGTTGGCCGATGGCGCGCAGTGGCGGGGAGGGCAAAGTGGCACTCACTGAATCCCTGAACAGATCCCCCGTAGGAGAGTAGCGATGAAAACTAAATTGACCGCCCTGGCCCTGTTGCTGGCTGTGAGTGCACCGATGGTTCAGGCTGCTGCCGAGCCGTCCGGCTACACCTACCGCATGGTGGCCGAGACGCCAAGCAATGTGAATGACAAGGAAATCGCCGGTCTGTTTGACCGCTGGAATAAAGCCCTGCAGACCGGTAACTCGAAGACGGTCGCCTCGTTGTATGCGCAGGACGCAGTCTTGCAGCCTACGGTCTCCAACAAGGTACGTGCTACTCCGGCAGAGATCACAGACTACTTCGATCATTTCCTGGCGCTTAAGCCGGTTGGCGAGATCAACTACCGTGAGATTCGTCGTCTGGGGCCTGATGCCGCTGCGGACAACGGCGTCTACACCTTCACTCTGACGGCTGCAGACGGCAAGAAAACCAAGGTCCAGGCGCGTTATTCGTTCCTTTACCACCGCATCGGCAACGAGTGGAAGATTCTCAACCACCACTCTTCGGCCATGCCGGAAGTACAGCCTGAGTACCAGGTCAGCCGCTGATCAACTGTCTACTCAAGGCCGAAACAAAAAATCCGGAGCCAATGCTCCGGATTTTTTTTGTCTTTCTGAATTATCACGCTTCAGCGTTGGCACCGTTGACCTTGCGGCAATGAACAAGGGCATCGCGGATCATGAAGTTGACCAGCGTCGGCGACACGCCCAGTTCCTTGGCAATGTCCTTTTGTGGCACGCCGTGCAAACGGTACATCTCGAACGCGTAGCGGGTGCGGGGTGGCAGCTCGGTGAGGGCGTCGGCTATTTTCTCCAGGCTGGAGAAGTTGATGTGCGAGGTTTCCGGCGATGCCCCCTGAATGACCACATTCAGCCCCTCGGCCTCGGGGCCGGTGTATTTCTGTTCCAGCGCCTGTTTGCGGTAATGATCGATGGCCAGATTGCGCACGATCTGAAACAGGTAACTGAGCTGGGCCTTGAAAGTCAGCGTGGCTTGAGGTGCCGAGCGCAATCTGAAAAAGGCGTCCTGCACTACGTCCTCGGCCCGGGACCGGCAACCCACGATGCGCGCTGCGATTTTGACCAGCAGCAAGTAGTTGTCGACGAATGCCTGGAGTAATGGTGAGTCGCACTTACTTGTGATTACGTGTTCCGTCATGGAATTCACCTTGCTGCTTGAACAATGGAGGGGGAGGGCCGCAGGAGGAGCAGCGCCGTCACATGGGGCAACAAATTAGCCTTAATGATAATTATTGTCAAATGCGAAAGCCAATCAGCGCACTTTAACAGTGCGGCCTTTTCAGGCGCGCTCTTGCTACGCGCATCTCCACTAATTATTTGCAGACGCCATCCGTTCTCATTGGTGACAGGCCCGACCACGGTTGCGGCCAGGGAATACCTCAGGAGAACCCCATGCGCTTCGATCACGCGCAACGCCGCTTTTACATCCGCGCCAACAGAGGGACGGTTCAGATATGAGCACGCCCGTGAGCCTGACGCTGTTCTGCCTGCCTTTTTCCGGCGCCAGCGCGATGTTCTACAGCCCCTGGCGGCGCAAATTGCCGGAGTGGCTGAACGTACGGCCTTTGGAGCTTCCCGGTCGCGGCATGCGTATGGATGAGGCGCTGCAGACCGATATCGTGCAACTGGCCAACCGTCTGGCCGACGAAATCAGTGCTGACCTGACCGCGCCCTATGCGCTGTTCGGCCACAGCCTTGGTGGACTGCTGGCCTTCGAACTGGCGCATGCGTTGCGTGAACGGGGTCTGCCTGAGCCGCTGGCGCTTTTTGCATCGGCTACCGCCGGTCCGGTGCGCCGCGATGTCAGCGAATACGCTCTGGCCAAGACCGATGGGCAATTGATCGATCGACTGCGCACGCTCAAGGGCACCAGCGAAAACGTCATCGCCAATGACGAGCTGATGCAATTGATGCTGCCGATCTTGCGCGCCGATTTCCTGCTCTGCGGCAGTTTCGTGTATGGCAAGCGCGAGCCGCTGAACCTGCCGATCCATGTTTTTGGCGGCAAGCAGGACAGCGTCAGCGTTGAGCAGCTGCTCGACTGGCAGGAAGAGACCTGTACCGGTTTCTCGCTGGACATGTTCGAGGGGCATCACTTCTATCTGGTCGATGAGCAAGTGCAACTGCTCCGCCACCTGCGGCGCTATTGCGACCTGCACCTGGCGCGTTGGCGCAACAGTGCGTCACGGCAATTGAACCGGGCAGTTGGCTGACCGCTTTTTGTCTCTTTTGGCTTTTTTGTCTCACGCGCGGCCCACCACAGGGCGCGCGCCTTTTTGAAATTCAGATCTTATCTGGCACGCCGAATCTAGCAGGAACTCCATCATGGATGCGTTTGAACTCCCCGACACTCTGGCCCAGGCTCTTCAGCGTCGCGCCTTGCACACGCCGGATCGGCTGGCGCTGCGGTTTCTCACCGACGAGAAAGACCAGGGCCTGGTGTTGACCTACCATGACCTTGATCTGCGCGCGCGGACCATCGCCGCTGCGCTGCAACGTCAGGCCGTGCCGGGGGATCGGGCGATTCTGCTGTTTCACAGTGGGCCGGACTATGTCGCTGCGTTTTTCGGCTGCCTGTACGCCGGGGTCATTGCGGTGCCGGCTTACCCGCCGGAATCCAACCGTCGTCATCATCAGGAGCGGCTGCTGTCGATCATCGCCGATGCCGAGCCGCGGCTGGTACTGACCGGTTCCGACCTACAGCCCGCCTTGCTGCAGATGGATGAGCTGGCTGCTGCCGATGCCCCGCAACTGCTCTGCGTCGATACGCTGGACAGTGCGTCTGCCGACAATTGGCAGGGACCACAATTGCAGGCCGACGACATCGCGTTCCTGCAATACACGTCGGGCTCGACCGCCTTGCCCAAGGGCGTGCAGGTCAGTCATGGCAACCTGGTTGCCAACGAACTGTTGATTCGTCATGGCTTTGGCATCGACGTCAATCCGGACGACGTGATCGTCAGCTGGCTGCCGCTGTACCACGACATGGGCCTGATCGGTGGCTTGTTGCAGCCGATATTCAGTGGCGTTCCGTGCATCCTGATGGCCCCGGCTTACTTCCTCACGCGGCCATTGCGCTGGCTGGAAGCTATCAGCGAATACGGCGGCACCATCAGCGGCGGGCCCGACTTTGCCTACCAGTTGTGCAGCGCGCGGGTCAGTGATTCGGCGCTGGAGCGGCTCGACCTGAGTCGCTGGCGTGTGGCGTATTCCGGCTCCGAGCCTATCCGCGAAGACAGCCTGAATGCGTTTGCCGAGAAGTTCGCCAGTTGCGGCTTCACGCCCGACAGCTTCATGGCGTCCTATGGGCTGGCCGAGGCCACGCTGTACGTGGCGGGTGGCAAGCGCGGCAAGGGCATCCCTTCGCTGCGTTTGAATGCGCAGGCTCTGGCGCGCAATGTGGCAGAGTTGGGCGAAGGGCAGCCAGTCATGAGCTGCGGCACCGGCCAGCCTGGGCATGGCGTATTGATTGCCGACCCCGCCACACTGCAAGTGCTGGACGAAAACCGTATCGGCGAAGTGTGGGCCAGCGGGCCGAGCATCGCCCACGGTTACTGGCGCAACCCTGAAGCCACCGCCAAGGCGTTCGTCGAACATGCTGGTCAGACCTGGCTGCGTACCGGCGATCTGGGCTTTCAGCGGCATGGCGAGTTGTACATCACCGGCCGTTTGAAAGACATGCTGATCGTCCGTGGCCACAACCTGTACCCGCAGGACATCGAGAAAGTCGTCGAGCGCGAGGTTGATGTGGTGCGCAAAGGCCGTATTGCGGCATTTGCGGTCAATCAGGACGGTAGCGAAGGCATTGGGATCGCTGCCGAAGTGAGCCGCAGCGTGCAGAAAATGTTGTCCGCCGAGGCGCTGATCAAAATCATTCGCCAGGCCGTTGCCGAAGCGTTTCAGGAAGTGCCGAGCGTTGTAGTGCTGCTCAATCCGGGCGCGCTGCCCAAAACCTCCAGCGGCAAGTTGCAACGCTCGGCCTGCCGCACGCGTCTGGCCGATGGCAGCCTGGACAGCTACGCGGTGTTTCCCGCGAACGATGCAACGCATCAAAGCCTGACCCTTAGCACAGGATCGGACCTGCAAGCGCAGATCGCCAATGTCTGGTGCGAGCATTTGCAGTGTGAGCAGGTCAGCGCCGACGATCATTTCTTCCTGCTGGGCGGCAACTCCATCGTCGCCACTCAGGTCGTGGCACGGTTGCGTGAAACACTGGGCATCGACCTGAACCTGCGCCTGCTGTTCGAAGCGCCGACGCTGGCGGCCTTTGCGGCGCAGATCGAAGCGCTTCAAATCGCCGCATCGCAAGACGACAGCCAGACGCAGAACGCTATCGCCCGGCTGCCCGGCAACGAACAGCTGCCGCAATCGCTGGCACAGAATCGCCTGTGGTTCCTTTGGCAACTCGACCCGCAAAGCAGCGCCTACAACATTCCCGGTGGCCTGTACCTGCGTGGCGAGCTGGATATCACTGCATTGCGCAGCAGCTTCCAGCGCCTGATCGAGCGCCATGAATCGCTGCGCACGCGCTTCTACGAGCAGGACGGCATTGCCCTTCAGCGCATCGACGCGCCCGGTGAGTTCCATTTCGATACCGTGGATATCAGCGATCTGCCGAGCGAAGAACGCCAGACCCGTGCGCTGGCGATCCGTGAAGAGCAGGCGCGCCTGCCGTTCGATCTGCAAAACGGTCCGCTGCTGCGCGTTACGCTGCTGCAATTCGACGAAGAAGAGCATCAGTTGCTGGTCACGCTGCACCACATCATTGCCGATGGCTGGTCGCTGAATGTGCTGATCGACGAATTCTCGCGGCTCTATGCCTCGGCTGTTCAGGGGCAGCCACTGGAACTGGCACCTCTGCCACTGCGTTACGCCGACTATGGCCAATGGCAGCGCGAATGGCTGGCAAACGGCGAGGCCGAGCGCCAGCTCGACTACTGGAAGCAGCAACTGGGCGATGAGCAGCCGACCCTGGAATTGAGCACTGATCGTCCGCGCTCGGCACGCCAGCAGCACAGTGCATCGCGTTACAGCCTGCGCCTGAGTGCCGAGCTGAGCGCCGCTGTACGCAACACCGCGCAAGCCTGGCAATCAACGTCGTTCATGCTCTTGCTGGCGAGCTTCCAGGCGTTGTTGCATCGCTATAGCGGGCAGACCGACATTCGCATCGGCGTGCCCGGTGCCAACCGCCCGCGCCACGAAACTCAGGGCCTGATCGGCTTCTTCATCAACACCCTGGTGCTGCGTGCGCAACTCGATCCGCGCCTGCCGTTTTCCACACTGCTGGCCCAGACCCGCCAGGCCGCGCTGGAAGCTCAGGCGCATCAGGACGTGCCGTTCGAACAACTGGTCGAAGCGTTTCCGCAGGCCCGCGAACACGGGCTGTTTCAAGTCATGTTCAACCATCAGCAACGCGACCTCGGCGCACTGCGTCGTCTGCCGGGGCTGCTCGCCGAAGAACTGCCGTGGCACAGCCGCGAGGCCAAGTTCGACCTGCAATTGCACAGCGAGGAAGACCGTAACGGTCGTCTCAACCTGTCCTTCGATTACGCCGACGAGCTGTTCGAGCGGGAAACCATCGTGCGTCTGGCGCGGCACTACGTTCAGTTGCTGACCCAGGTCAGTCAGCAGGCGCAGGTTGCGCTGGGCGACGTGCAATTGCTCGGCGCTGACGAACTGGCCGAACAGACGCAGTGGAGCGCTGCCGCGCGCACGCCTGCACACGTCTGGCTGCCTGAAATGCTGGAGCGTCAGGCACTACAGACTCCCGAGCGTATTGCGCTGGTCTGGGAGGGCGGCAGCCTCGATTTCGCCAGTCTGCATGCCCAGGCGAACCGTCTGGCGCATTATCTGCGCGACAAGGGCGTCGGCCCGGACATCAAAGTGGCAATTGCCGCCGAGCGTTCGCCGCAACTGTTGATTGGTCTGCTGGCAATCCTCAAGACCGGGGGCGCCTACGTGCCGCTGGACCCGGACTACCCGATTGAACGACTGGCCTACATGCTGCAAGACAGTGGCGTTGAGCTGCTGTTGACCCAGAGCCATCTGCTCGGCGACCTGCCGAGCGCAGATGGGGTCTGCACGGTTGCGATGGACATGCTGCACCTGGACAACTGGCCGGTCAGCGCGCCGGGCCTGCATTTGAGCGGCGACAATCTCGCGTACGTGATTTACACCTCCGGCTCCACCGGTCAGCCCAAAGGCGTTGGCAACACCCACGCCGCACTGGCCGAGCGCCTGCAATGGATGCAGGACACCTACTTGCTGGATGAAAGCGATGTGCTGATGCAGAAGGCGCCGATCAGCTTTGACGTGTCGGTCTGGGAATGTTTCTGGCCGCTGATTACCGGTTGCCGCTTGCTACTGGCAGGCCCCGGCGAACACCGCGACCCGCACCGCATCGCGCAACTGGTCAACGAGCACGATGTGACCACGCTGCACTTTGTGCCGCCTCTGTTGCAGCTGTTTGTCGACGAGCCGCTGGCGCAGCAATGCACCAGCCTGCGTCGCCTGTTCTCGGGCGGCGAAGCGTTGCCGAGCGAACTGCGCAACCGGGTGCTTGAGCATCTGCCAGGCGTGCAACTGCACAATCGTTACGGCCCGACCGAAACCGCGATCAACGTCACCCATTGGCAATGTCAGGTTAGCGACGGCCTGCGTTCGCCGATTGGTCGTCCGCTGGGTAACGTGCTGTGCCGGGTGCTGGACAGCGAGCTTAATCCGCTGCCGCGCGGGGTTGCCGGGGAACTGTGCATCGGCGGCATCGGCCTGGCACGCGGTTATCTGAACCGTTCAGGGCTCACCGCCGAACGCTTTATCGCCGATCCGCTGGGCCAGCCGGGTGAGCGCTTGTATCGCACCGGCGACCTGGTGCGCTGGGCCGCTGACGGTGCGCTGGAATACCTAGGGCGTCTGGATCAGCAGGTCAAATTGCGTGGCTTCCGCGTCGAACCGCAGGAAATCGAAGCCCGGCTGCTGGCCCAGCCGGGCGTCGGTCATGCTGCCGTGCTGGTGCGCGAAACCGTTGCGGGCCCGCAACTGATCGGTTATTACACTGCCGAAGCCGGACAGGATGTTCAGGCCGAGCGCATCAAATCGGCGCTGGCGCTGGAACTGCCGGATTACATGGTCCCGGCGCAACTGGTGCGCCTCGACAGCATGCCGCTGAGCCCGAGTGGCAAGCTGGATCGACGCGCCTTGCCCGAGCCGCAATGGCAGACTCGCGAGCATGTCGAGCCGCAAACCGACCTGCAAAAGCAGATCGCCGCTGTCTGGCGCCAAGTGCTGGGCGTGCCGCGCGTCGGCCTGCGCGACGACTTTTTCGAGCTGGGCGGGCACTCGTTGCTGGCCACGCAGATCATTTCCCGCGTGCGTCAGGCCTGCGATATCGATTTGCCGTTGCGCGCGCTGTTCGAAGCCAGCGAGCTGGGCGCGTTCGTCGAACAGGTTCAAACCATTCAGCTGTCCGGCGAACGCAGCAGCCTGCAACCGATTGCCCGGGTCGACCGCAGTCAAGCGGTGCCGCTGTCCTATTCGCAACAGCGCATGTGGTTCCTCTGGCAGATGGAACCGGACAGCCCCGCGTACAACGTCGGCGGCATGGCTCGACTGAACGGCGTGCTCGATATCGAACGTTTCGAAGCCGCGCTGCAAGCCTTGATCCTGCGCCACGAAACCCTGCGCACCACCTTCCCGAGCGTCAACGGCGTAGCCTGCCAGAAGGTCAGCGAACAGACCGGCCTGCGCGTGCAATGGCAGGATTACTCGGCGCTGCCTGCCGAGCTTCGTCAGCAGCGCCTTCAGGCTTTAGCCGACAGCGAGGCGCATCAGCCTTTTGATCTGGAGACCGGTCCGCTGCTGCGTGCCTGTCTGGTCAAGGCGGCTGATCTTGAGCATTACTTCGTTCTGACCCTGCACCACATCGTCACCGAAGGCTGGGCGATGGACATTTTCGCCCGTGAACTGGGCCTGCTCTACGAGGCGTTTCTTTACGGCAAGCCGTCGCCGCTGGAGCCACTGGCGGTGCAGTACCTCGATTACAGCGTCTGGCAGCGTCAGTGGATGGAGGCGGGTGAGCGCCAGCGCCAACTGGATTACTGGACCGCGCAACTGGGCAACGAACATCCGTTGCTGGAATTGCCCAGCGACCGGCCGCGCCCGCCGGTACAAAGTCACCAGGGCGAACTGTACCGTTTCGACCTGAATCCCGAACTGGCCGCCAAAGTCCGTGCGTTCAACGCCCGCAATGGCTTGACCCTGTTCATGACCATGACTGCCACACTGGCGGTGCTGCTCTACCGATACAGCGGCCAGAATGACCTGCGCATCGGTGCGCCGGTGGCCAACCGCATTCGTCCGGAAAGCGAAGGGCTGATCGGCGCGTTCCTCAACACCCAGGTGCTGCGCGTGCAGCTTGACGGGCAAATGAGCGTTGCACAGTTGTTCGAAGAGGTTCGTCACACCGTCATTGAAGGCCAGTCGCATCAGGACCTGCCGTTCGATCATCTGGTCGAAGCCCTGCAACCGCCACGCAGCGCGGCCTACAACCCGCTGTTCCAGGTGATGTGCAACGTGCAGCGCTGGGAATTCCAGCAAAGTCGCGAGCTGGCGGGCATGACCGTCGACTATCTGGTCAACGATGCGCGCGCCACCAAATTCGACCTCAACCTGGAGGTTACCGAGCTGGATCACCGCCTGGGTTGCTGCCTGACCTACAGCACCGATCTGTTCGACGAGCCGCGCATCGCGCAGATGGCCGGGCACTGGCTGAACCTGCTGCAAGCACTGCTCGCCGACCCGCAACAGCGCCTGAGTGAACTGCCACTGTTGCAGGACGCCGAGCGTCAGCAGTTGCTCGACAGCCTCAGCGTCGAAGCCGGCGAACAACGGCTGGATCAATGCATTCACAGCCTGTTCGCCGAACAGGCCCTGCTGCGCGCAGATGCGCCGGCACTGACCTTTGCCGGTGAAACCCTCAGCTACGCCGAACTGGACGCCCGCGCCAACCAACTGGCGTGGATGCTGCGCGAACGTGGCGTCGGCCCGCAGGTTCGCGTCGGCCTGGCGCTACCGCGCTCGCTGGACATGGTCGTCGGCCTGCTGGCGATCCTCAAGGCCGGTGGTGCGTATGTGCCGCTGGATCCGGAATATCCGCTGGAACGCCTGCACTACATGATCGAAGATAGCGGCGTCGGCCTGCTGTTGAGCGACCGTGCATTGCTTGCAGCGTTGGGCGAGTTGCCTGCCGGTGTTGCCCGCTGGTGCCTGGAAGACGATCAGTCGCTGCTGGAGGCTTTTTCGTCCGATGAACTGCCGTTTATCAGCCTGCCGCAGCATCAGGCTTACCTGATTTACACCTCCGGTTCGACCGGCAAGCCCAAGGGCGTGGTGGTGTCCCACGGTGAAATCGCCATGCATTGTCAGGCGGTGATTCGTCGCTTCGACATGCAGCCCGATGACTGCGAGCTGCATTTCTATTCGATCAACTTCGATGCCGCCACCGAGCGCCTGTTGGTGCCGTTGCTCAGCGGCGCTCGCGTGGTATTGCGCGCTCAAGGTCAGTGGGACGCCGAAGAAATCTGCACGCTGATTCGCCAGCAGCAGGTCAATATTCTCGGCTTCACTCCCAGCTACGGCAGCCAGTTGGCGCAATGGCTGGCCACTCAGGGCCAGACCCTGCCGGTGCGTATGTGCATCACTGGCGGCGAAGCGCTGACCGGTGAACACTTGCAGCGCATTCGCGCAGTCTTCCAGCCGCAACTGTTGTTCAACGCCTATGGCCCGACCGAAACCGTGGTCATGCCTCTGGCCAGCCTGGCCCCGCAGCAATTGGAAGAAGGCGAAGCCAGCGTACCGATCGGCCGTGTGGTCGGCGCGCGGGTTGCCTATATTCTCGACGCCGATCTGGCCCTGGTGCCGCAGGGCGCGAGTGGCGAACTGTATATCGGCGGTGCCGGTCTTGCGCAGGGCTACCATCAGCGGCCCGGCATGAGCGCCGAGCGCTTCGTGGCCGACCCGTTTGCCAGCAACGGCGGGCGTCTGTATCGCACCGGTGACCTGGTGCGCCAGCGCGCCGACGGGCTGGTGGAGTACCTGGGGCGTATCGACCATCAGGTGAAGATTCGCGGCTTCCGTATCGAACTGGGGGAAATTGAAACCCGTTTGCTGGAACACGAGGCCATCCGCGAAGCCGTGGTGCTGGCGCTGGACACGCCGTCGGGCAAGCAACTGGCGGCTTATCTAGTCAGTGATTTGGCCGGGCAGGGCGACGAGCAGCAGGCGCAATTGCGTGAATCGCTCAAGTCGCACCTCAAGGCGCAATTGCCGGATTACATGGTGCCAACCCACCTGATTCTGCTCGACAGCATGCCGCTGACCGCCAACGGCAAGCTTGACCGACGCGCGTTGCCTGCCCCGGACCCGGAACTCAATCGTCAGCACTACGTAGCCCCGGCCAGTGAACTGGAGCAACAGCTGGCAGCGATCTGGTGTGCGGTGCTGAACGTGGAGAAAGTCGGCCTCAACGACAACTTCTTTGAACTGGGCGGCGATTCGATCCTGTCGATTCAGGTGGTCAGCCGGGCGCGTCAGGTGGGTATTCATTTCAGCCCGCGTGACCTGTTCCAGCACCAGACCGTGCAGACCCTGGCCGCCGTGGCGACCGCCAGCGAACTGATTCAGGCCGAACAGGGTCTGCTGCAAGGCGCGTCGGCCTTGACGCCGATTCAGCACTGGTTCTTCGACACGCCGATTCCCGAGCGTCAGCACTGGAACCAGTCGCTGGTGCTGGAGCCGCTCAATGCACTCGACCCGCGTCTGCTGGAGCAGGCATTGCGTGCACTGCTTGAACAGCATGACGCACTGCGCCTGAGCTTCACCGGGAAGAACGGCAAATGGCAGGCTGAACACCGTGCAGTGACGGCAGAAACCCTGCTGATTCAGGCACGGGTAACGGACATGGCCGAATGTGCTGCGCTGTACGCCGATACCCAGCGCAGTCTCGATCTGCAAAACGGCCCGCTGTTGCGCGCCTTGCTGGTCGATGGCCCGCAGGGTCAGCAACGTCTGCTGATGGTCATTCACCACTTGGTGGTCGATGGCGTTTCGTGGCGGGTGCTGCTCGACGATTTGCAAACGGCCTATCGACAGTTGAGCGAAGCAACGCCAGTGCGCTTTGCCGCCAAGACCAGTGCGTTCCGTGACTGGGCCGCACGTTTGCAGGCCTACGCGGGTAACGAATCGTTACGTGAAGAGCTGCACGTGTGGCAGCGTCAGCTTGGCGGTCCAGCGGCGCAGTTGCCGTGCCACAACCCGCAGGGCGGTCAGCAGAATCGTCATGCGCAAACCGTCAGCGTGCGGCTGGATGCCGAACGTACCCGACAACTGTTGCAACAGGCACCCAGCGCTTACCGCACTCAGGTCAACGACCTGCTGCTGACGGCGCTGGCGCAAGTGGTCTGCCGCTGGAGCGGGCAACCATCGACGCTGGTCCAGCTGGAAGGTCACGGCCGCGAAACCCTGTTTGACGATATCGACCTGACCCGCACGGTCGGCTGGTTCACCAGTGCTTATCCGCTGCGCCTCACGCCAGCGGTGGCTGGCGATGCAGCGCCGGGCGAGTCGATCAAGGCGATCAAAGAGCAACTGCGTCAGGTGCCGCACAAAGGCCTGGGCTATGGCGTGCTGCGCTATCTGGCCGACAGTGCCAGCAAAGCCGCCATGCAGGCGCTGCCGGTGGCACCGATCACCTTCAACTACCTCGGTCAGTTCGACCAGAGCTTCGCCAGCGATGCGTTGTTCCGTCCGCTGGAAGAGTCAGCGGGCGCGGCCCACGATCCGCATGCGCCGCTGCCCAACGAGCTGAGCATCGACAGTCAGGTGTATGGCGGCGAACTGCTGCTGCGCTGGACCTTCAGTGCCGAGCGTTATCAACCCGCGGCTATCGAAGCGCTGGCGCAGGATTACCTGACCCGGTTGCAGGCGTTGATCGCCCATTGCCTGAGCGATGGCAGCGGCGGCCTGACACCTTCGGACTTCCCGCTGGCCGATCTGGATCAGGCGCAACTCGACGCACTGCCGGTCGCCGCGACACATATCGAGGACGTCTATCCGCTGACACCAATGCAAGAGGGCATGTTGCTGCACACCCTGCTGGAACCGGGCACCGGCCTGTATTACATGCAGGACCGCTACCGCATAAACAGCGCGCTCGACCCGGAGCGTTTTGCTCAGGCCTGGCAGGCAGTGATCGCCCGTCATGAAGCGCTGCGTGCCTCGTTCTGCTGGGACATCGGCGAAACCATGCTGCAGGTCATCCACAAGCCGGGCAGCACGCCGATTGATTATCTGGACTGGCGTGACGTGCCAAAAGAGCAGCAGGAGCCGCGTTTGCAGGCCTTGCTCAAGTCCGAGCGCGAGGCCGGTTTCAATCTGCTCGATCAGCCGCCGTTCCACCTGCGCCTGATCCGCGTCGACGAGGCACGCTACTGGTTCATGATGAGCAACCATCACATCCTCATCGATGCCTGGTGCCGTTCGCTGCTCATGAACGACTTCTTCGATGTCTACACTGCGCTGGGCGAAGGCCGCGATGCGCAGCTGACCCCTGCACCGCGTTATCGCGACTACATCGGCTGGCTGCAACGCCGTGGCCTGGCGCAGGCGCGTGACTGGTGGCAACACAACCTGCGCGGCTTCGAACGACCGACGCCGATCCCCAGTGACCGGCCGTTCCTGCGTGAACATGCGGGCGACAGCGGCGGCATGGTCGTGGGCGACTGCTACACCCGTCTCGATGAACGTGACGGCGCACAACTGCGCGAGCTGGCGCAGCAGCATCAACTGACCGTCAACACCTTCGCCCAGGCAGCGTGGGCCTTGACCCTGCGGCGCATGAGCGGTGATCGCGACGTGGTGTTCGGCGTCACGGTGGCCGGTCGTCCGGTGGAGCTGCCGCAAATGCAGCGCACCGTCGGGCTGTTCATCAACACCATCGCGCTGCGTGTCGGCATGCCCGGCGACGATCAGCGTTGCAGCGTGCGCCAGTGGCTGAGCCAGTTGCTGGACAGCAACATGCAACTGCGCGAGTACGAATACCTGCCGCTGGTGACCATCCAGGAAAACAGCGAACTGCCCAAAGGCCAGCCGCTGTTCGACAGCCTGTTCGTGTTCGAGAACGCACCGGTGGAAGTTTCGGTGCTCGACCGTGCGCAAAGCCTCAACGCCACGTCGGATTCCGGCCGCACCCACACCAACTATCCGCTGACGGCCGTCTGCTATCCGGGTGATGACCTGGGCCTGCACCTGTCTTACGACCAGCGTTATTTCGACGAATCCACCGTGCAGAACATGCTCGGCGAGTTCAAGCGCCTGCTGCTGGCGCTGATCGAAGGTTTTCATGGCGACATGGCCGAGCTGGCGCTGGTCAGTGAGCAGGAGCGCACGTTTCTGCTCGAGGGCTGCAACCAGAGCGAGCACGTGTACCCGCTGGATAAAAGCTACGTCGAACTGTTCGAAGAACAGGTCGAAGCACATCCGCAGCGCATTGCGGTCAGTTGCCTGGAACGCCAGCTCAGCTATGCCGAGCTGAATATCGCCAGCAATCGTCTGGGCCATGCCCTGATCGAGGCCGGTGTCAGTTTCGATCAGCCGGTTGCCTTGCTTGCCGAGCGTGGCGTTGAACTGCTGGGCATGATCATCGGCAGCTTCAAGGCCGGTGGCGGTTACCTGCCGCTGGACCCGGCGCTGCCCGATTCGCGACTCAGCGGCATCATCGGCCAGAGCGGCACGCCGCTGCTGGTGTGCAGCGCGCAATGTCTGGAACAGGGCAGGGCGCTACTTGAAGCGCTGCCCGAGTCCGCTCGTTCGCAGTTGCTGGTCTGGGAAACTGTGCAGCAGAGCGAATCAGCGCAGCACAACCCCGGCCGCTACAGCGCACCGGACAACCTCGCTTATGTGATCTTCACCTCCGGCTCCACCGGGCTGCCGAAGGGCGTGATGGTCGAGCAGCGCGGCATGCTCAACAACCAGTTGAGCAAGGTGCCGTACCTGAGCCTGAGCGATAACGATGTCATCGCTCAGACCGCTTCGCAGAGTTTCGACATCTCGGTCTGGCAGTTCCTCGCTGCGCCGCTGTTTGGCGCGCGGGTGGACATTGTGCCGAACGACATCGCCCGCGACCCGCAGGCCCTGTTGGCGCATGTGCAGGCGCAGCGCATCAGCGTGCTGGAAAGCGTGCCGTCGCTGATAACCGGCCTGCTTGCCGAGCAACAGGCGACGCTCGACAGCCTGCGCTGGATGCTGCCGACCGGCGAAGCCATGCCGCCCGAGCTGGCCAGCCAGTGGCTGCAACGCTACCCGCAGATCGGCCTGGTAAATGCCTACGGTCCGGCAGAGTGTTCCGACGACGTGGCGTTCTTCCGCGTCGATGCAGCGTCCACATGCAGCGCTTATCTGCCGATCGGTTCGCCGACCGACAACAACCGCCTGTACCTGCTCGACGATGCGCTGGACCTCGTGCCGCTTGGCGCAGTGGGTGAGCTGTGCGTGGCCGGGGCCGGAGTCGGTCGTGGTTATGTCGCTGACCCTTCGCGCAGCGTACCGGTATTCGTACCGCATCCGTTCGGTGCACCGGGCGAGCGTCTATACCGCACCGGAGACTTGGCGCGGCGGCGCAAGGACGGCGTGCTGGAGTACGTCGGCCGGGTCGACCATCAGGTGAAGATTCGTGGTTATCGCATCGAGCTGGGCGAAATCGAAACCCGCTTGCTGGAGCATTCGGCGATCCGCGAGACGGTGGTGCTGGACGTCGACGGTCCGCTGGGCAAAGTGCTGGCGGCCTATCTGGTGCCAAGCGCTGCCACGCAGGATCCCGATGCGCTGCGAGACGAGGTGAAAAACCACCTCAAGGCCAGCCTGCCGGACTACATGGTGCCTGCGCACCTGTTGATTCTGGACGCGATGCCACTGACGCCGAACGGCAAGCTCGACCGCAAGGCCTTACCTGCGCCGGACATCAGTCAGGCACAGCAGGAATACCTCGCGCCGCAGACCGAGATGGAGCAGCAACTGGCGACCATTTGGGCCGACGTGCTCAAGGTCGAGCGGGTGGGTATTACCGACAACTTCTTCGAGTTGGGAGGGCATTCGCTGCTTGCGACCCAGGTCGTCACCCGTGCGCAGAAGCTGTTGCAGCGTAATGTGCCATTGCGTGCGATGTTCGAATTCAACACCGTTCAGGCGTTGGCCGAGCATCTGCAAAGCCTTGGCGGTGCGCAGGTTGACGAGCAGAAATTCGACCGTCTGGCGGACTTGATGGCGGAGCTGGAAGGGCTCTGATCGGCCTCTCGTCGGCGCGCTGGCGTTGCGGATAAAAAACTCGTTACCGGGTGTAAATCCGCAGCTTGCTGGCGCGTTTTCAAGGGAAGGAATAAACGCCTGAAACGGCATGGCCAACCGTCATGCATCAGGTCATTCAACCAGCGTATTGAGGGTTGCACAGATGTCAGTCGCTACCAGGCTTATCGATGATCAGTTGACACGGGTTGCCCCGGCAGCGGCTGAAACGCTCTACCACTTCGAAGAGTCGCCATTGCTGGCCCGGCAAAATCGCCAGGAATCCAACGCACGCAGTTACCCGCGGCGCATTCCGCTGGCGCTCAAGCGGGCCAAAGGCATCCACGTCGAAGACGTCGAGGGGCGGCGCTTCATCGATTGCCTGGCAGGCGCGGGCACACTGGCGTTGGGGCATAACCATCCGGTGATCATCGAAGCGATTCAGCAGGTGATCAACGATGAGTTGCCGCTGCACACTCTGGACCTGACCACGCCGGTCAAAGACCAGTTCGTTCAGGACCTGTTCGGCCTGCTGCCGCAACAACTGGCCAATGACGCGAAGATCCAGTTCTGTGGCCCGACCGGCACCGACGCGGTGGAAGCCGCGCTGAAACTGGTACGCACTGCCACTGGACGCAGCACAGTGCTGTCGTTTCAGGGCGGTTATCACGGCATGAGCCAGGGCGCGTTGAGCCTTATGGGCAGCCTGGGGCCGAAAAAGCCGCTCGGCGCGTTGCTCGGCACAGGCGTGCAGTTTCTGCCGTACCCCTATGATTACCGCTGCCCGTTCGGGCTCGGCGGCGAACAGGGCGTGCGCGCCAACCTGCATTATCTGGAGAACCTGCTCAACGACCCGGAAGCCGGTGTGCAGTTGCCTGCAGCGGTCATTCTTGAAGTGGTGCAGGGCGAGGGCGGGGTCATTCCTGCTGACATTGACTGGTTGCGCGGCGTGCGGCGTATTACTGAAAAAGCCGGTGTGGCGCTGATTGTTGATGAAATCCAGAGCGGTTTTGCCCGCACCGGCAAGATGTTCGCCTTCGAACACGCCGGGATCATCCCGGACGTCGTGGTCATGTCCAAAGCCATCGGCGGCAGCCTGCCGCTGGCGGTGGTGGTTTATCGGTCATGGCTCGACACCTGGCTGCCGGGCGCCCACGCCGGAACTTTCCGTGGCAACCAGATGGCGATGGCTACCGGTTCGGCGGTAATGCGCTATATTCAGGAACACAATATTTGCGAGCACGCGACGGCGATGGGCGCGCGTCTGTCCGGGCATTTGCGTGCCTTGCAGCGTGACTTTCCGCAACTGGGCGATATTCGCGGGCGTGGGCTGATGCTGGGTGTCGAGCTAGTCGATCCGGCCGGTGCGCGCGATGCGCAGGGTCATCCGCCGGTCTTTGCCCGTCTGGCCCCGCTGGTCCAGCGCGAATGCCTCAAACGCGGGCTGATTCTGGAACTGGGTGGTCGACACGGCAGCGTGGTGCGCTTCCTGCCACCGCTGGTGATCACCGCCGAGCAGGTCGACGAAGTGGCCGAAATCTTTGGTCGGGCACTCAATGCCGCTGTCGCACAGCTTTAATTTTTCGACGTAGCGATACGTTCAATCCCTATAGCTGCTATGAATTGGCACAGCAGCACTGAACCAACACGGAGAGCAGCAATGACTTCAGTATTCGATCGGGAAGACATCGTCTTTCAAGTTGTGGTCAACCACGAAGAACAGTATTCGATCTGGCCCGACTACAAAGCCATCCCCAACGGCTGGCGCACCGTTGGCAAAAGCGGCTTCAAGAAAGAGTGCCTGGCCTACATCGAAGAAGTCTGGACCGACATGCGCCCCCTGAGCCTGCGCCAGAAAATGGAAGCACAGACGGCCTGATTGGCTGGTAGATCAACCAGGCTATCGTGCGACGCTCCGCGTCGTCATGCCGTTCTGGACGCTCTGCGTCCTCTTTGCGACGCAGAGCGCCGAGACCTGGATTCCTACGCTGGAGCGTGCGCAGCGATAAACTCACCCCTTGCCAGCCAGCACCTCGATAACCCCCTGAATATCCCCCTGCAACTCCGCCAGCGGATCAGCGCCATCAATCCCCAACACCAGCAACTTGCTGCCTGCCGCTTCAATTGCAGCCTTTACCGGCTCTGGCGGCTGACGATGATCAAGCACCAGCGCCACGTCGTTATCCTTGAGGGTCGCGCTCAGTTTGCTCAATGCCTCGGGCGTCCACTGTTCGTCGGTCAACACCTGAGTGTCGATCAGTTCCAGATTCAGCCCGCTGATCAAATAGCCGAAGCGATCCGACAGACTCACCACGCTCAAATTATCTGCACCGGCCAGTGCCGCTTCGCTGCTGGCACTCAGCTTGAGCAACTGCTGCTTGAACGCCGCCAGATTGGCCTCGATCTTCGGCTTCGCACTCGGTGCCAGGCGCACCAGGTCCGCCGCCAGCACATCGGCCATGCGCCCCATGTTGTTGCTCGCCAGCCACGGCTGACTGTTCAGCCCGTCAGTGCCTTGGCCCGGCTGCACGGCAATCCCCGGCAAACCACCGTCCACCGGCCGCGCCGCATCAATCTCGACAATACGGATATTGCTGCGGCGCGCATTAGGGTAAAGCGGGTCATCGGCCCAGATCGACCGCAAGCCGATTACCGCGTCGGCATTGCTCGCCAGCCCGCGCAATGCATCGGCCCCACGCCCGGTGAAATACGCCGTCTGGCGCGAGCCGGGCAGGTTGGCCGCGGCAGCGCGTTCCAGCATTACACCGCTGTCCTTGAGCAGAATTTCCCCCAGCCCGTAGGTAATCGGCAGGCTGGCCAGCACCCTTACCGGTTTTGCGTTGTCGGTTTTGACGTCAGCGGCATACAGGCTGTTGCTGAACAGGCCGGTCATGGCCAGCGCCAGGGTCAATGTACGTAAAGTAGGCATTTATCCAATATTCCCTTTCAGGGCGGGCAGCGTGCCGCGGGCGATGGCGGCCAGGGCAAAGGCAACGCCAGCCACCAGAATGATCGCCGCGCCTGACGGCACAGGCAGGTCGAAGACGATAGGCAGCAGGATGCCGCACAGAGTGCTGACGGTTGCAATCGCCACCGATATCCAGAAAAAGCCTTTCAGCGACTGGCTCAACAGGCGTGCCGCGGCCGCTGGAATAACCAGCAACGCACCCACCAGAATCGCGCCGATGACTTTCACGGCGGCAACGGTGATCAGCGTGACCAGAATCACGAACAGGTAATCCAGTGTCTTCACTGCCACACCGCGCACCGCAGCCAATTGCGGATTAAAACTGGCCAGCATGATGCGGTTGTAAAGCGGCAGGCTCAGGCCCATGACCAGCGAACCGACGATCAGCAGCACCAGCAGGTCATTGCCGTTGACGGTCAGTACCGAGCCGAACAGCACGTTTTCCAGAATGTGTACGTTGATCTTGCCGGCCAGCACCAGCAGCAGGCTTGCGCCGAGCGCCAGCGACACCGAGAGGAACACGCCAATCAGCGTGTCCGGTGCCAGTCCGGTGCGGTTGCGCAGGTAGTTGAGGACGATACCGAACAGCAGGCAATAGCCGAACAGCGCGCCATAAGGCCCGGTGTAAGGCTCACCGAGCAGAATGCCGATGGCCACGCCGGTCAGTGCCGCATGGCCCACTGCTTCGGAGAAGAACGCAAAACGCTTGACCACGACCAGCGTTCCCAGACCGCCCAGCACCGGGCCGATCAACAGGCCCGCAAGCAGGGCGTTGACCACAAAACCATAAGCCAGCGCCTCCGGCAGATAGCCGGATGAAGCGAGGCCCTGAATGAACAGGCGAAACGTTTCGTAATCCATCACGCAGCGCTCCCGTTAATGGCATCGGCAGTGCGCGGATGAGCAGAAAACAACGTCAGCAGGCGTTCCGGCGTCAGTGCCGTGGCGGCAGGCTCGTCGAACAATACGCGGCGATTGAGCCCGGTCACCTGATCCGCCAGACGCCGCACCGCATCCAGATCGTGCTCGATCCACATCACCGTTATACCGCTTCGGCGCCAGTCACCAAGCAGGCGCTCGAAAACTTGAATGCCGGCTTCATCCAGAGCCGACATCGGCTCATCCAGCACCAGCAATTGCGGCGCAGGAATCAGCCCCTGCGCCAGCAGCACGCGCTGCCGTTCGCCACCGGACAGCGCGCCCATGCGCCGCTTGCGCTTGTCCTGCATGCCGACCCGTTCCAGCGCATCGCCAATCGCGGCCGCGTAGTGTTTCGACAAGCCCAGAAACGCCGGGCGTCGTTGGCACATGGCAGCCATGAAATCGTCGACGGTCATCGGCAGGCCACGGTCGAACTCCAGCGCCTGCGGCACATAGCCAATCAGGCCCGGCGCGGCAGGCCATTGCAGGCTCAATTGGCCTTGATGCGGTGTCTGCCCGAGCAGGGTCTTGATCAGCGAGCTTTTGCCGCCGCCGTTCGGCCCGACCAGCGCATGTACGCTGCCAGCGCGCACGTTGAAGTGCACACGGTCGAGAATCGTCGTGCGGCCCAGGGTCAGGCTCACTTGGTTGAACTCGATGCCTGGCCCCTGGCTGCCGATGTCGAGGTTCTGCGCAACAGTCATGTGCCCGACTCCTGAATGGCCCGCACCACGGTGTCGAGGTTGCCAGCCATTTCCTTCTCGTACTTGTCGGCGGTGTATTCGCCATAGGAAATGTGCGACAGCGGGTACAGCTTCACCCCTGATTCACGCTGGATGGTGTCGACGTAAGTGGACGGGAAATCCATCTCCGAGAAGATCACTTTCACGTCCAGTTCGCGCAGTTGGTCGATGGTCTTTTTCAACTGGCTCGGGCTGGGCTCGATGCCATGTGCCGGTTCCACCACTGCTGTCACTTCCAGGCCGAATTCACGCAGCAGGTAGTCGTAGGCCGCGTGCACCGTGGCCACGCGCAGGTCGGCGTTGGGGGCCTTGGTCAGTTTTGCGAGGGCGTCGGCGCGCATCTGCCGCAGGCGCTTGCCGTAGGCGCGGGCGTTGGCGGTGTAGGTTTTGGCGTTGTCCGGGTCCAGCTTGCCCAGCTCGCGGGCGATGTTGTTGACCTGGGCGATGGATGCGCTGATCGACAGAAAGGTGTGCGGGTTGACCACCTTGCCTGCGCCACGCGCTGCAACCCCGGTGGCGGCCAGCAACGGCACGTCGGCGTTGGCTTCGATGGTCTTGATGTTTGGCGTCTCACTGGCGGCAATCATGCGGTCGGCGAAATCGTCGTGGCCGACGCCATTGAGCACAATCACGTCCAGCGAACCGATGCGCTTGATGTCCTCGGCGCGTGGCTCGTAGGCATGCGGGTTGAAACCGGCCGGGATCAGCGGCACGACGTCGGCCTTGTCGCCGACAATATTGCTCACGTAGCTGTAATACGGGTGCAGAGTGATGCCGATGCGCAGGCGCTTGGCCGGGTCGGTGGCGTAGCTGGACGGTGCCAGCAGGGCGGCAAACAACCCCACCAGCAGGACGCGCAGCAAGGGGCGGCGTTTGAATGAAATAGGCATGGGCAAGCGGTCTTCTTTCAAAGGAATGCGAAGTTTCAGTGCGGGTGCTGACGGGTTACGCCAGCATCGAATTGCGCGACGACCTGTTTCCAGCCCGCGTCGACCAGAGTCTTGTCGCCGAGGTCGCTGACAGGCGCGATCGAGGCGTTGCGGTTGATCCAGATGTCGGGCTGGTTGTCCGAATCGACACGCATCAGAAACGAACCGGCCACGCTCGGCGTCTGGCTCAGGCCCAGATAGGACTGCTCGACCATCTGCCAGACATGACCGCCACGGCTCACCGAACTGGCGTCCTGGGCGAACGGCGCAAAGCCCTCGTCACCCAGTTGCTGCGGGGTAACGGGCGTTTGCTGTTCGGTTACCAGCAGGTGAATTTCGTCGAGGGTCACGCGCAGGTCGGCGTAGATGCCTTGTTCGGCAGCGGTCAAGTCACGTCGCGCATCAAGTTGGTGGCTGGCAAGGCTGTGCGTTTCCTGAGTGTCACGGTGCAAGCTGACGACCCCGGCCGCGACGCCGAGGATCAGCAGGCACAGCAGCAGGACGTACAGGGTTTCATGCCCGGCGCCGGCCGGGCGGACGATTTGTCGTGTTGGCGCACTCATGGGCTCGGGATGTCCGCCTGATCGATTTCCACCACATGACCGGGGCCGGCATCGAACAGCACGTAAAACTCGGACGCCGGGCGCTTGAAGGTCACGGTTGAATCCTCACCCAGCTTGCCGGGCACCAGAATGGTTTCGTCATACCCAATCACATCCAGGGTCACGCCCGGCGCACCACTGCCGTCGGAAAAACCGCCGGTGCAGCGAATCTGCTCGTTGTCGATCTGTTTGCATTCGCACATCGGGTTGTGCGCCAGTGCGTTGCCACTCAAGCCAAGCAGGCACAGGGCGCTGGCCGTCAGCCAGCGCAGGGAAGGGCGGGCACTCATGGTTTGGCTCCTTGTTTTTTCAGCCACGCCACGGTGGTGGGCGAAGCCTGTTGCAGCGGAATGGAAGTCTGATGCACAGCGCCGTCCCAGCCTTCCATAGTGATCCACAGGTCTGAGTCGGGGCTGGTGTTTTCGGCAACCTGCATGAACGCACTCATGCGGTAGCCACCGCCGAAGAAAATAACTCCGGCGGTGCGCAGGCTGCGCGGTTTGCCGATGCGCAGGTAAGTGGCCTTGACCCGGTCGATGCAGGCGTTGCACAGCGCGGCATTGAAGCTTTTCATGTAGCCCGACGGGCCGGACAGGCGCGGGGCTTCGTTACGGTCTTCAGCCAGACGCAGGCTCCACGGGCCGACCTGAATCTCGCCGACGTCGCGTTGACCAAGGCCCTGATCGCCGCGATCCAGCGCGTTGTCGGAGAAGTATTTGGGCATGAAACCCAGCGGAATCAGCACCAGCAGCACATTGATGTGGAAGCGCCACTTATGCCAGAAACGGCTCAGCGACGATGCAGGTTGTGCGACAGCGGCCTTGCTCACAGGCTGTTCTCCGGGGTGCGGGTCGCCAGTGGCGAGCGGGTGGTGTCCGGAGTCGAGGCCGGGGTGAAGGTAGCCGGGCTGGTTCTGGACTCACGCTTGAGGGCATTGAGCGTCGCCAGCGCGGTGCGCTTGCTCCAGATCAGCAGCCCGCTGAGCACCATCATGCTCAACAGCAGGCCGAAGAACGCCCAGATCAGCTTGATCCAGATACCGCCGAAGTCGCCGGTGTGCAGCGGGCGCATGGATTCGGTGACGAACTCCAGCTTGTTGCGGTCCGACAACAGGTGTGACGCTGCGATTTCGCCACTGTACGGGTTGATTTCGGCGGTCTGGAACATCAGCGGATACCAGCTGCGCCCGCCAACCTGCATGTTGCTGTAGGCATTGAAGGGCGGAGTGATGAAGCTGGCTTCAAGACCTGGAATCCGCTCCTTGGCGATTTCCACGGCCTTTTCCAGGCTGATAGTCGGTGCCGGGCGGCCGTCGGCAGTCAGCGGTACGGCGCTGTGTGGAATGATCGAGGCGACCTGGGATTTGCTCGAGATACTGATCTGGTTATCGCCAAGAATCGCCTGAATCAGAAACCACGTGCCGGTGATGGAAATCACCGCAATGAACCAGATCGACCACACGCCGCTGAGGCGATGCAGGTCGCCCCAGAAAATCCGCGGGCCCTGGCTGAAGCGTACCGGCTTGAAAAAACCACGCCAGAATTTCTTGTAGACCACCAGGCCGGTCACCAGCGACGCGAGCAGGGGCAGGCCGAGAATCGACACCAGGTACCAGCCCCACGAATAGCCATTGGTGAACGGCACCAGCCACCAGCCGTGCAGCGCGCGGGTAAAGCGGCGGAAGTCGAACGACGGCGTGAGGCCCTGAATCACCCCGGTGTAAGGGTTGACGTAAGCCGGCACCGAGCGGCCGTCCGGGTAGGTGACGAACACGCTCAGGGCGAAGTAATCGCCGTCAGGTTGCATGATCGTCCCGACGATCAGGTCCGGCTCGTTGCGCTCGATGGTTGCGCGAATCTGCTCGAAGCTCATGCGTTGGGCGTCGTCGGAGGGGCGGTTGTCACGCATCTCCGGGTTGGCCAGCCACATGATTTCCTTGCTGATGACCGCCAGCGTGCCGGTCACACAGACGATCAGCACAAAGAACCAGATGGGCAGGGCAAGCCAGCTGTGGACGAGAAACCAGATTTTTGAACGGGACTTCTTCGACATGGATAAACAATCTCGATTCACGATGTAAAGCAGCCGCAAGGCGGCCCCTTCTGTCTCTACGCGCGGGCGATATAAAGCCTCGCATTCAGTTAAAGACGAATGAGAACGAGATTCCTGTAGGAATATTTTGCGTTTAAATGAAAGAAATTGTTTCAGAGCTACCGGAAACCCCCATATGGCGAAGGAAAAGGGCCTGGGCGGCTAATTTTCTCGTGGCGAAGTACGTTCAATCTGGACATTGGTGTTGCGCCAGGCCGCAGGGGCTCGGGCGCTTTTGCCATCAAGGGAGAGACATCATGAGTCATGCGTTGAGTTTGGATATCCGGCCGCTGCTTGCAGGGGCGGGCAGCTTGCCCATGCTGGTACAGGCGCCCGAGCCCGGTCTGGACTTGATGGAAGCGCTAGGCGAACTCAAGCCACTGGTGGCCGGGCACCTGTACAGCGCTGGCGGCATTCTGTTTCGCGGCTTCGAGGTCGGCGGTGCAGAAGCGTTTCGTGAGTTCGCTGCCGGTTTCGGTGATCCGCTGCTCAACTACGAGTTCGGCTCCACGCCGCGCAGCAATGTAACCAAGGGTGTGTACACCTCCACCGAATACCCGGCGCATCAGAGCATCCCGTTGCACAACGAGCAGGCCTACACGCTGGACTGGCCGATGAAGATCTGGTTCTACAGCATGATCGCGGCGCAGACCGGCGGCGAAACGCCGATTGCCGACAGCCGCGAGATCTACCGGCGCATTCCGGCGCGCATCCGTGACCGCTTCATCGAAAAGAAGCTGATGTACGTGCGTAACTACGGCAACGGGCTCGATGTGGAATGGAGCCAGGTGTTCAACACCGAAGATGAACGCGTGGTCGAGGCCTACTGCCGCGCGCACAACATCGAGTGCGAATGGAAAGACGACGGCGAACTGCGCACCCGACAGATCTGCCAGGCCGTGTCCCGCCATCCAGTGACCGGCGATACCGTCTGGTTCAATCAGGCGCACCTGTTTCACATTTCCAACCTGCAACCGGAAGTGCGCGAAACCCTGCTGGATGTCGTGGATGAAGAAGACCTGCCGCGCAATGTCTACTACGGCGATGGTTCACCCCTCGAAGAAAGCCTGCTGGATGAGATTCGTGGCGTGCTTGACGACTGCACCGTCAGCTTCCCGTGGCTGGAAAACGACGTACTGATGCTCGACAACATGCTCACCGCCCACTCCCGCGCACCGTTCACCGGCAAACGCAAAGTCGTGGTGGCGATGGCACAGGGGCATTCGGATAATTAACCGCCTGTAGGTAATCGGGCCTGCGCTGAGCATAAGCATGCAGTTCTGGACGCTCCGCGACCTCTCTTGAGTGTGCGGTGCGACGCAGATCTGTGACGCAGAGCGTCACCCAAGGCATTCCCACGCTGGAGCGTGCGGAACGATAGCTGTCCGCCTATTGATTATCGTGCCTGCGCTCCGCGTAGGCATGCAGTTCTGGACGCTCTGCGTCCTCTCTTGAGTGTGCGGTGCAATGCAGGGCACCAGCCTCGAGAAACCTTTCTAAATATTTCCCCGCCAATTCGTTCTTGTTGATACGACCCCGCCCGACGGTCAGCCCCATTCAGCAAGGATCGACCCATGAACCCCGAACACGCCCAGAAACTCGCTCGTCGTTTTGTCGAGTTGCCCCTTGAAAAACGTCGTCTGTTTCTCGATGGCATGCGCAAGGAGAACATGGATTTCTCGCTGTTCCCGATCCCTTCCTGCGCAGGGCTGGTCGAGCGTGACGGGCTGTCTTATGCCCAGCAACGGATGTGGTTCCTCTGGCAACTGGACCCGCACAGCGCAGCCTACAACCTGCCGATGTCGGTGTGCCTGAATGGACCGCTAGAGCTGCCGTTGCTGGAGCGAGCCTTCAGTGCGCTGGTCGAGCGGCATGAAAGTCTGCGCACCACCTTCGGTCAGGAAGGCGAGCGGGCGTTTCAGCGTGTTGCGCCGCCGACACCCGTCAGCATCCGTCTGATCGACCTGAGCCAGCAGCCTTGCGAGCAGCGATGGGCGAGTGCGCGGCAGGCGATGGCCGAACAGTCGGCGCAGACCTTCGACCTGCAGCGCGGGCCGCTGTTTACCGTGCAGGTATTGCGCCTCGCCGAGCAAGAGCATCTGCTGCTGCTCAACCTGCATCACATGATCACCGACGGCTGGTCAATGAACGTGCTGATCGACGAATGGCTGCGCGGCTATGACGCGCTGCTGGCCGGTAAACCGCTGCCTTTTCAGCCGCTGCTCGTGCAGTACCGCGACTATGCGCTGTGGCAACGCAGCTGGCTGGAGGCGGGCGAACAGGAGCGTCAGCTGGATTACTGGCGCAGCCACCTGGGCGAAGAGCACCCGGTACTGGAGCTGCCCACAGACCGCCCGTACCCGGCGCTGCCCAGCCATGATGGCGCGCGCCTGGAACTGGCGCTGGAGCCTGAGCTGCTGCGCAACCTGAAAAACCTCGCGCAACGTCAGGGCGTGACCCTTTTCGTAGTCCTGCTGGCAACCTTCAAAAGCCTGCTGCACCGCTACAGCGGGCAGACCGACATTCGTGTCGGCGGCCTGATCGCCAACCGCACCCGCAGCGAAACCGAAGGGCTGATCGGCTGCTTTATCAACACACAAGTGCTGCGCAGTGAAGTGACGGCGCAGACACGCTTTGTCGATCTATTGCACACCGTGCGCAATGCTTCGACCGGTGCTCAGGCGCATCAGGAGTTGCCGTTCGACGCGATCATCGACGCCTTGCAACCCGAGCGCAGCCAGAGCCACAACCCGCTGTTTCAAGTGATGTTCAATCACCAGCCGGTGGTTGCCGACCTGCTGGACAAACAATTGAGCGGCGGCCTGCGCGTGGCTAATCTGCCTGGCGAGCAACAGGCACTTGCGCAGCGTTCGCACGCCGCGGCCAGTGACCTGATGCTTGCCACCAGCGGTGAGGGCGAGCAACTGAACGCCGCTTTCACCTACGCCACCGATATTTTTGATCAGGCGACCATCACTCGTCTGGCTGATCACTGGCGTAACCTCTTGGCCTCGGTCTGCGTCGATCCGCTGCAAACCATCGGCGAACTGTCGATGCTCTCGACCGATGAGCGTGCGCAACTGCTGGATATCGACAGCGCTGCCAAGGCCGACACCACAACCCCCGCGCATCGCCAATTCGAAACGCAAGCGGAGCGCACACCGGACGCCCCGGCACTGATCCTCGCCGGTGAAGGACAGGCGCCCAGCCTGAGCTACGCCGAACTGAATGAGCGCAGCAACCGTCTGGCCTGGCAACTGCGTGAGCAAGGCGTCGGCCCGGACGTACTGGTCGGCGTGGCGCTGGGCCGTTCGCTGAACATGCCCGTCGCGCTGCTGGCCGTGCTCAAGGCAGGCGGCGCCTATGTGCCGCTGGACCTGAGCGCGCCGAGCGACCGTCTACGTCATGTGCTGCAGGACAGTGGCCTGAAACTGCTGCTGACCCACAGCCAGCACGGGGCGACGCTGCCTGATCTGGCGGGTATTCAGTGCCTGTGCATCGATCAGATGAACAGTGCAGCAGCCAGCCCGCAAAACCCGGACATTGCCGTTGATCCGGCCAATCTGGCCTACGTGATCTACACCTCGGGCTCGACTGGCCGGCCAAAAGGCGTGGCGATCAGTCATGGCGCGCTGGCCGAATTTGTAACGCTGGGCGCGAATTACAGCGATCTGCGCCAAGGCGACCGGGTCCTGCAATTTGCTACCCATAGCTTCGACGGCTTCGTCGAGCAGTTCTACCCGCCGCTGTGTCGCGGTGCCGCCGTGGTGCTGCGTGACGAGCGTTTGTGGGACAGCTCCACCTTCCATCAGGCTGTCGTCGAGCACGGTGTAACCCTGGCTGACCTGCCTGCGGCCTATTGGCTGACGCTGGTTCAGGATTTCGCTGCCAGCCCGCCCGCGCATTATGGCGCATTACGGCAGATTCACGTCGGCGGCGAGGCGATGGCTGTCGAAGGTCTGCGCCTGTGGCGCAAGGCCGGGCTCGGGCATGTGCGCCTGCTCAACACCTACGGGCCGACCGAAGCCACGGTGGTGTCGAGTATCCATGATTGCAGCGCGCTGACTGCGGAACAGGTTTCGTGGCGTGGCGTGCCGATTGGCAGAGCGCTGGCGGGTCGACGGCTGTACGTGCTCGACGATCAACTGAACCCGCTGCCACAAGGCGCGGTGGGTGAGCTGTACATCGGCGGGCCAGGCCTGGCGCGGGGTTATCATGCCCAGCCCGGCCTGAGCGCCGAGCGTTTCGTGGCTGATCCGTTCGTGCCCGGCGAGCGCCTGTACCGCACCGGCGACCGCGCCAGGCTGCGCGCTGACGGCGCTGTCGAGTACATCGGGCGGGTTGACCATCAAGTGAAAATTCGCGGTTTCCGTATTGAGCTGGGTGAAATCGAATCGCGCCTGCAGCAATGCACGGGCGTGCGCGAAGCGGTGGTACTGGCTGTCGAGCTGGCGGGGAGTACGCAACTGGTCGCCTACGTAGTGCCGCAGGTCATGGCGAACAGTGATGCCGAGCAACTGGCACTGCGCCAGGGCATCAAGGCCCAGCTGCAAGTCAGTCTGCCGGATTACATGGTGCCGACGCACTTATTGCTGCTGCCGGAACTGCCACTCACGCCCAGCGGCAAACTGGATCGCAAGGCACTGCCAGAGCCCGACTCAAGCCAGTTGCAGGCGCGTTATCGCGCGCCGCACAGCGAGGTGGAAATCTGCCTCGCTGCTATCTGGCAAGAAGTCCTGCACGCACCGCAGGTCGGCCTGGACGATCACTTTTTCGAGCTGGGCGGCCATTCGTTGCTTGCCGCGCAAGTCATCGCCCGGATCAAGACGCGACTGGGCATCAGCCTGCCGTTGCGCACCCTGTTTGAAAAACCGCTGCTCAGCGACCTTGCCGTCGAAGTGGCCGCGCTGACCAACAACACAACGGATAACGACTGGAGCGACATGGACCAGTTCATGGATTCACTGGAGGAATTTGGCGCATGACCGGGACCACCGCTGCACGTATCGCGAAACGTTTTGTCGGCTTGTCGCTGGAACAACGCCAACAGTTCCTCGCCCGCTTGCGTCAGGAAGGCAAGGATTTCAGCCTGTTGCCGGTGCCGGTCAGCCGTCATGATTTCAGCGCGATTCCACTGTCGTTCGCCCAGCAACGCCTGCTGTTCCTCTGGCAGCTCGACCCGCTGAGCGACGCCTACAAGATGACCACCGGCCTGTGTCTGCAAGGCCCGCTGAACGAGCCGGCATTGCGCCGCGCCTTTGATCACTTGATCGAGCGCCATGAGGTGCTACGTACCGTGTTCCATACCGACGGTGATCAGGCGCAGCAAGTGCTGCTGCATGATCAGACCGCGGCGCTGGACAGCATTGATTTGTCCGGTCTGGCTGATGTCGAACTGCGCGATGCCGAACTGGCGTTGCGAGTTGCCACCGTCACCAGCCAGCCGTTTGATTTGCGCACAGGCCCGTTGCTGCGTGCGTACCTGTTCCGTCTTGCCAGTGACGAGCATGTGCTGGTGGTGAGCATGCACCACATCGTCTCCGACGGCTGGTCGATGGATGTGATGATTCAGGAGTTCGTGCACTGCTATCAGGCGTATTGCGAAGGTCGCGAACCTGCGCTGCCGGAGCTGCCGCTGCAATACGCCGATTATGCGATCTGGCAACGTAGCTGGCTGGAGGCGGGCGAGGGCGCGCGGCAACTGGATTACTGGCGCAGCCAGCTGGGTGACGAACAACCTTTGCTGGATGCCGCTCAGGATTTTCCGCGGCCGGTGACACAAAGCTATCAGGGCGAGCACCTGCTTTTTGATTTCGGCGCTGATCTGTCGCGCCAGCTCAACGCCTTTGCGCGCACGCAGGGTATGACCCTGTTCATGCTGGTGCTGGCCGGTTTTTCGCTGTTTCTATCGCGCAAGGCCGGGCAACGCGATATCCGCATCGGCGTGCCTAACGCCAACCGCAGTCGTGCTGAAACCGAAGGATTGATCGGCTTCTTCATCAATACTCAGGTCTTGCGCTGCCAGGTGGACGAGCGCCTCAGCTACCTTGACCTGCTGGCGCAGATCCGTGACACCTCGTTCGGCGCACAGGCCCATCAGGACGTACCGTTCGAGCAATTGGTCGATCAACTGGCGCCAGAGCGCAGCCTGGGCCACAACCCGTTGTTTCAGGCCAAGTTCAACCAGAACGTGATCCTCAAACAGAAAACCGCACTCAAGCTGGCCGGGCTGGAAGTCAGCGAGTACGCCTTCGACAAGCAGGGCGCGCATTTCGATCTGGCGCTGGACATCACCGACGACGGCACGCTGATTCATGGCGACATGGCCTACGCCAGCGACCTGTATCGACGCGCCACCGTCGAAGGGTTCATTCCCGAAATGCTTGCGCTGTTCAAAACCCTGCTCGACGCGCCGCAGGCGCCGTTGTTCAGCCTCGGTGCACTGGCGGTCGAGCCACCGCGCGAAGTGCGCGAACCCGCGTCGCACATGTTGCAGCTCTGGGGCCGACAGGTTGAACGCCAGCCGCAGGCGCAGGCCGCCCGGTGTCTGGATCGCACCCTGACGACGCTGGAGCTGGATCAGGCCGCCAATCAACTGGCCCATCATCTGATCCGGATGGGTATTAGCGAAGGCCAGCCGGTTGCGGTGTTGATGGAGCGTTCGCTGGACTGGCTCACAGTTGTGCTGGCGATCTTCAAGGCCGGTGGTGTGTACATGCCGCTGGACGTCAAAGCCCCCGATGCACGCTTGCAACAGATGCTGAGCAACGCCCAGGCCAAAGTGCTGCTGTGTGCCGAAGGCGATGTGCGCCAGACGTCACTGGATGTTGCCGGCTGTGAGGGCCTGGCCTGGACACCTGCGCTGTGGCAGGCCTTGCCGGTCAGTCGTCCTGATATCACTCTGTCAGCCGATTCAGGGGCTTACGTTATTCATACCTCCGGCTCCACCGGTCAGCCCAAGGGCGTATTGGTCAGCCAGGGCGCGCTGGCCTCTTACGTGCGTGGTCTGCTGGAGCAGTTGCAACTGGCTCCTCAGGCGAGCATGGCGCTGGTCTCGACCATCGCCGCCGACCTTGGTCATACCGTGCTGTTCGGCGCGCTGTGTTCGGGACGCACGCTGCATGTGCTGACCGAGGCGCTGGGTTTCGACCCGGATGCCTTCGCGGCTTACATGGCCGAGCATCAGGTTGGCGTGCTGAAGATCGTGCCCGGCCATCTGGCCGCGCTGTTGCAGGCCAGCCAGCCTGCCGACGTATTGCCGCAGCATGCACTGATCGTCGGCGGCGAAGCCTGTTCGCCTGCGCTGGTCGAGCAGGTGCGTCAGATCAAGCCGGGTTGCCGGGTGATCAACCACTATGGCCCGAGCGAAACCACGGTCGGCGTACTGACTTATGAAGTACCTGGCTTAACTCTATGCTCTGATCGCAGCTCGGAAGTAGACACCCTTCCCTGTGGGAGCGAACTTGTTCGCGAAGAGGCCGGCACAGGCTTGCAAAAGGCTGAGGCTCTACCACCGCTTTCGCGAGCAAGCTCGCTCCCACAGGTCTCGCGTTTCCCACAATGCTCTGCACACTCTGGCGACCCTCTGCGTAGTGTGCCGGTCGGTGCGCCATTGCCGGGGGCCAGTGCTTACGTGCTGGATGATGTGCTGAACCCCCTTGGCACTCAGGTGGCGGGCGAGCTGTACATCGGTGGCGACAGTGTCGCGTCGGGCTACATCGGTCAGCCTGCGCTGACCGCCGAGCGTTTCGTGCCGGACCCGTTTGCAGAGAATGGCGCACGGGTGTATCGCAGCGGTGACCGTATGCGGCGCAATCATCAGGGCTTGCTGGAATTCATCGGCCGCGCCGACGATCAAGTGAAAGTACGCGGTTATCGCGTCGAGCCTGCGGAAGTGGCGCGGGTGCTGCTGAACCTGCCTTCGGTTGCGCAAGCAAGCGTGCTGGCATTGCCTGTCGATGAAGACGAATCCCGTCTGCAACTGGTGGCCTATTGCGTCGCAGTAGCCGGTGCCAGCCTGACCGTCGACAGCCTGCGCGAGCAGTTGGCTGCGCGCTTGCCCGACTACATGGTGCCCGCACAGATCATGCTGCTGGACAGCCTGCCACTGACCGCCAACGGCAAGCTCGACAAGCGCGCCTTGCCCAAGCCGGGCGTGGTCAAACAGCGCTACACCGCGCCGGTCGGCGAGATCGAGGAAAAGCTCGCCGCAGTGTGGGCTGACGTACTGAAACTTGAACAGGTAGGCAGCACCGACAACTTCTTCGAACTGGGCGGCGACTCGATCCTCAGCCTGCAGATCATTGCCCGTGCCAAGCGTCAGGGTATCAAGCTCAGCCCCAAGCAGTTGTTCGAAAAACAGACCATCAGCCAGTTGGCCTCGGTGGCAAAACTGATCCAGAAAAAGCCTGCTGCGCTGGTCGAACAGGTCAGTGGCTCGCTGCCGTTGCTACCGATTCAGGCGCGCTTCTTCGAACTGGGCATTCCCGAACGTCAGCACTGGAATCAGGCGCTGATGCTCAAGCCCCTGCAAACGCTGGATGCCAGTCACCTGCAGGCTGCGCTCACTGCACTGCTCGAACAGCACGACGCACTGCGTCTAGGTTTTGCCCTGCAAGACGGCCAGTGGCAAGCCACGTTCGGTGCACTGAACACTCGCGACTTGCTGTGGGTTCATGAGCTGGACAGCATCGAGCGCTTGCCTGAACTGGCCGATGAGGCGCAGCGCAGTCTGGACCTGAAAAACGGTCCGCTGCTGCGGGCGCTGCTGGTCAACCTGCCGCAGGGCGAGCAGCGTTTATTGCTGGTGATTCATCATTTGGCCGTCGACGGCGTGTCCTGGCGGGTGCTGCTGGAAGACCTGCAACAGGCTTACGTCGCCCTGACGAAGGGCCAGCCAGTGGCGTTGGCAGCGAAAACCACGTCGCTCAAGCATTGGGCCGAGCAATTGCAACAGTACGCGACCGGCGAAACGCTGACCGCCGAGCGCGATTACTGGCTGCACGCTTTACAGGGTGCAGATCAACCGTTGCCACGCGACAAGCCCGAAGGTTCGATGCGCAATCGCGATGCGGCCCATGCGTCATCCTGGTTGAGCAAGGACCTGACCCACAAGCTGCTGAAAGTTGCACCTGCCGCGTACCGCACACAGGTCAACGACCTGCTGTTGACCGCGCTGGCGCAAGTGTTGTGCGAGTGGAGTCAGCAGCCGTCGGTGCTGATCCAGCTGGAAGGACATGGCCGCGAAGACTTGTTTGACGACACCGATCTCAGCCGTACAGTCGGCTGGTTCAGTAGCCTGTTTCCGGTTCGCCTCACGCCGCAGATCGCTCCGGGTGCAAGCCTGTGCGGGATCAAGGAACAACTGCGTGCCGTGCCGAACAAAGGTATTGGTTACGGCGTATTGCGTTATCTCGGCGAGCCGTCGTTTACGCAACAATTGGCCGCCTTGCCGCAGGCACGGGTCACGTTCAATTACCTGGGCCAGTTCGATGGTAGCTTCAATGAACCACAAGGCGCGTTGTTCGTGCCAAGTGCCGACAAAACTGGCACTGCGCTGTGCGAAGACGGGCCGCTGGGCAACTGGCTGAGCCTCAATGGTCAGGTGTTCGACGGCCAGCTGCAACTGGACTGGAGCTTCAGCCGCGAGGTGTATCAAGCTTCGACCATCGATACCCTGGCGCGTCGCTACGAGCAGGCGCTGACCACGCTGATCGACCACTGCACCTCCGGGCACCAAGGCGTCACGCCGTCGGACTTTCCGCTGGCGCGCCTCACTCAAACGCAACTCGACGGCTTGCCGATTGCTGCGGGCGAGATCGAAGACATCTACCCGCTGTCGCCGATGCAACAGGGCATGCTGTTCCACTCGCTGTTCGATGAGGGCGCGGGCAACTACATCAACCAGATGCGCGTGAGCATCAGCGGGCTGGATGTGCCGCGTTTCCATAACGCATGGCAATCAGCGGTGAACAACCACGAAGTGCTGCGCAGTTGTTTTATCAGCCAGAGCGAACAGTCGCTGCAAGTCGTGCAGCGTCAGGTAACACTGCCCTTTGTCGAGCTGGATGCGCGTGGCAAGCCGCAACACTGGCTCGATGGCTGGGCGCAGGCCGACCGTCAGCAGGGTTTTGATCTGGCGCACGGTCCGCTGTTGCGTCTGGCGGTAGTGCGCATTGCCGACGACGCGTGGCAACTGGTCTACACCAGTCACCACATTTTGATGGACGGCTGGAGCAGCTCGCGGCTGCTGGGCGAAGTGCTGCAACGCTACAGCGGTCAGACGCCGCCGAAACAGGCGGGACGTTATCGCGATTACATCCAGTGGCTACAGGATCAGGAGGCTGATGTCAGCGAGCGCTTCTGGACCGCAGAGCTGGCTGAACTGGATGAGCCGACCCGCTTGCTGCAAGCCTTCAAAACATCAACCGATCAGCAGGGCTATGGCGATTACATTCAGCTGATCGATACTGACGGCACCCACCGCTTGAGCGAGTTTGCCCGCGAACAGCACGTCACCCTCAATACGCTGGTGCAATCGGCCTGGCTGTTGCTGCTGCAACGCTATACCGGCCAGTCCAGCGTGACCTTTGGCGCCACGGTGGCCGGGCGTCCGGCTGAATTGCCGGGTGTCGAAGAGCAACTGGGCCTGTTCATCAACACCCTGCCGGTGATCGCCAGCCCGCGTTCGGAACAGACCGTCGGCGAATGGGTGCAGCAGGTGCAGGCGCAAAACATTGCCCTGCGAGAGCATGAGCACACGCCGCTGTATGACATCCAGCGTTGGGCACGCAACAGTGGCGAGGCGCTGTTCGACAACATACTGGTATTCGAAAACTACCCGGTGTCCGAAGCCTTGCAGCGCGCGCCGGACGGTCTTACGTTCAGCGACCTGCGCAATCAGGAGCAAGCACATTACCCGCTGACCCTGGTGGTCGAGGCCAACGACGTGCTGTCGGTACGTTTCAGTTACGACCGGCAACACTTCAGTGCCGAAGGCATTCTGCAACTGGCGGCGCATTTCGATCACTTGCTGCAAAGCCTCAGTACATCCGCAACGGCGCGTCTCGGCGAGCTGACCCTGCCCACCGCCTGGACGCAAAGCGTGCAGCATTACCCGACCGAGCAGTGCGCCCATCAGCGTATCGAAACCCAGGCCGAGCGCACGCCGCAGGCCATCGCTCTGAGCTTTGCTGCCGAGCAACTGAGCTATCAACAGCTCAACCGCCGCGCCAACCAGTTGGCCCATAAACTGCGTGAGCAGGGCGTCGGCCCGGATGTTCGCGTCGGGCTGGCCGCCGAGCGCAGTCTGCAGATGATCATAGGGATGCTGGCGATCCTCAAGGCCGGTGGCGCATACGTGCCACTGGACCCGGATTACCCGCAGGATCGCCTGAGCTTTCTGATGCAGGACAGCGGTATCGAATTGTTGCTGACCCAAGCGCATTTGCTGAGTCAACTGCCTATTCCTGCACATGTTCAGACACTGGATCTGGCGGATGCGCTGGACAGTTACAGCACGGAAAACCCGATTAACCAGACCTCGCCAGACAACCTGGCCTACGTCATCTACACCTCCGGCTCGACCGGCAAGCCGAAAGGCACCTTGCTCGCTCATCACAACCTGATGCGCCTGTTTGCTGCCACGGATAACTGGTTCAAATTCAGCGAAAGAGACGTGTGGACGCTGTTCCATTCCTTCGCCTTCGACTTCTCGGTGTGGGAGATTTTCGGCGCGCTGCTGCATGGCGGCAGACTGGTGATCGTGCCGCGCGAAGTGACCCGCTCGCCGGAAGAGTTGCATGCGCTGCTGGTTGAACAGCGCGTCACAGTGCTCAACCAGACGCCGTCGGCGTTCAAGCAGTTGATGCGTGTGGCGTGTGATTCGCCTGTGCCGATGTCGCTGGAAAAGGTCATCTTCGGCGGCGAAGCGCTGGACGTCGCCAGCCTGAAGCCCTGGTTCGAACGTTTCGGTGATCAGACAGCGCAGTTGATCAACATGTACGGCATTACCGAAACCACGGTTCACGTGACCTACAGGCCAATAACCGAGACCGACACGCAAAACCCGGCCAGCCCGATTGGCGAGGCGATCCCGGATTTGTCGTGGTACGTGCTGGACGCGGATTTCAACCCGGTCGCTCAGGGTTGCAGCGGTGAGCTGCACATTGGCCATGCGGGTCTGGCGCGGGGTTATCACAATCGTGCGGCGCTGACTGCCGAACGCTTCGTGCCGGACCCGTTCTCCAGCGACGGCGGTCGCCTGTACCGCACCGGCGACCTGGCCCGTTATCGCGCTGCCGGAGTGATCGAATACGCCGGGCGTATCGACCATCAGGTGAAGATTCGCGGCTTCCGCATTGAACTGGGCGAAATCGAAGCGCGGCTGCAAGCGCACCCGGCGGTGCGCGAAGTGATCGTGCTGGCCGTGGATGGGCAATTGGCCGCGTATCTAGTGCCAGCCCAGCCTGATCACGACCAGCAAAGCCTGCGCGAAACGCTGAAAGCCGAACTCCGCGCGCATCTGCCGGATTACATGGTGCCGACGCATTTCATCGTCCTCGACAAGATGCCGCTGACCGCCAACGGCAAGCTGGACCGCAAGGCGCTGCCTGCGCCGGATGCCGGTCAGTTGCAGGTGGCCTACATCGCTCCGCAAGACGAGCTCGAGCAGCAACTGGCGGCGATCTGGGCCGATGTGCTGAAAGTCGAGCAAGTCGGGCGTAGCGACAACTTCTTCGAACTCGGTGGTCATTCGCTGCTGGCGGTACAGATGCTGGTGCGAGTGCGCGAGCAGTTGCAGCGCGAGGTCGGTCTCAAGGACCTGTTCGAACAGCCGGTGCTGGCGGACTTCTGCGCCACGCTCCAGGAAAAAAATGGCGAAAGTGACCATGCGCTGGACGAATTGACTAAATCACTGGAGGCACTCAAACGTTTATCAGCGGAGGAAATTGATAATTTGATCGCTTAGCAGGAGAGACCCCAGTGCAACAGTTGCTTGACTCCGTTAAATCGCTGTCCGCCCGTGAACGCAAGGCGCTGGCGGTCCTGCTCAAGCGCCAGGGGGTGAATCTCTACGGGGTCACGCCGATCGCTGTAAGGGAGACGCCGGCCCCGTCTGCGCTCTCCTATGCGCAGCAGCGGCAATGGATCATCTGGCAACTGGAACCGCACAGCGCGGCCTACAACATTCCGCTGGGGCTGCGCCTGCATGGCGTGCTGGATGTCGAGGCATTACGGCGTAGCGTCGAACACCTGATCGAGCGTCACGAAACCCTGCGCACCACGTTTGAACAGCAGGGCGACGAGGCGTTGCAGGTGGTGCATCCGGCGTCGCCGTTTGCATTGAATGTCGATCAACTGGCGGCTGGCGAAACGGTCGAGCGTTATGTCGATCAGGAAGTGCAACAGCCCTTCGATCTGCAACATGGGCCGCTGTTGCGGGTCAGGCTGCTCAAACTGAGCGAGCAGGAGCATGTGCTGGTGTTGACCCAGCACCACATCGTCTCCGATGGCTGGTCGATGCCGATCATGGTCGACGAGCTGATGCAGTGCTATCAGGCCGCCACGCTGGCCCGCGAAGCCGAATTGCCACCCTTGCCAATCCAGTACGCCGACTACGCCCTCTGGCAGCGCAACTGGTTGGAAATGGGTGAGCAGGAACGTCAGCTTGCGTACTGGAAGCAACAGCTGGGCGAGCAGCAGCCGATTCTGGAGCTGCCCACCGATCGACCGCGCCCGGCACTGCGCAGCTACGAAGGGGCGCGACTGAATGTCGAGCTGGATGCCGCGCTGCTGAACGACCTCAAGACTCTGGCGCGGCAGCAGGGCATCACCCTGTTCATGCTGTTGCTGGCGTCGTTGCAGACCTTGTTGCACCGCTACAGCGGTCAGGCCGATATACGCGTCGGCGTGCCCGTCGCCAACCGCACCCGCAGCGAAACCCAGGGGCTGATCGGCTTCTTCGTCAACACCCAGGTGCTCAAGGCAGAGTTCGATACGCAAACCACCGTGGCTGGGTTGCTGCAACAGATCAAGCAGACTGCCGTCGAGGCGCAGGCCCATCAAGACCTGCCGTTCGAACAACTGGTCGAAGCCTTGCAACCGCAGCGCGACTTGAGCCGCAGCCCGCTGTTTCAAGTGGCCTACAACCACCAGAGTGAAGGCCACGGCGAGGCCCGTGAACTGGCCGGTCTGCGCCTGGAATATCAGGTGTCCGACAAACACACCGCGCAATTCGACCTGACCCTGGATACCTGCGAACGCCCGAACGGTCTGGCCGCTTCGTTGACCTACGCCACCGACCTGTTCGACGCCGCAACCATCGAGCGTATGGCCGGGCACTGGTGCAACCTGCTGAATGGCATGTGCCGCGACGTCAACCAGCGCATCGCCGACCTGCCGCTGTTGAGCGTCGATGAGCGGCAAGACACCCTGCGCGACTGGAACCGCGACCTTACGGTTTATCCAGGTGAATATTGCGCCCATCAACGCATCGAAACCCAGGCCGGGCGCACGCCGTTGGCCATTGCCCTGACTTTTGCTGGCGAGCAATTGAGCTATCAACAGCTCAACCGCCGCGCCAACCAGCTGGCCCATAAACTGCGTGAGCAGGGCGTCGGCCCGGATGTTCGCGTAGGGCTGGCCGCCGAGCGCAGTCTGCAGATGATCATAGGGATGCTGGCGATCCTCAAGGCCGGTGGCGCGTACGTGCCGCTGGACCCGGATTACCCGCAGGATCGCCTGAGCTTTCTGATGCAGGACAGCGGTATTGAATTGTTGCTGACCCAAGCGCATTTGCTGAGTCAACTGCCTATTCCTGCACATGTTCAGACACTGGATCTGGCGGATGCGCTGGACAGTTACAGCACGGAAAACCCGATTAACCAGACCTCGCCAGACAACCTGGCCTACGTCATCTACACCTCCGGCTCGACCGGCAAGCCGAAAGGCACCTTGCTCGCTCATCACAACCTGATGCGCCTGTTTGCTGCCACGGATAACTGGTTCAAATTCAGCGAAAGAGACGTGTGGACGCTGTTCCATTCCTTCGCCTTCGACTTCTCGGTGTGGGAGATTTTCGGCGCGCTGCTGCATGGCGGCAGACTGGTGATCGTGCCGCGCGAAGTGACCCGCTCGCCGGAAGAGTTGCATGCGCTGCTGGTTGAACAGCGCGTCACAGTGCTCAACCAGACGCCGTCGGCGTTCAAGCAGTTGATGCGTGTGGCGTGTGATTCGCCTGTGCCGATGTCGCTGGAAAAAGTCATCTTTGGTGGCGAAGCGCTGGACGTCGCCAGCCTGAAGCCCTGGTTCGACCGTTTTGGCGATCATGCACCGCAACTGATCAACATGTACGGCATCACCGAAACCACGGTTCACGTGACTTACAGGCCAATAACCGAGACCGACACGCAAAACCCGGCCAGCCCGATTGGCGAGGCGATCCCGGATTTGTCGTGGTACGTGCTGGACGCGGATTTCAACCCGGTCGCTCAGGGTTGCAGCGGTGAGCTGCACATTGGCCATGCGGGTCTGGCGCGGGGTTATCACAATCGTGCGGCGCTGACTGCCGAACGCTTCGTGCCGGACCCGTTCTCCAGCGACGGCGGTCGCCTGTACCGCACCGGCGACCTGGCCCGTTATCGCGCTGCCGGAGTGATCGAATACGCCGGGCGTATCGACCATCAGGTGAAGATTCGCGGCTTCCGCATTGAACTGGGCGAAATCGAAGCGCGGCTGCAAGCGCACCCGGCGGTGCGCGAAGTGATCGTGCTGGCCGTGGATGGGCAATTGGCCGCGTATCTAGTGCCAGCCCAGCCTGATCACGACCAGCAAAGCCTGCGCGAAACGCTGAAAGCCGAACTCCGCGCGCATCTGCCGGATTACATGGTGCCGACGCATTTCATCGTCCTCGACAAGATGCCGCTGACCGCCAACGGCAAGCTGGACCGCAAGGCGCTGCCTGCGCCGGATGCCGGTCAGTTGCAGGTGGCCTACATCGCTCCGCAAGGCGAACTCGAGCAGCAACTGGCGGCGATCTGGGCCGATGTGCTGAAAGTCGAGCAAGTCGGGCGCGGTGACAACTTCTTTGAACTGGGCGGGCATTCGTTACTGGCTACTCAGGTGATTTCGCGCATCCGCCAGCAACTGAACGTCGAATTGTCGTTGCGCGATCTGTTTGAAACGCGCGATCTGGCAGCCTTCGCCCAGGCGGCGGGCAACGGGCAGGGCAATGCTGCGCCACGCTTTATCAAGGCCGACCGCAGCCAGCCGCTGCGCTTGTCTTACGCGCAGCAGCGTCAGTGGTTTCTCTGGCAGCTTGATCCTGAAAGCACTGCTTACACTATTCCTGCGGCCCTGCGTCTGAGCGGCTCGCTGGACATTGCCGCGCTGGAGCACAGTTTCAGCGCATTGATTGCCCGCCACGAAACCCTGCGCACCACCTTCCGCCAGCAGGGCGAACAGGCTGTGCAGATCATCCATGCGCCGCGTGCCTTGACCCTGACGGTCGAGCCCGTGCCTGCCGGACAAACCCTTGAAGCCTGCGTGCAGCAGGAAATGCAGCGCCCGTTCGATCTGGGACAGGGCCCGCTGCTGCGCGTCCGCTTGCTGAACCTTGCTGCTGACGAACACGTGCTGATCCTGACCCAGCACCACATCGTTTCCGATGGCTGGTCGATGCCGATCATGGTCGATGAACTGGTGCGCCTGTACGAAGGCTACAGCCAGGGCCGTGAGGTGGTGTTGACCGCGCTGGACATGCAGTACGCCGACTACGCGCTGTGGCAGCGCAACTGGATGGACGCCGGAGAACAGGCGCGGCAGCTGGATTACTGGAAGCAGCAACTGGGCGACCAGCAGCCGATTCTTGAGCTGCCTGCTGATCATCCACGCCCGGTCGTGCAAAGCCACGCCGGTGCTCGGCTGGCGATCGAGCTGGCACCAGCGTTGATCGACGACTTGAAACAGGTCGCGCGGCAACAGGGCGTCACACTGTTCATGCTGTTGCTGGCGTCGTTCCAGACCTTGCTGCATCGCCACAGCGGCCAGCCGGACATTCGCGTCGGCGTGCCGATTGCCAACCGCACTCGCGCGGAAACCGAAGGCCTGATCGGTTTCTTCGTCAACACCCAGGTGCTGCGCGCCGAATTCGACCTGCACACCACGTTCAGCGAGTTGCTGCTACAGGTCAAACATGCAGCTCTGCAAGCTCAAGCACATCAGGAATTGCCGTTCGAACAACTGGTCGAGGCCTTGCAACCTCAACGCAGCCTCAGCCACAGCCCGCTGTTCCAGGTGATGTTCAACCACCAAAGCCAGGCCAGTGCCGAGGTGCGCGCACTGCCTGGCTTGCAGGTCGAAGCGCTGACGTCCGAGAGCTATCCGGCGCAGTTCGACCTGACCCTCAACACCGCCGAACACGATGGCGCTTTGAGCGCGGGCCTGACCTATGCCAGCGCGCTGTTCGAACGTAGCACCATCGAGCGCATGGCCGGGCACTGGCTCGCGCTGTTGCAGGCCATTTGCGCCAATGCGGGTCAGCGCATTGCTGAGGTGCCAATGCTTGACGCTGCCGAACAGCAGCAGATTGTTCGCGACTGGAACGCTACTGCCGCCGATTTCCCGAGCGAGCACTGCCTGCACAGCCTGATCGAGGCGCAGGTGCTGGCCGCGCCAGACTCTCCGGCGCTGATGTTCGCCGCCGAACAACTCAGCTATGCGCAACTCAACGCCCGTGCCAACCAGCTTGCTCATCGCTTGCGTGAAGCGGGCGTTGGGCCGGATGTGTTGGTAGGGATTTGCGTCGAGCGCAGCCTCGAGCTGGTCATCGGCCTGCTGGCGATCATCAAGGCCGGTGGAGCGTACGTGCCGCTGGATCCGGATTACCCTGAAGATCGCTTGGCCTACATGATGCAGGACAGCGGCATTGGCTTGCTGTTGACCCAGAGCGCGCTGTTACAGCGCCTGCCGGTTCAGGTGCAGAGCCTTTGTCTGGATCAAGAGGGCGATTGGCTTGACGGTTACAGCACTGCCAACCCGGTCAACCTCAGCCATCCGTTGAATCTGGCGTATGTGATTTACACCTCGGGTTCGACCGGCAAGCCAAAAGGCGCAGGCAACAGCCATCGCGCCCTGGTCAACCGTTTGCACTGGATGCAGAAGGCTTACGCGCTGGATGGCAGCGATACGGTGTTGCAGAAAACCCCGTTCAGCTTCGACGTGTCGGTCTGGGAATTCTTCTGGCCGCTCATGACCGGTGCACGTTTGGCCGTGGCGTTGCCGGGCGATCATCGCGACCCGGAGCGGCTGGTGCAGACCATCCGCGAACATCAGGTCACGACGCTGCACTTTGTCCCGTCGATGCTCCAGGCGTTTCTCACCCATCCTCAGGTGGAAAGCTGTAACAGCTTGCGTCGTGTGGTGTGCAGCGGCGAAGCACTGCCTGCCGAACTGGCCGGTCAGGTGCTCAAGCGTCTGCCGCAGACGGGTTTATTCAACCTGTACGGCCCGACCGAAGCGGCTATCGACGTCACCCACTGGACCTGCACCCCGGACGACGTGCTCAGCGTGCCGATTGGTCGCCCTATCGACAACCTGAAAACCCACATCCTCGACGACGGTTTGCTGCCTGCCGCGCAAGGCGTTGCGGCAGAGCTGTATCTGGGTGGCGTTGGTCTGGCGCGGGGTTATCACAACCGCGCGGCGCTGACGGCTGAACGCTTTGTGCCGGACCCGTTCGACGAGCAGGGCGGGCGTCTTTACCGGACCGGGGATCTGGCGCGTTATCGCGATGAAGGCGTTATCGAATACGCCGGGCGTATCGACCATCAGGTGAAGATCCGCGGCCTGCGTATCGAGCTGGGCGAGATCGAAGCCAGCCTTCTGGAACACGAAAACGTTCAGGAAGCTGTAGTTGTCGACGTTGACGGCCCATCCGGCAAGCAGCTGGCAGCCTATCTGGTGGCTGAGCACAGTGGCGATCACCTGCGGGATGCACTCAAGGCGTATCTCAAGGAAACACTGCCCGATTACATGGTGCCGACCCACTTCGTCTGGCTGGCAAGCATGCCGCTGAGCGCCAACGGCAAGCTGGATCGCAAAGCCTTGCCGAAACCGGATGCCAGCCAGTTGCAGCGCCAGTACGTCGCACCGTCGACGGAACAGGAGCAGCAAATGGCTGCGATCTGGGCCGACGTGCTGAAAGTCGAGCGCGTCGGGTTGAGCGACGATTTCTTCGAACTGGGCGGCCATTCGCTGCTGGCCACACAACTGATTTCCAGAATTCACACGGGCCTGGGGATCGACATCCCGCTGCGCCTGATTTTCGAGAAACCGCAATTGAACGAATTTATTCAGGCTTTCGCCAGCAGCGGTTTGTCGCTGACCGAGGACGGCTTGTCCGATATTGAAAAAATGATGAATGAAATGGCGGGTATCTGACATGGACAAGTCTGCAGCACAGCGTATTGCCCAGCGTTTCGTTGGTTTGCCCGTCGAACAGCGCCGCCAGATTCTGAACAAGATGCACGAGACCGGGCAGAGCTTCAAACTGCTGCCCATCGCTGTAACCCGGCATGATGTAGCGCGTATCCCGCTGTCCTACGCACAGCAGCGCATGTTGTTTCTCTGGCAGATGGAACCGGGCAACGCTGCTTACAACGTGCCCATGGCGGTGCGTCTGAATGGCCCGCTGGACCGGCAGGCATTGAGCGCAGCGCTGGACCATCTGGTGCAGCGTCACGAAACCCTGCGCACCCGGTTTGTTTCCGAGGACGGCGCGTTCTATCAGGAGATTCTTCAGCAGGCGGCCGTTGCCCTTGAGTTCGCCTCGGTCGAGCCAGCAGACATCGAAAGCGAGGTGCGCGCCGAGCTGCAGAAGCCCTTCGATTTGCTCAGCGGTACATTACTGCGGGTCAGGCTGTTTCAATTGGGCGAAGCCGAGCACGTCCTGACCGTATGCATGCATCACATCGTCTCCGATGGCTGGTCCGGCGAAGTGCTGATTCGTGAGTTTGTGCAGTTGTATCAGGCTCAGGTATCCGGGCAGCCAGCGCAATTGCCTGCGCTGGTCATTCAATACGCCGACTACGCGATCTGGCAGCGCGCATGGCTGGAAGCCGGGGAGGGCGAGCGGCAGTTGAACTACTGGAAACAGCAGTTGGGCACTGAGCATCCGCTATTGAGCCTGCTGCTGGACCACCAGCGTCCGCTGCAACCGAGCCAGCGTGGTGCGACGGTGCGCGTCGATGTGCCGGAACAATTGTCTGCGCAGTTGAAAAGCCTGGCGCGCAACAACGGCCAGACCTTGTTCATGCTGACTCTGGCGGCACTGTCGGTGGTGCTGGCGCGCTTCAGCGGTCAGGCCGATATTCGCATTGGTGCGCCCAACGCCGGGCGCACTCGTAGCGAGCTTGAAGGCTTGATCGGCTTCTTCATCAACACTCAGGTACTGCGTGTGCAGGTGGATGAGCAGCAGAGCTTTGCGCAGTTGCTGGATCAGGTGAAACAGGTCGTGACCGGTGCCCAGTCGCACCAGGAGCTGCCCTTTGAACATCTGGTGGACGCGCTGGCACCCGAGCGTAATCTGGGTCACAACCCGTTGTTCCAGTTCAAGATCAATCAGCATGTGCTGGCGGCCGAAGACAGCGTACAACGTGTGTCGGGCCTGACTGTCGATGAATTTCCGATTGGCAGCAGCGATGCGCGCTTTGATCTGGCTTTCGACTTCACCGACGCGCCGCGCGGCATACGTGGTTATTTCACTTACGCCACCGACCTGTTCGAGCCATCGACCATCGAGCGCATGGCCGACGCGCTGCGTGCTGTGATGCAAGCACTGGTCGTGGATACTGACCAGCGTCTGGCTGATCAGCCGCAAGCAGTGTCGTTGCCGGTCGCTGAGCAGAGCGCCGATTTTGCCTGCGGCGACTTCCTCAGCCTTTGGCAACAGGGCCTGCACATCGGGCGCGGCAAGACCGCATTGCGCGTTGGCCAGCAAGTGTTGAGTTTTGACGAACTTGAACAATGCAGTAACCAGTTCGCCCGCTACCTGCATGCGCAGGACATCAAGCCGGGCATGACCGTTGCGCTGTGCCTGGACCGCTCTGTGGAATGGGTGGTCAGCCTGCTGGCGGTGCTTAAGCTCGGGGCCGTTTACCTGCCGCTGGACAGCGCGCAGCCCGCCGAGCGTTTGCAGCAACTGGTTCGTGACAGCGGCGCAGCGTTGCTGATTCACGCATACGGCGACGACAAGGCTGCGCAACTGGGTGTGTGTCCGGTACTGGCCTTCGATGCTGCGCTGTGGTCCGAGGTGGATGGCAGTGCGCTGAATGTGCGTGTCATCGCCGGGCAACCGGCTTACATCATCTACACCTCCGGCTCCACCGGGCAGCCGAAGGGCGTGGTGATCAGCCACGGCGCGCTGGCCAACTACGTGCAGGGCGTGCTTGAGCGCCTGTCGCTGGATGACGGGGCGAGCATGGCGATGGTTTCGACGGTCGCCGCAGACCTGGGCCATACCTTGCTGTTCGGTGCGCTGGCGTCCGGTCGGCCGCTGCATCTGCTGTCTCATGAGCAGGCGTTCGACCCTGATGGCTTCGCCTGTTACATGGCTGAGCATCAGGTTGAAGTGCTGAAAATCGTACCCAGCCATTTGCAGGGGCTGTTGCAAGCCGCCAACCCGGCCGACGTGCTGCCGGGCCAATTGCTGATTCTGGGTGGCGAGGCCAGTTCCTGGGCGTTGATCGAGCAAATCCGCACGCTCAAACCGGGCTGCCGGATCGTCAACCACTACGGCCCGACGGAAACCACGGTCGGCATCCTCACCCATGAGGTGGCTGAGCGTGTTGACGCCTGCCGCAGTGTGCCGGTCGGTCAACCACTGGCCAATGGCAAAGCGCGGGTGCTGGACGCCTATCTCAACCCGGTTGCCGAGCGTGTGGCGGGCGAGCTGTATCTGGGCGGTCGCGGTCTGGCGCAAGGCTATCTGGGCCGTGCGGCGATGACCGCCGAACGCTTCGTACCGGACCCGCACGCCGAGGGTCAGCGCCTTTACCGTGCGGGCGACCGCGCGCGCTGGGTGGACGGCGTGCTGGAGTACCTGGGGCGCGCGGATGATCAGGTGAAAATTCGCGGTTACCGGGTCGAGCCGGGGGAAGTCGGCCAGTTGCTGCAAACCCTGGAAAACGTCGCCGAAGCTGTGGTGCTGGCGCAGCCGCTGGAAAGCGACGAAACACGCCTGCAACTGGTGGCGTACTGCGTTGCGGCGGCCGGTGCGAGCCTGAATGTCGACAGCCTGCGCGAGCAACTGGCTACGCGCTTGCCCGAATACCTGGTGCCCGCGCAGATCATGCTGCTGGACAGGCTGCCCGTGACCGCCAACGGCAAGCTCGACAAGCGCGCCTTGCCTAAACCCGGTGTGGTCAAACAGCGCTACACCGCGCCAGTCGGCGAGATCGAGGAAAAGCTCGCCGCCGTGTGGGCCGACGTGTTGAAGCTGGAGCAGGTCGGCAGCACTGATAACTTCTTCGAACTGGGCGGCGATTCGATTCTCAGCCTGCAGATCATCGCTCGCGCCAAGCGTCAGGGCATCAAGCTCAGCCCCAAGCAGTTGTTCGAAAAGCAGACCATCGGCCAGTTGGCCTCGGTGGCAAAACTGATCCAGAAGAAACCCGCTGCGGCGGCAGAACAGGTCAGTGGCTCGCTGCCGTTGCTGCCGATTCAGGCACGTTTCTTTGAACAGGATATTCCAGAGCGTCAGCACTGGAATCAGGCGCTGATGCTCAAGCCCCTGCAAGCGCTGGATGCAATCCACCTTCAAGCTGCACTGACCGCGCTGATCGAACAGCACGACGCGCTGCGTCTGGGTTTCACCCAACAGAACGGCCAATGGCAAGCCACGTTCGGCGCGCTGAACACTCGCGATCTGCTGTGGACCCATGAACTGGACAGTGCCGAGCGCTTGCCTGAACTGGCCGATGAAGCACAACGCAGTCTGGACCTGAAAAACGGCCCTTTGCTACGTGCGGTGCTGATCGACCTGCCACAGGGCGAGCAGCGTTTGTTGCTGGTGATCCATCACCTGGTGGTGGATGGCGTGTCGTGGCGGGTGCTGCTGGAAGATCTGCAACAGGGGTATGTCGCCATCGCAGCAGGCCAGCCATTGGCGCTGGCGACGAAAACCAGCTCGCTGCAAAGCTGGGCCGAGCATTTGCAGGCCTACGCGCAAAGCCCTGCGCTGGCGCAGGAACTGGATTATTGGCAGACGCAGTTGCAGGACGTCAGCGACGCCTTGCCCTGCGATTACCCGCACGGCGGTCAGCAACAGAAGCACGCGCTGTCCGTAGTCACGCAACTGAATGGCGAGCAGACCCGGCAACTGCTGCAAGATGCTCCGGCTGCCTATCGCACGCAGATTAACGACCTGCTACTGACTGCGCTGGCGCGGGTGGTCAGTCGCTGGACCGCGCAGCCGCATGCCCTGATTCGTCTGGAAGGGCATGGCCGCGAAGACTTGTTCGTCGCGCTGGACATCACCCGTACGGTCGGCTGGTTCAGCAACCTGTACCCGGTCCGGCTCACGCCGCAGGCCACGCTGGCTGATTCGCTCATGGCCATCAAGGAACAGCTGCGCGCAGTACCTGACAAGGGCATTGGTTACGGTGCCCTGCGTTATCTGGGTAGCGAATCGGCGCGGCAGACCCTGCAAGCGTTACCGCTGGGCAGTATCGTGTTCAATTACCTGGGGCAGTTCGACGGCAGCTTCGACGCACAAGGCGCGCTGTTCACGCCCTCGGCCGAGAGCAGCGGCGCGTCGCAGAGCGCCGATGCGCCGCTGAGTGCGCCGCTCAGCATCAATGGTCAGGTGTATGGCGGCGAATTGCGCCTGAGCTGGACCTTCAGCGGTGCGGTGTTTGAACGTGACACCGTGCAGCGGCTGGCCGATGAATACGCGGTTGAACTGCAACAATTGATTGCGCATTGCACCACTGATGGCGTGGCTGGGGTAACTCCGTCGGACTTCCCGCTGGCACGCCTGAGCCAGTCGCAGTTGAGCAGTTTGCCAATTCCCGCGGCGCAGATCGAAGATATCTACCCGTTGGCACCGATGCAGCAGGGCATGTTGTTCCATACCCTGTTCGAGCAGGATGCGGGCAATTACATCAACCAGATGCGCGTCGAGGTCAGCGGCCTGGATGTGCCGCGTTTCCGTGCCGCCTGGCAGGCCACGCTGGATGCCCATGAGGTGCTGCGCAGCGGTTTTGTCAGCCATCTTGAGCAGTCGCTGCAAGTGGTGTTGCGCGATGCCAGCATGCCGTTTGTCGAACTGGATGCCCGTGCGCAATCAGGCGAATGGATCGACGCTTGGGCGAATGCCGATCGCCAGCAGGGCTTCGACCTGGCTCAGGGGCCGCTTTTGCGCCTAGCCGTATTGCGCACTGGCGAGCAGACGCATCAACTGATCTACACCAGCCATCACATTCTCATGGACGGCTGGAGCAGCTCGCGCCTGCTGGGCGAGGTGTTGCAACGCTACAGCGGCCAGACGCTGCCACGGCAAGTCAGCCGCTATCGTGACTACATCGAATGGCTGCAACGCCAGGATGCTGCGCTCAGTGAACGTTTCTGGACCGGCCAGCTTGCCGAACTGGACGAGCCGACCCGGCTGGTTCAGGCCTTCAAAGCGTCCGGGAGTGAGCAGGGGCATGCTGATTACCTGCAACTGATCGATGCCGATGGCACCCGCCAGTTGAGCGAGTTTGCCCGCGAGCAGCGCGTCACCCTCAACACGCTGGTGCAATCGGCGTGGCTACTGGTGCTGCAACGCTACACGGGGCAGTCCAGCGTGACCTTTGGTGCTACCGTGGCCGGGCGTCCGGCTGACCTGCCGGGTGTTGAGGAGCAACTGGGGCTGTTCATCAACACCCTGCCGGTGATCGCCAGCCCGCGCCCGGAACAGCGGGTGGCGGACTGGGTACAGCAGGTGCAGGCGAAGAACATCGCCTTGCGTGAGCATGAGCACACTCCGTTGTACGAGATTCAACGCTGGGCACGCAGCGCTGGCGAGGCGCTGTTCGACAACATACTGGTGTTCGAAAACTACCCGGTGTCCGAAGCGCTGCAACAGGCTGCACCGCCGGGGCTGGTGTTCGGCGGCCTGCACACCCAGGAGCAGACCCACTACCCGCTGACTCTGGTGGTCAATCTGGGTGAAACCTTGTCGATGCGCTTCAGCTACGCCCGCCAGCATTTCAGCGAGCAACACATGGCGCAGTTGTCGGCGCATCTGAGGCAGGTTTTGCAGGCATTGGTGCGCGATCCGCAGGCTGCGATTGGCGAACTGTCTTTGTTGAGCGGTCCCGAGCAGCAGCAGGTGTTGGGGGACTGGAACGCTACCGCCGCCGATTTCCCGAGCGAGCTCTGCCTGCACAGCCTGATCGAGGCGCAGGTGCAGGCCACTCCGGACGCCCCGGCGCTGATTTTCGCCGCCGAACAACTCAGCTATGGGCAACTCAACGCTCGCGCCAATCAGCTTGCCCATCGCTTGCGTGAAGCGGGCGTTGGGCCGGATGTGTTGGTAGGGATTTGCGTCGAGCGCAGCCTCGAGCTGGTCATCGGCCTGCTGGCGATCATCAAGGCCGGTGGAGCGTACGTGCCGCTGGATCCGGATTACCCTGAAGATCGCTTGGCCTACATGATGCAGGACAGCGGCATTGGCTTGCTGTTGACCCAGAGCGCGCTGTTACAGCGCCTGCCGGTTCAGGTGCAGAGCCTTTGTCTGGATCAAGAGGGCGATTGGCTTGACGGTTACAGCACTGCCAACCCGGTCAACCTCAGCCATCCGTTGAATCTGGCGTATGTGATTTACACCTCGGGTTCGACCGGCAAGCCAAAAGGCGCAGGCAACAGCCATCGCGCCCTGGTCAACCGTTTGCACTGGATGCAGAAGGCTTACGCGCTGGATGGCAGCGATACGGTGTTGCAGAAAACCCCGTTCAGCTTCGACGTGTCGGTCTGGGAATTCTTCTGGCCGCTCATGACCGGTGCACGTTTGGCCGTGGCGTTGCCGGGCGATCATCGCGACCCGGAGCGGCTGGTGCAGACCATCCGCGAACATCAGGTCACGACGCTGCACTTTGTCCCGTCGATGCTCCAGGCGTTTCTCACCCATCCTCAGGTGGAAAGCTGTAACAGCTTGCGTCGTGTGGTGTGCAGCGGCGAAGCACTGCCTGCCGAACTGGCCGGTCAGGTGCTCAAGCGTCTGCCGCAGACGGGTTTATTCAACCTGTACGGCCCGACCGAAGCGGCTATCGACGTCACCCACTGGACCTGCACCCCGGACGACGTGCTCAGCGTGCCGATTGGTCGCCCTATCGACAACCTGAAAACCCACATCCTCGACGACGGTTTGCTGCCTGCCGCGCAAGGCGTTGCGGCAGAGCTGTATCTGGGCGGCGTTGGTCTGGCGCGGGGTTATCACAACCGTGCAGCGCTGACGGCTGAACGCTTTGTGCCGGACCCGTTCGACGAGCAGGGCGGGCGTCTTTACCGGACCGGAGATCTGGCGCGTTATCACGATAAAGGCGTTATCGAATACGCCGGGCGTATCGACCATCAGGTGAAGATTCGCGGCCTGCGTATCGAACTGGGCGAAATCGAAGCGCGTCTGCATGAGCATGCCGGTGTGCGAGAAGCCAATGTGATCGACATTGACGGGCATTCCGGCAAGCAGCTTGTGGCGTATCTGGTGCGCACTGATGCCGCTCAGGACTCGGGCGCTCTGCGCGAAACCCTGAAAACGCACCTCAAGGCTCACGTGCCGGATTACATGGTGCCGACATACTTTGTCTTCATCGAGGTGATGCCGCTGACCGCCAACGGCAAGCTGGATCGTCGGGCACTGCCCAAACCGGATGTGGCTCGTTCACAGCAAGGTCACGTCGCGCCACGCACGGAATTCGAGCAACGTCTTGCCGCGTTGTGGGAGCAGGTGCTGCAGGTCGAACGGGTAGGGCTCAACGACAACTTTTTTGCCCTGGGCGGCCACTCGCTGCTGGCGGTTTCGCTGGCAGGCAGGATTCGCGAGACGTTTGATGTCTCCATCAAGCTGCATGATTTCCTGTTGATGCAGACCCTCGGTGAGCTGGCCGATTTCATGCGTAGCGATGAGGCTAAGGTCAAATCGGCAGTCATCGCCATGAACGCCAGTCGAGCGGACAACACGCCATTGTTCTGCCTGCCACCGGGCGGTGGCGGCACGTACTCGTATTACCCGCTGGCGGGTCAATTGAGCGACAGCCGACAGGTTTACGGGCTGGTCAACAAGGCGTACGTGGTGCCGGGCTGGTTTGAAACGTCGTGGCAGGAAATGGTCGATTACTACGTCGAGCAAATTCGTATGACTCAACCGCACGGGCCTTACAACCTGCTGGGCTGGTCGATGGGCGGCGCGCTGGCCATCGAGGTGGCGTATGTGCTTGAGCGTGATGGCGACGCGGTGAGTTTCCTTGGGCTGGTGGACACCCAGCTGCCTGCCTCGGTCGGCATGCAGTGGGTCGAAGAAGCTCCGGAGGTCACCACGCAGAAACAGGGCGAAAATTATTACCGCAGCCTGATCAAGAGCTTGCAGGCGTTTGTGCCTGGCTTGCAGGAAGCGTCGATTGTGGGGCTGATCGAAACCGCCCGGCAGTCGCTGTCCAGCGAGGGCGAGGTAATTGACTGGGTGGTCGACCACGTCGCGCTGGAGGCCGGCATGAACGCCGACAACCTGCGCAGCATATTCCAGGACATCGCCGTGCAGGACGAGATCGAGACCGGTTACAAGCTACTGGAAGCCAACGCACAACTGAGCCAGGCGTTTACCCTGAAAACGCTTAACGTACAGGCCGATTGCTGGTGGGCCGGGCAGAGCCGTGCGCCAGGGCAGATTGCCCGGGCTGAAGCGGTGCTGCTTGAAGAGTGTTCGGTCAACGGGCTGCGCAGCTCGACGACGGTTGATCAGCGGCATGACAACGTGGTGCTTGCCGAGGCGTTTCTGCACGGGCTTGCCGAGCGGCTTCTTTGACGCAGCGCGTCACGCACGGCATTCCCACGCTGGAGCGTGAGGAACGACAATCTCGACTATCGTGCGACGCTCTGCGTCCGGTCTTGATTGTGAGGTGCGAGCGTGGGCTGTTAAAAATCACCGCGCAACGTCAGGACGTAGTTGCGCGGGTCGCCGTAATAGTTGCCGCGGTCGATGTCGCCGGTTGCCTTGTAGTATTTGCGATCCAGCAGGTTGTTGCCGTTGAGGGCCACCGACCAGTGTTCGTCGATCTTCCAGGCGGCTCGTGCGTCCCATATGGCGCGGCCAGGGTTGTCGATGGGCTGAGTCGACTCATGCTCCGAGTAGCCGCTTTGCGCCGACACACCGCCGCCGACGGTCAGTCGACGCCAGGTGCCGGGCAGGTTGTAGCTGCTGGACAAGCGCAGCATGTGCCGGGGTGTTTCTGCTGAAATCGATTTCCCGTCGCTGCCGCGCGTGAGGTTGAAGGTGTAGCCGGCGAGGGTCTGCAAACCCGGTAACGGTTCACCGCTGATCTCCATGTCGATACCCTTGCTGCGTCGGATGTCGCCATTCACATAGCAGGTGCCGTAAGCGTCGTTGCTCAGGCACTGGCCCGCATTGGCATCGTCCTCGACCGCTACGTCTTTCTGTTTCACATAGAACAGCGCAAAAGACACGTTCAGGCGCTTGTCGAACAACTCGCCCTTGATGCCGGTTTCATGGCTGGCACCGATGGCCGGGTCAAGGAACGTGCCGGATGCCGTTCGATAACCGCTCTGCGGCAGAAAGATATCGGTGTAGCTGGCGTACCACGACCAGTCGCGGTTCAGATCGTAGATCACACCCACGAATGGCGTGACCTGGTTCTTCTCCTGTGCGCGAGTGGTCACGCCTGCGGATTGGCTCTGATAGTCATACCAACTGACCCGGCCGCCCATGACCAGGCTCAACGACTCGGTCAGGCTCAGGCGCAGGTTGCTGTAAACTCCATAACGCTTGTCGCTGTAGTCGGTACTGCGCCAGGCCGGACGCGCAGGTTCGGCAATCGCGTCATGATCGGGATTGAAGATGTCCAGCGGCCGATTGCTGTTGACGGTGGCATAGCGCGAATCACGTTTTTGCTCAGACCAGTTGCCGCCGATGGTCAACTGGTGGGGCAGGCCAAAGGCGTCGAAACGACCGTCCAGATGGCTGTCGAAGCCGTCGCTTTGCAGCGTGTCCGAGCGAAACAGGGTTCTGACCAATCGCGAGCCGCTCTGGGTCGCAGGGTCTATGGTGCCTTGTGCATAGGCGACTTTCTGATCGAAAGCGCCATCGGAGTGAGTGGCAGATAGTGTGCCGCTCCAGTTCTCGTCAAAGCGTGTCTCCAGTTCGCTGAACACTTCGTCGGTCCGGGTCTGATGACGGTTCCAGTCCTGGGCCAAGGAGGTGGAGCGCGGCAGATCGGTGGCTTTGCCGTTGCTGTAGCGGGGCAGGCCGAAAATCGAAAAGCCGTGGGTATCCGCGCTCTGATGGCGCAGGCCCAGCGTTAGCGTGGTGTCTTCGCTCAGGTCGGTTTCCAGAATGCCGTACAACAACGGCGCAGTCTTTTTCAGACCGTCGATGAAGTATCCGCGGTCTTCGTAAGACGTGACAAAACGCCCGCGCACGCTGCCCGAGTCGTTGAGCTTGCTGCTGCCATCCAGATCGACCCGGTACTGGTCCCAACTGCCGGCGCGGGTGGTGATCGAGAACTGCGGTAAGGCGGTCGGCCGCTTGCGCACCAGATTGACCGCGCCACCGGGGTTGCCCGCGCCGATCAGCAGCCCGGCCGCACCGCGCAGCACTTCGACACGGTCGTAGATCTCCATGTCCGGGGTCATCCAGCCGGTCACGCTGTAACCCTGACCGGCCACGCCATCGATGGTGTAGCTCTCGTCTTCCAGCGCAAAGCCCCGCGAGCTGAACACATGAGAGCCAAAGTTGCGTTGCGAAAAGGTGATGCCAGGCGTCTGCGCCATCACCTCGTCGAGGCCGTTGAGGTTTTTGTCGTTCATCAACTGGCGAGTCATGACCGTGACCGATTGCGGGGTTTCGCGCAGCGATTGTGATGTCTTGTTGATGCTCACGCCGGTCGCTGCGTACGAGCCGCTGCCCTCGGTGGTGATACCGAACTGGTCGCCTTTGATCGCCACTGGCCCAAGGTTCATGGGTTGCGCGGACGCCGCGCTGCCGAGGGTCAGGGTATCGGCCTCAAGGTTGTGCGTTACGCCAGCCTGTTTCAGCAGATCCGCGACCGCCTGTTCAGGCGTCAACCTGCCATGCACCGGGCTGCTGAACTTACCGTTCACATCATCGGGGTTGTAAAGAATTTGCAGGTCGCCCTGGCGCCCCAGCTCTTTAAGGGCGCTGTTCAAGGGTTGTGCTGGGATATCGAATTCGAACTCTTCAGCCAATACCTCGCCCTGAAAAGCCAATGCCAGCACCAGCCCGCCCAGACGCAAGCCAAGCGTTTTCACGCGGCCTGTGCGCAGACGGCTGAAGGGTGTTGGCATGGGAAGGATGGCTCATTGAAATCGAGGGTGCAGGATAAATGCAAATCCCTGTGGGAGCGAACTTGTTCGCGAAGACGGTCGTTCAGACAATGCATTTTCGGAGAACATACTGACTTCTTCGCGAACAAGTTCGCTCCCACGGCCTTCGGCCAGAATCAAAAGCCTGGACTCAGATCAGAAATCCCCTCGCAAGGTCAGGACATAGCTGCGCGGTTCGCCGTAGACGTTGGAGCGGTCGGTGGCGATCGAGGTGCTGTAGTACTTGCGGTCGAAAAGGTTTTCGGCGTTGAGCGACACCTTCCAGTTCTCGTCCAGTTTCCACGAGGCTCGCGCATCCCAGATGGCCTTGCCAGAAACGCCCAGCTGTTTGTTGGAAGGCACTTCATAGCCCGAATCTGCCGACACGCCGGTGCCCAGGGTCAGGCGGTTCCATGCACCCGGCAAGTTGTAGCTGGTGTTGAGGCGCAGCATGTGTTTTGGCGTTTCGTAAGCGACATCCGCATCGCCGTTGTTGCGCAGCATGTTGAAGGTATAGCCGCCGAACACTTGCAGGCCTGGCAACACTTCACCGCTGGCTTCGACGTCGACACCCTTGCTGCGACTGATGCCGTCCTGCAGGTAGCAGGAGCCGTCGGAGCTGGTCGGGCATGTCTGAGTAGTGTTCACGTCCAGCGCGGCGACATCTTTCTGCTTGATGTAGAACAGCGCCATCGACAGGTTCATGCGCTTGTCGAACAGTTCACCCTTGAAGCCGGTTTCGTAGTTGGAACCGATGGCCGGGTCCAGCGGCGAGCCGCCTGAGGTTACATAGTTGGCTTGTGGTGTGAAGATGTCGGCATAGCTGGCGTACCAGGACCAGTTGTCGTTGATGTCGTAGATGACGCCTGCGAACGGGGTGAATTCCTGAGTCTGCTTTGATTCATAATCCTTGGCCGCACCGGTTTTGACGTCGTACTTGTAGTCATACCAGCTCAGGCGGCTGCCCAGAACCACGCTCAAAGGCTCGCTCAGATGAATACGCGTGTTGGCGTACAGGCCTGCGCGCTCTTCGGTGGTGTCGATGTCGGTTTGCCAGGCCGGACGAGCTGGTTTGGCGAAAGCGCTCTGGTCGACATCGAAGACGTTGACTGCGGTGCGTCTCGTCACGGTCGCCTGATGCGTGTTGGCGTCCTGCTTCGACCAGTCAGCCCCCAGGGTTACCTGATGCTCAAGGCCGAACGCGTTGAAGTTACCTTCCAGTTGACTGTTCAGACCGACGCTGTCGACCTCGTCCTTGCGAAACAGTGTGCCCTGAAAATTGGAGCCCGCCAGTGTCGTTGGGTTTACTGCGCCTCGTGCGTAGGCAATGTTCTGATCAAAACCGCCCTGCGAGTAAGTAAGCGACGTGCGGCTGGTCCAGTCTTCATTGAAGCGATGCGCAACTTCGGTAAACACCTCGGTCATGTCGCTTTCGAGACGGTTCCACTTCTGCGCCAGGTTGGTCGAGCGCGACAGGTCCAGCGACTGACCGTTGCTGTAGCGCGGCAGGCCATAGATCGAGTAGCCATTGATGACCTGTTCCTGACGCCGCAGGCTCATGGTCAGCGTGGTGTCATCGCTCAGGTCGGCTTCGACGATGCCATACAGCAGCGGAGTTCGGCTGTCGCGCCCGTCCAGGTACGAACCGCTGTCATCGTAGGCCGCGACCATGCGCCCGCGCAGCGTGCCCGAATCGTTGAGCTTGCCGCTGCCATCCAGATCGACGCGGTACTGATCCCAAGAACCTGCACGGGTGGTGATCGAAAACTTGTTGTCGGCGGTCGGGCGTTTGCGCACCAGATTGACCGCGCCACCGGGCTGACCGGCACCGACCAGCAGGCCGGACGCGCCGCGCAATACTTCTACACGGTCATAGATGGCCATGTCCGGCTGCATCCAGCCGGTGATCTGATAGCCCTGACCGCCAATGCCGTCGACCAGAAAGCTCTCCGCCAGTAGCGAGAAGCCGCGCGAGGTGTACACGTGACCGCCGAAGTTACGGTACTGGAAGGTGATTCCCGGGGTGTCTTCCAGCACCTTGCTCAGGCTGTTGAGGTTGTTGTCATCCATGACTTGCCGAGTCACCACGCTTACAGACTGCGGTGTTTCACGCAGCGACTGTGGCGCGCCCTTGCCGATACTTACCGCGCCGGTGGTGTAAGAGCCAGTGCCGTCAGTGGCGGTGCCCAGGTACTGCGAGTCGATTGCAGTTGGCGCCAGATTGACCGTGGCTGTCTGGGTCGAACCGTTTGCGGCGGTTTCCTGTGCCTGGCTGGCCACTGGCATGCAGAGCGCAAGGCCCATGACCGCCATGGATGGCCGGGAGCGGAACATCTGACTGAGCATCAACGCTTTGCTGAGCGGGGTAAGTCGTGACGGGTTGTGCATGAATTGGCTCTTTCCAGTGGGTATCGGCAAGGAGATTGAGAGCGTTGGTCAGGTCTGCGCAGTCGGGTTCAGCCGTCGACGGGGCAGGCGTGAGCAACTTTTTTATAGGGCGTTGCGCGGGAGATGGCTGTGCACGCAATTCGCTGTTAATGAGAACGAAAGCGAATAACGTTTATTTAATGAATTTTTCACAATTCCGGAAAAAAGATGGCGCTTGGCTATCTTGCTGGGGCGGCTATGGCTTCGCCGGGCAACAAAAAACCCCGCTCACGGACTGGCCGGGCGGGGCTTTCGAGGCGTGGATGAATCAGGCCGGAATGGTTTTGCCGTAAGTGTCGTTCTGCACCTGCTCGACCTGAATCTGCCCGGTCTGCATGCGCACCAGTTGGTCGGCGATATAGAAATAGCGGTCGTCATGGGAGATGACGATGATGGTCTTGCCTTGCTGCTTCAGCTCCGGCAGCAGTTCGGTGTAGAACACGCGCCGGAACGCCGGGTCCTGATCGGCAGCCCACTCGTCGAATACCAGCACCTGACGCTCGTCCAGCCACGCGTTGATCAGTGCCAGCCGCTTGCGTTGACCAGTCGACAGGTCGGTGGTGGTGAAGGCACCGTCCTTGATGTTGACCTTGTGCGCGATGTCCAGCCGCTCCAAGTATTTGCCGGCGTCTTGCGGCAGCGCGGCCTGTCCCTGCAACGGCTCATCAAACAGGTAGTAATCGGCAAAGATCGTAGTGAATAACTGGCGGTAGTCATCCAGGTTTTCCGGGCTGACAGTCTGGCCGTTGAGGCGGATTTCGCCCTGTTGCGGCGTGTACAGACCCAGCAGCAGCTTGATCAGCGTGGTCTTGCCACAGCCGTTTTCGCCGACGATGAATACGATATCGCCCTGTTTGATACTCAAATCGACTGGCCCGAGATGAAAGGCATCGCTGCCCTCCACTGGCGGGTAGTCATAACGCAGGTTGTGCAGTTCCAGGGTTTGCATATTGGCCAGCGAATTGGGGCGGTCGTTGACCAGCAAGTGTGGTTCGGGGCTGGAAAACTTCCACGACAGCTCGGCGATGCGGCGCATGGCGATTTGCGCGCGGCTGATGCCGGGCAGGGCGGTAATCAGGCGTTCCAGCGGGCCTTTCATGTACAGCATCACCAGCACGAAGCCGCCCAGCACGGTTTTTTCAGTGGTCGGCCACATGGCCTGGAAGGCGATGGCGATGCCGATCACGGCAAAGAACAGCATCGAACCGAAGGTTTCCGCGCTGACGAAGATGTTGGCGGCGCGAATGTTCGAGCGGCAGATGTGCTCGGTGGCACCGTGAATCTTCTCGTCGAGCATGTGCTGACGACGCTTGCGCTGAATGCGCAGCTCCTTGGCACCCGCAGACAGCGCCTGATAGTGCTTCTGCAATTCGTCTTCGCTGTTGCGCGCCGCCAGAATGCTGCGCATGCCGAACGCATGGGCCAGATACTGCGCGCCGGTGCCGAGCACCACGGTAAGCACGGTCAGCGCCAGAATCTGCCAGGACAGCAGCGCCAGATAGGTCAGGCAGCCCAGGGTGACGGTGAACGAGATGACCATCGGTGCGACCGACAGAGCGAAGGTGCTGATGGTGTTGACGTCGTTGAGCAGCACCGGAATCAGACGGTGCGAGCGATAACGCTCCAGTTGCTCGATGGGTGCCACCAGCACCTTGGCAGCCAGCTCGCGGCGCAGGTTGGCGACCACGCGCTGGCCAACGTAGTTGGTCGACAGGTTGGACAATGTCGAGCAGGCCAGGGTCAGCACACACAACCCGGCGAACAGCAGCGCGGTCTGCGTGTCCGGGCCGCCGGGCATGTTCATCGCATTGTTGATGGTGGCCAGCAGGCCGGTGACGCTCAGACCGCTGACAATCCCCAGCACGGTCGACAGCGCCACCAGCCACCAGAAGGGCTTGAGGATTCTCAGGGTTTCCTGGGCGAGGCTTTCAGTTTTGCGGGTCATGGTGTGTCTCGTCAGTGTCCGTGAGTGCGGCCCGCGTCTGTCGCAGGCCGCAGGCGCGCATGAAGTCCGTTACAGGTCGCGGGCGACCCGGAAACCCAGCCAGTCGCCACGCACATTCGGCTGGCGGCTGTTGCGGTTGCCGGAGCGGGAGAAGATCGGCGCTTCGGTCCAGTCATTGCCGCGAATCATTTTCCAGGTGCAATCGCCGGCCAGCCACGCGCTGCCGTCAGTGGGCGCGCCGTTGTAGTTGCTGGTCTCGCAATCGGCGGTCCATTCGTAGACATTGCCGTGGGCGTCGTAAATGCCGAAATCGTTGGGGCTGTAGCTGCCAGCGGGTGCGGTGTAGCTGAAGCCGTCTTCCGGGCCGTAGGTGTTGGCGTGTTTGGCGATGCTGTAAGGCTTGCCTTCATCCATCGGGAACGGGAAAGAGCCCTTGCTGCCGCCGCGTGCTGCGTATTCGCGCTGGGCTTCGCTAACCAAGTGGTAGGACTTGCCGGTCTTTTTCGACAGCCATTCGACATACGCCTTGGCTTCGTTCCAGTCCATGCACACGGCGGGCTGGCGCGCGGTCAGCGGGTAGCGTGGCTTGCCGGCCTTGCACTCGCGGCCCGGGCGGGTATCGCCGTCGGGCATCTTGTAGCCGGAGCTCTTGATATAGGCATTCCACTCGCCGCTCAGCACCTGAAAACGGCTAATGGCGAACGGTTTGGCGAAGGTCACGTCGTGCAGCGGGCCTTCGTCCGGCTGACGACCCAGTTCCTCTTCGGGCGCACCCATGGTGAAGGTGCCCGCAGGCAGCACGACCATTTCCGGGCAGTCCTTGCAGTCCTTGAACACTTTTCCGGGCGCGGGCACCGGCGCGGGCGTGGCGGCCAGGGTGGTGTCGCAGAGCAACAGACCGAGCAGGGCGGAAAGGGACAGCAGTGTTTTTTTCATGACGGGTCTCGATAGAAAACGGAAAACAGTGGATTCAGTGCACGCACGTCAGTTGCGCTGGCTGAGCAGGGCCATGAAACGATCGATTTCGGCCTCGTTGTTCAGCAATCCCGGCGCGGTGCGCACCACCGGGCCGACATCGCGGCTCACGGCGTCAACGACCATGCGTTGCTTCATCAGCCAGGCGGCCACCTCGTCGCTTTCCTGACCTTTGAGCCGGAAAAAGCTGAAACCCGCTGACAGTGCAGGGTTCATCGGCGTCACCAGTTCGACGTTGGACTGCGCCTTGAGGCGCTGCTTGAGGTAGCTGTTGAGCTCGTGAATGCGCGCCTGTACGTCGGCTTTGCCCAGTTGCAGGTGCAGCTTGAATGCCTCGTTCAGTGCCCAGCGGTGTTCGAACGAGTGATAACCGCCGGACGTCATGATTGTGCTGAAACCGGTGGCTTCCGAGAACGTCGGGATCAGTGGGGTGAGGTCTTTGACCTGCTCCGAGCGGGCGCAGACAATGCCCGTACCGCGCGGGCCGAACATCCACTTGTGCGTGCCGGCGACATAGAAGTCGCACTTCATGTCCGGGAAATCCAGGTTCTCGACGCCAAACCCGTGTACGCCGTCGACCACATATAGAATGCGGTCTTTGTCGTCACGGTTGCGGTTATGTTCTTCGACCAGATCACCGATGGCCCCGAGAGGCAATTTCACACCGCTGCCGGACTGCACCCAGGTCATGCCCAGCACTCGTGTCTTCGGCTGAATACTGCGCGCAATGGAGCCGATGATTTCGTCCGCCGACACGGTTGCCGGGTCTTTGAACAGGCGAATCTTGCGCACCTGTGTGCCTTCGCGCTGCTGGCGGAATTTGAGGATGTCGCGGGTGCAGGAATGCTCGTGCTCGGTGGTCAGGATCTCCTGATCCGGGCGTACATGCAGGCCGCCGTAGATGATCGCCAGCCCTTCGGTGGTGCTGCCGGTGAGGGCGATCTGGCCTGGCTGGGCATTCAGGTACTTGCCCGCCCAGACGCGAACTTCATGTTCGCGGCGCTCGGTTTCTCCCAGGTCCCAGTCCATCGCCAGGCCGGGGTTGCGATCAATGTGCGCGCGATGCTGCTCGATGGCTTCGCGCACCGGAGTGGGATGCGAGGTAACCAGAAAGTTGGAAAGGTGGACGTAATCCGGGTCCTGATTGAACAGCTGTTTCAGCCGCGCCCATTTGTCTGTGGATGTTGATGCAGGTGCAGACGCCATTGCCGTTGACGCAAGACCGGAACCCAGTGGCAAGGCTGCGGCCAGCACTCCGGCCTGTTTGAGGAAGGTTCTGCGGTCAGTCATGAGCGGTAGCGCCTGATGTTCGGCTAGTGGCATTCGAGAGGTTGGTTTGTTTTGTATCCGGACGCGCCGAAGCCTGCACCTGCTCCCAGACGCGCAGGAAATTGCCGCCCCAGAGCTTGGTGATATCCGCTTCGGCGTAACCGCGCTCGATCAGCTCGGCGGTCACGTTGCGAATCTCGCTGACATCGTTGAAGCCTTTTACGCCGCCGCCATCATTGAAATCGGAGCTGATGCCGACGTGGTCGATACCGATCTTTCTCACCGTGTAATCGATGGCGTCGACGAAATCCTTGACCGTGGCCTTGGGCTCTTCTTCAAGGATCGCGTACAGCTTGCTGGCGTAGGCACCGAAGCGCTGTTCCGGCCAGACCGTGATAATCGCGTCGCCGGGCATCAGCGCCATGGCCAGGTTGGGCAGCGGCGGCAGGTCGAAGTCCTTGCGCAAGGCGTTAAGCTTGTCCTGGGTCTTCTCGGTCAGCGGCTTCAAATAAGCCGGGAAAGCCACAATCTGCACCACGCCGCCACTGCGCTTGATGAGCTGCATTTCCTCGTCGCTGAGGTTGCGCGGGATGTCCACCAGCGCACGCGGGGCCGAGTGCGAGGCGATCATTGGCGTACGGCTCAACTGGCTGACCTGCTCCAGTGCCTTGCTCGACATTTGCGAGACATCAATGATCACGCCCAGGTCGTTGAGGCGCTGCACTGCCTGCTTGCCGATCTCCGACAGGCCACCCAGCGCGTCGGGCGTGTCGTTTAGAAAGGGCAGGGGGCGTGAAGAGTCGGCCCAGCTGTTATTACCGACGTAACTGAAGCCGAACATGCGCATGCCGCGCGCTGTCCAGTGGTCCAGCAGGCTCAGGTCATTGCCCAGCGGGTAGGCATTGAGCATGCTGATGAAGATCGCAAACTTGCCCTCGCCGTGCAGGCGGCGCATGTCGTCTGGGGTATAGGCGATGCCGACCTGATTGGGGAAGTCCCGAACCATGCCGGTGATGATCTTGTAGCGTACTTCCTGCTGGTGGCGCGCTTCGTCGACAAAGCCGGGTGTCGGGCGATGCGGGGCATTGTCGCCGTTCCAGATTTCCGGCCAGCCGAACACCGTCAATGCTGCGCCGGACAAGCGTCCGCGTGCGGTTTTCACCAGGTCGAACTGGCCCGAGCCATCCTTGTCGGCTTCATTGCCCTCGCTGCCGAATTTCATCGGCACGGTGATGTGGCTGTCGAAGGAAATGATCCGCTCTTGCAGGTCGTCGGCCTGCTTCATGACCTTGACCGGGTAACCGGCAGGCGACCAGTAATTCCAGGCCAGAAAACCCGCGCCTGCACTGATGGCCAGGGCCAGCGGCAGGCCGATGAAGAGAGCCTTTTTCCAACGCGGTCTTGTCATTTCCGTCTCGTTCAGATTAACCGTTGCGCAGCCTGCAAGGGCCGTTGCTATCTGGTGGAGAACGAGCGGATAGGCGAAAAATTTAGCGCTCGACGGTGGATCAGGTCAGCCAGCTAAATTTAATCATCGGGTTTACGTTCTAGCTTGGATAACGGCTGTCTCGATGCTGGAACAGGTAGGGTAATGACGATTTCTCGACGAGGGTTCATAGCAGGGCTGGCGCTGACTGGCGCGGCAGTTCCGGCTGCCTATTACGCACATCGGGAACTCACCCGTGTCGAGGAACCCGTGACACCGGGCGAGGCCACGGCCGGGCCCGCAGATACGTCTACCCAGCGCCTGGCCGACAAGCTGCGCGGGGTATGGACGCTGCGTTTCGAGGGGCGCGCTGCCGGGCTGGCCAATGCGCCGCTCGAAGGTCTGGAAATGTTTCTCGACATTGCCCCACGCGGTCGCGGCCTGCGCGGTTATATCGATACGGCGGAGCAATTGCGCAGCGATGCACTGCCACGTTTCCGGGTGATCGGCGACCTGCAACCGGCCAACGCGGCAAAGCTGTATCTGCGGGTCATGGACGGCCATGCTGGCAATGATCCGCACAGCGACACTCCGGATTACGAATTCAGCCTGACCCTTGATGAAGTCTGGGGCGCGTTCGGCAATGCGGGCAGCGGCACACTGAGCGGACGTATCGAACGTCTGGACCGGCCGCTGGCCCTGCCGGAGCTGGAAAACCGCCTGATTGCCATCAAGCAGGTGTTCCCTGAGGCGCGTGAGCGGGTCGGCCTGAGTCCGCCGTTTCTGGCCTGGCTGGTTTCCAAAGAACATCGCCTGTTTCATCAGTTGTGGCATGCCTCCCGGGACAAATGGCACAAGCTGCCCGAAGACAAGCGCGACGCCCTGCGTGGTATTGGCTGGCAGCCCGGGCCGCGCGAGAAAGAGCGTGATGCGCGTGGCCCGCACAAGGACCGCAACGGTTCGGGGGAAGACTTCTTTTACATGCACCGGCATATGCTGATTCAGGCGCGCAAGATTCAGGACCTGCCGTCGTGGCCGCGGTTTCCGCTGCCACAGCCTGAGCTGGAGCGTGACCGGTTGGGTTTCGCACGTTATTTCGATAATCACGACGGTTGTTCACTGCCACCGAACTGGCTGGCGCAGGGCGATGAGGAATACACGCAACTGGTCAGCGATATCAAAAGCCACGAGACGTTTCACACGCACTTTCAGGTTTGGGAGTCGCAGTACCGCGACCCGCGCTTTCTGTCGAAGCTGACGTTGGGTCAGTTTGGTTCGCAGGTCGAGCTGGAACTGCATGATTGGCTGCACATGCGCTGGGCCTCCGTCGCCCGCGACCCTGCCAACGGCCAGCCGGTGCCGATGGCACGTCGTTCGGACGACTTCGCCGAGCGCTGGTTCGAGCCGGAAAACGACTTTCTCGCCGATCCGTTTTCATCGCATGTGAACCCGGTGTTCTGGATGTTTCACGGCTGGATCGACGACCGTATCGACGACTGGTTTCGCGCCCACGAGCGCTTTCATCCGGGCGAAGTGAAGCGCCTGGAAGTCAATGGCGTGCCGTGGTTCGCAGCGGGCCGCTGGGTCGAAGTCAGCGACCCGTGGCTGGGGCCGGAAACCCACGGCTGCAGTACCGTGCCAGGGCAGGCGGCAGGCACGACCATGGAAATGGACCCGGAAGTCATGAAGCTCGCGCTGCGCATTACCTTTGCGGCGGATGACAAATTGAGCAACCTGCTACGCCGCGTGCCACGCAGGCCGTGGTATGCACGGAATCTGCTGCCGGACAGGTGGTTCTAACGGATGGCAGTGGAGGTTATCGTTCCCAGCGCTCCTGCTTGGGAATGCAGTTCGCGACGCTCTGCTGCGCAAAGAGGACGCGGAGCGTCCCGAACGGCATGCGACGCAGAGCGTCGCACGATAATTGAGTTATCTGCGCAGACCGACGCGGAGCTTCAGTACGATAGTTGGGATTATCGTTCCTTGCGTGACGCTCAGCGCAGCTGCCAGCCACCGCCCAGCGCTTTGTACAGCGCGATGCTCGCCTGCACCCGTGCCAGTCGCAACTGTACGCTTACGTCTTGTGCCTGGTACAGCGTGCGTTGGGTTTCCAGTACCGTCAGTAAGTCTTCGGCACCTTCTTCATAGCGGCTCTGGGCGATGTTGAAGGCGGTTTGCGCCTGTGTGAGTTCTTCTTCGTGCCAGTAGCGTTGCTGGTCCAGGCCTTGAATGCTGTTCAGGGCTTTTTCGACGTCGGCGAAGCTGTTGATGATCGCTCCGCGATAGGTTTCCAGCAGCTCTTCCTTACGTGCTGTGGCCCTGTCGTGCTCGGCGCTCAGGCGGCCATTATTGAAGATCGGCCCGACCAGACCGGCAGCCAGGCTGCTGAACGGTGCGCGCAGCCAGTCTTCAGCGCGGGTGGCTTCGGTGCCGAGCCTGGCGCTCAACGTCAGCTTTGGCAGCATGGCAGCGCGCGCCACCGTGACATTGGCCTGCGCCGCGGCCAGTTCAGCTTCGGCTTTGGCCAGGTCCGGGCGGCGGGTCAGCAGTTCGCTGGGCACACCGGGGCCGATGTCCGGCCAGTTCAGGGTAGCGAATGCCTGGTCACCGAGGTTCAGATTCTGCACCGGCTGACCGAGCAACGCTGCCAGGCTGATCAACTGCTCGTTGGCCAGTTGCTGAACGCGTGGCAGTTCGCGCTGCTGGGTCGCGACCAGGTTCTTCTGCTGCGCCAGTTCCAGTGCAGTGGCCGAACCCGAGTCGTAGCGGGTCTGTACCAGCCTCAAAACGCTTTGCGCGTTGGTCAGGTTCAGCTCGGCAATCCGGCCTTGCTCGCGCGCCGCGAGGGTTTGCGCATAGCGGTCGGCGACGTTGCCGAGCAGGGTCAGTTCCACAGTCGCCTGATCGAATTCGCTGGCCCGCAGGCTCTGTAGCGCACTGTCGCGTCCGGCGGCGATACCGCCCCAGAAATCCACTTCATAGCTGGCGCTCAGGTCGCTGGTGAAGTTGTTGGTGTTGTTGTCGTCGGAAGGGTTGGCCTTGCGGTCGCTGTTGCGCACGAACTTGTTGCGTTCGCCGCGCAGGTCAAAGCCCAGCTCCGGGAGCAAAGGTGCGCCGCCGATGATGGCGCTGGCCTGCGCCTGGCGCACTCGAGCCATTGCTGCAGCGACTTCGTGGCTGTCGCGACTGGCCTGTTCGATCAAACGATTCAATTGCGGGCTGCCGAACTGCTGCCACCAGCGGGCGTCGCTGCGCTGGGCGGCAGCGCTCTGGGCAAACGCCCAGCTTGCAGGTGGCTGAATGCCGCTGTCCAGGCGCGGAGCCGGGGTATTGCAGGCGGTCAGTAACAGGCAGACGGTCAAAAGGGAAAGGCTCGGCTTCATTGATTGTTCATTCACTGGTAAGGGCGGCGACCGGGTCGAGCCGGGCAGCTTTGCGGGCAGGCATGAAGCCGAAGATCACGCCGGTGACCAGCGCGCAGGCAAACGCTCCGGCCGCTGCCGGCAGGGTGAACGCAACCGCCACCTTGCTCAGCAACAAGGCTGCGCCCATGCCCAGCGCCAGCACGATACCGGCCAGCCCTCCGACCACGGAAAGCATCACCGCTTCGGTGAGGAACTGCCGCAGGATGTCGCTCTGCCGCGCGCCGGTGGCCATACGGATGCCGATTTCACGTGTGCGCTCACGTACGGTCATGAGCATGATGTTCATCACGCCGATGCCGCCGACCAGCAACGAGATGGCCGCAATTGAGCCCAGCATCAGCGACAGGGTGTTCTGGGTACGAGCTTCGGCCTGAATCATCGCTGCGTTGTTGGTCAGCTCGTAATCCTGCTTACCGTTATGCAGGCGTTGAAGCAGGTTACGTATTGCGTCTTCGGCGTGTTTGACGTTGTTGGCATCGCGCGTCGCGATGGTGATGTACTCGGGGTCCTGCGAGCCAAACAGACGGATGCTGGCCGCCGAGTAGGGAATGGCGATGCGGTTGTCGCTGTCCAGGTCACCGGAAGTGGCACCTTTTTCCTCAAGCACGCCGACCACCTGAAACGGTACGTTTTCGATCAGGATGTACTGGCCTATGGGGTCGGTATGCTCGCCGAACAGTTTCTGGCGAACTTTGTAACCAATCACTGCCACGGCGGCAGCACTTTGCTCATCCGCTTCGCTGAAATAACTGCCTTCCACTACCGGCCAGTTGAAAATCGCCGGAAAGTGCGTGTCGTTGCCGCCGACATAGCTGGAATGATCGACGTTGCCGTAGCGCACGCCGGCCTGTCCGCCGTTGACCGGCATGATCATTTTTACCTCGGGCAGTTCGCCCAGCGCCGCGACCTCTTCAAGGGTGATGATGCCCTTGGGCGCACGCGGGTTTGGGGCCTTGCCGTTGAGGTAAATAATGTTGGAGCCGAACGAGGACATCTGTGCCATGACCTGCCGTTTGCTGCCTTCACCGACCGCCAGCATGACCACCACCGATGCAACGCCGATAACGATACCCAACAACGTCAGCGCGGTACGAAAGCGGTTGATCCACATCACCCGCCACGCGGCCTGAAGCGCGTCGAGCAGTTCGCCTTTCCACGCCCCACGACTGCCGCTGCCTTCGCTCAGACGCTTGCGCAGGTCGACAGCCTGCAGCGCGGCCGGGTTCGCTGAACGTGGCGCGCACAGATCACGGGCGGTATCGCTGACCACCAGGCCGTCGCTGATCTCGATGACCCGTTTGGCGCGGGCTGCCACTTCCCGGTCATGGGTGATCAGGATCACCACATGGCCCTGGCTGGCCAGTTCGTCCAGCAGCGCCATGACCTCGGCACCGCTGTGGCTGTCCAGCGCACCTGTGGGTTCGTCGGCGAGGATGATATGCCCGCCATTCATCAAGGCGCGGGCGATGGACACCCGTTGCTGCTGACCGCCAGAAAGCTGGTGCGGGCGGTTGCCGGTGCGTGCCCCAAGGCCCAGCCGGTCGAGCAGTGCGGTAGCCCGTACGTGGCGCTCTGCGGCGGGTGTGCCAGCGTAGATGGCCGGCATTTCGACGTTTTCCTGTGCCGAGCCGGACGGGATCAGGTGGTAGCCCTGAAACACAAAACCGAATGCCTCGCGGCGCAGCCAGGCGAGTTCGTCGCTGCCTAGCTCTGCGACGTTTTCCCCGGCGAACAGGTATTCACCCGAGGTCGGGCGATCCAGGCAGCCGAGGATGTTCATCAGTGTCGACTTGCCGGAACCGGAGGCGCCGACAATCGCTACGAATTCCCCGGCATGGATCGATAAATCGATACCACGCAGAACGTTGACCAGCGGGCTGTCGCCACCGCCGTAGGATTTGCGGATGGCGCGCAGGTCGATCAGCGGCGTTTGCATTCAGCCCCCGCTGCCGACAGAAGCCGGCACCAGCAGGCGATCACCTTCATTCAGGCCGTCGAGTACCTGCACGCGCAGGCGGTCGCTGATACCGGTGCGTACCTGACGGTTTTGCACCTCGCCATTGGCGGACAGCACCTGCGCGATCTGCACATCGGCCTGCGGACCGTTTTGCAAGGCTGCGAGCGGGGCCGTCAGGGTGTTCTGCGCGCTGCCCGCGACGAAGAATATCTGTGCGGTCATTTCTGCCATCAGCGCCTGGTCGCTGTTATCCACGTCCAGCAGCACGGTGTACAGCACAACCCGACCGCCGCCGCTCTTGCGCGCACTGCTCGGGCTGCCGCCGCCCTGATTGGCTTGATCCAGCGGTCTGGGCGGCACTGGCAGGATTTGCCGCACAGTGCTGCTCCAGCGCCTGTTGCCGCCGCTGAGGGTGGTGAAATAGGCTGTCATGCCGGGTTTGACGTGGCCAATATCAGCTTCCGAGACTTCGGCCCAGACCGTCATGGGCGACAAGCGGGCGATGCGCAGAATCAGCGGTGTCTGCTGTTGCGCGTTCAGGGTCTGACCTTCGCGCGCATCCAGTGCGACCACCGTGCCGCTCATGGGCGCGTAGATACGCGTGTAGCCCAGCGCCGCTTCGTCACTACGCAGCGCGGCCTGGGCTTCGAGAATCTGCGCCTTGAACATGTCGACCCGTGCCTGGGTGGCGCGAAATTCCGATTCAGCAGCCTGCACGTCTTCGGCACGCGTGGCACCGCCCGCTGCGAGGCGTTTCTGACGTTGTTGCTTCTGTTCGGCCAGCTCGTGCAGCGCCCGCTGTTCCTGAAGCTGGGCCTTGAGGTTTTCGATGGCGTAACGCGCGGCGTCCAGCCTGGCTTTTTGTGTCGACGGATCGATTTCGACCAGCAAGTCGCCTTCCTTGACCTGATCGCCGACCTGCGCGTGGATCTTCATGATCTGCCCGGTGGCCTGTGAGCCAACGTCCACATAGCTGCGCGGCTGCAAGGTGCCCAGTGCGGTCACGCTGTTTTCGATGTTGCTGCGGGTCACCGTCACGGTCGCTGCATGACCTGTGCTGTCGGGCATGATCTGCCAGGCACACACGGCGATGACCGGGAACAGGCACAGCGCCACGAAAAGGGCGCGTCGATGAGGGCGAGAGCGTTTCATGCAGGTTCCTGGGTGGGAAAAGTCAACCGGTCGACGGACGCCGGCTGCAGAGCGGGCCTTTACATAGAGCTGCCCTTTAAACGAGGGATGAGGACGGGAATTTAGCGTCGGCTGCGGGTTGCATTGCGCGAGTAAATTTTGCGCCTGCGCTTCGTTTAAGGGGAGCGGCTAATTCGGGTCGTCCTGTCGAGTTGGAGTCAGCGTGATTATTTCCAGACCCCTGTGCGGTTTTGTGTTTGCAGGTCTTTCTTTCGCGGTGATATTGCCTGCTCAGGCCCTGGTTGCCGCTGATCATCAGGCTGCCCGTGCCGAAATCCGGCGTACCGGTTTTGGCGTGCCGCATATCGTCGCCGCCAATGAGCGCGGTCTGGGTTACGGCATCGGTTACGCGTATGCGCAGGACAACCTGTGCCTGCTGGCCAACGAAGTCGTCACCGTCAACGGCGAGCGCTCACGCTATTTCGGGCCGGACAAGGCGACCCTTGAGCAGCGCAGCAACATGGCCAGCGACCTGCTGTTCAAGTGGCTCAATACGCCTGAGGCTCTGGCGGATTTCTGGAAGGCCCAGCCGCCCGAGATTCGCCAGTTGATGCAGGGCTATGTCGCCGGCTACAACCGCTCGCTGGGTGAGCAGAAGGCCAAGGGCTTGCCGCAGCCTTGCGCAGCCGATTGGGTTCGGCCGATCAGTACCGATGATTTGCTGCGCCTGACTCGCCGCTTGCTGGTCGAGGGCGGCGTAGGGCAGTTCACCGAGGCCTTTGCCGGTGCCAAACCGCCTTCTGCGCAAAAGCCATTGCAGGTTGATAGCCAGCAGGTTCAGGCGCTGCAATTGGCCGCTGCGCGCAACCAGCGCTTTGCCCTGGAGCGCGGCAGCAATGCAGTGGCAATAGGGGACGAGCTGTCCGCCAATGGGCGCGGCATGCTGTTGGCCAACCCGCACTTTCCCTGGGGCGGCGGCATGCGTTTCTATCAAATGCACCTGACCATTCCTGGCAAGCTTGACGTGATGGGCGCCGCATTGCCGGGCCTGCCGCTGATCAATATCGGTTTCAACCGGCATCTGGCCTGGACCCATACGGTCGACACATCGAAACACTTCACCTTACATCGCTTGCAGCTCGACCCGAAAGACTCGACCCGCTATCTGCTGGATGGCAAGTCCATTGCCATGGGCCAGCAACAAGTCAGCGTCGAGGTGAAGCAGCCGGACGGTAGCTTCAAGGCTGTGCCGCGTATTATTTATTCGTCGACGTTCGGCCCGGTCGTGCAGTGGCCGGGCAAGCTGGACTGGGATGACAAGTTCGCTTTCAGCCTGCGTGACGCCAACCTGGAAAATGACCGGGTGCTGCAACAGTGGTATTCGATGGACAAGGCTGACAGCCTCGAGGCGTTTCAGGATTCGGTGCACAAGATTCAGGGCATCCCTTGGGTCAATACCCTGGCGGTAGGTGCCAAGGGGCAGGCGCTGTACATGAACCTCTCGGTAGTACCGAACGTTGACGCCGCCAAGCTCGCCAAGTGCAGTGACCCGCGTATCGGCACAGAGCTGATCGTGCTCGACGGCTCGCGCAGTGAATGTAACTGGGACATATCCGCGGAGGCGGCTCAGGCCGGTATTTATCCGTCCTCACGCCAGCCGCAATTGTTGCGTAGCGACTTTGTGCAGCATTCCAATGACTCGGCGTGGATGGTCAATCCGGCTGCGCCGCTGTCGGGCTTTTCGCCGCTGATCAGTCAGGACGGTCAGCCACTCGGCCAGCGTGCGCGCTTTGCGCTGGATCGACTGGGCAGCCTGCAACGGGCTGGCAAGGTCAGCGCCGAGAACCTGCAAGCGATGGTCATGGACAACCAGGTGTATCAGGCCGGGCAGGTGCTGCCGGATCTGTTGAAGTTCTGCGCTTCGGAACTGGGTGATGATGCAGCGCGTCTGGCACCGTTGTGCGTCGCCTTGAAAGCCTGGGACGGACGCGCTGATCTAAACAGTGGCATCGGTTTCGTGTACTTCCAGCGGATCGTGACGTCCATGCAAGGCGTTGCCTCGCGCTGGCGTGTGGTGTTCGACCCGCAGAACCCGGTCCATACGCCAAGCGGGCTGGCCATCGAAAACCCTCAGGTTGCCAGCGCACTGCGCGCCGCCATGCTTGCGGCGGTTGATGAGGTGGCCAAGGCCGGTCTTTCGCCCGAGAGTAAATGGGGCGACATTCAGGTCTCCAGCCTCAGCGGCAAACCCATTCCGATTCATGGTGGCCCGGCCGGGCTCGGCATCTACAACGCCATGCAGACCATCGCTGGCAAGGACGGCAGGCGTGAGGTGGTGAGCGGCACCAGCTATCTGCAGATGGTGACGTTTGATGAGCAGGGACCCAAAGCGCAAGGTCTGCTGGCGTTCTCTGAATCGAGCAACCCGCAGTCGGCTCATTCAAGGGATCAGACCGAGGCGTTTTCGAAAAAACAGTGGGGTGCTTTGCCGTTCACCGAACAGCAAATCAAGGCTGATCCGGCGTATCAGGTGCAGGTGATCAGCGAGGAGGGCAACCGCTGAGCGTGGCAGGAGAAGCGTTTGGGCCGTGCGGCCCAAATGCGCTCGCCCGTCGGGATTAGCCGCCGGGCGTATCGATATCGGCGTCAACACCCTGGGTAGGCTGATGGTTGCGCAGATCCTCGGTTTTTTCCTCTGGCTCATGGTCAGGCACGTAAGCGCTGTCGCTGGATGACTGGCTTTGGCTTTGGCCTTGAGACTGAGACTGGCTGGGAGCAGGGCTTTGGCCCTGATTCTGGCCACCGCCTTTTTCCGTCTCCGGCTTTACGTCCGCAACCTGCGGCTCGATGGCCGGGTCGTTGCGGTCTGCACCCTGGTCAGCGGGCGTATGCTGGCCCGGTGGCTGCTCTTTCTGACGTTGCGGTTCGATGGACATGAGTACCTCGATATCTGTTTCAGAAAATGGTCTGACAGGGTTTCGAAAGGTAGCCATATGGATCGTTCGATTCAGTTGCCGAACGGTGCTGAAGGATGGAGTGTTGTGTGTGAGGCTATGGGAGGCGCGATGTTCGCGAAGGGAGCCGTACAGTTGCATGAGATGCATTGAACGGAACATAGCCTTCGCGAACAGGTTCGCCACAGAAAATATAGGCAGCCCGGTTAGAGCACTTTTTTGATCGCGTCGCAGACCGCATCAATATTCTTCTGGTTCAGCGCCGCCACGCAGATACGCCCGGTATCCAGCGCGTAGATGCCGAATTCGCTGCGCAGGCGTTGTGCCTGTGCGGCGGTCAGGCCGGAGTAGGAGAACATGCCGCACTGACGGCCGACAAAGCTGAAGTCCTGACCAGCCGGGTTATCCGCCAGGCGCTCGACCATGGCTTTGCGCATGCCTTGGATACGCACGCGCATCTCGCCGAGTTCTTCTTCCCACAGGGCGCGCAGTGCCGGGTCGTTAAGGACCGCAGCGGAAATGATTGCGCCGTGGGTCGGCGGGTTGGAGTAGTTGGTGCGGATCACGCGCTTGACCTGCGACAGAACGCGGGCGGTTTCTTCTTTCGATTCGGTAATGATCGACAGCGCGCCGACACGTTCGCCATACAGCGACAGCGACTTGGAAAACGAGCTGGAGGCGAAGAAGGTCAGGCCCGAATCGGCGAACAGGCGCACAGCCAGTGCATCTTCCTGAATGCCTTGACCGAAGCCTTGATACGCCATGTCCAGAAACGGTACGTGGCCCTTGGCCTTGACCACTTCCAGCACTTTTTTCCAGTCGTCCAGGCTCAGATCGACGCCGGTCGGGTTGTGGCAGCAGGCGTGCAGCACGACGACCGAGTTGTTCGGCAGGTTCTGCAGGTCTTCAAGCATGCCTGCACGGTTCACGTCGTGGGTGGCAGCGTCGTAGTAGCGGTAGTTCTGCACCGGGAAACCTGCGGTTTCGAACAGCGCGCGGTGGTTTTCCCAGCTTGGGTCGCTGATCGCTACCATTGCGTTGGGCAGCAGTTGCTTGAGGAAGTCGGCACCGATCTTCAAGGCGCCTGTGCCGCCGACCGATTGAGTGGTCAGTACACGGCCTGAGGCGATCAGCGGTGAATCGGCCCCCAACAGCAGTTTTTGCACGGCCTGGTCATAAGCTGCAATGCCGTCGATCGGCAGGTAACCGCGCGGCGCGTGCTGGGCAACACGGATCTTTTCAGCTTCAGCCACGGCACGCAGTAGAGGAATGCGCCCGTCTTCATCACAGTAGACGCCTACGCCAAGGTTGACCTTGGTGGTGCGGGTGTCGGCGTTGAAGGCTTCGTTGATACCCAGGATCGGATCGCGGGGTGCCATTTCGACAGCGGAGAACAGGCTCATTGTGCGGCGGCTCTTGATGAAGAGTGGGTAGGGATGCACGCTGCGGCTGAATGCGCCAAAGCGGTGCAAAAACAGCGCTTAGTATAGAGAGCATCCCCTTGTCGGGCGACAGGCCGGACGGCTTTTTTCGAGGTTTATATGCATATTTTCAGAACGTTCGTCCCGTTCGAACCTCAATGCTTTAAGTGCGTGACTTGAAAGGCCAGCATATGGCTCCATCTAGTAAGCATCATTTCAAGACATCGCACGCCTTTTCCCGGCGGGACCGGGCGTTGGCGATGATTTCGTCATGGCCTGTCAGTCCATTCAGGTGAGGCGAGCCCTTTACGCGATCCTGTCGCGTACGAATCAAGAGGTAGGTTATGTCCGAGTTCCAGCTCGTTACCCGTTTTGAGCCAGCCGGCGATCAGCCCGAGGCCATTCGCCAACTGGTCGAAGGGATCGACGCAGGGCTCGCACACCAGACCTTGCTGGGGGTGACCGGCTCGGGCAAGACGTTCAGCATCGCCAACGTGATCTCTCAGGTGAAGCGCCCGACGCTGGTCCTGGCGCCGAACAAGACCCTGGCCGCGCAGTTGTATGGCGAGTTCAAGGCGTTCTTCCCGAACAACGCCGTGGAATACTTCGTTTCCTATTACGACTACTACCAGCCCGAGGCCTATGTGCCGTCGTCGGACACCTTCATCGAGAAGGATGCGTCGATCAACGACCACATCGAGCAGATGCGCCTGTCTGCAACCAAGGCGCTGCTGGAGCGCAAAGACGCGATCATCGTCACGACGGTGTCGTGCATCTACGGTCTGGGCAGCCCTGAAACCTATCTGCGTATGGTCCTGCACATCGACCGTGGCGACAAACTGGACCAGCGCGCCCTGTTGCGACGACTGGCCGACCTGCAATACACCCGCAACGACATGGACTTCGCCCGCGCGACGTTCAGGGTGCGTGGCGACGTCATCGACATCTACCCGGCCGAATCCGATCTGGAAGCGATCCGCGTCGAGCTGTTCGATGATGAGGTCGAAAGCCTGTCGGCGTTCGATCCGCTGACGGGCGAGGTGATCCGCAAGCTGCCGCGCTTCACGTTCTACCCCAAGAGCCATTACGTTACCCCGCGCGAGACGCTGGTTGAGGCAATGGAAGGGATCAAGGTCGAGCTACAGGAGCGCCTTGAATACCTGCGCACTCAGAACAAACTGGTGGAAGCCCAGCGTCTGGAGCAACGGACCCGCTTCGACTTGGAGATGATGCTGGAGCTGGGTTACTGCAACGGTATCGAAAACTACTCGCGCTATCTGTCGGGCCGTCCGTCCGGTGCGCCGCCTCCGACCCTGTTCGACTACCTGCCTGCCGATGCCTTGCTGGTGATCGACGAGTCCCACGTCAGCGTTCCGCAGGTCGGCGCGATGTATAAGGGTGACCGCTCACGCAAGGAAACTCTGGTCGAGTACGGGTTTCGCTTGCCATCGGCGCTGGATAACCGGCCCATGCGCTTTGACGAGTGGGAGGCGATCAGCCCGCAAACCATTTTTGTCTCGGCGACGCCGGGCAACTATGAAGCGGAACACGCCGGGCGCGTCGTTGAGCAGGTGGTGCGTCCGACCGGCCTGGTGGACCCGCAGATCGAAATCCGCCCTGCGCTGACCCAGGTCGACGACCTGTTGTCGGAAATCCACAAACGTGCGGCGCTGGAAGAGCGGGTGCTGGTGACCACGCTGACCAAGCGCATGTCCGAGGACCTGACCGATTACCTCAGCGACCACGGGGTGCGAGTGCGTTACCTGCACTCGGACATCGATACGGTTGAACGTGTCGAGATCATCCGCGACCTGCGTCTGGGCACCTTCGATGTGCTGGTGGGGATCAACCTGCTGCGTGAGGGTTTGGACATGCCGGAAGTGTCGCTGGTGGCGATTCTCGACGCCGACAAGGAAGGTTTCCTGCGTTCTGACCGTTCGCTGATTCAGACCATCGGTCGGGCTGCGCGTAACCTCAATGGCCGGGCGATCCTGTACGCCGACCGCATCACCGGTTCCATGGAGCGCGCCATTGGCGAAACCGAACGGCGCCGCGATAAACAGCTCGCCTTCAACCTTGAGCACGGCATTACCCCAAAAGGCGTGTTCAAGGACGTTGCCGACATCATGGAAGGTGCCACTGTGCCCGGCTCGCGCAGCAAGAAGCGCAAAGGCATGGCCAAGGCCGCCGAAGAAAACGCTCGCTACGAAAACGAACTGCGCTCACCGAGCGAGATCAACAAGCGCATTCGTCAACTGGAAGAAAAAATGTACCAACTGGCCCGCGACCTGGAATTCGAAGCTGCTGCGCAGATGCGCGACGAGATCGGCAAGTTGCGGGAGCGGTTGCTGGCGGTTTGAAGCATTGGGCACGTCACCTCTTATGCCGATGGGCCACGTCTGCATGCAGTTCGTGACGCTCTGCGCCACGAGTCTTTAGTGCCGCACAATGTCATGCTGCGCCTGCATGATGCCGCCATACGCGCTTTTCGATCACGGCGACCCCCGGATCAGTGTCAGGGCGAAGGAACCCGACGAAGTCGGGCCGGAAACAGGAGCAGGGACTTTGCCTACTTTGGTCCCTCAAAGCAGGGCGCCGTAAGGGCGCAAAGGTGACCTGAGCCGAACCCCGACCCAACTGACATCGCAGAACCGCCTTGTGACGCGGAGCGTCACGAACTGCATTCCCACGCGGAGCGTGCGGAACGAGAACTATCGTGGCTTCAAGTCTTTTTTCAGCATCCATTGGGCCCTGTGAGCAGCGCTGAGCGCGGAGCACGAATGCAATCACATTGCCCGTGCTGGAGCCGCATGCCCCCAGCCTGTTAACATTCGGTGCTTGATTGACCTATTTCGGAATTTTCCATGACCACCGTTCGTACCCGCATCGCGCCATCGCCCACGGGCGACCCTCACGTCGGCACGGCCTACATTGCGCTGTTCAACTACTGCTTTGCCAAACAGCATGGCGGCGAGTTCATTCTGCGCATTGAAGACACCGATCAACTGCGCTCGACCCGCGAGTCCGAACAGCAGATTTTCGACGCACTGCGCTGGCTGGGTATCGAGTGGAGCGAAGGGCCGGATGTCGGTGGTCCACACGGCCCGTATCGTCAAAGCGAGCGGGGCGATATCTACCAGAAATACACGCAGCAACTGGTCGAGCTGGGTCACGCCTTCCCGTGCTTCTGCACCGCCGAAGAGCTGGACGAGATGCGCGCCGAGCAACAGGCCAAGGGTGAAACCCCGCGCTATGACGGTCGCGCCTTGCTGCTCTCCAAGGAAGAAGTGCAGCGCCGTCTGGACGCTGGCGAGCCGCACGTTATTCGCATGAAAGTGCCGACCGAAGGCGTCTGCGTAGTGCCGGACATGCTGCGCGGCGAAGTCGAAATCCCGTGGGACCGCATGGACATGCAGGTCCTGATGAAGACCGACGGTCTGCCGACCTACTTTCTCGCCAACGTGGTCGATGACCACCTGATGGGCATCACCCACGTACTGCGCGGCGAAGAATGGCTGCCATCGGCACCCAAACTGATTCTGCTGTACGAGTACTTCGGCTGGGACAAGCCACAGCTGTGCTATATGCCGCTGCTGCGTAACCCTGACAAGAGCAAGCTGTCCAAGCGCAAGAACCCGACCTCGGTGACCTTCTACGAGCGCATGGGCTTCATGCCTGAAGCCATGCTCAACTACCTCGGCCGCATGGGCTGGTCGATGCCGGACGAGCGCGAGAAGTTTTCGTTGCAGGAAATGGTCGACAACTTCGACCTGTCGCGTGTCTCGCTCGGCGGGCCGATCTTCGATATCGAAAAACTGTCCTGGCTCAATGGTCAGTGGCTGCGTGATCTGCCGGTCGAGGAGTTTGCCAGCCGGTTGAAAACGTGGGCACTGAACCCCGACTACATGATGAAGATCGCTCCGCACGTGCAGGGCAGGGTAGAGACCTTCAGTCAGGTGGCTCCGCTGGCCGGCTTCTTCTTCGCCGGTGGCGTTACACCCGATTTGAAGCTGTTCGAGCACAAGAAGCTGTCCCCGGAGCAGGTTCGTCAGGTGATGCAGTTGATTCTGTGGAAGCTGGAGTCACTGCGTCAGTGGGAGAAGGACCGGATCATGGGCTGCATCCAGGCCGTCGTCGAGCACCTCGAGCTTAAGCTGCGTGACGCCATGCCCTTGATGTTTGCGGCGATTACCGGCCAGGCCAATTCGGTCTCGGTGACCGATGCGATGGAGATCCTCGGTCCGGACCTGACCCGCTTCCGCCTGCGTCAGGCCCTGGATTTGCTGGGTGGCGTTTCGAAGAAAGAAAACAAGGAATGGGAAAAGCTGCTGAGCTCCATCGCCTGAGGCATTCCCTGTTCCTGTCAGACGCCCCCGGTTTTCCGGGGGTTTAAAGGTAAGTGGTTGTATTACCGACAAAAAAGTTTGGAAAATGTAAAAAATAAATTTGACAGCCCTGTCACTCACGCTTAATATGCGCCCCGTCCACTGATGTGGGGCTTTAGCTCAGCTGGGAGAGCGCCTGCATGGCATGCAGGAGGTCAGCGGTTCGATCCCGCTAAGCTCCACCAAATTTAGCGTTTCAGAGCGCTGCTACACTGCTCTGAAACGATGTGAAGCAAGCGGATCCAGCGCCGTTTGTTTTGTAAGAAGGTTTTGTCCCCTTCGTCTAGTGGCCTAGGACACCGCCCTTTCACGGCGGTAACAGGGGTTCGAGTCCCCTAGGGGACGCCAGTTTCATCGAGTGATACTTCAAGGTTGATCTCCGCCGCGAGGCGATAAATCCGGGGCTTTAGCTCAGCTGGGAGAGCGCCTGCATGGCATGCAGGAGGTCAGCGGTTCGATCCCGCTAAGCTCCACCAAATTCGCCAGGGTTCATCATCCAATGAGCCTGACTGAAGGTTTTGCGTCCCCTTCGTCTAGTGGCCTAGGACACCGCCCTTTCACGGCGGTAACAGGGGTTCGAGTCCCCTAGGGGACGCCACGATTTCCCGCTCTGCGGGACCAAGGGTCATTCGATTATTGAATGGCCCTTTTGTTTTTTCAGGGTTTGAAAAATCCTTCCTTTCAGATTCTTGCTGTTTCCATACACAAATCCAACCGACCCTCGCGCCAATGCTTCGGTGGTCTGCATCAGATGACGCAAGGCGTCACGTCTGTACTGCATCATGCCTCGCCGAAGTTACTGCACATAAACACGATTTTTTCGCCACGATGGCACTCGCAGAACCCCAAGTGTGACGCATAGCGCCACAAAGAGGACGCAGAGCGTCCAGAACTGCATGCCGACGCGGAGCATCGGCACGATAGTCAACATTACGGGCATTGCAGACCGTCGTGTGAACGAGGTTAATGACCCGCTACACTCTCCGCACACCAAATTTATATAAGCAGGAGCACGCATGGTCTGGGATCGGGCAACGCCTTTCGTCATTGATCTGAACGTCGGCGCCGAAGACATCGACGGGCTGGGGCATGCCAATAATGCCGTGTACGTCTCCTGGCTGGAGCGCTGCGCCTGGCGGCATTCGCAGTATCTGGGCCTGGACCTGACCGAGTACCGGCGTCTGGATCGGGCCATGGCGGTGGTCAGGCACGAGATCGACTACCTGGCCAGTGCCTATGAGAACGACGAACTGCAACTCGCGACCTGGATCGTCGATTGGGATCGCCGCCTGAAAATGACCCGTTGCTTTCAGCTCAAGCGGCCCGCCGACAACCTGACGTTGCTGCGCGCGCAAACCACCTTTGTCTGTATCGAGCTGTCCAGTGGACGACCCAAGCGCATGCCTGCCGAGTTCATTGATGGCTACGGCGCAGCCATCCCTGACGGCACCGTTCCCAATCCGCACGCCGGGCAGTAAACTGCCGGACTTTTTTTCGAGTGTGACCCATGCAAATTGCTCTGGCGCCCATGGAGGGGTTGGTCGACGACATCCTGCGCGATGCCCTGACGAAAGTAGGTGGTATCGACTGGTGCGTGACTGAATTCATTCGGGTGTCCGAGCGTTTGATGCCTGCACACTACTTTTACAAATACGCTTCGGAATTCCACAAAGGCGCGAAGACGGACGCAGGCACGCCGTTGCGGCTCCAGCTGTTGGGCTCCGACCCAGTATGTCTGGCAGAGAACGCCGCGTTCGCCTGTGAGTTGGGCGCACCGGTACTGGACCTCAACTTCGGCTGCCCGGCCAAGACCGTCAACCGCTCGCGTGGCGGTGCAATTCTGCTCAAAGAGCCGGAACTGCTGCATTCCATCGTCAGCCAGGTACGCCGTGCGGTACCCAGGCATATTCCAGTGACCGCCAAGATGCGCCTGGGTTACGAAAACACCGATGGCGCGCTGGACTGTGCCCGGGCACTGGCTGACGGCGGGGCTGAGCAGATAGTCGTTCACGCACGCACCAAGGTCGACGGCTACAAGCCGCCCGCGCACTGGGAGTGGATTGCGCGTATTCAGGAGGTGGTCAAGGTCCCTGTGGTGGCCAACGGTGAAATCTGGACCGTCGACGATTGGCGTCGTTGCCGGGAAATCTGCGGCGCACGCGACATCATGATTGGTCGCGGCTTGGTGGCGCGTCCTGATCTGGCCCGGCAGATTGCTGTGGCACAGAAGGGTGAAGAGGTCGTGCCGATGACCTGGGACGAGTTGCAGCCGATGCTGCGCGCTTTCTGGCAGGCCTGTCTGATCAAGATGACGCTTATTCAGGCGCCGGGTCGTCTCAAGCAATGGTTGGTGCTGCTGACCAAGAGCTACCCTGAGGCGACCCTGATGTTCAATGCGCTACGCCGTGAAACCGACTGTGATCGTATCAGCATGATGTTGGGCTGCCAGGCCGGCTGCTTGCTCAAAAGCTAGCCCCGACGAACGGTCGAAAAAAACCTGAAAAAAGTCTCTTGAAAAGTGAATGGGTATCCCTATTTTGGTGATCAAGCGATGCCGAATACGGGTCGCGTAAACCACTCGCTGACAAACAGGAGAACTTATCATGGCGACTGCATTTTCACTGGCCCCACTCTTTCGTCATTCCGTGGGTTTCGACCGCTTCAACGACCTTTTCGAGTCGGCGGCACGAAATGAGACAGCCAGCGGTTACCCTCCCTACAACGTGGAGCGGCATACCGATGATCATTACCGGATCGTGATCGCTGCAGCAGGCATGCAAGAGCAGGACCTTGAACTGCAGGTCGAGAAGGGCGTATTGACCGTCATCGGCAACAAGCGTGAGCAGGAAGCCGATAACGTGACGTATCTGCATCAGGGTATTGCCCGGCGTGAATTCAAGCTGTCGTTCAGGCTGGCCGACAATATCGAGGTCAAGGGTGCCGACCTGTCTCACGGTCTGTTGAGCATCGACCTGGTGCGCAACGTGCCGGAAGAGGCAAAACCAAAGCGCATTCCGCTTAATACCCAGAAAGTACTGGGCAACTGATGAATCAGTCTACAGAAGAGGCGCCTTCGGGCGCCTTTTCTGTATTCACTCCAGAGACGCAGTTTCCTGCAACTGCCGTTTTAGCAGCAGGTTCTCGAACTGCGGACCCGGCAGCGGTTCGCTGAACAGGTAGCCTTGATAGTTGTAACAGCCCACTCTTTCTAGGAACGCCAGCTGCTCCGGCGTTTCGACGCCTTCAGCGATGACGTTAAGGTGGAGGCTCTGAGCCATGGCTACGATGGCGCGAATGATCTCTGCATCGTTGGGGTCGCTGGTGGCGTCCTGAACGAAGGACTGGTCAATCTTCAGCGTATCCACCGGCAAGCGCTTGAGGTAAGTCAGTGAGGAATAGCCGGTGCCGAAGTCGTCCATCGCAAAGCTCACGCCCAATGCCTTCAGGCTGCGCATTTTGAGGATCGTGTCATCAAGATTCTGGATGACGATGCCTTCGGTGATTTCCAGCTTGAGCATGGAGGCTGGCAACTGGTGCAACTTGAGGCTGTGCTGCACACGCTCGATAAAGTCGTTCTGGCGGAACTGACGCGGGCTGATATTGACGCCCATCAGGAATTTGTTTTTCGAGATCAGCCCCTGCTTTAAAAGCAGGCCTCCGGTTTTGCAGGCTTCGTCCAGAATGTGGCTGCCGACCTCCAGAATCATCCCGCTTTCTTCAAGTATCTGGACAAACTGATCAGGCGACAGCAACCCGTATTCGGGGTGGTCCCAGCGCAGCAGCGCCTCTGCGCCGGTAATGTACTGGTCCCGGCAATCGATCTGGGCCTGGAAGTGCAGCTGGAATTCGTTGCGGGTCAGTGCCAGTCGCAAGTCGTTTTCAAGACGCAGGCGCTGGCTGACGGCCTGCTGCATGGATACATGGAAAAACTGTGACGCATTGCGTCCGGAATCCTTGGCGCGATACAGCGCAATATCGGCCCGTTTGAGCAAATCGGCAGGGGAAAGGCCATCGTCCGGAATCAGAACGATGCCGATGCTCGGCGTGACCTGCAGGCGATGACCGTCAAGGAACATCGGCTCGGCCAGCAGCTCGCGAAGGTTGTCGGCCAGCACGCGGACCTGCTGAGTGACTTCATCGCGGGTGCCGTCCAGCCCGCAGATAAGCACCACGAACTCGTCACCGCCCAGGCGGGCCACGGTGTCCTCCTGGCGTACGCTGGCCTCCAGGCGCGCGGCGATGATGCTCAGCACGCTGTCGCCCACCGGGTGGCCGAGTGAGTCATTGATGTGCTTGAAATGGTCCAGGTCGAGAAACAGCAGGGCACCGCGCAAATTCTGGTGCTGGAGCAGCGAGACTTGCTGGCTGAGGCGGTCCATCAGCAGCGCACGGTTAGGCAGCCCGGTGAGCGGGTCGTGATAAGCCATATGCTGAACCTGTGCCTGGGCGGTTTTCAGCTGGCCGATGTCTCGGGCGTTCATCAGCAGACAGGCGGTATTGTTCAGGGTGATGAACTCGACCGAGATATCCAGCACCAATGGCGCGCCGTGCTTGTCCTGGCCATTCATTTCGCGATGATGCACGCGGCCTTTCTGGCGTAGTTCGTCAATCATGTATTCACGCTGCACGGTATCGGACCAGATACCGATTTCGTGGGCTGTGCGACCCACGACTTCCTGAGCGCTGAAGCCGGTCAGGCGACAGAAGCCGTCATTGACCTCTACATAGCGGCCTGACTCGATTTCAGTGATGGTGATCGAGTCCGGGCTCGAATGAAATGCCTTGGCAAACTTCTCCTCGCTGGCCTCCAGCGCTGACTGGACGCACTGTTGAGTGATGTCCAGCACGGTTCCGGACAGCTTCACGGCCTGGCCATGTTCATTGCGATAGATTCGTGCACGGCTTTCAAGCAAACGCGATGTGCCGTTTTGCAACTGAAACCGGTAGGTCACCTGCAGGCAATCCTGCTGGTTTTCCAGTGCTGCAGCATAAACTGCGCGCATGCGCCGACGCTCTTCAGCGGGCAGGCTGCCGAAGAACTGTCGGCCATCTTCGTCGAAGGGCAGTGCCGCCATGCCATGCAGCGCAGACGCACGCGCCGAGGCTTGCAGTCGGTTGCCGGTGATGTCCAGATCCCAGGTGCCCATCTGCGCCAGTTCCAGCGCCAGTTCCAGACGGTCCCGGGTTTGCTGGAGGACTCGCTCCGCGCCTGTCAGCGGCAGACTGGGGGCGGCTGCCTGTGCAGGGGCTTTCAGCACGGAGTTATCCGGTGGGTTGGACATGTGATCACGAGCCTTTAATCGAAAGAACCGATAGAGCGATCAGTCTGCGGTTTGCAGTATGGTCTACCTACTATGTCTGCGCATCGAGCAGTTTCATGAATGCTCTTGCTGCATTCGATAGCGTGCGTTCGGTATGCAGGATGTAGCCTAGCTGGCGATTGAGCTGCACGCCCGGTAATGGAATGCGCGCCACTTGTTCGTCGAGCATGGTGCGTGGCAGAACGCTCCAGGCAAGGCCGATGGACACCATCATCTTGATGGTCTCCATATAGTTGGTGCTCATCGCGATGTTGGGCTTGAGGCCCTGGGCTTCGCACAAGCCGCTGACAATGTGATGGGTAAACGTGTTACCGCCCGGAAATACTGCCGGATAGCGCACGACATCCTCCAGTTTCATGTGGCCGCTGTTGGCCAGCGGATGCTCCGGTGCCGCGACGAAGTCCAGCGGGTCGTCCCACACGGGCACGGCGCGGATCAGCGTATGCGGTTCGGGTGCGAGTGTAATGACTGCCAGTTCGGCGCGCCCGTGAAGAATTTCCTCATAGGCAATTTCCGAGTCCAGGAACTGAATGTCCAGTGCGACCTTTGGATAGGTACGGGTAAATGCCCGTAATACCGGGGGCAGGCGATGCAGACCGATGTGATGACTGGTCGCCAGAGTCAGCCGTCCGGTGACTTCGCCGGTCAGGTTGGTCAGCGCGCGGCGAGTGTCATCCAGCACGTTCAGAATCTGATAGGCACGCGGCAGCAGGGCGCGCCCGGCCTCGGTGAGGCTGACTTCCCGGCCCAGGCGGTCGAACAGGCGCACATTCAATTGTTGCTCCAGACCGGCAATGCGCTTGCTGATGGCCGGTTGAGTCAGGTAGAGGCGTTCGCCTGCCCCGGAAAAGCTGCCGGTCTCGGCGATAGCAATAAAAGCATTAAGGTTGGCGAGATCCATGGTCGGATTCCATTTGGTTATCCAAAGTATGAAAATTATGAATTTGAGTTATTTAAGCATATTCCATAGGATGACCGCACAAGCCAAGGGGTCATCGTCACGATTGCCCAAGGCATAGAAACAAGCTGATGAGGAAGTACGTCCGATGGCCGGGAAAACGCTCTACGACAAGCTCTGGGATTCGCATTTGGTCAAGCAGCGCGACGACGGTTCGGCGCTGATCTACATTGACCGCCATATCATCCACGAAGTGACCTCGCCGCAAGCGTTCGAAGGCCTGCGGCTGGCAAAGCGCAAGCCATGGCGCATCGACTCGATCATCGCCACGCCTGACCATAACGTGCCGACCACATCGGAACGCAAGGGGGGTATCGACGCCATTGAAGATCAGGTGTCGCGGCTGCAGGTGCAGACCCTCGATGACAACTGCGACGAGTACGGCATTACCGAGTTCAAGATGAACGATCCGCGTCAGGGCATCGTTCACGTGATCGGCCCGGAGCAGGGTGCAACCCTGCCAGGCATGAGCGTGGTCTGCGGCGACTCGCACACCTCGACCCACGGCGCGTTTGGTGCGCTGGCGCATGGTATCGGCACTTCCGAGGTCGAGCACGTGCTCGCGACTCAGTGCCTGGTGGCCAAGAAAATGAAAAACATGCTGGTCTCGGTCGAGGGGCAACTGCCGTTCGGCGTGACAGCAAAGGACATCGTGCTGGCCGTTATCGGCAAGATCGGTACGGCAGGTGGTAACGGTTACGCCATCGAATTCGCTGGCAGCGCGATTCGCGACCTGTCGATCGAAGGCCGCATGACCATCTGCAACATGTCCATCGAAGCCGGTGCCCGGGTCGGCATGGTGGCCACCGACGAAAAGACCGTCGAGTACGTCAAGGGTCGTCCGTTTGCCCCTAAAGGCGCGGAATGGGACCTGGCAGTCGAGGCCTGGAAGGATCTGGTTTCCGACGCTGATGCTGTATTCGATACCGTGGTCAGGCTGGACGCTGCGCAGATCAAGCCACAGGTCAGCTGGGGCACTTCGCCGGAAATGGTGCTTGCCGTCGATCAGAACGTGCCGGACCCTGCGCAAGAGCCGGATCTGGTCAAGCGTGGCTCCATCGAGCGCGCCTTGAAATATATGGGCCTGAAAGCCAATCAGCCGATCACCGATATCCAACTGGACCGGGTGTTCATCGGTTCCTGCACCAACTCGCGGATCGAAGACCTGCGCGCGGCTGCCGACGTCGCCAAGGGCCGCAAGGTGGCTGCGACCATCAAGCAGGCCATCGTGGTGCCGGGTTCGGGCCTGATCAAGGAACAGGCCGAGAAGGAGGGGCTGGACAAAGTGTTCATCGAAGCCGGTTTTGAATGGCGTGAGCCGGGCTGCTCGATGTGTCTGGCGATGAACCCGGACCGCCTGGGTTCCGGCGAGCATTGCGCATCCACGTCCAACCGCAACTTCGAAGGCCGTCAGGGCGCTGGCGGCCGCACGCATCTGGTAAGCCCTGCGATGGCTGCCGCGGCGGCGGTCAATGGCCGTTTCATTGACGTTCGCGACTTGATCCAGCTTTGAGGAATCCAGCATGAAAGCCTTTACCCAGCACAATGGCCTGGTCGCTCCTCTGGATCGTGCCAATGTCGACACCGACCAGATCATCCCCAAGCAGTTTCTCAAGTCGATCAAGCGCACGGGTTTTGGCCCGAACCTGTTCGATGAGTGGCGTTATCTGGATGTGGGGCAGCCGTATCAGGATAACTCCAAGCGTCCGCTGAACCATGACTTCGTGCTCAACCACGAGCGTTATCAGGGGGCAAGCGTACTGCTGGCCCGGGAAAACTTCGGTTGTGGCTCCAGCCGCGAGCACGCGCCGTGGGCACTGGAAGAGTATGGTTTCTGCGCGATTATTGCGCCGAGTTATGCCGACATCTTCTTCAACAACAGCTTCAAGAACGGCCTGCTGCCGATCATTCTGTCTGAAACCGAGGTGGACGAGCTGTTCAAGCAGGTCGAGGCCAGCCCCGGCTACCAGTTGAGCATTGACCTGCAAGCACAGACCGTGACCCGCCCCGACGGCAAGGTGCTTAGCTTTGAAATCGATGCGTTCCGCAAACACTGTCTGCTCAACGGCCTGGACGACATCGGCCTGACGCTGATGGACGCTGATGCCATTGCCAGTTTCGAAAGCCGGCACCGCGCCAGTCAGCCGTGGCTGTTCCGCGACTGATTCAGTCATTGCAACCTGTCTGTTTGCCAGCAAGGGGCCCTGCGCCTTGCTGGCAAAAGTGTTTAAGACAGGTGATAAATTTTTCGCCGCTGCGAGCGTTATAAACAGGCGTTGTTCACGACGCCGATGCACAAAATCGAGGATGTTATGAGCAAGCAGATTCTGATTCTCCCAGGTGATGGTATTGGTCCGGAAATCATGACCGAAGCGGTCAAGGTGCTGGAACTGGCCAACGAAAAGTATCAGTTGGGCTTTGAATTGACCCACGACGTGATCGGCGGCGCAGCCATCGACAAACACGGCGTGCCGCTGGCAGACGAGACCCTGGATCGCGCCCGCGCGGCCGATGCCGTGCTGCTGGGCGCAGTCGGCGGCCCGAAATGGGACACCATCGAGCGCGACATTCGTCCTGAGCGCGGTCTGCTGAAAATTCGTTCGCAACTGGGCTTGTTCGGCAACCTGCGTCCGGCGATCCTTTACCCGCAACTGGCGGATGCGTCGAGCCTCAAGCCGGAAATCGTTGCCGGTCTGGACATCCTGATCGTCCGCGAACTGACCGGTGGCATCTACTTCGGCGCGCCACGCGGCACTCGCGTGCTGGATAATGGCGAGCGTCAGGCCTACGACACGCTGCCGTACAGCGAAAGCGAGATCCGCCGCATTGCCAAGGTCGGTTTCGACATGGCCATGGTGCGGGGCAAAAAGCTTTGCTCGGTGGATAAGGCCAACGTGCTGGCGTCCAGCCAGCTGTGGCGCGAAATCGTCGAACAAGTGGCCAGGGATTACCCTGAAATCGAACTCAGCCACATGTACGTCGATAACGCCGCCATGCAGCTGGTACGTGCGCCCAAGCAGTTCGATGTGATCGTGACCGACAACCTGTTTGGCGACATTCTGTCCGATCAGGCGTCGATGCTCACCGGTTCCATCGGCATGCTGCCGTCGGCTTCGCTGGACACCGCCAACAAGGGCATGTACGAGCCTTGTCATGGTTCGGCGCCGGACATCGCCGGCAGAGGCATTGCCAACCCGCTGGCGACCATTCTGTCGGTGTCGATGATGCTGCGTTACAGCTTCAACCTGACCGATGCGGCTGACGCTATCGAGAAGGCGGTCAGCCTGGTGCTGGATCAAGGCATTCGCACCGGCGACATCTGGTCGGAAGGCAAAGTCAAAGTCGGTACGCAGGAAATGGGCGATGCAGTAGTCGCCGCGCTGCGGAATCTGTAATCTCTCTGGCCCGCCGCCTGCTGTGCATGCGCAGAGCGGTGGTCCCACTTTTATTCAAGGTGTAGTTGCGATGAAACGTGTAGGTCTGATCGGTTGGCGTGGCATGGTCGGTTCCGTGCTCATGCAGCGGATGCGGGAAGAGCAGGACTTCGATCTCATTGAGCCGGTGTTCTTCACTACTTCCAATGTCGGTGGCCAGGCGCCTTCGGTGGGCAAGGATGTTGCGCCACTGAAAGACGCCTACAGCATCGACGAGCTGAAAACCCTGGACGTAGTGCTGACCTGTCAGGGTGGCGACTACACCAATGAGGTGTTCCCCAAGCTGCGCGAAGCCGGCTGGCAGGGTTACTGGATCGATGCCGCCTCAAGTCTGCGCATGCAGGATGACGCTGTTATCGTGCTCGACCCTGTGAACCGCAAGGTCATCGACCAGCAGCTGGATGCGGGCACCAAAAACTATATCGGCGGTAACTGCACGGTCAGTCTGATGCTGATGGGCCTGGGCGGTCTGTTCGACGCCGGGTTGGTCGAGTGGATGAACGTCATGACCTATCAGGCGGCCTCCGGAGCCGGCGCGCAGAACATGCGCGAGCTGATCAGGCAGATGGGTGCGGTGCACGCTTCCGTGGCTGATGAGCTGGCCAACCCGGCCAGCGCCATTCTGGATATCGACCGCAAGGTGGCTGAAGCCATGCGCAGCGAGTCGTTCCCGACCGAGAATTTCGGCGTGCCACTGGCGGGCAGCCTGATCCCGTGGATCGACAAGGCGTTGCCTAACGGCCAGAGCCGCGAAGAGTGGAAAGGTCAGGCCGAGACCAACAAGATTCTCGGTCGCTTCAAGAGCCCGATCCCGGTCGACGGCATTTGCGTGCGCATCGGCGCCATGCGTTGCCACAGTCAGGCGCTGACCATCAAGCTGAACAAGGATGTGCCGATTGCGGACATCGAAGGCTTGATCAGCCAGCACAACCCGTGGGTCAAGCTGGTGCCGAACAACCGCGAAGCCAGCATGCACGAGCTGAGCCCGACTGCCGTGACCGGCACCCTGAGTATTCCGGTGGGCCGTTTGCGCAAACTGAACATGGGTTCGCAGTACCTGGGCGCTTTCACCGTGGGTGACCAGTTGTTGTGGGGCGCGGCAGAACCGCTGCGCCGCATGCTGAGGATACTGCTGGAGCGTTGATGCTTCGGTTTCACACGAAACCCGCTTCCTGAAAGGGCAGCGGGTTTTTTATGGGCTGTGGTTTTTATATCTGACATTTCCCAATATATGGGATTAAAATTTACATATTGAGATATCTGTAACAACAGGTTTATAGTCGGGCTGCACTCACTTCCAATAAAACAACAGGTGAAGCAATGCAGGCGCAATTGATCGCACTCGATTGGGGGACTACCTCCCTTCGTGCTTATCGACTTGGCGAGCACGGCCAGGTATTGGAACAGCGCGCCTTGAGCGCGGGCATCATGCAACTGCCGACCACGCCGCGCCTGATTGCCGGGCAATTGTGCAGTGACGGCTTCGAGCTGGCTTTCGATCAGGCCTGCGGCGACTGGCTCGATGCCCAGCCCGGCCTGCCGGTGATCGCCTGTGGCATGGTCGGCAGTGCACAGGGCTGGCGCGAGGCGGCTTATCGGGAAACGCCGGCCAGTGTCTACGAGCTGAGCGCAGCGTTGCAGACCGTACGCAGTGCGCGCGGTGTGACGGTGCACATCATCCCTGGCGTCCTGCAACGCTCTACCCTGCCCAACGTCATGCGTGGCGAAGAAACCCAGGTGCTGGGTGTGCTGGCCGGCCTCGACGCCGAGCAGAGCAGCCAGCCCTTGCTGATCGGTCTGCCCGGCAGCCATTCCAAGTGGGTTCAGGTAGCACGCGGCCGCATCGTTCATTTCGATACGTTCATGACCGGCGAGGTCTACGCCGCCCTGTGTGCGCACACCATTCTCGGTCGCACCATGCAGCAGCCCGAGGCATTCGACAGTCAGGCGTTTGATTGGGGGCTGTCGATTGCCCTGTCACAGGAAGGGGCCGCCGGGCCGCTTTCCACCATATTCAGCACCCGAACGCTCGGGCTGACCGGGCAGTTGGGTGCAACTGCCCAGCCTGACTACCTCTCCGGCCTGTTGATCGGCCATGAACTGGTGGCCATTGCCAGACTGCATCTGCATACGCATGAACAACTGCCAGCTGTGATCCTCATCGGCAGCGAGTCGCTGTGCACACGCTACGCCCGAGGCCTTGAAGTGTGCGGTTTTTCCAGCGTAACGCTGGCTGCGCAGGCCACCGAGCGGGGGTTGTGGCGGGTCGCTGAACAGGCGGGGCTGCTCGCAAGCCCGCCATCCCCAGACATTCAAGAGGTGTGACATGCTCAAGCAAGCATTGAAGGAAAACGGTCTGGTCGCAATCCTGCGCGGCCTGCGTCCCGAAGAAGCGCCTGCGATTGGCGATGTGTTGTACGAGGCCGGATTTCGGGTCATTGAAGTGCCGCTCAACTCTCCACAGCCGTTCGACAGCATCCGCTTGTTGCGCCAGCAGCTGCCGGCCGATTGCCTGATCGGTGCGGGAACGGTGCTGACCCCTGAACAGGTGACTCAGGTCAAGGATGCCGGAGGCCAGGTGATTGTCATGCCGCACAGCGATGCGAAGGTGCTGCGTGCAGCCAAGGCTGCCGGGCTGTTCCTCTCACCGGGCGTGGCTACGCCGACCGAAGCCTTTGCCGCACTGGCCGAAGGGGCTGATGTACTGAAGCTGTTTCCTGCCGAGCAGATGTCGCCCGCGGTGGTCAAGGCGTGGCTGGCAGTATTGCCCAAGGGCACGATTCTACTGCCGGTCGGGGGGATCTCGCCGGACAACATGAAGGTGTTCCTCGATGCCGGCGTGAAAGGCTTCGGTCTGGGCTCCGGGCTGTTCAAGCCAGGCATGAGCACCTCCGACGTTACCGAGCGCGCCCAGGCCTATGTGGCTGCCTGGAAGCAGCACATTACGGCGCTTGCAGACTGACCGGCTCCGGTAGTTGTTATCCAGTAAGAGAATCAACAAGAGAAACCGCACCCATGAAAATCACCAAACTCACCACGTTCATCGTTCCGCCGCGCTGGTGCTTCCTCAAGGTCGAGACCGACGAGGGCGTTGTCGGCTGGGGCGAGCCGGTCGTAGAAGGCCGCGCGCACACCGTGGCCGCTGCTGTGGAAGAACTCTCCGATTACCTGATCGGCAAGGATCCGCGCAACATCGAAGACATCTGGACCGTGCTGTACCGCGGCGGCTTCTACCGGGGTGGGGCGATCCACATGAGCGCTCTGGCAGGCATCGATCAGGCGTTGTGGGACATCAAGGGCAAGGCCCTGGGCGTTTCCGTCAGTGACCTGCTGGGTGGTCAGGTGCGTGACAAGATTCGGGTCTATTCGTGGATCGGTGGTGATCGTCCTGCCGACACTGCGCGGGCTGCGAAAGAAGCGGTCGGACGTGGTTTTACTGCGGTGAAAATGAACGGCACCGAAGAGCTGCAATTTCTCGATACCTTCGACAAGGTCGACCTGGCGCTGGCCAATGTGGCTGCTGTACGCGATGCGGTCGGGCCGAATGTCGGCATCGGTGTGGACTTCCACGGCCGGGTTCACAAGCCCATGGCCAAGGTGCTGATGAAAGAGCTGGACGCCTACAAGCTGATGTTCATCGAAGAGCCGGTGCTCAGTGAGAACTATGAAGCACTGAAGGAGCTGGCACCGCTGACCAGCACGCCGATTGCCCTGGGCGAACGGCTGTTCTCACGTTGGGACTTCAAGCGCGTGTTGAGCGAAGGTTATGTCGACATCATCCAGCCTGATGCGTCCCACGCCGGTGGCATCACCGAAACCCGCAAGATCGCCAACATGGCCGAAGCCTACGATGTCGCGCTGGCACTGCATTGTCCGCTCGGGCCTATCGCGCTGGCGGCGTGCCTGCAACTGGATGCGGTTTGTTACAACGCCTTCATTCAGGAGCAGAGCCTGGGCATTCACTACAACGAAAGCAACGACCTGCTCGATTACGTGAAGCACCCGGAAGTCTTCGATTACGACCAAGGCATGGTCAAGATCCCCAACGGGCCGGGCCTGGGCATCGAGATCAACGAAGAATACGTCATCGAACGCGCGGCCATCGGTCATCGCTGGCGCAACCCGATCTGGCGCCATGCCGATGGCAGTTTTGCGGAGTGGTAGAAAAGCAAATCCGCTAGCCATCGTTTCGGCGCTCTGCGCTCATCGCCACACATAAGTCCTGAAGAGCCTGGAAAATGGGCGTTCAGGCTTCTGCCCGCAGGGCGTAGGAGCGAACTTGTTCGCGAACAGGCTTACCTGTTCTCTGAAAATGTTTCGTTTGAACAATTGTCTTCGCGAACACGTTCGCTCCTACGGCCTTCGGCCAGAATCAAAAGCGCACTTGCGTATAACGATGAGCGCTCTACGCGGGAACGAGAATCGGCGTGCCTTCCGCTCAGTTGTATCGAAACACAGACCTCAATAAATCCAACAAGAGGCTACATTCCATGCGCACTCGAACTCTGGAGGGTGCGGCATCCCTGGTGACGCCGTCCCGCAAACGTTTCTTCATCATGGTGCTGCTGTTCATTACGGTGGTGATCAACTACCTGGACCGCAGCAACCTGTCGATTGCCGCTCCGTCGCTGACCGCCGAGCTGGGCCTTGATACGGTTCACATCGGGCTGATCTTTTCCGCGTTCGGCTGGACCTATGCCGCCATGCAATTGCCTGGTGGCTGGCTGGTGGACCGTGTGCCGCCGCGTATCCTTTACACCGCGGCGCTGCTGCTGTGGTCCATCGCGACCATCATGCTTGGTTTTGCCGCCAGCTTTATTGCGCTGTTCGTACTGCGCATGGCGGTCGGTGCGCTGGAAGCACCTGCCTATCCGATCAACAGCCGTGTCGTGACCACCTGGTTTCCGGAGCGCGAGCGGGCTACTGCCATTGGCGTCTATACCTCGGGGCAGTTCGTCGGCCTGGCGTTTCTGACCCCGGTGCTGGCCTGGTTGCAGGCGCACTACGGCTGGCACATGGTGTTTGTAGCCACCGGTGGCGTCGGCGTGTTGTGGGCGCTGATCTGGTACACGGTGTATCGCGAGCCGCGTGACTTCAAAGGCGTAAATCAACAGGAAATCGACCTGATCAAAGAGGGCGGTGGTCTGGTAGACATCCAGAAGGATGTCGAAAAACAGACGCAGGGTTTCAGCTGGCTGGACCTGGGCATTGTGCTGAGCAAGCGCAAGCTGTGGGGAATCTATCTGGGGCAGTTCTGCCTGAACTCCACTCTATGGTTCTTTCTGACCTGGTTCCCGACCTATCTGGTGAAATACCGCGGCATGGATTTCATCAAGTCCGGGCTGCTGGCGTCGTTGCCTTTTCTCGCGGCGTTTGTCGGCGTACTGTGTTCGGGGTTTTTCTCCGACTGGCTGATCCGTCGCGGGCATAGCGTGGGCTTTGCGCGCAAGTTGCCAATCATTGCCGGGTTGCTGATCTCGACCTCGATCATCGGTGCCAACTTCGTTGACTCCACCCCGTTGGTCATCACCTTTCTGGCGCTGGCATTCTTCGGCAACGGTCTGGCGTCGATCACCTGGTCGCTGGTATCGACCCTGGCCCCGGCGCGCTTGCTGGGCCTGACTGGCGGCACGTTCAATTTCATCGGCAACCTCGCAGCCATCGCCACGCCGATCGTGATCGGCTTTCTGGCAACGGGTGATTCGTTTGCGCCTGCCATCACTTACATTTCTGTGCTGGCATTGCTGGGCGCGCTGTCTTACATCCTGCTGGTAGGCAAGGTAGAGCGTATCGAGCTCTGATGTCGACGTATCTGGACGCTGGCGGCGATAATGCCGTCAGCTTTTCGATCCGCCCCTCTTATGAAAATGGCCTGTCATGTACAACGATTCGATCATCCCTGAAAAAATTACCGGCAAAGAACCGGCGCCGACAGGGACCCAGACCCTGCTGCGCGGGCTTGGCGTGGTGCAGGCGGTGGCCGGTGGCGCACGGGACCTGAAGGAAATCGCCCGGCTGATCGGCACCACACGCAGCACCACTCACCGTCTGGCCAGTTGCCTGGTCGAGGAGCGCTACCTTCGGGTGGTGCCTCAAGTGGGTTATCTGCTTGGACCGAAACTGATTGAGCTGGGGTTTCAGGCGCGCGAAGAAGTGCCACTGGCAATGCTCGCCCGGCCATATCTGGATCGGCTGTCGGAGCTGACGGGCGATACGGTGCATCTGGCGGTGCGGGAAGGGGACGACGTGCTTTATCTGCACAAGAACCCTGGTCGCAATGGCCCGGAAATGCGCTCGCGGGTCGGACATCGCATGCCGCTGGTGCGAACCGGTATCGGCAAGGCGTTGCTGCTGGACAGCGGGTTGCCGGAGTGGCAGCGGTTGTATGATGCCAGCATGCCGAGCAGTGGCAGGAATCCGCTATGGCCTGCTCATGAGCAACAAACCTGGGAGCAGTTGCAGGTGCGAAGGGAGGAATACGTGCAGGGGGGGTATGCTTTCGATCTGGAGGACAACGAACCGTCGATCCGTTGCGTTGCAGCGCCGGTACGTGATGCCAGCAAACAGATTGTTGCCGGCATCAGTGTCGCCAGTACCGTGCCCTACATGCCGCTGGAGAAGATGACCGAGCTGGTCCCGCTGATCAAGCAGATAGCAGCGGAACTCTCGGCCGATCTCGGCGGCTGAGTCGCAGCGAATCAGGCCTGCAGCGTGGCCATGTCGATCACGAAGCGGTATTTCACGTCACCGGCCAGCATGCGCTCGTAGGCTTCGTTGATGTTGCGGATATCGAGCATTTCGATGTCGCAGGTGATGTCGTTCTCGGCGCAGAAATCCAGTACTTCCTGAGTTTCAGCGATACCACCGATCAGCGAACCGGCCAGCACGCGACGGCTCATCACCAAGTGGGCTGCATGGACTGGCGGCTCGACCGGCTCGATCAGACCGACCAGAATGTGCACGCCGTCAAAACGCAGCGTTTCCAGGTAGGGGTTCAGGTCATGCTGGACCGGAATAGTGTCGAGCAGGAAGTCGAAATGACCGGCAGCTGCTTTCATCTGTTCGGCGTCGGTGGACACGATCACATGATCTGCACCCTGACGACGTGCTTCCTGAGCCTTGGCTGCGGAGCGGGTGAACAGGGTCACTTCAGCGCCCATTGCCTTGGCGAACTTGATGCCCATGTGGCCCAGGCCACCCATGCCCAGAATGCCGACCTTGTCGCCAGCCTTCACACCGTAGTGCTTGAGCGGCGAGTAAGTAGTGATGCCTGCGCAAAGGATTGGCGCAGCAGCAGCCGGGTCGAGTTTCTCTGGAATGCGCACAACGAAATGCTCGGCGACCACGATGCTGTTGGAGTAGCCACCCATGGTGTTGCTGCCGTCCACGCGGTCAGGCGTGGCGTAGGTCATGGTCGGGCCTTCCAGGCAATACTGCTCGAGATCCGATTTACAGGCCGAGCATTCGCGGCACGAATCGACCATGCAGCCAACACCGACCAGATCGCCGACCTTGTATTTGCTGGCGTTGGCGCCAGTGGCGGTCACGCGACCGACAATTTCATGGCCAGGCATCAGCGGGTAAACAGCGATGCCCCATTCGTTGCGCGCCTGGTGGATGTCGGAGTGGCAGACGCCGCAGTAGAGGATTTCGATGGCAACGTCGTCGGCACGCGGAGCGCGACGTTCGAAGGTCATCGGGGCGAGGGGGGCGGTAGCTGACTGTGCGGCATAACCTATAGCTGTGTACATGTTTGACCTCGCAAGGTGTTACGGAATAGAGGCGGTCAATTGTCCTGATACGTGCCCTTCGTGGCTATGGTGAATCCTACGTGTTTCATGCCTATTCCTCCGGCCTGACTTTTCAGGGTCGGCTATGAAGCGCAAATCTGCGATGATACAGCTGTCTGTTTCTCTGTCAGGCTGTTCCCATGACGTTACCTGTTGTTATCGATGGCAATGCCACGCTTGTCTCCTTGATCCAGCCGCTGGCAGTGCGTCCCGGCTTTGTGGCGACGCATTTGCCCGAGGTTCGTGTGCTTTCGGCGTTTGGCTATGTCGCCAGCAGCCCGCAGATTTACGAGCCGAGCCTGATGATCGTCGTGCAGGGCAGCAAGGTCGCCTGCCTGGGGCCGCGCACGTTTGAGTACGGCACCGGGCATTACCTGATTCAGGCGCTGTCTGTGCCATTCAAATGTGAGACCTTCGCCACCCCGGACAAGCCGCTGTATGGCGTGTCGGTAGCCATCGACCGCGTGCTGCTTGGCGAGTTGGTGCAAGCGATGGGCCCGGCCAGCGGCCAGGAAAGCCAGATGCAGACCCCGGAGTCGATGACCTCGGTACGTATCGACTCTGCGATGCGTGACAGCGTCGAACGCCTGCTGCGTTGTCTGCACGATCCGCTGGAGTGTCAGGCGATGGGGCAATCAAGGATTCGCGAGGTGTTATACAGCGCGCTGCGTGGACCGCAATCAGGTGTATTGCGTGCGCTGGTCGAACAGCAGGGGCAATTCGCACGGATTGCTTCGGCGGTAACCTATCTGCATGAGCACTATGATCACGCGCTGAACGTCGACACGCTGGCCAGTTGCGCAAACATGAGTACCTCGACCTTTCACGAGCACTTCAAACGCAGCACCCTGTTGTCACCGGTGCAGTACCTCAAACGTCTGCGCCTGCTCAAGGCCCAGCAATTGCTGGTGGCCGACGGGCTGAATGTGTCGCAGGTCGCGCTCAGGGTCGGCTATCAGAGCGCGTCGCAATTCAGCCGTGAATACAAACGTTACTTTGAGCGCAGTCCGGGAGAAGAGGGCTGTAGGGTTTAACGGCAAGCTACAAGCGGCAAGATCAGAGCCTGTAGCTTGCCGCTGCCTTACATATTCGGGTACGTCGGCCCGCCAGCGCCTTCCGGTGCAACCCAGGTGATGTTCTGCGAAGGGTCCTTGATGTCGCAGGTCTTGCAGTGCACGCAGTTCTGCGCGTTGATCTGAAAGCGCTTCTCGCCATCTTCCTTGGTGATGACTTCATACACGCCAGCCGGGCAATAGCGCTGGGCAGGCTCGTCGTACAGTGGCAGGTTCTTGCTGATCGGGATGCTCGGGTCGGTCAGCTTCAGGTGGCAAGGTTGTTCCTCTTCATGGTTGGTGCTGGAGAGGAATACCGAGCTGAGCTTGTCGAAGCTGAGCTTGCCGTCGGGTTTCGGGTAATCGATTTTCTTTGAGTCCGCTGCCAGCTTGAGGCAGGCGTAGTCCGGCGTGGTGTCGTGCAGCGTGAACGGCAGCTTGCCGCCGAAAATGTTCTGATCGATGAAGTTGAATGCGCCACCCTTGATCGCGCCGTATTTATGGATCGCCACGCCGAAGTTGCGGCTGGCGAACAGCTCTGCATGCAGCCAGCTGGCCTTGAAGGCATCGACGTAGGAGGTCAGCACGTCGCCGCCTTCCTTGCCGGCGAACAGGGCATCTGCAACCGACTCGGCTGCGAGCATGCCGGACTTCATTGCCGTGTGGCTGCCCTTGATCTTGGCGAAGTTCAGGGTGCCGAGGTCGCAACCGATCAACGCGCCGCCGGGGAATACCATCTTCGGCAGCGAGTTCAGGCCGCCCTTGGCAATCGCGCGTGCGCCGTAGCTGATGCGTTTGCCGCCCTCGAGATACTGTTTGATGACCGGGTGGTGCTTGTAGCGCTGGAATTCGTCGAACGGCGACAGGTACGGGTTGCTGTAGGACAGGTCGACGATCAGGCCGACTACCACCTGATTGTTCTCCAGGTGGTACAGGAACGAGCCGCCCGGATTGGCGTCGTCCAGTGGCCATCCTGCGGTATGCACCACCAGGCCCTGTTCATGCTTCGCCGGGTCGACTTCCCAGATTTCCTTCAGGCCGATGGCGTAATGCTGCACATCGGCTTCGTCGTCGAGATTGAAGCGCTTGAGCAATTGCTTGCCGATGTGACCGCGGCAGCCTTCGGCGAACAGCGTGTACTTGGCGCGCAGTTCCATGCCGGGGGTGTACAGGCCTTCCTTGGGGTTGCCTTCGCGGTCGACACCCAGATCGCCGGTGACGATACCGCGTACCACGCCGTTTTCGTCGAACAGTGCTTCCTGAGCGGCAAAGCCCGGATAGATTTCCACACCGAGGTTTTCAGCCTGCTGGGCGAGCCAGCGGCACAGGTTGCCCAGGGATATGATGTAGTTGCCATGGTTGTGCATGGTCTTGGGGACGAAAAAGTCCGGAATTTTCTGCGCCTTTTCGGCGTCGCGCAGGACGTAGATGTCATCGCGCTTGACCGGTGTATTGAGCGGAGCGCCCAATTCCTGCCAGTTTGGAAACAGTTCGTTCAGTGCGCGCGGTTCGAACACGGCACCGGACAGAATGTGTGCGCCGACTTCGGAGCCTTTCTCCACCACGCAGACGCTGATTTCCTGCCCGGCTTCAGCGGCCTTCTGTTTAAGGCGGCAAGCGGCAGAAAGCCCGGAAGGGCCGGCTCCGACGATGACGACGTCGAATTCCATGTATTCGCGTTCCACAGGCTATCTCCTACGTTCAAGGCTCACGGTATTTTTATGGGCGCTGCTTTATGGGTCGCTGCAGGCCGACGCAGGAGGTGTCGAGCACCACCCGTCTTTTAATGGCACGCATTATATCTACACCACTACATGGGTCCAATACAAACGTTTGTTTGAATTGCCCGCAGCCCAGATAAATCAAAGACACCAGACTCGGAACTGGCCGATTTGGCGTATTGACCGTAAAAGGCGTTGCGGTCAATATACGGGCGGTTTTGCGTTTGCCGTAGGCTGAACGAGGCACCTGCGTTGCAGGAAGTCTCTCAAAAGGCATCAGGCGGACGCGGTGCAGGCAACAGGTCAACGTCGCACGGCGCATTTTACACACCCTGCCGCTGCTTGACGGGTGACTCCCGGCTTTTATATGGCTTTTTAAAGTCGCCCGGACGGCCTGCACGCATTGCGATTGCTTGTTGAGGACACATATCGATCGTCTGGTGTCGCCAGGCGACTTCTTTTCACCGGAGAGTGAGGAATCCATGAAGGTTCTTGTAGCTGTCAAACGAGTGGTCGACTACAACGTCAAGGTTCGCGTCAAGGCGGACAACTCCGGCGTCGATCTTGCCAATGTCAAAATGTCCATGAACCCGTTCTGCGAAATCGCTGTTGAAGAAGCGGTGCGCTTGAAAGAGAAGGGCGTGGCAACGGAAATCGTGGTCGTCACCATTGGTCCGACCACAGCTCAGGAGCAACTGCGTACTGCTCTCGCGCTGGGTGCAGACCGTGCCGTGCTGATCGAGTCTGCCGAAGAGCTGACCTCTCTGGCCGTGGCCAAGCTGCTCAAGGCAGTGGTCGACAAGGAGCAGCCACAACTGGTGATCCTTGGCAAACAGGCTATCGATAGCGACAACAACCAGACCGGCCAGATGCTGGCTGCGCTGAGCGGCTACCCGCAAGGTACGTTCGCCTCCAAGGTTGAAGTCTCCGGTGACAAGGTTGCCGTGACCCGTGAAATCGACGGCGGCCTGCAGACTGTTTCCCTGAGCCTGCCAGCCATCGTGACCACGGACCTGCGCCTGAACGAGCCACGCTACGCTTCGCTGCCCAACATCATGAAAGCCAAGAAAAAGCCGCTAGAAGTGCTGACCCCGGATGCACTGGGCGTTTCCACGGCATCGACCAACAAGACCCTCAAGGTCGAAGCACCGGCTGCACGCAGCGCGGGCATCAAGGTCAAATCGGTGGCTGAACTGGTCGAGAAACTGAAAAACGAAGCGAAGGTAATCTAAATGACGATCCTGGTTATCGCTGAACACGACAATGCGACCGTAGCCCCGGCTACGCTCAATACCCTGGCTGCCGCGCAGAAGATCGGCGGTGACATCCACTTGCTGGTTGCAGGTTCAGGCGTAAGCGCCGTTGCCGACGCCGCCGCCAAAATTGCCGGCGTGGCGAAAGTTCTGGTGGCCGACAACGCTGCCTACGCACATCAATTGCCTGAAAACGTTGCGCCACTGGTCGTAGAGCTTGCTGCGGGTCATAGTCACGTTCTGGCTGCTGCAACCTCCAACGGCAAGAACATCCTGCCTCGCGTTGCCGCGCAGCTGGATGTCGATCAGATCTCCGAGATCGTTTCGGTGGTCTCGGCTGACACCTTCACCCGCCCGATCTACGCCGGTAACGCCATTGCTACCGTGCAGTCCACTGCCGCGATCAAGGTCATCACCGTGCGTGCCACCGGTTTCGATCCGGTCGCTGCCGAGGGTGGTTCGGCTTATGTTGAAGCGGTTTTGGCTGCTCACGATGCGGGCAAGTCCAGCTTCGTCGGCGAAGAACTGGCCAAATCCGATCGTCCAGAACTGACAGCAGCCAAGATCGTCGTATCCGGCGGTCGTGGCATGCAGAACGGCGACAACTTCAAGCACCTTTACACGCTGGCCGACAAGCTCGGTGCGGCAGTGGGTGCTTCCCGTGCTGCGGTCGACGCCGGCTTTGTGCCCAACGACATGCAGGTCGGCCAGACCGGCAAGATCGTTGCGCCTCAGCTGTATATTGCTGTCGGTATTTCCGGTGCCATTCAGCATCTGGCCGGCATGAAAGACTCCAAGGTGATCGTTGCGATCAACAAGGATGAGGAAGCTCCGATCTTCCAGGTAGCCGATTACGGGCTGGTGGCTGATTTGTTCGAAGCCATTCCCGAGCTGGAGAAGCTGGTTTAAGCCACGCGCTTCCACTATAAAGAGAACCCGTTCCGTTCGCGGTTTGTGTGCCGGCAGGTAGCTTGCGGTACATAGGCCCGGATAGAGCGGGTTTTTTATCGGGTATCAAAAGGACTTTCCATGGTGCACCCCCGGCTGCTGTCTTCGCTTTTTCTCGGGCTGATCATGCTGCCGACGCTGTCACTCGCTGCTGGCAAATGCGAGCGTCTGATTGTGACCGGCAGTCCGGATGCGCCGCCTTATCTGTGGCGTGATCCTCAAGACCCACGTCATCTGATGGGCGCCAATGCCGATCTGCTGACACAGGCGGCAGGTGAGCTGGGTATCAAGGTCGAGTTCCTGTACGGCGGCAAACGCAGTCAGGCACTTGAAGAGGTGCGCACCGGGCGCATGGATCTGTTGGCGGACGCGCCGTTCAATGCAGCGCAACTTGAGTCGCTTGACTACATTCACCCGCCGATTGTGCAGAACGACATCATGGTCTGGACGCGCCACGATCACAGCGTACCGTTCAATACCCTGGCCGAGCTGCACGACCATCCTGGTGCCATGTCGGAAAAGACCCGATTGACGCCTTCATTCGAGGCTGCGGCCAAGCAGCATCTGGCCCTGACACGCCTATCAGGCCTCACCCCGGCTTTTCAGAAGCTGGCGTTGGGTGAGGTGGATTACGTGCTTGCCGGACGTTACGCCGGGATGGTAATGGTGCAGACGCTGGGTCTTTCAGCAGACCTGGCTGCGCAACCCTTGCCGGTCGATACGCCCGGGTTTTATCTGGCGTTGTCGTTCAATTCGGCCTGCAACGAACCATGGTTGCGCGGACAACTGGCGAAAAAGATGACAGAATCGGCCGCCTCCGGCCTTGCGGGTGATGTCATCAGGCACAACCTGGAGTTGTGGAAAGCCCAACTGTTGCAACCTGCCAGCGCCAGCGCACCAGACAAGTAGGGATGTTTTTGTGAGTATTCGTTTTTTAATCGCCGTCATGGCCATCGCCACGCTGGCTGGCTGTGCCAGCGACCCGCTACCGACCGAGCAGTTCAAGCTGACCGAGCAGGCGCTGGAGCAGGCCAAAGCCGTTGGCGCGGGTGATGATCAGCCCGAGATGGAAGTCGCTCTGGCCCGCTTTGCCGAAGCTCGCGCCTCCATGGCGACCCACGCCTACAAGGACGCGCGCATGAAAGCCGAGCAGGCCGAGCTTGATGCCCGGCTGGCAGAGGCCCGAGTGCTCACCCTTAAGAGTCAGGAGCAGGTCAATCAGTTGAATACCCGCCTCAATCGGTTACGCAAGCAACTGGGAGAGGCACAATGAACCGTCTTCCGCGTGTACTGAGTGTGTGCCTGTTGCTGGGTTCGGCTGGCCTTTACGGGTGTGCCGGTCATCAGGACAGCGGACAGGCCTTGCAACAGGCCGGTGCCGATTTCCAGAAGGTCAAGGAAGATACCGATGTGTTGCGCAGCGCGCCCAAGGATGTGATTCGCGCTGGCGAATCTTTGGCTCGCGCCGAGCGTCTGTCCAGCTATCTGGGAAGCGGTGCCGATGTCAGTCATTACGCCTACCTCAGCAGCCGCTACAGCGAGATCGCGCGTGAGCACAGCAACCTGATGCTGAGCCAGGAGCGCCTGGCGAAAATGGATATGGAGCGCCAGCGTCTGCAATTGGCGCTGCGTGAGGCCAAGCTGGCCAGCGCCCAGCAGCAGGGGCGCTGGCTGGAAGATCAGATCCTCAGTCTGGCAACCACCGAGACCGGTCGCGGGCTGGTCATGACGTTGGGAGATGTGCTGTTCGACGCCGGGCACGCCGAGCTGAAAAGCTCGGCCAGTCGCACCATTCTCAAGGTTGTGCAGTTCTTGCAGATCAATCCGCGTCGAGTGGTCCGGATCGAGGGGTATACCGACAGCACAGGTGACCGTCAGGAGAATCTGAAGCTGTCGAAGGATCGTGCACAAGCGGTCGCAGACGTTCTGATGGACCTGGGTGTCGACGAGAAACGTATCCATGTCGAGGGCTATGGTCAGCAGTTTCCCGTAAATGCCAATGCGTCCGAGCGAGGGCGCGCGCAAAATCGCCGTGTGGAAATTGTTTTTTCCGATGAAAAAGGTCAGTTAGGCGCGGCGCGCTGATAAAAACCTCTCAAAAAGCCCGACGCCGGAAACGGCCTCGGGCTTTTTTGGCTTTAAAGGCTTTGCATATGGCGTTTTCAGCCGCGTTTATTTTCGTGCAGCGGTCGCGATCGCTGGCTTGAATGTAAACTGTTCCCGTACACTTCTGGACTGTGCCGGTTATTCCGTATCTGTATTTTTAAAAACAATAAATCGCCGGTCTTTTCGAGGCTGTGTCATGACCACTCTTTTGCTCTATCAACGTATCGCCCAGCAGCTTGCCGAAGATATCCGTCGCGGGGTGTATCAACCCGGTGAGCGTGTGCCTTCGGTTCGCAAGATGAGTTCGCAGCTCAATGTCAGCCATGCCACGGTGTTGCAGGCTTATGCGAATCTTGAAGACCAAGGGTTGATCCGGGCGCGTCCTCAGTCCGGCTACTATGTTCATCAAACCCCGGCACTCACGGCTTCGACCCCGGATATCGCGCGGGTCGAGCGGCCTGGTCTGGTCACGCGCAGCAGCATTATCCAGCAAGTGCTCGAAGAATCCCGCCGCGAGGGCGTGTTCGCCCTGGGTGCCGCTGTGCCTCATGTGGACTACCTGCCGGTGCGCGCGCTGCATCAGCAACTGGCGAAAGTCACGCGTTTTCATAGCCCGCGGGCCTTCAGTTATATGTTCAGTCCGGGGTTCGAACCGCTGCGCAGGCAGGTCGCCATCCGTATGCGCGACGCTGGCGTGGTGGTTGATCCGTCCGAGGTGGTGATCACTCATGGTTGCGTGGACGCACTGCAGATGACCCTGCGTGTGCTGACCCGTCCGGGTGACCTGATTGCTGCCGAGTCGCCTGCTTATTACGGATTGTTGCAACTTGCCGATCTGCTGGGCTTGAAGGTGATCGAAATCCCCAGCGATCCGGCCACCGGCATCAGTCTGGAGGCCCTGCAACTGGCGGCCAATCAATGGTCAATCAAGGCGCTGGTACTGACTTCGCGCCTGAGCAACCCATTGGGCGGCACGATGCCGGAGGAGCGGCAGAAAAACCTCCTGCGTCTGGCCTCGGACTTCGATATTCAGGTGGTTGAAGACGACGTCTATGGCGAGTTGATGTTCGAAGTCGGGAGGACCAAGGCGCTCAAGGCGTTCGATCGGCTGGGGAGGGTGATTTACTGTTCCAGCTTTTCCAAGACCCTGTCGCCGGGTGTACGTATCGGCTGGATCATTGCTGGCAAATACCAGGCAGAAATTCAACGTCTGCAGACTTTCAGCACGCACTCTGCATGCAGTGTCACGCAAATGGCAGTCGCTGCGTACCTCGAAAACGGCGGCTACGATCGGCACTTGCGTTTCATTCGCCTGGAATACCGCAAGAATCTCAGCGCCTTCCAGCTGGCGGTGCAGCAATTCTTCCCTGAGGGCACGCAGATGAGTCGCCCTGCGGGTGGGTTCATTCTGTGGGTCAGCCTGCCGGGCCGGGTCAATACTCAGGAGCTGCATGTTCGTGCGCTGGAGCAGGGTATTAGTATCGCGCCAGGGTTGATCTTCAGTAATACCGAGCAGTTCAATCACTGCATTCGCCTCAACTGCGGGATGCCTTGGAACAAAGAGGCTGAGCGAGCTCTGATGACGCTGGGTATTCTGGCCAAGCAGTTGTGTCAGGAAGCGGTACATGTGTACTGAGTTGTAAAGATTTTTTGTCAGTTGTTTTGAACTCTTGGCTTGTCAGGTTGGCCTCAAAAGGACAGCATGTGTTTCTTTTCCGGCTCTTTGCCACTGTCTTGCCTGACTTTTTGCCTATGAATGTTTTTCGCTGTCTGGGATTGCTTGTCGTTGTGCTTCTGAGTGGTTGTGATGCTCAGGACTCGACTGTGCCTAAGCCCAAAACCGAGGCGGTTATTACTGCTCCGGTCTCGCCTGAAGTGCACTTGAAGACCGAGGCTCCTGTGGAGGCGGTGGCGACGGATGCAAAACAGATAAAGGCACCCGATACCATGCATCAGTTGATGCCGGGTGTCCCGGTGGTTCCGGTAGTGGTGGGCAAGGAAAAATCACAACCCTCAGCGCCTCCGTTGGCCAAGGCGGCAGTCTCTGAAAAGTCGCCTTCGAAAGTAGTGGCAGCCAAGGCGCCTGTCAGCAAGCGCAAGAACGCCAAAGACGCCAAAACGGCCAGTGCCAAGGATGTGCGCATCAAATCGCCAAAGCTCGACCTGAGTTTGCCGCCCGAGCTTGTCAAGGAGCTGGACCCGCCCGCCAATGTGATTGCCAGCAAGCGCAAGCCGATATTGCCGCAGATGTTCGGCGACAAGGGGGCTTCGGCTAATCCGGGTCCCTTTGAGCTTGAAGGTCGATTGCTGACCAACGAAATGCAACTGCAGATGCGCAACGAAAACCGTCGTGATGTGGAAGGTGCTGCACTGGATTTCAAATTCAAGCAGTAAGCCCTGCCTATCGTCCGATACAGCGTTTTCAAACAGACGTTTTGACGGTTAATATCCTTCCTCTTTTTCTATTTTTCAGTAAGGGTGCCTGGTCATGGACTGCCGTCCCGATTGTGGTGCGTGCTGCATAGCGCCTTCCATCACATCTCCCATACCCGGCATGCCTGAGGGAAAACCTGCAGGTGAGCGATGCCTGCACTTGTCGGTCGAGTTTCTGTGCGCCTTGTTCGGCAGGCCCGAGCGACCTGCGGTATGCGGTCAGTTCAAGGCGGCTGAAGATGTCTGCGGAGTCGACCAGGCGGATGCCATTCGCCTTATCGGCTGGTGGGAAAAAGCTACTGCAGTGGCATGAACGGGCTGTTTTTGGGCGCAAGGGCTTTGTCGGAACTTCAAAACAAGGAATAAAACAATGAGTCCGCTGTATCGCATGGCTGTTGCTTGTGGTTTGACTGTAATGCTTGCCGGAACGGCGCAGGCTGACGACTGGAAAGTGGTCAAGAATGAGGATGGCATCAAGGTTTCGTTGAGTGACGTGCCTGGGTCCGACTACAAGGCCTACCAGGGCATTGCGGTCATCAATGCCAGCGTGAGCAAGCTGCGTGCGCTTCAAGAGGATGTTGTCGGGGCCTGCGCCTGGATTCATGAGTGTAAGTTGCAGAAGATACTCAAGCACGAAGGTAACAAGACCTGGACCTACAGCCAGTTCAATACGCCCTGGCCGGTGACGCCCCGTGACTCGGTGTTGTTGATCACCACTCAGGAGGGGGCTGACGGCAGTATTACCCGGAATCTTGAGGAGCAGCCCAAGTACGTTCCCGAGGAAAAGGGTTTCGTGCGTGTGACCGAGGTCAAGGGGTTCTGGAGGATGGTGCCCAAGGGGCCAAACCAGACCGAGGTGACTTATCAGGTTCACACCGAGCCCGGTGGTAGCGTGCCATCGATGCTGGCCAACAAGTTTGTTGTCGACGCGCCGTTCAACACGCTGAAAGCGCTCAGAGAGCGGGCCGCGCAAGCGCAATAATCTGCAGTATGCAGTACGCACAAAAAAGGGCTACCAGTGGCAGCCCTTTGTTTTTGCGTGTAACGCTTACTTGCGATCTTGCAGGGCGACGATGTCGCGTTGCACATTGCCGGTGTAGAGCTGGCGAGGGCGACCGATCTTGTAAGGGCTGGAGAGCATTTCTTTCCAGTGCGAAATCCAGCCGACGGTCCGCGCCAGAGCGAAGATTACGGTGAACATGCTGGTCGGAATGCCGATAGCCTTGAGGATAATGCCCGAGTAGAAGTCGACGTTCGGGTACAGCGAGCGCTCGATGAAGTACGGGTCGGTCAGGGCGATCTCTTCGAGGCGCATGGCCAGTTCGAGTTGAGGGTCGTTGGTGATGCCCAGCTCTTTCAGTACTTCGTCGCAGGTCTGCTTCATTACGGTGGCGCGCGGGTCACGGTTCTTGTAGACGCGGTGACCGAAGCCCATGAGCTTGAACGGATCGTTCTTGTCCTTGGCCTTGGCGATGAACTTGTCGATGTTCGACACGTCACCGATTTCATCCAGCATGGTCAGTACCGCTTCGTTGGCGCCGCCGTGTGCCGGGCCCCATAGCGCGGCGATGCCGGCAGCGATGCAGGCAAACGGGTTGGCACCCGAAGAACCTGCCATACGTACGGTGGACGTCGAGGCGTTCTGCTCGTGGTCGGCGTGAAGGATGAAGATCTTGTCCATCGCCTTGGCCAGTACCGGGCTGATCGGTTTGATCTCGCACGGGGTGTTGAACATCATGTGCAGGAAGTTTTCGGCGTAGCTGAGGTCGTTGCGCGGGTACATCATGGGCTGCCCCATGGAGTACTTGTAGACCATCGCTGCCAGGGTCGGCATCTTGGCGACCAGGCGTACAGCAGAAATCTCGCGGTGCTGCGGATTATTGATGTCCAGCGAGTCGTGGTAGAACGCTGACAGTGCGCCGACTACGCCGCACATGACGGCCATCGGGTGGGCGTCGCGACGAAAGCCGTTGAAGAAGGTCTTGAGTTGCTCGTGAACCATCGTGTGGTTCTTGACCACGGCCACGAACTGGGCTTTCTGTTCGGCGGTCGGCAGTTCGCCGTTGAGCAGCAGGTAGCAGGTTTCGAGGTAATCGGACTGCTCGGCCAGTTGTTCGATCGGGTAGCCGCGGTGCAGCAGAATGCCATTGTCACCATCAATGTAGGTGATCTTCGAATCGCAAGAGGCCGTGGACATGAAGCCAGGGTCAAATGTGAAGCGGCCGGTGGCGGTCAGGCCGCGTACGTCGATCACGTCCGGACCCACTGTACCGGTCAGAATTGGCAGCTCGACGGGGGCAGCGCCCTCGATGATCAACTGCGCTTTTTTGTCAGCCATGTGGCCTCCTATTTATGCTTCAAATCATCAGACAGGCCCCCCACGCAGGGCCCGCATCACTATAGTGAGATAAATTCTAAAGTCAATTTGCCTAAAGTCGTGTTCCGCAAGGGCTCGCTGTGGATTTTTTCAAGCTGTTTCCTGCCGTTTACGCCTTTTGTCCCGGCAACGCAATGCGCAATTGGCGGTAAGTCTGCGCGTTGTCATTAGTAACCTAACTGTCTATACTCGGCGTCCGACCGCCAAAGGCTTTTTGGCCTGTTTCAAGGGGGTCGTCACTTCCTGGGTGGTGGGTACCTGACCAGTGCACTTCCCAACAACTTGCCCTGATTGTTAGGGGCTCTTCAGTGTGAAAAAAAGCCGTGAATAGCCAACGACCTGTAAATCTAGACCTAAGGACCATCAAGCTCCCAGTCACCGCTTACACGTCCATCCTTCACCGCATCTCCGGTGTCATCCTCTTTGTCGGTATTGCAATCATGCTGTATGCAATGGACAAGTCGCTGGCGTCCGAAGAAGGCTTCGGTGAAGTCAAGGCGTGTCTGACCAGCCCGCTGGCCAAGCTGATCATCTGGGGGCTTCTGTCTGCCCTGCTGTATCACATGGTGGCCGGTATCCGTCACCTCATCATGGACTCCGGGGTAGGCGAGACGCTTGAAGGCGGCAAGCTGGGCTCCAAAATCGTTATCGCGGTTTCCGTGGTACTGATTCTTCTGGCAGGAGTATGGATATGGTAACCAACGTCACCAACCTCTCGCGTTCGGGCCTCTATGACTGGATGGCCCAGCGTGTTTCTGCGGTCGTGCTCGCGGCTTATTTCATATTCCTGATCGGATACATGGTCTTTCATCCGGGTCTGAGCTACGCCCAATGGCATGATCTGTTCGCACACAACGGGATGCGTATCTTCAGTCTGCTGGCCCTTGTTGCCCTTGGCGCTCACGCCTGGGTCGGAATGTGGACCATTGCGACCGACTACCTGACGCCTATGGCGCTGGGCAAGTCCGCTACTGCAGTACGTTTTCTGTTTCAGGCGGTATGCGGCGTTCTGATGTTCGCCTACTTCGTCTGGGGCGTGCAGATTCTTTGGGGTATCTGATTCATGGCTAACATAAACTCGCTTTCCTTTGACGCCATCATCATAGGTGGTGGCGGTGCCGGCATGCGCGCTGCTCTGCAGCTCGCTCAGGGCGGTCACAAGACTGCCGTGGTCACCAAGGTGTTCCCGACGCGCTCGCACACTGTCTCTGCCCAGGGTGGCATCACCTGCGCAATCGCCTCTGCCGATCCGAACGATGACTGGCGCTGGCACATGTACGATACCGTCAAGGGTTCCGACTACATCGGTGACCAGGACGCTATTGAATACATGTGTTCCGTAGGCCCTGAAGCCGTTTTCGAACTCGAGCACATGGGTCTGCCGTTCTCCCGTACCGAACAGGGCCGCATCTATCAGCGCCCATTCGGCGGTCAGTCCAAGGACTTCGGCAAGGGCGGTCAGGCTGCACGTACCTGTGCTGCTGCCGACCGTACCGGTCACGCACTGCTGCACACCCTGTATCAGGCCAACCTCAAGGCTGGCACGGTATTCCTCAACGAATACTACGGCGTGGATCTGGTCAAGAATCAGGACGGTGCCTTTGTCGGCATCATCGCCATCTGCATTGAGACCGGCGAAACCTCCTACATCCGTGCCAACGCCACCGTGCTGGCAACCGGCGGTGCAGGTCGTATCTACTCGTCCACCACCAACGCCCTGATCAATACCGGTGACGGTATCGGTATGGCGCTGCGTGCCGGTGTCCCGGTTCAGGACATCGAAATGTGGCAGTTCCACCCGACCGGCATCGCCGGTGCAGGTGTACTGGTCACCGAAGGCTGCCGTGGTGAAGGCGGTTACCTGATCAACAAGCACGGCGAGCGTTTCATGGAGCGTTATGCTCCGAACGCCAAGGACCTTGCAGGTCGTGACGTGGTTGCGCGCTCCATGGTCAAGGAAATCATTGCCGGCAACGGCTGCGGTCCGGATGGCGACCATGTAATGCTCAAGCTCGATCACCTGGGCGAAGAAGTGTTGCACAGCCGTCTGCCAGGCATTATGGAGTTGTCCAAGACCTTTGCTCACGTCGACCCTGCAACAGCGCCGATTCCGGTAGTTCCTACCTGCCATTACATGATGGGCGGCGTTGCCACCAACATTCATGGTCAGGCGATCACTCAGGACGCCGCCGGTGTCGATCAGATCATTCCGGGTCTGTTTGCAGTAGGTGAAGTGGCTTGCGTATCGGTTCACGGTGCCAACCGTCTGGGCGGTAACTCGTTGCTCGATCTGGTAGTGTTTGGTCGCGCTGCAGGTATCCACCTGGAGAAGGCTCTGAGCGAAGGTATCGACTACGCCCGCGCTTCCGAGTCCGACATCGATGCTGCTCTGGCACGCGTTGCCGGCCTGAACGAGCGCACCACCGGCGAAGACGTCGCCACGCTGCGTAAAGAGCTGCAAAGCTGCATGCAGAACTACTTCGGTGTGTTCCGCACCGGCGAATACATGCAGAAGGGTATCGCCCAGCTGGCCGACCTGCGCGGCCGTATCGCCAACGTCAAGATCAACGACAAGAGCCAGGCATTCAACACCGCCCGTATCGAAGCGCTTGAACTGCAAAACCTGCTGGAAGTTGCCGAAGCCACGGCGATCGCCGCAGAGCATCGTAAAGAGTCCCGCGGCGCTCACGCCCGTGAAGACTTTGAAGATCGCGATGACGAGAACTGGTTGTGCCACACCCTGTACTTCCCGGGTGACAAGCGCGTGACCAAGCGTGCCGTGAACTTCTCGCCGAAGACTGTTCCGACTTTTGAACCTAAGATTCGGACTTATTAAGGGGTGACCGATATGTTGCAAGTCAGTGTTTATCGTTACAACCCTGATCAGGACGCTGCGCCCTTCATGCAGGAGTTTCAGGTCGACACCGGTGGCAAGGACCTGATGGTTCTGGACGTGCTGGCGCTGGTCAAGGAGCAGGACGAAGGCTTCTCTTACCGTCGTTCGTGCCGCGAAGGCGTGTGCGGTTCCGATGGCATGAACATCAATGGCAAGAACGGTCTGGCCTGCATCACGCCGCTGTCTGCCGTTGTCGCCAAGAACAAGCTGATCGTACGTCCGCTGCCTGGTTTGCCGGTCATTCGTGACCTGGTCGTCGATATGAGCATCTTCTACAAGCAGTACGAGAAGGTGAAGCCGTTCCTGCAGAATGACACGCCGGCTCCGGCCATCGAACGTCTGCAAACTCCGGAAGAGCGCGAAAAGCTCGATGGTCTGTACGAGTGTATTCTGTGCGCTTGCTGCTCGACTTCCTGCCCGTCCTTCTGGTGGAACCCCGACAAGTTCCTGGGTCCTGCTGCGCTGCTGCAAGCCTACCGTTTCCTGGCTGACAGCCGTGACACCCGTACCAATGAGCGTCTGGCTTCACTTGATGATCCGTTCAGCGTGTTCCGCTGCCGCGGCATCATGAACTGCGTCAACGTATGTCCGAAAGGTCTTAACCCAACCAAGGCTATCGGTCACGTGCGCAACATGTTGTTGCAAAGCGGCGTCTGATTCATCGTTTTATCTGTTACACCGTTGCACTGAAGTGGCTGCGGCGCAGGCTTCAACCGGCGCCGTAGTTTTAACCTGAGCAGTAGCTCGCAAAGCTGCCGCTCTTATTTTGAAGAAATGAGACCAGCAGGGGCATCCGGGCTGGTACCCGGACTATCTGCGTGATCCCTGGTGACTTGATACAGTCGCTGCACACGACTATTTCAGGATTGCTCTGGTGTCTTCGCCGGTGGTGTCCCCTTACCGAGGGTGACCAAGCATGCAAGAAAGCGTGATGCAGCGCATGTGGAACAGTGCCCACCTATCCGGTGGTAACGCTGCCTATGTGGAAGAGCTCTATGAGCTTTACCTGCACGACCCTAACGCTGTGCCAGAAGAATGGCGCACCTACTTTCAGAAGTTGCCAGCAGACGGCAGCTCTGCCACTGATGTATCGCACTCGACCATTCGCGATCATTTCGTGTTGCTGGCCAAAAACCAGCGCCGCGCTCAACCGGTGTCCGCCGGCAGTGTGAGCAGCGAACACGAGAAGAAGCAGGTTGAAGTGCTGCGGCTGATCCAGGCGTATCGGATGCGTGGCCACCAGGCTGCCCAGCTCGATCCGTTGGGCCTTTGGCAGCGCCCTGCGCCTGCGGATCTGTCGATCAATCATTACGGCTTGACCAATGCCGATCTTGATACGACCTTCCGTGCCGGCGACCTGTTCATCGGCAAAGAGGAAGCGAGCCTACGCGAAATTCATGAAGCGTTGCAGCAGACATATTGTCGCACCATAGGCTCCGAGTTCACTCACATCGTGGATTCCGAGCAGCGCAACTGGTTCATGCAGCGTCTTGAGAGTGTTCGCGGCCGTCCAGCGTTCTCGGCTGATATCCAGAGCCATCTGCTCGAGCGTGTCACCGCAGCCGAAGGTCTCGAGAAGTACCTGGGTACCAAATATCCGGGCACCAAGCGCTTCGGTCTGGAAGGTGGCGAAAGCCTGATCCCGATGCTCGATGAGCTGATTCAGCGTTCCGGGTCCTATGGTACCAAGGAAGTCGTGATCGGTATGGCCCACCGCGGCCGTCTGAACGTACTGGTCAACACCTTCGGCAAGAACCCGCGCGACCTGTTCGACGAGTTCGAAGGCAAGAAAAAAGTGGAGCTGGGTTCCGGTGACGTCAAATACCACCAGGGCTTCTCTTCCAACGTCATGACCGCAGGCGGTGAGGTTCACCTTGCCATGGCATTCAACCCGTCTCACCTGGAGATCGTTTCTCCGGTGGTCGAGGGGTCGGTGCGTGCGCGTCAGGATCGTCGCAACGATCCGAATGGCGACAAGGTTCTGCCGATTTCCCTCCACGGCGACGCGGCCTTTGCAGGTCAGGGCGTGGTCATGGAAACCTTCCAGATGTCGCAGACTCGCGGCTTCAAGACTGGCGGCACGATCCACATCGTCATCAACAACCAAGTGGGCTTCACCATCAGCAACCCGCTGGACTCGCGTTCGACCGAGTACGCCACCGACGTTGCCAAGATGATCCAGGCGCCGATCCTCCATGTGAATGGCGATGATCCGGAAGCCGTGATGTTCGTGACCCAGCTGGCGATCGATTACCGCATGCAGTTCAAGCGCGATATCGTGATCGACCTCGTCTGCTACCGTCGCCGCGGTCACAACGAAGCTGACGAGCCTAGCGGCACTCAGCCTCTGATGTATCAGCAGATCACTAAGCAGCGCACCACCCGTGAGCTGTATGCCGAGCATCTGATCAAGACCGGCATTCTCGATGAGGCCCGTGTTCAGGCCAAGGTCGATGATTACCGCAGCGCGCTGGACAATGGTCTGCACGTAGTGAAAAGCCTGGTCAAGGAGCCGAACAAGGAATTGTTCGTCGACTGGCGTCCGTACCTGGGCCACGCCTGGACTGCGCGTCACGACACTCGCTTCGACCTCAAGACCCTGCAGGAACTGTCCGCCAAGCTGATGGAACTGCCTGAAGGCTTCGTGGTGCAGCGTCAGGTTCAGAAGATCTACGAAGACCGTCAGAAGATGCAGGCCGGTGGCTTGCCGATCAACTGGGGTTATGCCGAAACCATGGCATACGCCACGCTGGCCTTCGAAGGTCACCCGATCCGTATGACAGGGCAGGACATCGGTCGCGGTACGTTCTCGCACCGTCACGCTGTACTGCACAACCAGAAAGACGCCGGGACCTATATCCCGCTGCAGAATCTGTACTCCGGTCAGCCGCGTTTCGACCTGTATGACTCGTTCCTGTCGGAAGAGGCCGTGCTGGCATTCGAATACGGTTACTCGACCACCCAGCCGGATGCACTGGTTATCTGGGAAGCGCAGTTCGGCGACTTCGCCAACGGTGCCCAGGTGGTTGTCGACCAGTTCATCACCAGCGGTGAACACAAGTGGGGCCGTCTGTGCGGTCTGACCATGCTGTTGCCTCACGGCTACGAAGGGCAGGGGCCAGAGCACTCGTCGGCACGTCTTGAGCGTTACCTGCAATTGTGTGCCGAGCACAACATTCAGGTGTGCGTGCCAACGACTCCGGCGCAGATCTACCATTTGCTGCGTCGTCAGGTCATCCGCCCGCTGCGCAAGCCGCTGATCGTGCTGACTCCCAAGTCGTTGCTGCGTCACAAGCTGGCTGTTTCGACCCTGGAAGATCTGGCCGAAGGCTCGTTCCAGACCGTCATTCCGGAAATCGATACCCTCGATCCGGCCAAGGTCACGCGTCTGGTGCTGTGCAGTGGCAAGGTCTACTACGATCTGCTGGAAAAACGCCGTGCCGAAGGGCGTGAAGACATCGCCATCGTTCGTCTCGAGCAGCTGTACCCGTTCCCTGAAGACGACCTGATGGAAACCATCGCGCCGTACACCAACCTGCAACATGTGGTCTGGTGTCAGGAAGAACCAATGAACCAGGGGGCCTGGTACAGCAGTCAGCACCATCTGCGCCGCAGCATGGGCAACCACAAGCGTGAACTCGTTCTCGAGTACGCGGGTCGTGACGCCTCTGCTGCTCCAGCCTGTGGTTACGCTTCGATGCACGCCGAGCAGCAGGAAAAACTGTTGCAAGATGCCTTCACTGTTTAACGCCTTCGAGCATTAGAAACCGAATTAAGGAATTACAGATAATGGCTATCGAGATCAAAGCCCCCTCTTTCCCGGAATCCGTTGCCGATGGCACCATTTCCAAGTGGTACAAAAAAGAGGGTGATGCGGTAAAACGTGACGAGATGCTGGTTGACATCGAGACTGACAAGGTTGTTCTGGAAGTGCTGGCCGAAGCTGACGGCGTGATGGGCTCGATCACCAAGGAAGAGGGCGCTATCGTCCTCTCCAACGAAGTGCTTGGCACTTTGAATGATGGTGCCACGGCCTCTGCTGCTCCAGCACCTGCTGCTGCTCCAGCACCTGCTGCTGCACCTGCTGCTGCGCCTGCCTCGGCACCCGCCGCTGCACCGGCTGCCGCCGGCGAAGAAGACCCGATTGCCGCGCCTGCTGCGCGTCAACTCGCTGAAGAAAACGGCATCAACCTGGCCAGCGTCAAGGGCACCGGTAAAGACGGCCGTATCACCAAGGAAGACGTGGTCGCTGCCGTTGAAGCGAAGAAATCCGCTCCAGCCGCTGCTCCTGCTGCCAAGCCTGCTGCCGCTGCAGCACCGGTTATCGCTGCTGGCGACCGCACCGAGAAGCGTGTGCCGATGACTCGTGTACGTGCAACCGTTGCCAAGCGTCTGGTCGAAGCCCAGTCGAACATGGCCATGCTGACCACGTTCAACGAAGTCGACATGACCGAAGTCATGGCACTGCGTTCCAAGTACAAGGACCTGTTCGAGAAGTCGCACAACGGCGTACGTCTGGGCTTTATGTCGTTCTTCGTCAAGGCTGCTACCGAGGCGCTGAAACGCTTCCCGGCTGTCAACGCGTCTATCGACGGCTCCGACATCGTCTACCACGGCTATGCCGACGTCGGTGTTGCAGTGTCCAGCGACCGTGGTCTGGTTGTGCCGGTTCTGCGTAACGCCGAGCACATGAGCCTGGCTGAAATCGAAGGCGGCATCGCCACCTTCGGCAAGAAAGCCCGTGATGGCAAACTGTCCATCGACGAGATGACCGGTGGCACCTTCACGATCACTAATGGTGGTACTTTCGGTTCGATGATGTCGACGCCGATCGTCAACCCGCCACAGGCTGCAATTCTGGGCATGCACAACATTCTTCAGCGCCCGATGGCAGTAAACGGTCAGGTAGTGATTCGTCCGATGATGTATCTGGCACTGTCGTACGATCACCGTTTGATTGACGGCAAGGAAGCGGTAACCTTCCTCGTGACCATCAAGAATCTGCTGGAAGATCCGGCTCGTCTGTTGCTGGATATCTGATGAGGCAGCCCTGGGTTGCAAGCTTCAAGCTTCAAGTCAGAAGCGGAAAAGCGTGCAGCCGGGGCTGGTGTGTTTCACCTGATTAATAGGTCGCAAGTCGTTTTTGCCTGATCGCGGATCGACTTGCAGCTTGCAGCTAAAAGCTCGCAGCTAAAGAGGAACTCTTTGTTATGTCCCAGAAATTCGACGTGGTAGTGATTGGCGCAGGCCCTGGCGGTTATGTTGCCGCTATCAAGGCTGCGCAACTTGGTCTCAAGACTGCCTGCATCGAGAAGTACCAGGACAAGGAGGGCAAACTGGCCCTCGGTGGTACCTGCCTCAACGTTGGTTGCATTCCCTCCAAGGCGCTGCTCGACAGCTCCTGGAAGTTCTATGAAGCCAAGAACGGCTTCAGCGTGCATGGCATCTCGACATCTGAAGTGAACATCGATGTGCCGGCCATGATCGGTCGCAAGTCGACTATCGTCAAAGGCCTGACCGGCGGCGTTGCCAGCCTGTTCAAAGCCAATGGCGTGACCACTCTGCAAGGCCACGGCAAACTGCTGGCTGGTAAGAAGGTCGAGCTGACGGCTGCTGACGGCACCGTTGAAATCATCGAAGCGGACCATGTGATTCTGGCTTCGGGCTCGCGTCCTATCGACATTCCGCCAGCTCCGGTTGATCAGAAAGTCATCGTCGACTCGACTGGCGCTCTGGAATTCCAACAGGTTCCACAGCGTCTGGGCGTCATCGGCGCTGGCGTGATCGGTCTGGAGCTGGGCTCTGTATGGGCTCGCCTTGGCGCTCAGGTCACTGTTCTGGAAGCACTGGACAAGTTCATTCCGGCGGCCGACGAAGCAGTTTCCAAGGAAGCGCTGAAAACCTTCACCAAGCAAGGTCTGGACATCAAGCTGGGCGCTCGCGTGACCGGCTCCAAGGTCGAAGGCGAAGAAGTGGTGGTCAGCTACACCGACGCCGCTGGCGAGCAGTCGATTACCTTTGATCGTCTGATCGTTGCCGTTGGCCGTCGTCCTGTGACCACTGACCTGCTGGCATCGGACAGCGGCGTTGATCTGGACGAGCGCGGTTTCATCTACGTTGATGACTACTGCACCACCAGCGTTCCTGGCGTATACGCCATTGGTGACGTGGTGCGTGGCCTGATGCTGGCACACAAGGCGTCGGAAGAAGGCATCATGGTTGTCGAGCGCATCAAGGGCCACAAGGCTCAGATGAACTACAACCTGATCCCGTCGGTTATCTATACCCACCCGGAAATCGCCTGGGTCGGCAAGACCGAGCAGACGCTCAAGGCCGAAGGCGTTGAAGTCAATGTCGGTACGTTCCCGTTCGCGGCCAGCGGCCGTGCCATGGCAGCCAACGACACCGGGGGCTTCGTCAAGATCATTGCCGACGCCAAGACTGACCGCGTACTGGGTGTTCACGTTATTGGTCCAAGTGCTGCCGAGCTGGTACAGCAGGGCGCAATCGCGATGGAATTCGGTAGCAGCGCAGAAGACATCGGCATGATGGTCTTCTCGCACCCGACTCTGTCCGAAGCGCTGCATGAAGCTGCACTGGCTGTGAATGGCGGCGCCATCCATATCCAGAATCGCAAGAAACGCTAAGACAACAAGAGAAACCACGGCGCAGTGCCCGTCGTTGGCCTTGCAAGCAGGGCTTACCGCGGAATCTGCGCCGGACTCGACCTCTCAGGCGGCTCCATGAGTGTCCCACGGCACTTGCAGAGTCCACCCGGAGTAGCGGTCACAGGTGGTGCGGCACGCTGACGTGCAGCACCGAATGCGCAGTACCTAAACGAAGACGGTAATAAGCATGAATCTTCACGAGTATCAGGGTAAGCAGCTGTTCGCTGAGTACGGCCTGCCAGTATCCAAGGGTTACGCGGTAGACACCCCGGAAGCAGCAGCAGAAGCCTGCGACAAGATCGGCGGAACCGAGTGGGTCGTCAAAGCCCAGGTTCACGCAGGTGGTCGCGGTAAAGCGGGCGGCGTAAAGCTGGTTCGCAGCAAGGAAGACGCTGCAGCGTTCGCTCAACAGTGGCTGGGCAAGCGCCTGGTGACTTACCAGACTGACGCCAACGGTCAGCCAGTGACCAAGATTCTGGTCGAGTCGTGCACCGACATCGCCAAAGAGCTGTATCTGGGCGCTGTGGTAGATCGTTCCAGCCGTCGTATCGTGTTCATGGCTTCCACCGAAGGTGGCGTGGACATCGAGAAGATCGCTCACGACACTCCTGAAAAGATTCTCAAGGCCACGATTGACCCACTGGTCGGCGCTCAGCCGTTCCAGGGTCGCGATCTGGCATTCCAACTGGGTCTGGAAGGCAAGCAGGTCACTCAGTTCGCCAAGATCTTCACCGGTCTGGCCAAGCTGTTCCAGGACCACGACCTGGCCCTGCTGGAAGTGAACCCGCTGGTGATCAAGGCTGACGGCGATCTGCACTGCCTGGACGCAAAGATCAACATCGACGCCAACGCCATGTACCGTCAGCCAAAGCTGAAGGGCTTCCACGATCCTTCGCAGGACGATCCTCGCGAAGCTCACGCTGCCAAGTTCGAACTGAACTACGTAGCGCTGGAAGGTAACATCGGCTGCATGGTCAACGGTGCTGGCCTGGCCATGGGTACCATGGACATCGTCAACCTGCATGGCGGCAAGCCTGCAAACTTCCTTGACGTTGGCGGTGGTGCCACCAAGGAACGCGTTACCGAAGCGTTCAAGATCATTCTGTCCGACACCAACGTCGCTGCAGTTCTGGTCAACATCTTCGGCGGCATCGTTCGTTGCGACATGATTGCCGAAGGCATCATCGGCGCAGTGAAAGAAGTCGGCGTGAAAATCCCGGTTGTTGTTCGCCTTGAAGGCAACAACGCTGAGCTGGGCGCTAAAGTACTGGCAGAAAGCGGTTTGAACATCATCGCTGCGACCAGCCTGACCGACGCTGCTCAACAAGTTGTCAAAGCCGCGGAGGGCAAGTAATGAGCGTCCTGATCAATAAAGACACCAAGGTTATCTGCCAGGGTTTCACTGGTTCGCAAGGTACCTTCCACTCCGAGCAAGCCATTGCCTACGGCACCAAAATGGTTGGCGGCGTGACTCCAGGCAAGGGCGGCACCACGCACCTGAACCTGCCAGTGTTCAACACTGTGAAAGAAGCGGTAGACACCACTGGCGCGACCGCCAGCGTCATCTACGTTCCGGCTCCTTTCTGCAAGGACTCCATCCTTGAAGCAGCGTTCGGCGGCATCAAGCTGATCGTCTGCATCACCGAAGGCATCCCGACCATCGACATGCTGGAAGCCAAGGTCAAGTGCGACGAGCTGGGTGTGATCCTGATCGGCCCTAACTGCCCAGGCGTCATCACTCCGGGCGAGTGCAAGATCGGCATCATGCCAGGTCACATTCACTTGCCAGGCAAAGTAGGTATCGTGTCGCGTTCCGGCACCCTGACCTACGAAGCTGTGAAGCAGACCACTGACGCCGGTTTCGGTCAGTCCACCTGTGTAGGTATCGGTGGTGACCCGATCCCTGGTTCGAACTTCATCGATATCCTGAAGCTGTTCCAGGAAGACCCGAAGACCGAGGCGATCGTCATGATCGGCGAGATCGGCGGTTCGGCTGAAGAAGAAGCGGCTGCCTACATCAAGGCACACGTGACCAAGCCGGTTGTTTCCTACATCGCTGGTGTGACTGCTCCTCCGGGCAAGCGCATGGGCCATGCCGGTGCAATCATCTCCGGTGGTAAAGGTACTGCAGACGAGAAATTCGCTGCACTGCAGGACGCTGGTGTAAAAACCGTGCGCTCCCTGGCAGACATTGGCAAGGCCCTGGCCGAGCTGACCGGCTGGCCGACCAAGTAAGCTTCGCTTGCTGATTCGAGCAGTCGACAAAAGCCACCTTCGGGTGGCTTTTGTTTAGGCGTGTGACCCGCCACATCGGACATGCTCAGGCTTGTCTGCCTACTCGCTGGTGCTTGCCAGCCATTCGTCTCGCGTCAGTTCCCATATTTGTTCCTGTGTCGTGCCGCAAACAAACTGTGACTCCTGAACGGTCACAAGGCGCATGCCTTCGCGCTGCGACAGCCGGCAGGACGCTTCATTCAAGGCTGACTTGGCCACGCGCAGGACCTTGCGCCCGAGTGTTTCAAACCAGAAGCGGTCGATCGCAATACAGACTTCCGACATCAGCCCCAGCCCTTGATAGGTCGGTGACAGCCAGAAGCCCCGGTTGTTGTCTTCCTCGTCCATCATGCATGCACTGCCAATCAGTCGTTGCTGCTGGCTGCGCAGGCGAATCGACCAGTGCCATTCTTCCCCATCGAGCATCGCAGGCAGAACGTCTTCGCGCAGATAGCGCAGTGCTTCGCCTTCAGGGTAGGGCCAGGGCACGTGATGGGTCAGATAACGCACGACCTCCCAGTGATTGAACAGGCTCTGCATGGCGGGTCCGTCTTCGAGCTGCAACGGCAGCAGTGCAAGGCGTGGCGTGTATAGGGCAGGGGTGAGAACCGCAGGCCGGGTTTTCGCTTCGGGCATGGAAATCAGTCATCGGCGGTAGAGATGCCACTCAATCTACCGACCCATCAACGGTGGGTCTGTCGGAAATTTCCGAATAACCGGCAGTTTGCTCGACTGCTTTTTAAAGGTGCGTCGTCGGCCGGTACGCCCTGAGGCAGTGCATTTTCGGTCGAAGTTGGCTACCCTGTCCGCCGTTTTTGCGTTGCCCTCACGAGGGGCGTTTCGCAAGGTACTGCCACGTCTTACGCCGACGGGCTGCGTCTGCCCCATTCATGGGTGACGTCCCATCCCTTATTTCGATTCCGTGTGGTCCCTCGTAATGAAAGTGTTGAAAGGCCAGGACATCCTGGCACTCGGTTTTATGACATTTGCCCTGTTTGTCGGGGCTGGCAATATCATCTTCCCGCCTATTGTGGGCCTGCAGGCCGGTCAGCATGTATGGATGGCGGCGCTGGGCTTTCTGGTCACTGCGGTCGGGCTGCCGGTCGTTACGGTAATTGCCCTGGCCAGGGTGGGGGGAGCAATGGATGCACTGAGCAGTCCGATCGGCAAGATTGCCGGCGGGGCGCTCGCTGCCGTCTGCTATCTGGCGGTCGGCCCACTGTTCGCGACCCCGCGTACCGCGACTGTCTCGTTTGAAGTCGGCCTGGCGCCTCTGACCGGTGACACTCCAGTCGCGTTGTTCCTCTACAGTCTGGTGTATTTTCTGGTGGTGTTCTGGGTTTCGCTGTACCCGGGGCGCTTGCTCGACACGGTCGGGCGCTTTCTGGCACCGCTGAAGATTATTGCCCTGGCAGTATTGGGGATCGCGGCATTCGCATTGCCCGCAGGCGGAATAGGCGAGGCTGAGCCCGCGTATGCCGCGGCGCCTTTTTCTCAGGGTTTCATCAATGGTTATCTGACCATGGACACCCTCGGGGCGCTGGTTTTCGGGATTGTCATCGTTAATGCCATCCGCTCTCGTGGTGTCGAGTCGCCACGTCTTATCACGCGCTACGCAATCATTGCCGGGCTCATTGCCGGTGTCGGACTGGCGCTGGTGTATGTCAGCCTGTTTCGCCTGGGCTCCGGCAGCCATGCAGTCGCGGCAGGCGCGAGCAACGGCGCGGCGGTTCTGCATGCTTACGTGCAGCACACCTTTGGTTCATTGGGCAGTGGCTTCCTCGCCGTACTGATTTCGCTGGCGTGTCTGGTGACTGCGGTAGGCCTGACCTGTGCCTGTGCTGAATACTTTGCCAAGGTGCTGCCGCTGTCTTACCGGACGCTGGTGATCATCCTGGCGGTGTTCTCGTTGTTGGTATCCAATCTGGGGCTAACCAAGCTGATCCAGTTTTCGATTCCGGTGCTCACTGCTATCTATCCACCGTGCATCGTGCTGGTCGCGCTGAGCTTCTGCAAAGGCCTCTGGCAGAGTCAGGGGCGGGTGGTTGCACCTGTGATGCTGGTATCACTCATCTTCGGCTTGATCGATGCGCTGAAGGGTGCCGGTTTTTCCGACTATCTGCCGGGTGTACTGACCAGTCTGCCGCTGAGTGATCAAGGCTTGGCATGGCTGGTACCCTCGGTAATCACGCTGGCGGGCGCTGTGGCCGTTGACAGGGTCATGGGCAAGCGCAGCGAGGCGCTGGCTTGAATGCGGTACACCATGTAATGTCTAACTGACGTTACGTGTCAGGTGAGACGAGTTAAATGAAAAAGCCCGCTTTGAGCGGGCTTTTTTAGTTCTGTGAGCGTTTCAGCCTTACTTGGTGGCTGGCGCTGCTTCTGGCGCTTTGTTGGCGTTCTCGTTGGTACGCTGCTGAGCGGCTTCAGCGTTCTTCTGAGCGGCTTCCTGGCTTTCCTTGGCCGCGTCATTTACTTTTTCCTGAGCCTTTTCCATCGACTCCTGGGACTGCTGAGCTGCCTTATTGGCATCTTGCTGAGTGTTTTCGGACTTTTTGTCACAGGCGGCAAGGCCCAGGGTGGCAGAAAGCATCAAGGCATAGGCTAAAGATTTACGCATGGGGTGTTTCTCCTTATTGAGTGTTCACGAGGCTAAGAGCCTGCCTCCGTGAGTTAAGTTCCACCCGTGATGACAATATTGGAGGCCGTTGTTTCGCGGTCGTTACAGGCCGATCGCACTGTGCCGATTGCGGATAGTTCTGGCCAGCACCTACCAACGCAATGCGTGTGGTATCCGGCGCATGAAACACACTCCGGGCATCATTGGCTCTTGAAATCCCCGACCCAGCCCCCACCTTGATGACTACCCGCTGTCACGCAGGCTGATGCCTGATCGTGACGGCTTATACCATCCAGATCGGAGTTTGATGATTATGAGTGTGGAAACTCAAAAGGAAACCCTGGGCTTCCAGACCGAGGTAAAGCAACTGCTGCACCTCATGATCCATTCGCTGTATTCCAACAAGGAAATTTTCCTTCGCGAATTGATCTCGAACGCGTCTGACGCGGTCGACAAATTGCGTTTTGAAGCGTTGTCGAAGTCGGAGTTGCTGGAAGGCGGCGCCGAGCTGAAGATTCGCGTGAGCTTCGACAAGGACGCGAAGACCGTTACCCTTGAAGACAACGGCATCGGTATGAGCCGTGAAGATGTGATCACCCATCTGGGGACCATCGCCAAGTCAGGCACCGCTGATTTCATGAAAAACCTGTCGGGTGACCAGAAGAAGGACTCGCACCTGATCGGTCAGTTCGGCGTGGGTTTCTATTCGGCATTCATCGTTGCCGATCAGGTCGAAGTATTCAGCCGTCGTGCCGGTTCGCCGTCCAGTGAAGGCGTGCACTGGTCTTCCAAAGGTGAGGGCGAGTTTGAAGTTGCAAACGTCGACAAGGCCGAGCGCGGTACGCGTATCGTTCTGCACCTGAAAAACGGTGAAGAGGAATTCGCTGACGGCTACCGTCTGCGTAACATCATCAAGAAGTACTCCGACCACATCGCTTTGCCGATCGAGCTGCCCAAAGAGCAGGCTCCGGCAGCCGAGGGCGAGGAAGCACCGGCCCCGGAGTGGGAAACCGTCAACCGCGCCAGCGCCCTCTGGACCCGTTCTCGCACCGAGGTGAAGGATGAGGAATATCAGGAGTTCTACAAGCACGTCGCGCACGACTACGAGAACCCTCTGAGCTGGAGCCATAACAAGGTCGAAGGCAAGCTGGAATACACCTCGCTGCTGTACGTGCCTGCTCGTGCGCCGTTCGATTTGTATCAGCGTGAAGCGCCGCGCGGCCTGAAGCTCTATGTGCAGCGCGTCTTCGTCATGGATCAGGCCGAGTCGTTCCTGCCGCTGTACATGCGCTTCATCAAGGGTGTGGTCGATTCCAATGACCTGTCGCTGAACGTCTCCCGCGAAATCCTGCAGAAAGATCCGATCATCGACTCGATGAAGTCGGCGCTGACCAAGCGCGTGCTGGACATGCTCGAGAAGCTGGCGAAGAACGAGCCCGAGCAGTACAAGGGGTTCTGGAAGAACTTCGGTCAGGTGCTCAAGGAAGGTCCGGCGGAAGACTTCGCCAACAAGGAAAAGATCGCCGGCCTGCTGCGCTTTGCATCGACTTCCGACGACAGCGGCGAACAGAGTGTTTCTCTGGCTGAGTACCTGGCGCGTGCCAAGGAAGGTCAGGACAAGATTTACTATCTCACTGGCGAATCCTACGCGCAGGTCAAGAACAGTCCGCACCTTGAAGTCTTCCGCAAGAAAGGCATCGAAGTGCTGCTGCTGACCGACCGTATCGACGAGTGGTTGATGAGCTACCTGAGCGATTTCGACGGCAAGGGGTTTGTCGATGTGGCGCGTGGCGACCTTGACTTGGGTAATCTTGACTCCGAAGAGGACAAGAAGGCTCAGGAAGAAATCGCCAAGGACAAGGAGGGCCTGATCGAGCGCCTGAAAGCTGCGCTGGGTGAGTCTGTAAGCGAAGTGCGGGTTTCTCATCGTCTGACCGATTCACCTGCGATTCTGGCCATTGGCGAGCAGGACATGGGGCTGCAGATGCGTCAGATTCTGGAAGCCAGCGGGCAGAAGGTTCCGGATTCCAAGCCAATCTTCGAATTCAACCCGGCCCACCCGCTTATCGGCAAGCTCGATGCCGAGCAGAGCGAAGAGCGCTTCGGCGATCTTTCGCACATCCTGTTCGATCAGGCGGCGCTGGCCGCCGGTGACAGCCTCAAGGATCCGGCCGCGTATGTACGCCGCCTGAACAAGCTGTTGGTAGAACTGTCGGTTTGATAGCCGGTTGACAAGAAACCCGCCTCGGCGGGTTTTTTGTTTCAGTTCCCGCGACACGTTTTTCATCTCTGTAACGATCAGGAGTCAGTAATGAGCAGCAATATCGAAATTCGTTCTGTGGTCTATCAGATTGATGGCCAGACTTATGAAAGCCGGTTGGCCTACGACCCTAAAGCTTCCGCTGCACAGCCAGGCCTGTTGATGGCGCCTAACTGGATGGGTGTCAGCAAGGGTGCTGAAGACATCGCCAAAGCGGTGGCTGCGAAGGGCTATGTGGTGCTGCTGGCTGACCTTTATGGTCAGAAGATTCGCCCGAGTAACAATGACGAGGCGGGCGCTGCCATGATGCCGCTCAAGGACGATCGCGCGCTGTTGCGCAAGCGTATGCAGTCAGGCCTCGATCAGTTATTGAGTCAGGCAGACGTGTCTTTGGATGCCAACAGAATCGCAACATTCGGTTTCTGCTTCGGTGGCTGCTGCTCGCTGGAGCTTGCACGCACCGGGGCCGAACTGAAAGCCGCGATTTCCTTCCACGGCACGCTGGACACACCTAACCCGGTTGATGCGCAGAACATCAAGGGCTCGGTGCTGGTTCTCCACGGTGCGTCGGACCCGCTGGTGCCAAAAGAGCAGTTACCTGCTTTCGAAGAGGAAATGAACGCCGCTGGTGTGGACTGGCAACTGCACAGTTACGGTGGGGCATTCCACTCATTCACCGATCCGCACGCCAATGTGCCGGGCATGATGATGTACGACGCAAAAGTGTCGAGGCGGGCGTTCAAGTCGATGCATGATTTGTTGAGCGAAGTGTTCGGCTGAAGGAACACCTATCGTCCCCTAGGGCGTGCAGGAGAACACTATCGTGCCCATGCTCCGTGGGCATGCCGGTCTGGATGCTCTACGTCCTCTTGCGACCCAGAGCGTCGCGAACGGCATTCCCACGCTGGAGCGTGAGGAACGAGCGGTGTTCTGAAGATCCATCTTCCCGCAGGCGTGCCGGGAAACACTATCGTGCCCATGCTCCGCGTGGGCATGCCGTTCTGGACGCTCTGCGTCCTCTGCTGCATTCCCATACTGGAGCATGAGCAGCGAGAGATGTTCTGAAGATCCATTGTCCCCGTAGATATACCGAAGAACACTAGCCACTTTGCCCGACTCACAAAAAAGGCGCCTCGAAAGGCGCCTTCTTTGTTTGCGACAAAAGCAGTATTACTTGCCCGCCCAGCGTTTCAACACCAGCGTGGCGTTGGTGCCGCCGAAGCCGAAGCTGTTGCTCATGACCAGATCGAGCTTCGCATCTTCCTGGGTCTTGAGCAGGATAGGCATGTCGGCAACCACCGGGTCCAGCTCGTCGATGTTGGCCGAACCTGCGATGAAGTTGTTCTCCATCATCAGCAGGCAGTAGATCGCTTCGTGGACACCTGCGGCGCCCAGCGAGTGGCCTGACAGGCTCTTGGTGGAGCTGATCGCTGGAGCGTTGGCGCCGAATACTTCGCGCACGCCTTCCATTTCCTTGGCGTCGCCAACCGGGGTCGAGGTGCCGTGGGTGTTGATGTAGTCAATGTCGCCGGAGTTGATATCACCCAGGGCCATCTGCATGCAGCGAATCGCACCTTCACCGCTTGGCGCAACCATGTCGTAGCCGTCGGATGTAGCGCCGTAGCCGACGATTTCCGCATAGATTTTCGCGCCGCGTGCCAGAGCGTGTTCCAGCTCTTCGACAACGACCATGCCACCGCCACCGGCAATGACGAAACCGTCACGCTTGGCGTCGTAAGCGCGGGAGGCTTTTTCCGGCGTTTCGTTGTACTGAGTAGACAGTGCGCCCATTGCGTCGAACAGGAACGACTGGCTCCAGTGCTCTTCTTCGCCGCCACCTGCAAAGACGATGTCCTGTTTGCCCAGCTGGATCTGCTCGACAGCGTTGCCGATGCAGTGAGCGCTGGTGGCGCAGGCGGACGAAATGGAGTAGTTCACGCCCTTGATCTTGAACGGCGTGGCCAGGCAGGCCGAAACGGTGCTGCCCATGGTCCGCGTGACACGGTAAGGGCCGACGCGCTTGACGCCTTTTTCGCGCAGGGTATCCAGCGCTTCCATCTGGTTCAGGGTCGATGCGCCGCCGCTGCCAGCGATCAGGCCGGTGCGAACGTTTGACACCTGGTCATCGGACAGGCCGGAGTCGGTGATGGCATCTTTCATCGCCAGGTAGGCATAGGCTGCCGCATGGCCGACGAAGCGATAAACCTTGCGATCGATCAGTTCTTCCAGGTTCAGGTCGATGGAGCCGGAAACCTGGCTACGCAGACCCATTTCGGCATATTCCGGGTTGAAGCGGATGCCAGGGCGGTTAGCACGCAGGTTTGCGGTGACGGTCTCTTTGTCATTGCCCAAGCAGGAAACAATACCCAGACCAGTGATAACGACGCGGCGCATGCGAGTACCCTTAGAAATTTTCAGTGGAAGTAAACAGACCGACGCGAAGACCTTCGGCGCTGTAGATTTCGCAACCATCGACGCTCACGGTGCCTTCGGCGATTGCCAGGACCAGTTTGCCGCGCACGGTGCGTTTGATTTGAATGTTATAGGTGACTTTTTTGGCAGTAGGCAGCACCTGACCGAAAAACTTCACATCGCCCGAACCCAGGGCGCGGCCACGGCCAGGATTACCCTGCCAGCCGAGATAGAAACCGACCAGTTGCCACATGGCATCCAGGCCCAGGCAGCCGGGCATGACCGGGTCGCCTTCGAAGTGGCAGGCAAAGAACCACAGGTCCGGGTTGATATCCAGTTCGGCGACCAATTCACCTTTGCCGAACTTGCCGCCTTCTTCGCTGATGTGGGTGATGCGATCAACCATCAGCATGTTGGGGGCGGGCAGTTGCGCATTACCTGGGCCGAACAGCTCGCCACGACTGCAGCGCAGCAGGTCTTCCCGGGTAAAGGCGTGTTGTTTGGTCATGCGAGCTCCTCAATAATCTCGTGTGGCAGGTTGTGGCGCCACTGGCTCGAACGCCGGTTCTGACGTACCAATTCGCCAGGACCCTGTCCGGCAGCCTACTCATAGACTGTTGCGTTGTAATGAAAGTCACAGCTCAGGTGAAATCAAAGTACACCTGTTCACTGAATTTTGTCATTCAGCCGATTTTGCTGGCTGATTTGCGTGCCAAGACTGCCGCAATTTAACATTTATCGCCAGTCACAGGTGCGTCAAATGGCAGCCAACGGTGTAAAACCTGCTGTAAATCAGCGTGTTTGAATGGTTTCGCCAGGTAATCATCCATACCTGCCTGTAAACACGCGTCCCGATCACCCTGAAGTGCATTGGCAGTCAGGGCAATGATTGGGATTCGTTCCAGGCCGGAAAGTTGCCTGATTCTACGTGTGGCTTCATAGCCGTCCATGACCGGCAGCCGGCAATCCATGAGTATCAGTGCGTGGTTTCCCGCGCCAGCCTTCATCACCGCTTCGGCGCCGTCCACCGCCACGTCGACTTCGCAGCCCAGATTACGCAACATGGCCTGCACCACGGTGCGGTTCACCGGGTTGTCCTCGACCAGCAATATGCTGCGCTCCTTGCCATGTGCATCGAGTACCGACAGCGGCTTGGCGATATCCACCGAAACATCGCGTGAAACGGGCAGGGGGATCTGCAGCGTGAACACAGAACCCGAACCCTCCTGGCTCTCGGCACGCAACGTGCCACCCATGCGTTCGGCGAGGGTGCGGGCAATCGGCAGTCCCAACCCTGTGCCGCCATAGCGCCTGGAGATCGAGCTGTCGGCCTGCTTGAACGCATCGAACATCGACTCCAGTCGCTCGACGTCGATACCAATGCCGCTGTCATGCACTGCACAGGTAAAGTGCAGCTGTTCGTTTTCGAGCATCGCCCATCGGGCGACAACGCTGACCTTGCCTTGCTCGGTAAATTTGAGCGCGTTGCCGATCAGATTCACCAGGATCTGCCTGATCCGGGTCGGGTCGCCTGTGACGGTCACCGTTTCCAGCCCAGGCTGAATGTGCAGTTCCAGTAGCAGCTTGCGTTGCAGCGCGCTGTGGTTGAACGCATGGGTCGAGGCACTGACCAGTTCTGCCAGATTGAACGCTATGCCTTCCATTTGCAGGGCATCGCGTTCAATGCGGGAAAAATCGAGAATGTCGTTGATGACCCGTAGCAGATGCTCGGTTGACTCGGTCGCCAGCGTCGCATACTCGCTTTGCTCAGCGGTCATGCGCGTGGTTTCCATCAGTTGCAGCATGCCCAGCACGCCGTTCATGGGGGTGCGCAACTCGTGACTCATCATTGCCAGAAAGTCCGACTTGGCGCGGTTGGCCTGCTCGGCTTCTTCGCGTGTCTGGATCAACTGCGCCACTGAGCGCTGCTGCTCAAGGCTGGTACGGTGCAGGTTCTCTGCCAGATTGTTGATGTGCCGCGCCAGTGCACCTAACTCGGCATCGTCGCTGACCGGCAGGGGGGTGTGGTAGTCGCCCTGCTGAATCGCCTTGAGGGCTTCGCCCATTTCCTTGACGGGTCTGGACAGGCTCAGGGCAAGGCCGCGGGCCAGCAGAAAAGCGAACAGCAACGCGCCCATTGCCAGGACACCGGCCTTGAGCAATATTTCCTGCTGACGTCGACTGAAAGCCTCATTGGACATCCCGACCAATACTCGTCCCATATAGCTCTGCGAAGCGTTATCAGGTGTTTGGCGATTGCCTTGGGGCGACGTGGCGGAGTGCCTGTTAGCTATTGTGCGCTGCGGGTAGACAGGGGCCTGGAATATCTCCATCTGCCGTGCCGCCTGCTCGCTTTCGCGGGGCTGATCTATGTAGACCATAGCCGTATTGGAGCTGTCCTGAATCTCTACATAGCGAACGCTGGGCATGGACAGAGTGGCGCGCATCAATGCTTTCAGCCCGTCGATATCGCCTGTCGCTACACCCGGTTCGACGGCCGTAGCCAATTGATTGGCGATGAGCTGTCCGGTGTGATTGAGCTCCTGGCGCAGGTCCTGAATACGTACGAAGGTGAAAAAGCTGATCAGCAGTGCCGTCAGCAACAGGGCAGGGCCGAGGCTGATGATCTGAGTGCGGGTATTGATATCCCAATGCCGAAACTTCATCGGCTGTGCGTCTTGTGCGCAATGCTCTGCGCTGGTGACTCGATTAATGCGTCCATGCCTGTTCGCCCGGTGTTCGCGACCCCGTCCGGCTGTGAAGGGCAGTGCCGGGTGTCGCGATAGTTCATGCTGTGCACGCATGTTAACCGAGATAGCGCGCGTTTCCAGCGAACTTGTTGTCGCATGCAGCCCTGCATGCTCGACAGATCAGCTTTGTTGCTGGCCGATACTGCGGCGCTCCGTATAATGCTGGCATCGCCACTTGAATGGCTCTGGATGGATAGTTTTATGACCACACAGCAACCAGTCGCGGTTCTTGGTGGTGGCAGCTTCGGCACTGCCATTGCCAATCTGCTGGCCGAGAACGGCCATCAGGTTCTTCAGTGGATGCGTGATCCGGAGCAGGCGCAGGCGATTCGCGTCAACCGTGAGAACCCCCGTTACCTCAAGGGCATCAAGGTCCGGCCTGAAGTCGAGCCGGTGACCGACATCACCGCCGCGCTTGAGGCCTGCGAGCTGATTTTCGTCGCTCTGCCTTCAAGTGCCCTGCGCTCGGTACTCTCGCCCCATGTCGAGCGGCTGAACGGCAAGATGTTGGTCAGCCTGACCAAAGGTATTGAAGCGCAGAGCTTCAAATTGATGAGCCAGATCCTCGAAGAGATCGTTCCCCAGGCGCGTATCGGCGTATTGTCCGGGCCCAACCTGGCCCGGGAGATCGCCGATCATGCATTGACTGCCACCGTGGTTGCCAGCGAAGACGAGGCGCTGTGTCAGCAGGTCCAGGCCGCGCTGCATGGTCGTACATTTCGGGTGTACGCCAGCAACGACCGATTTGGTGTAGAACTGGGCGGGGCGTTGAAAAACGTCTACGCAATTATCGCAGGCATGGCCGTAGCGCTGGACATGGGCGAAAACACCAAGAGTATGCTGATCACCCGGGCGCTGGCGGAAATGACCCGTTTTGCGGTCAGTCAGGGTGCCAACCCGATGACCTTTCTCGGCCTGGCCGGGGTGGGCGATCTGATCGTCACCTGTTCCTCACCCAAAAGCCGCAATTATCAGGTCGGTTTTGCGCTGGGCCAGGGGCTGACGCTGGACGAGGCGGTCACTCGTCTGGGCGAAGTAGCCGAGGGCGTGAACACGCTCAAGGTGCTCAAGGTCAAAGCGCAGGAGGTTCAGGTCTATATGCCGTTGGTCGCCGGGCTGCATGCGATTCTTTTTGAAGGCCGTACGCTCAGTCAGGTCATTGAGGCGCTGATGCGGGCCGAGCCCAAGACGGACGTCGATTTCATTTCGATTACCGGCTTTAATTGAACTCAGTCTGATCAGGGAGAATGTCTTGAACGAGTCGAAAATCCAGCATAACGAATCGATCCTGCTGCGCATTCTGTGGATGCTGCTGTTTCTGGGTGTATGGCACGTTGCGCAGATCATTCTGGCGGGCGTAGTGCTGGTGCAATTGGTTTATCGCCTTATCTATGGCGCGCCGAATGGCGGTCTGATGAATTTCGGCGACAGTATTAGCCAGTACCTGGCCCAGATTGGTCGTTTCGGGACGTTTCACAGCGACCACAAGCCCTGGCCCTTCGCCGACTGGCCAGCGCCGCGTGCTCCTGAAGGCGAGGCGGCTCATCACGTTCCGCCAGCGCCGCATCCGGTGCGTGACGAAGAGCCAAAACTGTGAAGGTCTGGGTATTGCGTCATGGCGAAGCGCAGTCGCGGGCGCGCAGTGATGCCGAACGCGAGCTGACCGCACACGGGCGTGAGGAAGTGCTCAAAAATGCAGTGCACCTGACTGACAAGTCGGTGCGGCGGATCATCGCCAGCCCCTATGTTCGTGCACAGCAGACAGCCGAGTTGGTACGCCAGTCGCTGGGGTTCAATGACCCGGTCGTGACGGTGCCCTGGCTGACACCGGACAGCAGCCCGCGCGAGGTGTTGCTCCAGCTGGACAAGCTGGGCGTCGACGAAGTGCTGCTGGTCAGTCATCAACCCCTGGTGGGCGAATTGATCGGCGTACTGGCGCACGGCAGTCCGCAACAGGCCGAGCCCATGAGTACTGCCAGTCTGGCTGAGCTGGAAGGCGAGTTCGTGCTGGCTGGCGCAATGCAGCTCAACAGCGTTCGACACGTTTGAAACGGTCTGTTCGAGCAATGAATCACCGCAAACGCGGCCCTCTTTGAAAAAGGATTTAACATGAGTGTATGGCGTCAGGCTCCTGATATCGAAGCCCTTATGGCGGCTCAGAAAAACACCATTGGTGAGGTGCTGGATATTCGCTTCGAATCGTTCACGGATGATTCCCTGACAGCCAGCATGGTCGTCGATCAGCGTACCCATCAGCCTTTCGGGCTGTTGCATGGCGGTGCATCCGTGGTGCTTGCCGAGTCTCTGGGATCGATGGCCAGTTACCTGATTGTCGACCCGAGCAAGTATTTCTGCGTCGGGCTAGAGGTCAACGCCAACCATCTGCGCGGCGTGCGTACCGGACGGGTAACCGGTGTTGTGCGTCCTGTGCACATCGGCCGTACCACCCATGTATGGGACATCCGCATCAGTACCGAGGAGGGCAAGCTGAGCTGCATATCGCGTCTGACCGTGGCGGTTGTACCACATGGCCAGGAGCTACCAATTAGTTGAGTGTTTTCAGCTATTAATAACGGTGTTTTAGGTCTGGATTGAGCGTTGTAGTCCGGTGGCGTTTCTCTTAGTGTCTGCGTGTTCCCTGGAGGGAACATTCATTCCCAGGAGGATTGATAATGACTGAAGAAAAGGCAGTGCCACCCGGAGAAACTCCTCCGGCTGAAAGCTCGCTTGCTCCTGAAGCTCAACCTTTACCTGCCGATCCGTCGGTGTCTGAAAACCAACTATTGAGGGGGCAAACATTTGCTGCCGCCACATCTTCTCCCTCAACGTCGGCACCCCCCCAGCCCCCACTCCCAGAGTTGAACCTGGAAAAACGCTTGAAGCAGGTTTATGCGGATCAGATCATGACGTCTGCCGAGTTCATGGCACTGCGCGATGATGCGGACGTGCTGTTCGACAAGCTGAAGGTCCAGTTTCCCGACAATGGTGCCCTTGCGCTGTTCCAGCCTTTGTCGGATGTTGCGGTACAAGCCATGCAGCTCGGTATTCTGGAGTTCAAGAAAGGCAAACCCTCCGCTGAAGCCAAGGCTCTCGCCAAGCAGTCGTTTGGTTTCCAGGTTGCATACATCAAAGCTTGTCTGGACCGTTTTACTCAGGCGCTGTAGGCATTCACGTGGCTCCGGCCATTGTGATGGCCGGAGTGCCATCTGCGATGGCAGTTCCAGTCATTGCTGTTGCTTGAAGCGGCTGCGCACAATTGCGGCTCGTACGGCCTCTGGAAGTATCGGTATGTCGCAGCCCGTGTTCTTCGCTCACGCCAACGGTTTTCCATCGGCTACCTATGGAAAGCTGTTCTGCGCGCTGGCACCGGAATATGCCGTCACGCACCTTGATCAGCATGCTCACGACCCGCGCTTTCCGGTGGATGACAACTGGCTGAACCTGGTCGACGAACTGATCCATCATTTGCGTGAGCAGCCCGGCCCGGTATGGGGTGTGGGGCACTCGCTGGGCGGGGTTCTGCACCTGCATGCCGCGCTGCGCTGTCCGCAGCTTTACCGTGGCGTGGTGATGCTGGATTCGCCGGTGCTGGGTCTGGCTGATCAGTTGTTCATCCGCGCAGCCAAACGTCTGGGCTTCATTGACCGCATCACGCCAGCGGGCCGCACACTGGGCCGTCGCGAGGCATTTGCCGATCTGGACGCAGCCCGCACCTATTTTGCCAGCAAGACCCTGTTTCGCCGTTTCGATCCCGACTGCCTGACTGCTTACCTTGAACACGGCCTGCAGCAGGATGGCGAGCAACTGCGTCTGCGCTTTGACCCGGCGACGGAGATCAGTATTTACCGCAGCATTCCTCACACCAGCCCGATACCATCGCGGCAGCTCAAGGTGCCGCTGGCCATGGTGCGTGGCCAACACAGCCGGGTGATCATGCCTCATCATGGTTACCTTGCCCGACGCATGCGCGAAGGCGAATACCTGTCCATGCCCGGAGGGCACATGTTTCCACTTGAACGACCGGATGAAACGGCGTTGCTGCTCAAGACGCTGTTTGCTCGCTGGAATGCCCGCACCGCCTCCAGGGCCAGTGCATGACGCTTGCGGTGGAGGAGGTGCGCCTGAGCCTGGGGCATATCGAGCTGGCGGCTCATCTGTACGGCCCCGAGGACGGCCAGCCGGTTATCGCGCTGCATGGCTGGCTCGACAACGCCAACAGTTTCGCCCGGCTCGCACCATGTCTTGAAGGGCTACGGATCGTGGCGCTGGACCTGGCGGGGCATGGTCATTCTGATCACCGACCGGCAGGCTCGTCCTATGCACTGGCTGACTATGCATTCGACGTGCTGCGAGTTGCCGAGCAACTTGGCTGGCAGCGCTTTGCCCTGCTGGGGCATTCGCTGGGCGCGATTATCTCTGTGTTGCTGGCAAGCTCGCTACCCGAGCGGGTTACGCGCCTGGCGCTGATCGACGGTCTGCTGCCATTGACGGGCAAGGCCGAATCCGCCGCCGAGCAAATGAGTGCCGCCATGCAGGCGCAACTCGAACTGGCGAACAAGAAAAAACCGGTTTATCAGGATCAGGATCGAGCCATTCAGGCGCGGATGAAAGGCGTGGTGGCGGTCAGTCGCGAGGCGGCCGAGCTGCTGGCTCAGAGAGGTTTGATGCCGGTGCCGGGTGGTTACACCTGGCGCAGCGACAGCCGTCTGACCTTGCCCTCCGCAATACGCTTCACGGATCAACAGGCCATGGCGTTCGTTCACGGCATTCGTTGCCCGACGCAGTTGGTGGTTGCCTCCGATGGCATGCTGGCGCAAAGGCAGGAGCTGTTGTCGGCGCTGCCCTTTGACGTCGAACGGTTGGCCGGCGGGCATCATTTGCACCTGAACGATGAGCAGGGAGCACGTTCTGTTGCACACTGTATCAATCGCTTCTTCGCTGCTTCTTGACTTGAGACCGGCAACTGCCGACGCTGAGCGGGTTGAAACAGGAGTCAACCGTGATGGATCAATCCGCAGCCTCTCGCGACCGCCTTGTCGGCGATCTTTTTTATTCCAGCGCCCTGCTTGCCTGCCAATGAGAGCACTCATGCGTTTATCAAGTGTTCCCGTCGCGGCGTTGTGCATGTCGCTGTTCAGCGCTGTCCTTTTCGCTGCCGATGCGCCGGGCAGTCGTGATCTGGAGATTTTGCCTCGTCTGACCGATACCGAAATCGTAGACTATCGTCCTGCCGCCGAGCTTGAGCGTGTCTACCCGATGGGCTCGATCCGCAAGATCAGCGGTCAGTTGCGTTTCGACGGCCAGGTCAGTGCGCGTGGCACTCTGACGTCGGTTACTTATCAATTACCTGCCGAACATGCATCCGACGACGCCTTTACTGCCGCTCGTGAAGCCTTGCAGCAGCAGGGGGCAGAATTGCTGTTCTGGTGTCAGGCGCGTGACTGCGGAGAAAGCAGTCTGTGGGCCAACGAGGTGTTCGGCAATGCCAAGCTGTATGGTGCGGACGACCGGCAGGCCTACCTGCTGTTGCGTCTGGCCGAGCCCCGGAGCGAAACCCTCGTCGCGCTATACAGCATCACCCGCGGCAACCGAAGGGCGTACTTGCATGTCGAGCAGTTTGAATCCGCCGCGCCGCTGGGCGAACTGCTGCCAACCTCGGCCACGCTGCTGCGCCAAATGAAAAGCACGGGCAAGCTGGAACTGCTCAGGCTGAGCGGCGAGCCACAGGAAGCCTGGGTCACGCTGATTTCCCGCGGTCTGAATCTGGACAGCACGCTGCGCGCAACCGTCTCCGGCCCCAGTGCAAGTGCATGGCGCGACGCTCTGGTGGCCAAGGGCGTGCGCGCTGCGCGTCTGGAGGCGGGCGCTGCCGACAGCAAGGGGCTGGTGATCGAGGTCATCCGCTAGCCCTGATGCGCAAGGTTATGGCGAACAATAGCTGACCTCAGCCTTGTTCAGCCTTATGCTCGTGACCTCCGAGCCTATAAGTGGATGCCGCATGTTCAACAATGATCGTTTACTGGTGCAGATTCTGCTGCTGGCGCTATTCGGTGCCTGCCTCTGGGTGATGGCACCTTTCTGGTCGGCACTGATCTGGGGTGCGGTGCTGGCGTTTGCCAGCTGGCCGCTGATGCGCCTGCTGACCCGCTGGTTCAACGGTCGCGAATCGCTGGCCGCTTTGGTCATGAGCCTGTGCTGGATGTTGCTGGTGGCGGCTCCGCTGGTCTGGCTGGGTTTTAATCTTGCTGATCATGTGCGTGATGCCACGGCACTGATCAAGGATATCCAGGTTGACGGGCTGCCCGATCCGCCGCAATGGTTGGCAGGGATTCCATTGGTGGGCGAGCGACTGGTGGGGTTCTGGACCACCATCGATCAGCAGGGCGCGGCGCTCATGAATACGGTCAAACCTTATCTGGGTGAGGTCGGCAACTGGCTGCTGGCGCGCAGTGCACAGATAGGTGGCGGCATCCTTGAACTGACCCTGAGCATCGTCTTCGCGTTCTTTTTCTACCGCGACGGTCCGCGTCTGGCGGCCTTCGTGCTCAGCCTGCTTGAGCGTCTGATCGGTGATCGTGCCCAGTATTATCTGGACCTGGTGGCCGGTACGGTTCAACGAGTGGTCAACGGAGTGATCGGCACGGCAGCGGCACAGGCATTGCTGGCGCTGATCGGCTTTTTGATCGCGGGCATTCCCGGCGCGCTGGTACTGGGTATTCTGACTTTCCTGTTCAGTCTCATCCCGATGGGCCCGCCGCTGGTCTGGTTGCCTGCGACTGCCTGGCTGGTCTGGCAGGGCGAATACGGTATGGCGATATTTCTCGGTATCTGGGGCATGTTCGTCATCAGCGGTGTCGATAACGTACTCAAGCCTTACCTGATCAGTCGGGGCGGCAACCTGCCGCTGGTGATCGTGTTGCTGGGGGTGTTTGGTGGTCTGCTGGCGTTTGGTTTTATCGGCCTGTTCATCGGCCCGACCCTGCTGGCAGTAGCCTATAGCCTGCTGACTGACTGGGTCGGCAGCGAGCGCGCTCGCAACAGCCGCTGACGGCGAGAGTTTCCGCCGCGCCAGGACGGGCGGCGGAGCCTCGCTTTACGCAGCGGTGTTCAGGTACTTGCCGACAGGCTTACTGCTCTGGGTGTCATATTTTTCGCTGAGTGCGGCGATCATCTTGTTCAATGCCTGAGTGGCAATCTGGTTGGTGTTGCCCTGATCAATGGTGTTGTCACTCTGTTTCAACGCGGCAGACAACTCGGAGGCGCTGATACTGTCGTTGCTATTGCTGTCCAGCGTACTGAACAGGTTGGCGCTGTCAGTGCTGCCGGAGGTGCTCGTTTGCGCAGGCGGCATACCGGCAGGGGGCTGTTGCGGTTGCATACCGGCGACCAGCTCTTCAAGGCTGACTGTGCCGTCTTCGTCAGTGTCCAGTGCATCGAACACCTGGTTGCTGTTCGCCGTGCTGCCCGCATTGCTCAGGCCGGTGGTCAGCTCGTCGCTGCTGATCGCGCCATCGCCATCGCTGTCCAGCGAGCCGAGCAGGTCTTCTGCCTGCTCATCGACCGACTGCATGGGTGGCGGTGGTGGCGGCGTCATGGCGGCCAGTTCATCGGCATCCAGGCTGTCGTCATCATTGCTGTCCAGATCGCTGAACGCCTTGCTCAGGCTGACAGTAATGCCATCCTTGCTGTCCGACGATAGGGCCGAACTCAGCTCATCCTTGCCGATGCTGCCGTCGCCATCGGTGTCCAGTTTTGCCAGCAACTCTTCCTGAAACTTCTTGCTGTTGGTGCTGGTGGTTGCGCTGGTCGAGCTGGTGTAACTGGAGAAACTGCTGCTTATCCCGTTGATCATGAGTCTCACTCCCCTGAGATGAATGTGTCCGGTAGCGGGTGTACCGGCTTTTGCAGCCTCGGGGCGTCAGTTGTCCTGGAGATTTAAGCTTTGTACGCGGCGTGATACAGAATGTGTCAGAGGCGCGGCAGGTTTAGTATCGCGGTCAGGCCGCCACCCGGTGTTTGCGCAAGCGTCAGCTCGCCGCCGATTCTTCGCGCAGCCTCACGGGCGATGCTCATACCCATGCCGATACCGCCGGAGTTGCGGTTGCGCGAACCTTCCAGGCGATAGAACGGCTCAAACACCGCTTCGTAAAATTCAGGGGCAATGCCCGGTCCGTGATCAACGACCGATACGCGTACACATTCGGCGTTGTCCTCGATCACGATATTGACGCTACCGGCATAGCGAAGCGCGTTGTCGACCAGGTTCTGCAGGCACGAGCGCAGTGCCATTGGTTGTGTTCTGAGCGGCTTGCACTGGCCTTGGTACTGCACATCGTCGCCGTTGTCCTGCGCATTCTCGGCCTGTGATTCGATCAGCGCCTGCAAGTCGAACTGCTGCAACGCTTCGCTGCGTCGATGTTCATTGAGGTAGGCAAGCGTGGCGTCGAGCATGCTGATCATGTCGTTGAGGTCCTGAGTCATCTGGCCATGCAGCCTTGGCTCTTCGATCTGTTCAACACGCAGCTTGAGCCGCGAAAGGGGCGTGCGCAGGTCATGGGAGACCGCAGCCAGCATGCGCCCGCGCTGCTGCATCTGTTCGCGGATCTTGCGCTGCATCAGGTTGAAGGTCTGTGCGGCCTGGCGTGCTTCCTGCGGGCCGCTTATTTCAAGGGGCGGGCTGTCCAGGTCTTCACTGAGGCGCTCGGCGGCCTCGCTCAGGCGCTGTACCGGGCGGCTCAGTGCCTTGGCTCCATACCATGCAGCAACAATGAGGGTGACGAACTGAAAGAACAGTAATACCAGCGGACCACCCGGTGGCGGTCTATGACGTCGCCCTTGATCATCCTGCGAATGCTGCGCGTCGGGGCGGTCATCGGGTGGAGGGCGCATGCCGTATTGGGTGAACCAGATGAAGGCCAGTAAATGCGCCAGCAGAATAGCCAACAGCGCGCCCCCGAAAAGGCGGGCAAACAGCGTATCGAACCGGCGGATCAACCCAGCTCCCTGGCATCGAACAAATAGCCTTCACCGCGCACAGTCTTGATCAACTGCGGGTTCTTCGGGTCGTCGCCGAGCTTCTGACGTAAACGCGAGACGAGCAAATCGATGCTGCGGTCGAACGCCTCGATCGATCGGCCCCGGGCGGCGTCCAGCAACTGTTCACGGCTCAGCACCCGGTGCGGCCGTTCGAGAAATACGCGCAGCAGACGGAACTCGGCGTTGGACAGCGGCACCACCAGACCGTCGGCGGCTGTCAATTGACGCAGCACGCTGTTCAGCCGCCAGGCGTCAAAGCGAATGGTGGTGCGCTGATCGCTGCGTTCGTCGCGGACCCGGCGCAGAATGGTCTGGATACGCGCGACCAGCTCGCGCGGCTCGAACGGCTTGGCCATGTAATCGTCGGCACCCAGTTCCAGGCCGATGATCCGGTCAGTCGGCTCGCAGCGCGCGGTCAGCATCAGAATCGGGATGTCCGACGTGCTGCGTAACCAGCGGCACAGCGACAGGCCGTCTTCGCCGGGCAGCATCAGGTCGAGCACCACCACGTCGAAGGTTTCCTCGGTCAATGCCTGACGCATCTGCGTGCCGTCGGTCACGCCGCGGGCATTGATGTTGAAACGCGTCAGGTAGTCGCAGAGCAGTTCGCGAATCGCCACATCGTCATCGACAATCAGCGCGCGAACGCTCCAGCGCTGATCGGTCGATGTGGCATCCAGGGGGGTGTCGGGAAGTGCTTGCATAGTGCTTCTGTCGCCTGCGTGTGCCGCCGTTGTGTGGCCGCTGTTGAAGATCAACGCTGCCGCTCATGCTACTTCGCCGTGAGGCTCGGCGGTAGGGTGGCGCGACCGAATGTCGTGGGCATGTCATAAATGTATCGAGATTGATACGAATGGCTTATTGAGCGTGCCCTGCGAAGCGCCCTGGTAGTTCTGACAGTATCCAGTGTGGCGCAACTGCCGTTTAATCGAACGGGCTACTGGCCTGGATGGCCGTTGCTGGCAGACAAATTCTCGTTGAGAAGGCCCTGGGTGCATGATCAATCCGCCCGTACGTTTTCTGCACAAACAAGGGCGGCAATCGGATAGCAAAGGAGTGCTGATGATGGTCGATTCAAAAACAACAGCGGCTTTAGATGGCAATCAAAAAGAGCGTATCGCCCATGGGCTGGCGGGCAGTGGAGCCGATTCAGAGCTCCACGCAGACCTTGCTCTGGCAGAGGTGACGGGCGTTGTGGACCTTGCCGATGGAACGCTGAACAAGGATGTCTTGCTCGGTGAGTTTCTTGAGGTCACCTTGCTTCAGTGGGCAGGACTGGTCACTGATCCGGGCGACTCCGATACTTTTTTTATCGATTGGGCTATCGGTGCAGCGGCGGATAACGACGCGTTTAACGAGGTGTTTAGCGATATCGTTACCGCCCCGGTGGCTCCTGACACCTTTCCCAAGAAAATCCAGATTCCGTTGAGCAGTTTAATGCAAGGCCTGGAAAAGCCTGCAGACGGTACTTACAGTTTGCGCTACCGGATCAGACAACCGAATGATCAACAGACCACCAGCCCGTCGATCAACCTGATCGTCGATACCACGCCGCCGGGCGGGCATCTTGAGCCAGGGCAGATGATGCTGGATACAAATCAGTTGACCCAGGCGTATCTGGATACACATCCGGACGGTCTGATCGGCACGCTGCCTGACTATGACGACTGGGCGCCTGATCACAGGGTAGCTTACTATTATGTCGGCAATCCGTTTCCCGAAAAACCCGAAGATCTGCCGCCTCCGGTCGATGTCGTTTCCCTGGACAGCCCGACGAACAATACGGTGAAATTCCCGGTCTCGGTCATTGGAGCATCCAGGGACGATGCCTACTACATTGCCTACTTTCTGATGGACAAGGCCACCAACCGCACTCCGCTCTCCAACTACAAACGCATAGACGTAGCGCTGGGACTGTTGCCCGACAACCTGCAAGATCCCGTCGTGCCATTGGCAGAAAAGGATACCTTGATCGACCTGCCTGACGCAGGAGTCGGTGTCTATGTATCGATCAAGTCGTTCGATAACTGGAAGCCGACCGACCGTATTGAAGTCACCTGGGGCGCAGAAATGCTGAGATCCGAGGAAGTCGGCAGCTATCCAGAGTTTCCGCTTTTGATCAGGGTCCCTGATGAGGTTCTGCGTGCTCAATACAACTTAGCGACTGGCGGTGACCAGGCCACTAATGTGAGTTATCGAATCCTGCGTGGCATTCTCCCTTCCGCAGTGAAAAGCATCAGCGTCAATGTCAATTTCTCCACTATCGGACCTGATCCCATAACCGATCCTGTGTGGCCGGATCCGGTCAACGATGCATTGCCGCTGGTCGAGGTCCGTGGCAAGACTTCCGATTCAGCGAACGTCCTGACAGCAGCGGATAAAGGCGAAGCTGCCAGGGTCCTTTTCAAGCTGTATACCAAGCTTCAGCCGGGTGAAATGATCGATTTCTACTGGGGCACAAGGCTCACTTCATCGGCCACCTACACCGTACTGCCTTCAGACGCAGCGGATTCCGATCGTGAGGTTGAAATACCCTGGGATGATATCTTTGCGGAAGGTAATCGCGTTGATTTGCCGGTTCATTACCGCATTCACGCGCCCGGTTCAGCAAACGCCCAACACTCGAAGGAGACTCTGGTCAACGTAAGCGCCATTGTCATCACCCCGGACGCACCGCTTTTCGAGGGCACCAGTACAAGTGGCTGGCTGAACTGCGATTCACTCTTCGCCAACGGCGTCGGAAATCCGGCCCTGGGTGAGCCGGGGATACGGGTTCGCGTTCCGGATCTTTCGAAATATCTGTCGGACGGTGAGACTGTCACTTTGCACTGGTACGCCTCTACGGGAACTACAGGCGACGCTCTTATTCCCGGCACCGAAAAAAACGAGGCTCTCGTGCTGGGAACCAACCATCCGGCTACCGGTTTCACCTGGCTGGTCACGCCCTACGCGACACACATTCTGCCTGTCTATAATCCTGCAAGCGGCAGCCCGAACGGGAGCGCGAGGATCAAGTACTCCTTCATCATGAGCGGCGCAACCGAAACCATTACCTCGTTGGAAACCACCGCCCGGGTAGGGATGTACGACGCAGTCGGGGCGTGTCCTATCGTGCTCAAGTAACATAAACCGAAGAAAAAGTAAGGAAGGTCGCCGGTTTAGGGTGCCTGCGGTACGCCGCAGGCACCCTGCCGGGTATAAGCAGGCTCGGGTTGCTCCCAAACGGTTTAGGAGGGCCGGCGCGTACCGGGTCATGTCACCTACGCTTATTGGTATTTTCCCCGACGATCCTCTGCTGTCAGAACCTCCCTACGTTTACCTAGGAAACGTCCTACAGAGCATTCGGTTGAATCCCCGTAGTCTTTCGGCCTCTTTCCCGAGACCGCTTTCGGGCAGTCGTCACGGGGTTCAACCAGGTTTACCTCAAGGTAATGCATCGTCATGAATGCTCCATTCGTGCTGCGTCCGCTTTCATGGACATTGAAAACCGTTATTTTTCTCTCTCCCTTGCTGCCTGGCAGTCATGCCTTTGCGCAAATCCTTGTCAATACGCCGCAGACCATCGATGCAACAGGTCCGCTGGACAGCTATCGGGTTGTCAGCACCGGAAATCTGATGGCCAACGGCGCGACAACCCTGCAAATATCCACGATCACCGGGGCGCAGCTGACGCTCACTGGCAGTCAGGTCAGTGCGGGCAGAAGCTCGTCAGCCGTATCGTTGACCGGGGCAGATGCGTTGATCGTCGGCAGCGTCCTGACAGGTGGCGCGGATGGCTTGGGGATGGGCAATGAAAGTGCACGGCTGGTCGGTTCCACGGCCGCTGTCATCGGTAGCACGATCACGGCGACGAATCGCGGGATAAATGCGGGCTCGCTCAGTAACCTGACCCTGGAAGGGACTTCAGTAACGGCCACCGGCACCAATGGCAGAGGCATGGAGATGTGGGACTCCACGGTAAAGGCGTCCGGCAGCACCATTACCGGGCAGCAATATGGCGTGCGCTTGCGCGCTGACCCAGGCGTGCCTTCAAGCAATTTGTTGACCCTGGAAGCAACCCGGGTCGAAGGTATCACCGGGTCGGCGCTGATCGTCGGCACGCCCACCGGCGCGCCCGCGACTGCCGATATCCGGGTCAACAATGGTTCTACGCTGATCGGCGGCAACGGCAAGATACTGGAGTTGATCAATGGCTCAACGGCGCACATGACCGTGGACAACAGCCACCTGGTGGGTGACGTATCGGTGGGTGCGGGCAGTACCGCCAGCCTGTCACTGCAAAATGACGCGACCCTGACCGGGCGCCTGGAGAACGTATCCAGCCTGTCGCTCAGCAGCCGAGGCCAGTGGGTGATGGTCGAGAACGGTCAGGTGAATGAATTGTCCATGGACGGCGGATCGGTCAGGTTTGGCGACGCGGCCTCGTTTTACACCTTGTCACTCGCAAGTCTGTCAGGGAGCGGCACGTTCATGATGGATGTGGATTTCGGTGGCAAGGCCACTGACTTTCTTGACATCACGGGCAGCGCGACCGGCAGTCATACCGTGCTTATCGGTAGCACGGGGGTTGATCCGCTCAACGATACCAGCTTGCACGTCGTGCATGCGGCTGCTGGCGATGCCAGCTTTTCGCTCGCAGGCGGCGCAGTGGACCTGGGTGCCTGGTCCTATGACCTGATCAAACAGGGCGATAACGACTGGTATCTGGATACCGTCACCCGGACCATCAGCCCGGGCGCACAGACTGTCATGGCGTTGTTCAACACGGCGCCGACTGTCTGGTATGGGGAGTTGAGCACATTGCGTTCGCGCATGGGTGAGTTGCGCATGGACGAGGCCCGTTCCGGCGGCTGGATACGTACCTACGGCAACAAATTCAATGTGGCCGACGCCTCGGGCTTCGGATATCGACAGGTTCAGAACGGTGTTGCTCTCGGCGCAGATGGCAAGCTGCCTGTGGGGGCGGGACAATGGCTGGCGGGTGTCATGATCGGGCAGAGCTCGTCCGACCTCAGCCTGGATCACGGTGCCAGTGGCAAGGTCGACAGCTACTCGCTGGGCGCTTACAGCACCTGGCTGGACAGCGAGAGCGGCTACTACGTCGATGGCGTAATCAAACTCAATCAGTTCAAAAACAAGGCCAGAGTCAATCTCAGCGATGGTTCCCGCACGCGCGGCAGCTACGACAATCTGGGTGTTGGTGCGTCGCTGGAACTGGGGCGGCACATCAAACTGGACAACGGTTATTTTCTCGAACCCTACACCCAGCTGGCGGGCCTGGTCGTTCAGGGCAAGGACTACGCATTGGACAACGGTATGCGCGCTGAGGGTGACCGTAGCCGGTCGCTGCTCGGCAAGGTCGGTACGACCGCGGGGCGCAGTTTCGATATGGGCCAGGGACGTACGCTGCAACCTTACGTGCGGGTGGCCGTGGCTCACGAATTCGTCAACAGGAACGAGGTCAAGGTCAACGATAACGTCTTCAATAACGACCTCTCCGGTTCCCGTGGCGAGTTGGGGGCGGGCTTTTCGGTGTCGCTGTCTGACAACCTGCATTTGCATGCTGATTTCGATTACAGCAATGGCGATGCCATCGAGCAGCCGTGGGGCGCCAGTGCAGGCTTGCGTTACAGCTGGTAGCGACAGCGAAGCGGGGGGGGGGGCTGATGCTTGATCGATGGCGCTGATGCGCCAACGCGTCCTATCACTTGTGCCAGTATCCGCAAAAAAAAACAGGGTGTTAACTGACGGGCATGGCGGTCGGCAAACGGGTCGGCCACCGCTTTCTCCTACTGGAGGCCTGGCTCATGTCTGTCATTTCAAAGTGGATCGAACGGATCAGAATCCTCTTCTGGCCGCCTTCAAGACGCAAGAGAATGCTGCTTGCGCCGCCCGTGATCGCCGAACTCCTGCCTGACGTACCCGGCGGTGAACCCAATCTGCTTCCCAGCAGTGCCTGGCTCTTGCCGTTGCGGGCAGATTTTCCCATGTGGCAAAACTCCGAGCCAACCCCGGGCGACCCTGAGTATCTGCGCGTGTACTGGAATGACCGGCTGCTGGAGGAGAAGGTCTGGACCGAACCTGTACAGCCTGCCGATCTGTTCAGCATGGTCGCGCAGCAATACCTTGGCGAAGGCCATCATCGACTGCGTTACAGCGTCGAGACCGCCAATCAGGTGCAGACCGAATCCGAAACACTGGCCTTTGTCATTGATAAAACGGCACCGGTATTCGAAGACGAAGGGGCGCTGATTTTTCCGGAAGAAATTATCAGGGACGGTCTTACCGCGGCCTGGCTGGACACTCATGGCAACACCGTGCTGGCTGAAGTGCCCGCATATTTTTCGCCGAGCGTCGGGGATCTCATTATCTGGTACTGGAGCAGTACGCCGACGGGATCGGAGCACACCGGAACCCTGACACTTGAAGCGTCCGATATCGGTAGCGCGATCAATATTGCCTTCGACAGGCAACTGGTTCTCGAGAGCGGCGATGGCATTCGTTACGTGTCCTATAGACTGAAGGATCGCTCGGGGAATGGCGGGCCTCGGGCGCTGGCTGTTTCGCTGCTGGTGTGTGCTCAGCCAGTACCGCGTGAGTTGCCACCCCCGCGGGTTCAGAAAGCTTCAGGCTCGGCAAGCGCCAGTACCCTCGATCCGTTGGATGCCTATCAAGGCGCCGTGGTATCGATACCCGAGACTGCCGTGATTGTTCCCGGTGACACCGTCCGCGTCCAATGGGCCGAGCCCGGCAGTGTGGGGTCCTTTCTTACGGAGGTAGCAGACTCGAGGCTGTTCAACATTCCTTCCACACAGATTGCCCAGCATTTCGGCAAGTCGATCCCCGTTTACTATGAGGTGTTCGAAAAAAGTGCCCATTCACCTTATCTTTCGGACCGGCATACTCTGAATATCCTGGGGATTAAAGGCTTTCCAGTCGTGCAGTGTGACAAGGTCTCCGGTGGGCGTCTGAGCCTGCAGGACATTGCCGAGGGAGGCTACGCACGGTTCACGCTCGACAGTTGGTCATTCATGGGCACTGACCAGTTCCTCACCATCGAGGTGCATGGTGTCAGCAGTGCTGATAATGAGTTGTTGACCATTGGCGTTCTGGATGAATACCCGGTGCCGCGGGTGGACGATAAAATCGACGCAGGTGTTATCAGCAAAACGGATTTGCAGGCATTCAAGATCGGCACTCAGCTGGATATCCGGGTGCGTGTGAGTTTCGACCAGACGCTCTCCTGGCAGCCTTTCCCTGCGCTCAGACCCACGTTGTATGCCTGAGGAGGTCATGGACCGCCAGTTGGCAGTCCACGATGCATTGCTACTTGTAGGTCATCGTGAAGCTGAGGGCTCCTTTGGCCTTGCCCGGCCGGATCGCGCTGCTGGCCTGTGTCTGATAGAAGCGGGCGTAGAAGTTCAGCACAACGTTACCGGGTGTGATCGCCATGATTGGCACTTCGGTCTGCAACTCCATGGGCGTGACTCCATCACCTTTGAGAACCTGAATCCCCATGCCCTTGGCGTCCGAATCGCTGGTCAGGGTGAAAACCCCGCTGCCGACAGGGCCCTCGGGAACCGAGCCTTCGACACCATCAAGCTGGATATGCGCCGTTGCCACGAAGCCTGCGCCCGTGTCGGTCTCGCAGTTGCTCAACGCAATACTGAATGGCACCGCAGGTGTGGTGAAGCCGGGACCGGTAAAGTCAGCGCTGTCCCACTCACCCAACTGCACCGGGTCGGCACTGACCGGATCTGCACCGACGCTGCACTGTGCCTGAAGTATTGTGCCGGTTAGCCCGAACTTCATGATCCTGCCAAGCGTTGTCACGCTTCCGGAGAACAGTTCACTGCCATTCAGCACATTGGGTCCGGGAGGAATCGGCCCGGTCTTGACCAGCGTGAGGTAGTTGTTCAGGTGAAGGAAACGCAGGCTCGTGAGCATTTTCTCGTGGTCGTTGAGGCCGATGAACGGAACGGAGGCACTGCCACCTACAGGCGTGAAGCAATTGGGGCATTTCCTGTCATACGGAAACTCCAGTCTTACCCGCACCCCGACGCCCGGAATATTGGTTTGCAGTATCTTGCCGGTGAGGTCTTCCCCGTTTATGGGGTCCACCGTGCCAGAAAAGATCGGAGCCGTTGCCGTTGCGTTGAATTCCAGAAGCGCCGTGCCGTCATTTTTGCACGCCGCTTCCAGGCCTGCCTGGTCTGGTGTGGCGTTAAGCATGTCGATGCTGCCGATAAAGGTGCCCACTGCGGCGTCTTTGGGGACGTAAAGCGTGCCGATGTCGCGCCGGTAATCCTTTATTCCCGAAGAGGAAACCCAGTAGCAATCGTTGCTCGGTGTGTCATCCGGTTCTTCGGAGTAAGCCGCAGCACTATAGCTGGTCCCCAACAGGATCAGACTGGGGAGCAGGGCATTCAATGCAGTGTTCATGGGGTGATTCCTGAAATAACAATGTCGCGGATGGCTCAGATCTGATGTCACTGGGTACACGTCATGTCTTGCATTCGGTAGCCCTTGGCCAGGGGCATGCCAGCGGGGTCTATGTGCAGACGACACTGAGGGTCGCTTTTCTCACCCCAGCGGACATCGAGGGTTTGGGCCTGCATGCCGGTAGACAGCAAAATCTGCCCGCCTTGGCCTGCGATGCCCAGGATGTTGCCCTGCGCATCGCTGACCTGGGCGCCGAATGGCAGCGGCTTGCCACTGTCAGTGGTTGCATTGATGACCAGGCGTGTCACCTTGCGCGCTGCGAAGGTGGTCTTGATCACTGCCCCTCTGGCAGGTACCACTTGAGTACTGGCGTTATCGATTTCCACCTCGGGCCCCAGTCGGTCGGTTTGCAAGGTGATCGGGTTATAGCGGTAGGGGCGCAAGTAGGGCATCAATGCGTAGCCGCGACTATTGGTCCTGACACCGGTAGCGTTCTGTATGCCAACGCCGGGTGTATCGGGTACTTCGATCAGGGCGATGGTGTCGCCCAGATTCGGGCCGAACTCGATGCCGTCCGCATGCAGCAACAAGGCGCCACTGACATTGACTGATGCACTTCGATAATCATTGCCCTGGGTCACACCGGCGCCGAGGCTGGCGAAGGGCGCCTGATAGCCTGCCGCGAGGCCTGCACTTTGCTGTTTGCCGTCATCGTTGCTCAGACTGGCGTGATAATTGACGCGGTTTTCATAGAGGCTGCCGCTCAGGCTGCCCCGTTGACTGTGGCGATTGGCGCTGCTCTGCAGGTCGAATGTGGCATTGCTCGAATGGCCGGTGTCGAGGGGCATCGAGATGCTCAGGCCGAACTGCCGGTCGTTGCCGCGGCTACTGGCTACGCTCAGTGACTGTGAGGCATAGAAGTTGTAGGTGATCCCGGCACGATGGGTGTTGAAGTTGAATTGAAATTGGCGCTGCTCGATATCGCTGCCCCAGTAATCCTGTTGCGACAGCGTCAGACCTACGCTGCTGCGTGCGCCGATTCTCTGATGAACCGAAGCTTCCAGGCGGCTTCGGCGGCTGCCTGCGAACGTAGCGTCGTTGCTGCGCTGACTGACGGCTTCGTCGAAATCCCGATAGCCTTCGGTGGAGTAGCGATAACCTGCGAAGCGCAGATTGGTATGGGTAGTGAACGCCTTGCCATACTTGATGGCGTAACTCATGCCTTGCACGCTGGACCGACCGGTTTGATCGATACTGGCGCGTGACCGGGTCACATCGAACGCCATCGCCCCCAGCAGGCCCATGTCCCGTGACACGCCCAGTGCGGCGGCGTGGTAGAAGTCGCTGGTCATCAGTCCGCCATAAAGGGTCGAGTTCCAGCCTGTTCCAACGGCCAGCGTGCCTTGCCACAGCCAGGGGTGCTCGGTGGCATAGGCACCGTTGAAGCGGCCCAGGGCTGCGCTGTATTTCCAGACGCCTTCGCGCAACAGGTTGCTGATGGTCGAGTAGGGTTGGGTAAAGCGCCGGACCTGTCCATCGGCCTCGGTCAGCACGATCTCCAGTTCGCCGCTGCCCGCCGTGTTCAGGTCATCTATTTCATAGGGGCCGGCACTGACATACGTGGAGTAGATCGGGTATCCGTTCTGCAGCACTTCGAGTTTGGCCCTGCTTTGCGCCACGCCACGAATCACCGGTGCGTAACCCTGCTGGGAATCGGGGAGCATCTCCTGATCGGTTTTGATCAACCCGCCCTTGATCGGCACGCTCCGGAAGACATCGCCGCCGGTGTAGGTTTCACCCAGGGTCAGGTTAGCGTGCGTGCCGGGCAGGTCGCGCTGTGCATAAGCGTAGGCTCTGGTCCACTCGCGATGTCCCTGTGCATCCGGACGCACGCTTTGATTGCTGCGCAATCGCCATGATCCCAGGTTGATACCGGTGTTGAGGTACAGGTCTGCGCTGCTTCTGGTGCCTGTCTCCCTGTGGGTCGTCTGTTGCGCCGAGGTCTGATAATTGATGAAGGCGGCGTTGATGCCGTAATCCCAAAGCGCCGGGTCCACTCGCCCGTTGGCATCGCGGCGCATGGCGATCTGCGGTATCGAGATCGACAGTTGAAGTCTGCCGCCGTCGAGTACGACCCTGGCGTCCGGAATCAAATGCCCCAGCGCGACACACGCGACTTGCAACAAGGCCGGGTCGGCCAGACTGTCGAGACGAACGCCGATCTGCTCCAGCAATTCCGGCGACAGGCAGGGCAGCAGGCCGTTGCCTTGCGGGTCGGCATCGAAACGGATCTGCCGTTGGCCGAAATAGCGCATATTGACGTGGATTTCTACCCAATGATCGCCTGGCCCGAGGCTCTCGACAACGGACAACTGGTTCAGCACGCTGGCCGCAGCCGCACTGTCATAGTCCTGGCCCTGACGCAGGAAGCCGGACTGGAAATTGACGGGGGTTGCCGCCTGGGTCAGTTCCAGCGGAACGGTCACGCTGCCGCACACAATCAGCACCTGCATAAAACGCAGGCGCACTGGTATGAACCCGGAATCGGGTAATAGGGTCATGTTCAATGTCCTGGGGATGACGGGCCAGCGCTGTTTCAGTCAGTCAGCGTGGCTGTAGCTGTCAGCGGCTGGCTGTAGCCGCCGTAATCGTTGATCGCGGAAAACACCACCTGCAGGCCCGGTACCGCTTTCGTTTCGTTGAGCTCGTAATGGCGAGAGCTGAACGGGCCAAGCATGGCGACTTCCCTGACCTTTTCAGTCCTGCCACCTCCGGAGACGTCGAGGCGAATGAACGACACGTGAAAGGGCGTCGGATTCATGGCGGTCAGTTCTGCTTTGCCGGCAATCTGCCTGACCGACCATTGCAGGTCCTTGAGGCGGGCAACGGGGTTGTCAGTCAGCAGAACCGGGCGATAGAACAGTTTGATACGGGTACGCAGGGCAATATTCAGTACATTGCCTTGCGAAGAGTCGGCTTGAGGTATTTCCTGCACGTTGAAGTAGAACAATGACTCACGATCAGAGGGCAGGTCGTGGGGCAGGCCATTGATCTGTACGTGTTGTTCCTTGCCCGGATTAAGGCGGAAAAGTGGCGGCGAAGGTGCGAACGGAACGACGGTGACAGTGTCGTCTGCCTCCGTATTTACCCAGGTCTGTACCGCGAAAGGGCGATCACTTGGATTGGATATGACCGCCGACGTACTGCGCTTGTCGCCGTCGAACACGATGCGCGTTGTGTTGACGGTCAGTGCTGCCTGGCTGGCCGGTATATAAGCTGCGCACATGAATAACAGCATGCACCCCGCTATCGCAGGTAGTTTAAAAGCCTGTTGGCAAATCATCGAAAGTTACCTTGTACGTTCAGGTCCGAAGCGGACCTGAACGTATTGAAGATGCTTCACGTGAAAGGACTATTGATCCTTACACCGTGAGCGAGTGGGTCGATGTATCAGTTGATCGCGACAACAAACTGGACATCCGCCGAAGCAGCACCGGCTTGAACGGTAGACGCTGTCGAACGGTAGTAGGCGTTGAACACCATGTCGGTGACACCACTTTCGGCCAGTGTATAAGGCGCCGACGAGTCGCCTGGTTTGATGGAGGTCCCGGTCTGGTCTTTGATGACGATCGCAACGCCCTTTGCCCCGTCGGCTGTAGGGGTGACGCCGAAGTAGTCGCCGCTGCTGTCCGCGTCGCCCATGAAGGTGACTATGGCCGCATTCGGGCCGCCAGCTGCGAAGCCGCAGCTGCCGTCGTCATTGACGCGCAGGGCAAAGCTCTTGCCAGAGAGTTCCTGACCGATGCCAGTGAAGCGGCTGGCCTCGATAGAGCCCATGTTCACCAGGTTGCCGATAGAGCCATCGCCCGGATTGACCACTTCGATAGGACAGGTGGTGGCGGTGATCTTGCCTTCGAAACGGATGGTGCCGGGGCCGGGGTTGGCGGATGCGACAGTGCCGGTCAGTGTAGTCGCCAGAGCAAGGCCCAATACGGATAGCATTTTGTTCACGATTAAAACCTTATAAGTATTAAAGTTACAGGATTAAAAATGTAACTATTTATGGTGTCTTGGTAGACGGTTTGTGTTGTGTGTCATGACGGGGCGGGAGTTTACAGGAGGTATGCTAGTTGCGGAGTCTCTGAAGGGCTTTGGTTAACGGCGGGAGGTGTAGGATATGTCCTAAACTAGTGTCGTATATTTTAATTTGCGGATGTGTGCTTCGTTATATTTCAGGTTTATGTCGTTCGCAGGTCATAACCTGCATGAATTTAAAGCGCCTTGATGCTTGGCACGATGTGTTCGGAGGCTTGGATAATGGATGATTCGTATCGGCAATCAGCTTGGGAGGTCAGGCTCCGACGCCACCGACAAGCGCTTATAGCTGTCGATGGCGAGAAATCGAACTTCAACGTCTTATTAGGAAAACGGATTGTTGCCAGGCGCCGTCTGTCCCGATGCGGGGAAGAAACTGCCTCAATACAAGTGGCGCTGGCGGCGCTGGCGGCGCTATTGCCCTTGGAATATCTGGCACTCCACTAGAGGGAACACTGGCAAATGGAGTCTGGGCAGTTCGTGTGGCGGTAAAGTCGCCGGCGAGCGATGCGTTATTCCTGCTGGAGAGCATGCTCGCCAGCCCGTCGACTGCGCCTTGTTGTGTGCTGGTCAAGGCTTTTGGCAACCCTTTGCCGCCGGTTATGGGCGAAATCGACGTTGCGTTTACTGAGCCGAATGCCTTTCCCATCGCGGCCTGGTAATTTCCATTGGTCAGAGCCTTGGTCGAAGCCTTGATCGCGCTTTTAACCGCACTTTTCAAAAAACCCCCAGCGATGTCCAAAGGTATCGCGGCATAGCTCAAGTATTCCCCTACTCGAAGCGCTGTGTTATCTCCTTTCGCTGCACCATAAGCAGTGGCAGCCGTTGATGCAGCTCCCAGAACGGTCCCTGCCGCCAGCACCCCGGTTGCGACGTAGGCCGCCGCCTGTGAGGTCATCGCGATACCCATGACCGTTACAGGAACCGAGGCGGGCGCGGCCAATCCAAACGATGCATATGTCGCGTAGGCACCCGCTGCCGTGAACGCTACGCCAACCGCAAGCATGACCCAGGTCATCATTCCAATGCCCCCCGGCATCTCTGCAGGGATCGCATCCTCATCGGGTCGTCTCAGCCTGCCACTCTGGGAGCTGGCGTCATGCCCGGTGGGGTCGCGCCAGGCAATGGGATTGCCCAGGCAATAGGTATAGGGGTTGACCCCGCCTGCACCAAAGGGGCTCAAGGAATCAGGGCTGTGAAAACGCATCATGCCCGGGTTGTAGGCTCTGTAGCCGTTGCCCAGCAGGTACCAGCCCGTGTCTTGTTCGCACACCTCGCCGTTGAACCCTGCAACGCTGAGCAGCGCGTCATCGCTGTGGCGTTCGCCGTAGGCGCTGTAGACAGCTGTTCGCAACGTGTCCTGCTGGAACTCACCGAGAACGCTCTGGTTCGCATCCGTCAGCAACAACAGGGTTTTGGCAGGTTCTCCGATGATCTGCTGGCCTACGGGTTGCTCGTCAATGTGCAGAAATTGAGTCCGTCGGTCGTCCTGCACCGTGCTGCTCAATTGCTGGCCCTGATAAAAACGCAGTATTTCGCTGCCACTGCCATTGCGGCTGGTGGCCAGATGATCATGGCCGTCGTACGTGTAGGTGTTGATGGGCTCACCCGCCGGTTTTGCCACCCGTAGAAGGCGGCTCTGGCTGTCGTAGTGCAACTGGTTGCCATGCTCGTCAGCGCACTGATTGCCGTTGGCGTCATAGCTGAACGTCGGGTCTGGCGTGTCCCGTGGAGGCCTGTAGGTGATGCCCAGTAACTGGCATCGGTCCTCGGAGTCGGGGTCACCCTCTTTGCCATAGCGGAAAGTAGCTGTTTCAGTGTTGCCGTCGGCAAATTTGGTATAGCTCAGGGTCATGTTGTCCAGCTCGTCGAAGGTGAACGTCTGGCTGAGCATCGCCTTGTCGGAAGCGTGCACTGGCAACTTGCTGCCTGAATAGGTGATGCCGGTCAGCCGGGCTCGGGTGTCATACCTGAACTCTTCCAGCAATAGCGTGTTGTCCGCTTCCCGCAAGTGGCGGCTTCGCATGAGCCCGTCGGGTTGCCATTGCTGTTCCAGCGTACGTACAAGGTGATTGCCGGCAATCTGCGCCCTGAGTACTTCCTGCCCTTGGTCGTCATATTCCATACGGTTTACCAGGCGGGTCCCGGCGACGATGTCATGGGTTGTCATCTCGCAGGGCTGATCCAGTGTGTCATACCGGGTGGTCACCTCCACGTTGCCCTGAACGGCACGTTCGAGTCGGCCTAACGTGTCATACCGGTAACTCGTTTCCACGCCTTTGACACTGTTTTTGACGCCGCCTCTGACCCGGCCCTTGACTATGTCTTTAACCGGGTTTTTGACCTCTTTTTGTTCGACATCGATGCGATACATCGCACGGCCCTGCAAGGATGTCCGATGCAGGGTTTGCCAGGTCCGGCCTTGCAGATCTTCCCAGGTCTCTTGGGTCAGCTGGTTATGCGCGTCATAAGCGTAAGCGCGCTTGCCCTGCTGATTGGTGGCAGAGACCAGGCGGGCACTGACGTTGTCATAGTCGAAACGGGCAGCGTCATCCGGTGCAGTACTGGAGACGATCTGGTCGGTGAGCTCCCGCTTGTAGGTGTAGCTGATGGCATCACCCATGGCCGTCGTGCGGGTTTTGACCTGCATTTGACCATCCTCGTACTGGTAGTGCTCGACACGTTTCCCTGCCTGTGTCCGTGTCAGACGCCCCAGCCCGTCGAACTTCTGTTTGCCTGTCAGGGTTTTGGTAATACCGTCCCGATGAATCACGTTCAGGCTGATCGGCAGCTCGGTGGTGCTGAACGGTTCATATTCACGATGCGCCTCGCTGCTATCCGGCAAGCGTGTTCTGACCATGCGCGACCAGGCGTCATAGCTGAACAGGGTTGTGTCGTCTGACTCGTCGGTCTGCTGCGTACAGCGCCCCATTCCGTCGTAGAGAAAGGTTTGTGAGCCCAGATCTTTTCCTGCTGCGTTCTGGCTCTTGATCTTGTCCGGTTTGCCGAACATGTTCAACCAGGTCTCGCTACGACCACTGATCAGGGGTTCTGCGTCACCGCTTTGCACCCACGTCCTCTGAACAGTACCGTTATGTTCTGCACTGCCGATGGGGTCGTAGTACTGGTGCGTCTGCACGCCTTGATCAGTGGTAACGACGGACTGGACGTTCCAGTCGTCGTAGGCGTAGGTGCTGCTCGTGGCGCACAGTTGCCGGTTGTCGAACCAGTCGTAAGCCGTTTCGTATTGCACATTGTTCCAGGCGTTGTATTGCGCTGTATGGATCATGCGCATCGCTTTCAGATCATTGCTGTCGATGTGGTCTCGTTCCTCAAGTATTGCCCGGCCCAGGCCATCCATGACAGAGCGGGTCTTGACCTTGCGGGCGTCGGTCAGCACTTGTTCTGCATGCTGTCCCGGAGCGGAACACAGGGTGTACTCGTACTCGCGACTGGCTTCATAGCCAGCACTTGAATTCGGTGCGATCACTTCCTTGGTAAGCCGGTTGAGCGCGTCATAGACATAGCGGATCTCCACGCCTTCTTCCAGGGTCATCAGCACCTGGCCGGTCAACAACGACTGCTGTTGCTGATTGCTTATGCGGGCATTGTCGAAGCCGATAGTGGTGATCTCTATCAGCTGTACCGGGACCTCCAAGTGTTTGCTGTTGCCCTTGCCCTTGCCCCTGTCCTTGCGGCTGTTGCTGTGACTGATGCTGGCGTGGCTGTACTCGTAGATGGTAACGGTGTCGTTTCCATTCAGGGACTCGATATTTCTCCCGGTTCGACCATGCTGGAAAGGCGCATCCGGCTGGTTGATGTGCTCCAGCAGGATCTTTTGCAACTCCACAGAGGTTCCATCGCTTTCAAGCTGCAGCAGTGTTTCGGTTTCTGGCACGATCCAGTCAGGTAGCTCGCTACCGGTCAGCGCAGGCAACGTGCTATAGCGATAACGTGTGGACAGGGTAGGGGCCCCGGGCTGCGACGAAGGGGCGGGTTTGACCACTTTTTCTTTCAGCCGGGAGACAAACCCTTCCGCATCGGCCGGGCAACCGTCGCCACCGGTGGCCGGGTACCAGCTGCTGACTTCTTGGATCCCGTCGGCGCGTGTATGCACCAGCGGATTGCCGTAACGGTCATAGGTATCGATGACGGTTTCTGTGCGCGTCCGCTCAGGCTCGTCCAGCCGTTGCCAACGAGTGGTGACTTCGCTGGGTAGCTGACAATCGTCGGGCTGCCTGGAGTAATGCAAGCCCGCGAGGATGTTGTAGGCGGTGGTGACCGTTTGCTGGTTTTTGTTCTGGGTGGTGACTTCACGGGTCTGCAAGTGAAAGCGGTTGAAGGTGCGCTCTATGCTGCGCACGGCCTTGTTGTCGACCCACAGGCTTTCGGTACAGACATAGTTGTAGTCCTGCAGATATTTATAGAGGTTGTCCAGGCCGTCGTCCTCCCAGGCGATGGGCAACCCGGCACCGAGAAAATTTCGTGAGCGTTGCTGGCCGTCCTTGTAGGTATATCGCACATCGACCTTTGCCTGACTGAGGCCGGGATCGGTGATGTGTCTTGTCACTCTGGGTATGGGCTGGCGAGCGGCGCTGGATGGAAACGCATGGCCTTCATCCTGGTAGTAAATGTCTTCGCTGCTTCCAGAGGGCGTCTCTACATGCTTGATACATGATTGATTGCCGTTCTCCAGGCCATATTCGAAGCGCCACGACGCATTGTTCTTGGTGGGCAGGGTGATGCGCGTTACGTGTTTTGCGCTGCCGGTGAGGGTCATCAAAAAGCGCGCCAGTGGAGTACCGCCAGTGCCAGCGTACGGACGCAGTTTCAGCTCGACGGATGTGCTGCTGCGTGCAATTGCCAACAGCGTCTGACCCAGGTCGTCAGTGATCGAAGCAAGCCTGTAGGTGCTGCTGTTGAACACCGTGTGCTCGAGCGCGATGCTGTGTCCCGACGGGGCGATGATCTTTACCGCCCAGGCCATTTTTTTATTACCGCTGCTGTGCAGCTTGAGGATTTCCACCAGACCTGATTTGTGCACCACCCGGTAAGACGTATCGTCCCGTTTGTAGAAGTGGAAGGTGTCAATTTTTTTTTCGGTCATCGTCAGTAGACCGTTGCTGCCGGTGCCGTCGACCCGGAAGGTCTCGCCTGTGCTCAGGGACAGGATCTGGGTGGCAGGGTCGTACTGCGACAACTGCAGGTTCCAGCCCAGGCCGTAGCCGCTGTCCAGCGAATTGAGCTGATTGTAGGACAGGTCGAGTCGGAACCCTGGCCCGCGCAGGTCATTGCTCTGCAGATCGGGCATGCTGATCGACATGTTGTAAAGCCCGGTGCGTGGGTCGACGCCGCTTTTCAGACAACTCATGAAATTGAGCGCGTTGGAGTGCACGGAAGTGGAAGCAGCCATGGAGCGGACCTCGCTGATTGATGCGTGCCAAGCGCAGCGGTGTCTGACGATTGTGCAGTCCTTGCGCTCTGGTCATTGACGACCCCCAAGCCTGAACTCCCCGAGGCGTCCGTGTGGCTGGAAGTCTTGCCTAACCCTAACAGTCCTTACCCGGGCAACAACCTAGCAGTAGTGCTAGTGGGCAACCGATGGGCATCGGCGTAAAAAAAGTCCTATCCGCACTTGCAGGGCCAACCCTTGCGACCTACCCATTTCAGCGGAAACGAGAAAGGAGTCTCACTCATGGCGCTGAATTTCCCCGCCCCCAAGGTGCCTGACCTGCAGCAGCCAGGGAACTACCTCGATCTCGATCAGTTGGGCAGTGCCGACCTGACCACCTGGATCAACTACCCAGGGATCAAGAACGGCGATCGGTTCATGCCCAACTGGCGAGGTTGCGGCGCCCTGGGCGAAGTGGACGACTACGTCAACGATTTGCTCGAGGTCGCGGGGCTGCAGCCTGAAGGTATGCTGCTGATGATCACTAACCCGTTGCTGATGAGGCTTGACAATGGCTGGGTGTTTTACTCGTACATAGTCGAAGGCAGCATCGAGGAATCCCTGCGCCTGTTCTTCTATGTCGGCAAACGTCCGCCAGCCGCCGCCGGGCTGGGGGTGCCACAATGCAAGGAGTCTCACGATCTGAAGCTTGACCCCGGCCTGCTGTGGGATCTTTATGAGCTGTCGATCGTGACGCCGTCGTATCTGGCCATGCGCGAGGGTGACAAAGTGACCCTTACACTGGATCTTTATTACAGTGACGGCAGTTTCGCGCTCCCTATTATCCTGTCCCGGGTATTGGCCGTGGAAGAGGTGGGCCAGCCTTTGCAGTGGTCGATACCGACTAACGAACTGGTGCCAATTGAAACGGGTGGCTTCGCGCTGATGAGCTACCTCATCGAGTACGGCGATCCCGCATTGACAACGGTTTCGGTCACCCAGTTGCTCGCCATGGTCATACCCTCCTTGGCGTTATTGCCGGCCTTGAGGATCAAGGATTTCAGCGGTGGCTCACTGGACCCGGAAGCCTTCCCTGGCGGCATCACCCTGCTGATCGATCCTTTCGGCATGCAGATCGATGACGATGTCGTGGTTTACATCTCCAGCGGCAATCAGCTAGTGCAGACCCTGAGGGCCGACATATCCAATATCGACAGTGGCGTACTGCAGTTCTCGCTGTCGAAGGCCTGGCTTTCTGCCAATAACGGCAAGGACATCGAGCTGATGTATCAGTACGCGCGACCGGGCCATGCCGCCAGCTCGTTGCCGCTCAAGGTCACGCTGAGCCGTCCGCTCGATCTTCCTGCGCCCGTTATCGACGACGCCCACATCGAGAGCTCTGAAGAATGGGGAGTAGTGGGCTATATCTATGCCTCGTTGCTGCTGAGCGGGGTGAAAATTCGCATACCGAAAGATGTGTTCATCGGCGACGACTACACGATACAGATGCACTGGGAGGGCAATACAGGCACGGGCAGCTTTATCGCTGATCCTTCGCTAGACAATCCGCGCCTGTTCATCATCCCGTCCACAGCGGTTCCGGCCAATATGGACAAGTGGGTGAGCGTCTATTACAGCGTCGTTTCACCGTTGCAATCAGGCACTTCGCCAGTCTTCAAGCTGGAAGTCAGAGGCCTGGGCCCCGTTTGGCCATATATCCAGATCATGCGACCACGCGTTACCGATACCCTGCTTTACCTCGGCTGTGTGCCACCAGAAGGTGCGCTTCTTGAGCTGGCATCCTGGGCCTACATGGCACCCGGACAACGGGTACGAATCAAGGTCACTGGCTTGTCCCAGTCGGGTTCGCCACAAACGCTCGGGCTACGTACCGGCGCCGCCGAACCGCTTACTGAGGCGGAATACGATGCCAGGCAGGTGCCGGTGATCATCCCGAGGGATTTCCTGGACAGTCTGCAAAGAAACAGTCTGACCAACATCGTCACGGTCGAAGTCAGCTTTGATGACGGGGCGAATTACATACAGTTTCCGTCTATCGATTTCATCGTACTGGACGGTCACTCTCTACAGGCCGACGGGCTGGCGCAGGACGCAACGGCCACCGGCATGACCCACACATACACGGACGTAACCTTATGGCCGATAACACGCTGAACCACCTGACCGAGTGGATGAAAAACCCCGACAACAATGTGATGTGGGGCTGGGATTCCATCGCTGCCATGGCCCGAGGCAAGGTGAATAACCTGTTGCTTCAGGAGTACATCGCGCGTTTTTCCTCGAACGCCTATCTGAAGCCTGTGAGCGGAGAGGTGATACTGAGCGAGGGGTTTAAAGAAAACATTCACAACTTCATTCTGGATGCGCCCAGACTGGCGTTCTCGAACGATAAACTCGGTCAGTCGCATGCGACATTGACCTGTTCGATCCTGGGCGGAACTCAATTGACGATGAAGAATAACGTCGACAATTGGGAAGCCTACAGGGTTATCCATATCGATGCGCTGCAGGGGCCGAAGCTGACACTGGATCTTGCGCTGGAAAGGGTGCCGGGCATTGTCCAGAGTGATGGCCGGGTACGGCTCGACCTCAAGGACAGTGACAATTTCATTCTGACCTTCGCGGCTGACAGGGCTGACCGGGTACTCGGCGGAGCTTTTTTCAAAGTCCTGTTCAACGCGTTGCCGGACGAGGAGCGCATATGGACGCTTGGCGTGATCAAGCGTGGCTCCCCCAATAATCTGATGCACCCACAGTCTTTCAAACTGCGCACCCAGACCAATCCTGCTGCACCTCTCGACCCGCATGCCGCCAACTACGGCGACGGGGCCGTGCTGGTGTTCATTCGCCTGGAGGGTAGTCAGGAAGGCGGCAACATCCCGGTAGAGTACCAATACCTGATACCGGATGATGTCGGGAAAGATTACTCGGCCACCGTGTTGTTCAGTGCGGAGCGTACGTTCAAGGCGGCAGTGCTCATAGGCGAAGTCATGACGGCGATTTCTTCGATTTTCGACGGCCTGACTTTCCGAAGGGTTCATGACGCTTCCGGCCGATTGATCAAGGCAACCGCCAGCTCGGGAATATTCATCACTTCGCAACCAGGCTTTGCGACCTATCCGGTCAGAGTCGATGGTGTGACGGTGACAGCCGAACTCTGGAGTGCTGGAACTCAACTTGATGCAGCGGGCAAGAAACCCTTGTCAGTAGAGATAGATGACGAGGGACGCGCAGTACTTACCTGGACCGCGGAGGCACAAGAACTGGTCATTCTGACCGTGCCAGGCTATGACACCCCTGCACTCACGGCGAGCAAGGTGGTCACTGTCGTTGTGACGTGTGCTTACACATTTGCCGAATATGCCAACGACCTTGTCCTCAGGCCCAGCCTGGCGATAAGCACGACCAGCAGTGAAGTGATTTCTAAGTCCAATCCGGGAGCCAGCCTGTCAGTCGCCGCACTTATTTTCACGGTGGGGGCCAACTTTGCGACACTGAATGCGCAAAGATTCGAGGCCAGCATCAGGGACACTTTGAAGCGTGATCTTGAAGCCAATGTGCCGATCAGCGCGTTCATTCGGGAAAGTATCGATCTCAATTTCAACGAAGCCATTGTGCCTGACGTACTTCGTGCGCCCAGAGACATCGCCGCCTTCGGCCGCATCAAAAGTTCCGGGGCAGACTTTGTCGTCAGCCCGGCGGAGCACCTGATGGTGGTCGACAGTTCCACCACCTTCTCCATTCAACCGCCGGGTGCGAATGTGATGTGGAGTGTCGAACGTCTGCAAGGTGATGCGCAGAACTTCGGTGCCATCAACGGCACCGGCCGGTATTACGCGCCGGAAGCCTCTTTGACCGAGCTTGCGTTCACGCGTGTTCGGGTGACGGCCACTGACATGAACTCGAACTATCGAAGTTCGGCACTGGTCACGATCTTGACCAACCCGATTACCGTCAATCCGTTGATTCAGGTGTGTGACGCCAGGCAGATTGTGGAACTCGAGGCAGGTTCGCTCGGCACAGAAGAAATTCACTGGTCGCTCAAGGATCCGGTTCCCGGCGAAAGCGGTGTTCTGGAGGGCAGTGCACTGGCTGGTGGTGATCACCGTTACGTCGCGGTGCACAAGGTGCCCGGCAAAAACTATGTCCTGGATCAGATAGTCGTGACCAGCGGGCAGGCGAGTGTTTCGTCGTGGGTATTGGTAAAGCATCAAACCCCATTGATAACGGTGAAAGTTCTAGAAACCGTGGAGGTTTCTGAAGTTCTGCAAATGGTGAGAACTGTGAAAGTCGTGCGCATTGTAAAAGGCATGAAAGTTGTAAAAGTTTTGAAAATCGGGACGCGCGTGGACGTTGTGACCATTCGTGCCGATCAGGTTCAACTGCAAGCGTTTGCCAATGGCATTACGCTGGCCGGCGTCAAATGGAGAATAGGCGCCGGGAGCGGGAGCATCAGTGAGGGCCTGTACACCCCTGACATCTCGTCGACTGACCGGTTTGTGCTGATTTTTGCCGAGGCCCCTCATCCAGTCTTTGATGTCATAGCGGGGCATATCATATTGCCGCTACCGATGGACCGGTTTGCCACGGAGCTGCAATTGATGAAGGGCCAAGAAGTACAGGCGTCATAACCGAACGCACATCGGTTTTATGTATATCAACATCACAGGAGGTGATGTCATGGCTGGTTATTCAGCGGAAAGTCTGCTGGCATGGATGAAAAATACCACGCGTCTCAGAGGCTGGGACGCGATCATTGCTCTGGATGGCGACAAGGTCAACGAGCTTCTCGAGCGTGTTTACCAACAGGGCCTGGCTCAGGGGCTGTCACATCCGGTGCCGGACGGAAGTATCACGATTCCCGATACGTATGATTCCCATTTTTTCTCGGGCTGTGTTCTCGGGGCGCCAGCCTTGTCGTTCAAGCACAGTGCTCTGGAGCATTCCCTGCTGGCCTGGCGCATTCCGGTTATCGCCGGTTTGCACACCTTGGTAGATAGCGCCCAAGGACAGCACCATGTTAAAAGAATCGCTGCCTACGATCCGCTGAACGCGCCGGGCCTGGACTTCGACCTGGAACTGAATAGTCAAAGCGCGGATCTGGTGGTGGATCTTGGTCTGGCTGAAAACCTATCGCTGGATTTTCCGGGTGGCTCTATTGAACGAGAGAAGATCGGCGACTTTTTTCTGGCTTGGCTCAGCAACCCGGAAAATCATGAGCAGCAGTTCAGGCTGGGTCTTTTCAACGAGCAAAGCAGCGAATTGCTCAAAGTACGCAGAATCGATGTGCGGTCACAGCTTGAAAGCCCCGATGCTGCATCGATCCATAAAAAAGGTGCCTTGTTGCTCTTCACGACCATGGAATACGGTGTGACGGGCGGGATTCCGGGTGACGATTCCGACTTTCGTTACCTGATTCCCAACGATGCTCAGCAGTCGTACTCTGCGACCGCCGTGTTTTCCTCCCACGCACTGCATCGTGCTGCGTTTGGCCATGCGGTGATACAGATGCTGCAAGCGCCTGACTTCAGTTTCAGCGTTCCGGACGATAAACCGCTGCAGCGGATGGTCGCTCAGGCCGGCACGTTTGCAGTTCCGGCTGGAGAATATCGGAGCGCGGAATTCGTCTTTGAATCGGAACCGTTCAGCGTTCAGGCCTTCAACGCTCAGCATCCCCTGACCATTGACTTCGAGTACGGCCAGACCACGCAGACCTGGGAATTTCCCTGCACGCTGGGCTTTCGCTACAGAGCGCTGGACAGCGATCAATGGCAATCGCGCAACGCTACCTTCAACATCAGCCTTAGGCATGAGTTTCATCTGACCGAAGGTGGGTCGGATGATCAGGCAGTGGAAGGGCATCTTTATACACCTTACTTGTTCGACCATGAAGTCAGCGCCGTTCCAGGAACACTGAACAACCTGAGTTCCGGGGAGCTGGAGCAGGTCAACGGTTTCGTGGCCTACACCGTCAAACACGCGTTGCTGCAAGGGTTGAGCAAAACCCTGGATGCAACTGGCGCCGAGCGTTTTCTGGGCGGCTTGTTATTGCCTGACGAGCAAGTGTTGCAACCTGTACTCAATCGCCTGCCTTATGACCAGGCCGTGTTCGGTCGCATCGATCCCGGTGCGTCGACGTTCAGTATCGTCGGGCACCAGGCATTGATCGCTACGGGAGAAGCGCTGCAATTGACCACCCAGCCTGCGCGGTCGGGCATCGTCTGGACCCTGGAAGATCCATCGGATGGCGGTACTGAAGGTTTGGGAGAAATCGATAAGCAGGGTCGGTATACGGCGCCCGCAGCGTTGCCCGTAAAGCAGGGTTTTCAGCGTGTACTGATCAAGGCGATGGACCCGGTGTCGAGGCATGACAGTACCGCTGTGGTGACGGTGCTCACCAGCAGCGTCAGCGTAAGCCCGTTGATTCAGGTGTGTAATCACGGTCAGCGGGTAGCGCTTACAGCACGCAGTTCGCGTGCAAGTGCCCTGAAATGGACGGTGGTCGATCCGGTAGCCGGAGAAAGCGGGACGCTTGAGGAGAATGTCGGTGCGCCGCATGAGCAGGTTTACGTCGCCGGTGCGGGTGGGGAAGGGAACACCTATGTCCTGGACACAATAACGGTCAGCGACGATCAGCACACCCAGTCAATTCAGGTACTGGTCGTTCGCCACCCTCCGATGCTGTCCATCACGCTTGTCAGCGTCAATGATCAGCGTGCCGAGCTGAAAGTCATCGTCAATGGCCGCGACCTTCCAGTCACCTGGAGTATTAAAGGGCCGGGCTCCATAGACGGCGCGGGTGTGTACAGCAGCGATTCCGAAGCACCCGAACGCTTCGTTGTGGTGTTTGCAGAACTTCCGGACATCCTTGGCGTGTTGGCCGGGCACCTGATTCTGCCGCTGCCATTGAGTGGCCCCTCCGGTGTGTTGCAGGCATTGACCGGGCCAGCGGGGAGCACGGCAGGCGATGCAATGCCCCTTTCACTGAGCGGTATTGTGCAGCGCGCGGGTGCAGGTACCTTGACCCAGGGCTGGGGAGCTGTCGCGGCGGTCAGTCGCAGTGAACTCAACCGGCATATCGAGCAACAGTACATCGAGCGCTATCAGGAGCTGGCCTTCTTGCCGTTGTTCACCGGCGACATCGTGGTGGATGAGCGACAAGGCGACACTGTTCGTCTGAAACAGGTCGAGCTGGGCGTGCCGGTCCTGTCGTTTCTGCCTGACTCGCCGGGCTACAGCAGTGTCCTCGTCACGATGAACATCGTGTCTGGCCGTTACAGCGGTTTGCATCAGCCGCAGGGCAGCGCAACCACCGTGTCCGGCAGCTTCATCATCAGCGAGCCCATGGGCTTCAGGCTGGCGATGACTGTCGACCTCTTCGTGGATGAGGAGGGGCATGTGCTACTCGATCTGGCTGGCGGGGCTGGCGTTGCCTGTAGTCTGGGGGGCGTCGATGATGCGATCAACCAGCGACTGGCGGATTTCTTTGCTGAGGAGTTCAAGGAAGTTGCTCTGCATCGCCGGGTTTTCTCAGTGCTGCAGGCACAGCTCAATCGCTATCATGTTCAGACTCCAGGCAGCTTGCGACTTGTTACCCGCGCCGCGCCGCGTTCAAGCGATACGCGCATGGACACGACCGGTGATGGCGCGCTTGTGCTGTTCATGCACGCGCAGGATAGCGACGCCGAAGGCGTGTTTCCTCCGACAGATGATTTCGTTTACCCGATACCTGATGATCGTGGGGCAGACGGTCAGTCAACCTACGGCACGGTGCTGATGCTCTCGCAGGAGACTCAGTCGATGATCAAGCGTGAAGGCCTGCAGGTGGCGGACAGCCTGAAGTTCACCGGTGGATGCGTATTCGAACCACTTGAGCAGCACCGCCCGGATGACCTGCTGTTGTTTGGCGGCCTTCGGTCGACACAGGCCAGTATCACACCCCTGTTCTCGACCCTGACGGCCGGGCAGACCCAGCGTTTTGTCCTGTACAACCCGCAAGGCGAAGAAATACCGGCCACCAGATGGAGTGCATTAAGCATTCAAAGCCACCTGGCTGCCGGAAGCGGCAGCATCTCTTCCAGCGGCGTCTACACGGCGGCGGGTATTGAGGCGATCGGCCATGACGCGCTGCGCGTGGTAATCACAGCCACGTATGAAGAGTCAGGCGCTGTCGTCAAGGTCTCGGCGCTGGTGGGTGTGGTATCACGCAGCATGGAGTTGGCGCCACGTGTAACGGTAGTGCCAGGGGGGGCTGCGCTGCAAACGGTCTCGCTGGCGGCTTCGACGCTTGACGGCAGCCCGGTGAGCTGGGCGTTGCTGGGCTCCGAGCTTGGCTGGTTGAGTGAGGCCGGCAAGGGCGCGCTTTTCAGTCCGGATGCCAGGTCCGGGAAAAGAGCGCTGGCCGTGCAACAGATAGAAGCGTCGGGCAATGACCTTGGCATCGCAACGGTGCTTGTCGCCAACGGGCAGCAAATGCTGCGTGTCGAGCCGGCTTTCGTACCCAGAGCACTGCCAAAGGCAGCGGTGCAGCTACAGGATGACCGCGCACTGCTGCCCGGGCTTGAGCGACGCTGGAAGGTGGTGGGTGGGCCAGGCACTGTCGATCAGCAGGGGCTTTTCATGCCTCCCGATCAGACGCTTGTCGCCAGTAGCGTAGTTAGCTGTGAAGTGGTGAACAACGGGGTGGTTCTGGCGTGCGGCTATAGCGTCATCGAATTATCCGAAGTCATTGATGAAGGTAGCTGGACCGAAATGTCGATGTTTACCATCACGGTCCCAGGCTCGTCATCGCCTGACCATACTACAGGCAATCTGTACCCCAACGGTTATCAGCAACTCAGGCTGCAGATCAAGACCCAAGTGATGCCGAACAACGAAATCGAGTACGAGCTGAGCCCTACCGAAAGGGCCTCCATGCGTCTGGTAGACGATGAAGCCAGTCAAAATATCGAGTCAGTATTCCCCCATCTCGACGGCATTCTGGAGGGTGATGTCCAGGCGTGGCGCGTGCGCAACCAACATAACCGCTTCGAGCTGTCCGGGGCCGGCGTCTTCGCTGCTGAATCGGGCCTGAATGCGCCACGGCCAGTCGCGCAGGACTTCTACCTTCACAGTCGGGCGGAGTCGGGCTTCGTCGGCGTCTTCTACGCGACCTTTCAGGCTGACGCCACCGGCTTTTGGTGGACCTCTGTGCAGTATCAAGATGTGAACAGCACGGTTGAAATCACCCCGCGACGCTTGCCCACGTTCGATACTCGCAATTACACCTTCATTCCGCGGCGTGCTCAGGGGGAGGGCGGAGATCCTCCGGCTGATCCGCCGGTGGGTGGGCCTCCGGACTTTGGTGAGGATGTGCATTTCGATTACCAGTTCGAAACCACTGATTACTGGACGCTGGCTGCCATTAGCCCTGATACCCAGCAATGGGTGAATTTCGAAACGCTGAAGTTTCTGCCCTCCAAGCCTGACAGTGATGTGATCAATACTTCGATCATTCTCTGGGAAAGCGAGCTGGAAGCAGAAGTCATGTTCAGCTGGACGGGGGTTATCTTTGACGACCCGGCGGTTATCGGTGATGTAAGCAAAGTGCACTTCGACGAAGCGCTTCAGGACGTGATGGGAGATATTAAGTCGTTGGACATTGACGTCAAGATGTCCGTATTCGAGGCCGGCAAACTGGTCATCAGCCTGCACCGCCTCCGGGGCCTTCAATACATCCCGGAAGGTGACCCCGCACGCGACAAATTGATGGGGGACCTGGTAGTTCTGTTGATCGATAAGCAAGGCAATGCCCATAAACGGCGAATCGGTTTTCTGGCCGACGGCGTCGGTAGGCGCAACCGTCTCATGCATACCTACTATTCGGGAACGCTGCCCGAATGAGGCATTGATGCAACACACTGACAGGGAGTCATTATCATGAATGCGTTAAGTAAAACCTTGGCCTGCATGGCGCTTACGGGTTTGACAGGCTGTACGCTCGTCCCGTCCCACAGCCCCGTGCCAAAGCCCCAGGCACAGGCGATTCGACTGATCATGCTTGCAGAAAACGCCGATGGCGGAGGCAAGAACTGCACCTTTACCGCCCAGGACGACACGGTTTATCTCAACAAGGGCGATCATTCGTGCACGAACGATCAGATGAGTTTCATCAAACTGGATAACGTGCGCTCAGCCATGAGGATATACCTGGAATCCAGAGATTGTGATGATTCGGGAGGCTGGGTATTTGGACTCGAGACGTATATCGACCCCTTGACAACAAAATGGATATCCCTCGACCAGCTCAGAAGCAAGCCGGTCGGCACCATCGTCAGTCGCGGCGTTGTTGTGATCAAGGCGTATGACGGTGATGAAAACATAAAAGGCAAGTTGTCCTGCGTCCGTGTCGATGTCTCGAATTAGCCTTTAGTACAACTGGACTTGTCAGGCCTGCTTAACCGTCGCCTCCCTGGGTGACGGTTATCTCAATACATAAACTTCGAGGTTCATGGAACATGACAGCATCGACTTCCGTACACTCCAACGCGTTCAACTTTCTCAGTTATGTACAGAGCGGCGTTGACCCCCGTACCGGGCAATATACAGTGGCGATCACCTTGCCCGACGTCAAGACCAACGGATTGCGTGGCCCGGGCATGCCGCTGGCACTCAACTATAACCCTCTCAACCGCCTGGACAGCGGTTTCGGGCTTGGCTGGAACCTGCAATTGTCGCAGTACGATCCGGGTAACCAGATCGTATCGCTGAGCAGCGGCGAGACATTCAAGGTCGATAGTACCGGCAACGGTCAGATGCTGATGTCGGAAAAGAAAATCGACAGCTTCCACTTGTACAAGGAGGACGATAACCACTACCGGGTGGTGCACAAGTCCGGTCTGGTTGAGCAGCTTGAAATGCGCGGCAGCGGCACCAACAGAGTCGCGCTGCCTGTGCGCGTATTTGCCCCTGAAGGCCACAGTGTCACGCTGGATTACGCTTCTTTCAGCGGGCATCAAATGCTCAGCGAAATCAAGGATGACTCGGGTCAGGTCCTGCTCGGCATCAGCCGCGACGCAACGTCGGTGAAGCTGCGCATGACCACTGGCGATGGCCCGGATGCGACCTTCGTGATGGTGCTGGCCGGATCGAATCACCATGTCAACCGTATCGAATTGCCGACCGACAATGCTGCTTCCTGGCGTTTTGCATACAGCACGATCCGTGAGCATTTATGCATCACGTCGGTGGAAACACCCGTTGGCGGTCGGGAAGAGGTCTTTTATACCGACAGCGGCCATCAGTTTCCTGCGAGGGCGGCACGTCCCGCTCTGCCCAGAGTCACGCGCCATCGCACGACGCCCGGCCTGGGTCAGGCGCAAATGGACGTTTATTACACTTACCAGGACAGCGCCGGGCGCGAGCGCAACTTTCTGGGCGCAGGGCTGGATATCGCCTGGGAAGACAATGGTCTGGACAATCTGTATCGATACCTCGGGGCGCAGCCGTACGAGTATTCGTCGACCGAGACATTGCGTGTCCAGGTCGCGGGCAAGGCTGATGCCGAGCGCAGCATCGAACGGACCTTCAACCAGTTTCACCTGCTCACTCGAGAAACCACGCGCAAGAACCTTACCGTCATGCAGGTGGACACTCGGTACTACATCGAGCCAGGACAACCCTTTTTGACTCAGCCAGCCTACTGCCAGTTACCCAGAGAGGTGCAGACCACCTGGCGGCTGTCGTCAGACGGCAGTGTGCCGCGCAGCGAGACTGTCAGCAGCACGTATGACAAGCACGGTAATCTTCTCACTCAGACTCAGGCCAACGGTTTGGTCGAGGTCAGTGAGTGGTATCCGGCCGCCGGTGAGGACGGATGCCCGCCAGACCCCGAAGGCTTCGTTCGCTGGATGAAAAGCAGCAAGGTCATCCCGGCCGTGTCCAGCTACGGCAAGGCACCGGTCCTTGTCACCCGCTATCGCTACCTGGCGTTGCCTGCGGTGGATGGCGGCCAGCTACAGGAATGGCTTGCACCGCAAAGCGAGACCTTATTGATGCAGGCCCCTGAGGGTGAGCAGGAACAGCAACGCACGACCTATCAATACTTCGATGAGCCGAACAACGCAGCCCTGCACGGTCGACTCAAACTGCAGCAAGTGATCATGGGCGGGAAGTTGACCAGCACAGCGTATGCCTACAGCATCTTCAAGCGCTCCTTCGAGCCCCCGGTCCAGGGCTTGCCTGATGGCTTCGCTGAGCGCTTCGCCAAGGGTTCCCCTGAGAGCAACCATTACGCCGCGACGGTGCTGCAAACCGTACAGACCGTGACCGGCTTCGATGGTGCGGAGAAGGTCATTACGCTGGAGGATTCTCTGCTCAACGGCGAACCCTTGCTCAATCGCGACGACAACAATGTGGAAATTCGCTACGTCTACGACAGCCTGCGGCGTGTACTGAGTGAAACCGTGGCGCCAAATGATGAAACCTACAGGGCGACCAGAAGTTACGAGTATCAGCTATGTGCCAGGGCGACTGATCAGGCCATGCAGACGCTCATCGACGTCAAGAGGGTAAAAACCTGCAGTCATTTCGATGGCCTCAACCGAGTCGTCTATGAGGAACGGGATGACGCAGATAACCCTGCGCGGGCCGATAAGCCTCGCCAGACCTACGCGGCTGTTTACGATGCGTGGGGGCTCATGGTCAGTGAGACCGAGTTCGACTGGCTGGGCCAGCAGGATCTTGCGCTCAAAAGCGTCTTCGAATACGACGATTGGGGCGAACAGCGCTGCGTCACCGGCCCGGATAACGTCAAGACGTTCGAAGAGACCGACCCCATTGGTACGGCGCAATCGCAGGGCCCGATTCAGCGTAGCTGGATCGAAGGCAACGGTGGCGGTAAAAGCGAGTTCACCGAGACCTGGATGAACCTGTTCGAACAGCCGACCCGCAGCGAGCGAAAGGATCAGGCTGAAAACTCGGTCAGCCTGAGCCAGTACCATTACGACGGCCTTGGCCGCCGTGTCGAGGAAATTGTCGGGGAGGCAAACGGCGGGCGGCGCACCACCTCTGTTTACGACGTCTTCGATCGGGTGATCGAGTCCACATTGCCAAGCAGGGCCATCGTGCGTCGCAGCTATGCAAGCTACAGCAGCGAGGATTTGCCCGTCAGTATCGGCATCGAGCACAACGGCAAAAGCATTGTGCTGGGAGAGCAGGAGTTCGATGGGCTGGATCGTCTGGTCAGTTCTGTCACCGGGGGGCGTAAACGTACGCTTGTTTACGACACCGGTCTGCTGCAACCCAAAACGGTAACCCTGCCCAGCAAGCGGAAAATCGACTATGAATACAAGCCCCAGGTGGGCGATGAGCCGTGGCGCAGGGTGCAGTCCGAAGCTGTGCCTGAACCTGAAACCACCCGCGAAGTCGATCCGCTGAAAGAGTCGGGGCCGGTCCGGATTGCGGAGCCGGGTATGGCTGCCGATTACACTTACGATGAGCAGAATGCTCGTCTGATTCATTCCTCGGAGCAGGGCGAGATACTGGATCGCACGTATTACAGTACAGGCTCGCTGAAAAGCGAGAAGCGTACCTCGGCAGGCAAAACCTACGACATGTTCTACAGCTACAGCCGACAGGGTCTGCTGCTGTCTTACACCGACGTACTGGGACAGGAGCAGGTCAATCGCTATGACAAATTCGGTCGTCTTTACGAAACCTCGCTGGGTGAGGTCTATTCGACGTTCGACTACGACACTGTCTTTGGTCGCCTCGCAAAAATCACCACCACCGACAAAACCGACAGCAGCCGCGAAAGAACCGTCGCGATCAGCCTTGAATATGATGACCTGGGTCGGGAAGTAAAGCGTACGTTTGACCTCGACGATGTCGAGCAACAGATGGTTCAGGTCTATGACGATGTGGATGACATGGTCCAGCGTACCCTGAGCCAGGGCACGGAAATACTCCGTGACGAAACCTACCGCTACGATACGTCCGGTCGCCTGATTCAATACCAATGCACGGGAACTCAACGGCCGGTGGACCCCTATGGCAGGACCCTGCTCGCGCAGAATTTCATTTTCGATGGCGCGAACAACCTGACGGTTGTCACGACCCGCTTCGATGGCGGTACCAACAATGCCCGGTATTTTTACGAAGGTGACGATCCCGTGCAGTTGAGCCGGGTAACGAACAGCAATGATCAATATTACCCGGCTGAAATCAAACTCCGCTATGACCTGGACGGCAATCTGGACATAGACGAAGCCGGGCGCACGCTCAAATACGATCCCCTCGGCCGCCTGATCGAAGTAGGCACGCCGTCAGCCGGCATTCACTACCAGTATGACCCCCAGGACCAACTGACCGGGGAGACCCGTGGCGGCGACAGGGACCTGCGCTTCTATCGCGACGGAGAGCTGGCCAATCAGCTCGGCAACCATGTCCAGAGTACCTTCACGCGTGGCGACGACTACCTGCTGGCCGAACAGCAGAGTGATCACACGCTGCTGCTTGCCACCGACGGCAGCGATAGCGTGCTGGGCGAGCTAGGTGCCGACGGCGTCAACCGGAGGTGGTATACGGCCTACGGCCACGCCAGCGGTAAAGCCCCCGCACTTGGCAAACTGGGGTTCAACGGCGAACTGGCCGAAGCGGATACCGGCTGGCAAATGCTGGGCAATGGTTATCGGGCCTACAGCCCGGTGTTGATGCGCTTCAACAGTCCCGATAGCTGGAGTCCGTTTGGCGAGGGTGGGGTGAATGGGTATGCGTATGTTGAGGGCGATCCGGTGAACAGGGTGGATCCGTCGGGGCATAGTCCTTGGGGGGCGTTGATCAGGCTTCTTAAGGCGCCTCTCAGTTCGACGGCCAAGAATATCCCCAAAAGCTTCCTCAAGACCAGATACGGTGAGCCAGCCCGTTTAAGTAGAGTGACGGTTAAGGATGTCGTAAATATTGACAAGCATGTGGCGAGAAATGCGGCAGAATCGAATGTCGCGTTCAAGGAACTGAACAATGTTCGGACGAAACTTGATGGTGCAGTTTTCAAAGGGCGTGATACTTCAAGTCCCGTCAAAAAATACAAAACAGCACAAGCAAACTATGAACCGTTTCAGGACCTGAACGAGGCTTCAACGTTTGCCAAAACTAATGTCGGGCAACGAGCGATCACTCCATATGCAAGAGAGGTGTTCAAGCGCTCGGCGAAAGAGTTTGATATTAATCAGGCTGTCACTGCTCAAAACCAAAGGATAGCGCTGGGTAATGCTTTGGCGAGGAGAGATGGAATAAGAGTTCCCAAAGCGGAGCGCAGTTACCTGGGTGATGGGAATTCTTGATGGCACGCGTTTTCCCAGAATAACCGGGTAACAACAGATTTGTCGTTGCTCGGTTTAACTCAGAAGCTTGAAGTACGTTTGTATATCACTCCACCAAAATAACCCCCTGCCTGATCGCCATCACCAGCGCCGCCTTCAATGAAGTCACGCCGAACTTGCGGCGGATATTGCTGGTATGAAAGTGTACGGTCGCTTCCGAGCACCCTTGTATCCGGGATATCTCCCAGGCGGATTTGCCGATCGCCACCCATTCCAGGACTTGTCGTTCCTTGACAGTCAACTGGACAGTGGCGGGTGTGGTTTGGGAGGGCGGTGTGGTGCCGGGTGGTTTTCCGTTGTCGCGAAGCATGGTGAAGTCCTTTCCCTGAAGATCGCCGCACCACGATACCCCCGCACCCCCTAACGCGAACCTGACATAAATGACAGCGCCGCAGGACCGTGAAGGCCTTGCGCCGTCAAGGCTGTAGCGCTTTTTTACAGCTTCTTTACGCCCTGGCCAGCCTGTCGATCTCGCGCCTTTACACCCTGCCTGCGGACAATCTCCCCACGCGGCCTGTGCCGTATCGGTGTTGCCTGATGGGGGAAATTTCAATGAGCGTTATGGATGGTATCTCGCTGCTGATGGGAGTCGGGCTGTTCATCTATCTGCTGGTGGCGCTGTTGCGCGCCGACCAGAGTCAGGAGTGATCATGCACAGTTACGATTATCTGTTGATTCTGGCCTTTCTGGTCCTGCTGCTGGCCCCAGCGCCGTGGCTGGGACGTTTCTATTATCGGGTCATGGAAGGCGAGCGCACCTGGCTGAGCCCGGTGCTGAGGCCGATCGAGCGGGCCTGCTACCGGATTTCCGGCGTCGACCCGAAAACCGAACAGTCCTGGAAGCAATACGCCTGGGCGTTGATGGCGTTCAACCTGGCGGGCTTTGTCGTGCTGTTCGCCATCCTCATGCTGCAAGGCATGCTGCCGCTCAACCCGCAGAAATTGCCGGGCATGGAGTGGTCGCTGGCTTTCAACACGGCGATGAGCTTTGTCACCAACACCAACTGGCAGGCCTACAGCGGCGAAGCGTCGCTCAGCTACCTGAGCCAGATGGTCGGCCTGACCGTGCAGAATTTCGTCAGCGCCGCCACCGGTCTCGCTGTGCTGGTTGCGCTATGCCGCGGTATCAGTCGTCGTTCTTCGCAGAGCCTGGGAAACTTCTGGGCCGACATGACCCGCGCCACCCTCTACGGCCTGTTGCCGATCAGTATCGTGCTGGCCGTGTTTCTGGTCTGGCAGGGCGTGCCGCAGAACTTCGGCCATTACATTGATGCGCTGACCCTGCAAGGTGCGGATCAAAGCCTGCCGATGGGCCCTGCGGCCAGCCAGATATCGATCAAGCAACTGGGCACCAACGGTGGTGGCTTCTTCGGCGTCAACTCGGCGCATCCGTTCGAGAACCCGACGGCCTGGAGCAACCTGTTCGAACTGGTATCGATCCTGCTGATCCCGGCTGCACTAGTGTTCACCTTCGGCCACTACGTCAAGGACATGCGCCAGAGCCGCGCGATTCTCGGCTGCATGCTGGCGCTGCTGTTGATCGGCGCCGCGGTGTCGCTGTGGGCCGAGTACCAGCCCAACCCGGCGCTGAACATCGCCGGTGTCGAGCAGACCGCACCGCTGGAAGGCAAGGAAACCCGCTTCGGCACCACCGGCACCGTGCTCTGGTCCGTGGCCACTACGGCAGCGTCCAACGGTTCGGTCAACGGTATGCACGACAGTCTCAACCCTCTGACCGGCATGGTCGCGCTGGTCAACATGATGGTCGGTGAAGTGATTTTCGGCGGCGTGGGTGTGGGCCTCAACGGCATGCTGCTGAACGTACTGATCGCTGTGTTCCTGGCGGGTCTGATGATTGGCCGTACCCCGGAATACCTGGGCAAGAAGCTGCAAGCGCAGGAAGTGCGGCTGCTGGTCGCCACCTTGCTGGTGATGCCGGTCGGCGTGCTGGTGCTGGGCGCGATTGCCGCAAGCCTGCCGGGCCCGGCCGGTGCCATCAGCAACCCCGGCGCACACGGTTTCAGTCAGTTGCTGTACGCCTACACCTCGGCCACGGCCAACAACGGCTCGGCGTTCGGAGGTTTCAGTGCCAACACCGTGTTCCACAACCTGATGCTTAGCCTGGCGATTTTCATCGGCCGCTTCGGCTACATCCTGCCGGTGTTGGCCCTGGCCGGTAGCCTGGCTATGAAGAAGGCCGCGCCGCAGGGACAGAACAGCTTCCCGACCCACGGCTTGCTGTTCGTCACCCTGCTGACCGTCACGATTCTGCTGGTGGGTGGCTTGACCTTCCTGCCGACCCTGGCACTGGGGCCGATTGCCGAACACATGAGCCTGGGTTTTTGAGGAACCGATCATGAACTTACCTATTAATCCTGCAAAAAGTGCTGCTGCGAAATCTACTGAATCGCAGGCCGCCGAATCGGCAAAAACCGGAATTGCGGCCCTCTGGCGTCCGGCGCTGGTGCAAGCGTTCGTCAAGCTCGACCCGCGTCAGCTCAAGCGTTCGCCGGTCATGCTGGTGGTGGAACTGACCGCCATTCTGACCACCGTGCTGTGCGTGATCCCCAACCCGCAGGTGCCGACTTCGGTCTGCGTGCAGATCGCCCTGTGGCTGTGGTTCACCGTGCTGTTCGCCAACTTCGCCGAAGCGCTGGCCGAAGGCCGTGGCAAGGCCCGCGCCGACAGCCTCAAGGCGGGCAGCGAAGGGCTCAAGGCACGTATCAGGGACGACAACGGCAGTCTGCGCATCATCAATGCCAGCGAGTTGCGCAAGGGCGATGTGGTGCGCGTCGAGATCGGCGAAATGATTCCCGGTGACGGCGAAGTCATCGAGGGCATCGCGGCCGTCAACGAGGCCGCGATTACCGGCGAATCCGCGCCAGTGATCCGCGAATCCGGTGGTGACCGCTCGGCCGTGACCGGCAATACCCGGCTGGTGTCCGACTGGCTGCTGATACGCATCAGCGCCAACCCCGGTGAGTCGACGCTGGACCGCATGATCGCGCTGGTCGAAGGTGCCAAACGGCAGAAGACCCCCAACGAAGTCGCGCTGGATATTCTGCTGATCGGCCTGACCCTGATCTTCCTGTTGGTGGTCATCACCTTGCAGCCGTTCGCCCACTTCGCCGGTGGCAGCCTGCCGCTGGTATTTCTCGTGGCGCTGCTGGTCACGCTGATTCCCACCACCATTGGTGGTTTGCTGTCGGCCATCGGCATTGCCGGTATGGACCGCCTGGTGCGCCTCAATGTTATTGCCAAGTCCGGTCGCGCCGTGGAAGCCGCGGGCGATGTGCATGTGCTGCTGCTGGACAAGACCGGCACCATCACCTTCGGCAACCGTCGCTGCGCTGCTGTCTACGCTGCACCGGGTGTGAAGCCCAAGGAGCTGGGCGAGGGTGCTTTGCTGGCCTCGCTGGCCGACGACACAGCTGAAGGCAAATCCATCGTCGAGTTCCTGCGCAACCTGCACCCGATGAACGAGCCGACCCTGAGCTCGGTAACCGCTGTGCCGTTCAGCGCCGATACACGTTTGTCCGGTGTGGATTATCAGGGCCATGTGTACCGCAAGGGCGCGGTGGATTCGCTGCTGGCCTTCATCAATTTGCAGCGTAGCGAGCTGCCGCCTGCACTGGCACGGGAAGTCGACAAGATCGCCAAGACCGGCGGCACGCCGCTGCTGGTCTGCGCCAATGGTCGGCTGCTGGGCGCGATTCATCTCAAGGACGTGGTCAAGCCGGGTATTCGCGAGCGCTTCGAAGAGCTGCGCAAGCTGGGTATTCGCACGGTGATGGTCACTGGCGACAACCCACTGACTGCCGCAGCCATCGCCGCTGAAGCGGGTGTCGATGATGTGCTGGCCGAAGCCACGCCCGAGAAAAAGCTGGAGCGGATTCGTCACGAGCAGGGCGAAGGCCGACTGGTGGCGATGTGTGGCGACGGTGCCAACGATGCACCTGCACTGGCGCAGGCCGACGTCGGCATGGCGATGAATGACGGCACCCAGGCGGCGCGCGAAGCGGCCAACATGGTTGACCTCGACAGCGACCCGACCAAGTTGCTGGACGTGGTGCAGATCGGCAAGGAGCTGCTGGTTACCCGCGGTGCGCTGACCACCTTTTCGATTGCCAACGACGTGGCCAAGTACTTCGCCGTACTACCCGCACTGTTTGCCTCGATCTACCCGCAACTGGGCGTGCTCAACGTGATGCAACTGGCCAGCCCGCAAAGTGCGATTGTCTCGGCCATCGTCTTCAACGCGCTGATCATCGTTGTGCTCATCCCGCTGGCCCTGCGTGGCGTGCGGGTTCAGGCCGCCAGCGCGGCGCATCTGTTGCGTCGCAACCTGCTGATCTATGGCCTGGGCGGGATCATTGTGCCGTTTCTCGGCATCAAGCTGATCGACATGCTGCTGGTCGGACTCGGCCTTGTTTGAAACCTGTGCTGCACGCCGGTCGGCGTGCAGCCTCACCTGATTGAGGATGTGCAGATGTCCAATGTATTGCGTCCGGCCTTGAGCCTGATCGTATTGATGAGCCTGATCACCGGCGTGGCCTACCCACTGGTGGTCACCGGGGTGGCGCAAGTGGCGTTTCCGGCGCAGGCCAACGGCAGCCTGGTGTACGACGAGGCAGGCAAGGTGCGCGGCTCGGCGCTGATCGCCCAGTCGTTCACCGGCGATGAGTGGTTCCAGTCGCGTCCTTCGGCGGGTGCATTCGTGACCGTGGCCAGCGGCGCGAGTAACTTCGCGCCGAGCAACCCGGCGCTGGCGACTCGCGTGAAAGAGGACGCCGCGAAACTGGCCAACGCCTCTCAGGAACCGGTGCCACTGGCCTTGCTGACTACCTCCGGCAGCGGACTGGACCCGCATTTGTCACCTGAAGCCATTGCCTGGCAGGCCGGTCGTGTTGCTGCGGCGCGCCAGTTGCCGCTGGAGAAAGTACAGGCGCTGATCGACGCCAATACGCAACGTCCGCTGATCGGCCCGCCCGTGGTCAACGTATTGGCCTTGAATATGAGCCTGAATCAGTTACCGTCTGCACCGCGCAACGCGCAGTTGTAACAAAGTGCGCCGTGTTCGCAGCAGATTCACTAAGCTGTAGATGATTAGAGAGGGTGGTAACCAAGGTGAGTGATTCCGGTCGAGCTGATGCACTGCTGGCCCAGCTGCCCCGCGAAGGGCGCGGGCGGCTGAAGGTTTTTCTCGGCGCAGCGCCGGGTGTGGGCAAAACCTACGCCATGCTTCAGGCGGCCCATGCGCAGTTGCGTCAGGGCGTCAGGGTCGTGGCGGGCGTGGTGGAAACCCACGGCCGTGCGGAAACCGAAGCGCTGCTCAACGGCGTGCCGCAACAGCCCTTGCTGCGCACCGAATACCGCGGCATGACCCTGGAAGAAATGGACCTTGATGCCTTGCTCAAGGCGGCACCGGCATTGGTGCTGGTCGACGAGCTGGCGCACACCAATGCGCCCGGCAGTCGGCATACCAAGCGTTGGCAGGACATTCAGGAGCTGCTCGCCGCCGGCATCGACGTCTACACCACGGTCAATGTCCAGCATCTGGAAAGCCTTAATGATCAGGTGCGCGGAATCACCGGCGTGCAGGTGCGCGAAACGCTGCCGGACTGGGTGTTGCAGGAAGCCTTCGACCTGGTGCTGATCGACCTGCCGCCGCGCGAACTGCTGGAGCGCCTGCGCGACGGCAAGGTGTACGTGCCGGAGCAGGCGCGCGCGGCCATCGACGCCTTCTTCACGCAAACCAATCTCACTGCGCTGCGCGAAATGGCCATGCAGACCGCTGCGGCGCAGGTCGATAACGATCTGGCGCAGGGCTACCGGCAATTGGGCCAGTCGGCTCCGGCAGTTCGTGGGCGGATGCTGGTGGGCATCGACGGTGATACCCATGCCGAGCGACTGGTGCGTCACGCCAGTCGGGTTGCTCAGCGTCGCCACCTGCCGTGGAGCGCCGTGCATGTGGACGACGGGCAAACCCTCGACGAGCAGTCCCGCGCGCGCCTGCAAAGCGCTCAGCAACTGGCCGAGCGGCTGGGTGGCGAGGCGGTGTCATTACGTGCCGGGGAGGTTGCCAGAACACTGGTGCAGCATGCCATCGAACGGCGTGCCAGCGTGGTGCTGGTCGGCCAGTCGCGTCGGCACTGGCGTCGCCGGGTGTTTGGCGGCGGTGTTGCCGCACGTTTGTTGCGTGAAGGGCACGGGCTGGAAATCTCGGTGCTCGACGACAGTGAGGAATTACCCGATCAACCGCCGCGCGCACGCCCGGCTCGCGAAGTGGTGTGGTTCGATTACGGCCTGGCCTTTGTGGCCACGCTGCTTGCCAGTCTGGTCGCCTGGGGTGTGTCTGGCGTGCTGGCGCTGCCCAACATTTCCCTGATCTTTCTCGCGGCGGTGTTGCTGGTTGCGGTGCGCAGCAGCATGGGACCGGCGCTGGCGTGTGCCGGGCTGTCATTTCTGGCCTATGACTTTCTGTTCATTCCACCGAGTTTTTCCCTGAACATCCAGCGCGAAGAAGACGTGCTGACGCTGCTCTTCTTCCTGCTGATGTCGGCCCTGACCGGCAAGCTTGCGGCGCGCCAACGCAGGCAGTTGCAGGCGTTGCGTGATACTCAGGAACAGACCAGCGAACTGCTCGACCTGTCGCGCAAGATGACCGCCGCCACGGATCGCAAAGCAGTACTCAATGCCGCCGAACAGCATTTTTCCGGCTGGAAGGAATTGTATCTGTGCCTGGTTGATCGTGACGGTCAGGGCGGCCTGGTCGTTGAGACCGGTGGGCCGCTGACCTTCTCGGAAGCCGAACGTGCCGCCGCCGACTGGGCCTGGCAGCACGATCAACCGGCTGGCAGCGGCACCGGCACGCTACCGTCCGGGCGCTGGTGGTGGTGGCCGATTACCGCCGAAGAAGGGCCATTGGCCCTGCTGGGTGTCAGTGCGCGGGAAGGCCAGTCGTTCACCGCGCAACACCGGCGTCTGCTGGCGGCGCTGACCCAGCCGCTGGCGCAGGCGCTGGCCCGCGCGCAACTGGCGCAAGAGCTTGAAGCCGCGCGCCTGCATGGTGAAACCGAGCAATTGCGCAGCGCCTTGCTGGCCTCTGTGTCCCACGACCTGCGCACACCACTGACCTCCATGCGCGGGAGCATCGACAGCCTGCTGGCGCTGGGCGAAGCCATCCCTCTGGAGGATCGCCGCGAGCTGCTGGAAGGTACACGCGACGAAGCCGAACGTCTGGATCGCTATATCCAGAACCTGCTGGACATGACGCGCCTGGGGCATGGCGCGCTGAAACTTGCACGAGACTGGGTGTCGCCTGCCGATATCGTCGGCAGTGCGCTCAACCGGCTGCGCGCCGTGATGGCACCCTTGCAGGTCAGCATTCAGGTGACCGGCGAGCTGCCATTGCTTTACGTGCATGCGGCGCTGATCGAGCAGGCGCTGGTCAATGTGCTGGAAAACGCTGCGCGCTTTTCACCCGTTGACGGGCGCTTGCAGGTGGCGGCGGGTGTGGTCGACAGTGAGCTGTTCTTCTCGGTCAGTGACGAAGGGCCGGGCATTCCCGAGGATGAACGGGCGAAGATTTTCGACATGTTCTACACCGCGGCACGCGGTGATCGGGGCGGGCAGGGCACGGGCCTGGGGCTGGCGATCTGTCAGGGCATGATCGGCGCGCACGGTGGACGTCTCAGCGTCGAGGAAGGCATTGACGGGCAGGGTACGCGCATCACCCTGTTCCTGCCGTTGCAGGCGCAGCCCGATGTGGAAATGGAGGAGTCAGCTTGAGCCAGGCGGCAACCATTCTGGTCATCGATGACGAGCCGCAGATTCGCAAATTTTTGCGCATCAGTCTGGTGTCGCAGGGCTACAAGGTGCTGGAAGCGGCTACCGGCACGGATGGACTGACCCAGGCTGCGTTGAACAAACCGGATTTGCTGGTGCTCGACCTTGGGCTGCCTGATATGGACGGTCAGCAGGTGCTGAGCGAGTTTCGCGAGTGGTCGGCAGTGCCCGTTCTAGTGCTTTCGGTACGCGCCAGCGAGGCACAGAAAGTCCAGGCGCTGGACGCCGGCGCCAACGACTACGTGACCAAGCCGTTTGGTATTCAGGAGTTTCTGGCCCGAATCAGGGCGCTGCTCAGGCAGGCATCGGGCAACGAAAAGCCCGACTCTGCGCTTGAGTTCGGGCCGCTCACCGTGGACCTGGCCTATCGCCGGGTGCTGCTCGATGGTCACGAAGTGGCGCTGACGCGCAAGGAATACGCGGTGCTGGCGCAGTTGGCACGCCACCCTGGGCGAGTCATTACCCAGCAGCAGTTGCTCAAGGATATATGGGGGCCTACCCACACCGATGACAGCCACTACCTGCGCATTGTGGTCGGGCATTTGCGTCAGAAACTGGCAGACGATCCGACCGCCCCGAGGTTCATCCTCACCGAGCCTGGAATAGGGTATCGTCTGCTGGCCGACCACTAGATGAAAAAAGCGACCATACCCCCGTGGTACGGCACTTTTACTGCACCGCACCGTCAAAGCCGCACACTCCATATTCACTCCTGAGGTAACACCCCCATGAAAGCCTTTATCTGTCTGCCATTGCTTGTCTTGGTTCTTGCAGGTTGCGCTGGCAAGACCGGGTATCGAGACAGCTGCGCCACCCAGATAGACGCTGCCTGGCACGAGCTTGATCTGGCCAAGGCCGAAGGCTTCGCCGGCACCGTCAGTTACTCCAAGGCCCTGTCGCTGCTGACCGGTGCCAAGACCCAGCAACAGTTCGAAGCATTTGAAGGCTGCACCGAAAAAGCCGAAAAAGCCCGCTTCTACATCCGCGAGTCACGCGCTGGCCGTTGATAACTGACGATACACAGGTCCTGTGGGAGAGCGCTTGCTCGCGATGCAATGTTTCAGGCGTAGAGCTCTCGGTGCTGTACCGGCCTCTTCGCGAGCAAGCTCGCTCCCACAGGGTTTGCGGTTTATATAGCAACGAGCGCGGAGCGCCGCACGATAGTTGAGATTATCGTTCCGCACGCTCCAGCGTCGGAATGCCTTGCGTGACGCTCCGCGTCACAACTCTGCGCTGCGCCGCAGTCTCACGAGCGGACGCAGAGCTTCCAGCATCACATCAAATCCCTACCGACTCTAGCGAAACGGCCTACGCTCATCTTAAAGTGTTCGGACACTAGCATCGCTTGCAGTCCCACAGTCATTAAGCAGTTGCCGGAAGGGGCTTTCGATGGGTAGAAAACTCGATGCATGCCTGAGCGCCATCAATGAAGTGGTTCTTGGCAAGGAAGTGCAGGTGCGGCTGGCAATGACCTGTCTGATCGGCGGCGGGCATTTGCTGATCGAAGACTTGCCAGGGATGGGCAAGACCACGCTCAGCCATGCGCTGGCGAAAATTCTGGGCCTCAGTTATCAGCGCATTCAGTTCACGTCCGACCTGCTACCGGGTGACATCCTGGGCACCTCGGTGTTTGATCGGGACAGCGGGCAATTCACCTTTCATCCGGGGCCGATCTTCGCCGAACTGGTGCTGGCCGACGAAATCAACCGCGCCACGCCCAAGAGCCAGAGCGCGTTGCTGGAAGCCATGGAAGAAGGGCAGGTCTCCATTGAGGGCGCGACACGTCTGTTGCCCGATCCATTCTTCGTGATTGCGACTCAGAACCCGTTCAGTTCCGGTGGCACTTTTGCCTTGCCCGAGTCTCAGTTAGACAGGTTCCTGATGCGCATCTCCATGGGCTATCCGGCGAGAGCCGCAGAGAAAGCGTTGCTGCTTGGCGAGTCACGCCGCGAACTTTTACCGCGCCTGCAGCCGATTCTGGACCACGCCATGCTGGGCCAGTTGCAAGCGCATGCGCGGCAGTTGCGGGCCAGCGATGCGCTGGTCGACTATGTGCTGCGACTGGTCGAGGCAACCCGCAGCCAGCCGCAATTCGCCTATGGACTGTCGCCCAGGGCGAGCCTGGCGATTCTGGCCGCAGCGCGGGCCTGGGCGATGTTGCTGGGGCGTGATTACGTCATTCCCGAGGATGTGCAGGCGGTATTGCCGTCGGTGGTCGGCCATCGGCTGCGCGAGCGCAGCGACCCGACCGGGCATGGCGGCGGGGCGCTGGTGCAGTGGTTATTGCGCGAGGTGCCGGTGCTTTGATCGAGCCGCTCAAACCGTTTTGGCAACGCTGGCTGGCAAGACGAATTCCTCCGGCGTCACGCATCACGCTCGACCACCGGCGCATCTTCATCATGCCGACGCGCACCGGCATGACCTTTGCGGTCGTGATCGTGCTCATGCTGCTGGTGGCGATCAATTATCAGAACAGCTTGGCCTACGGGCTGACCTTTCTGCTGTTGTCGATCGGCGTGCTGGCCATCCTGCACACGTATCGCAACCTCAGCGGCTTGATTCTCAGTGCCGGTGTGGCGCGTTCAGTGTTTGTCGGCGAACCGGTGCAATTGCGCATACGTCTGGAAAGTGCCGGTCAGGCCCACCACGCGTTGGGAGTGGGCTGGACTGCTACAGCGCTGCAACCCGGCGATGTGCTGCCTCGCGGGCTGACCGATGTGGAACTGAGCCTGCCTGCCGAAAAGCGCGGCTGGCTGCATGCGCCAAGGCTGCGGATCGAGAGTGTGTTTCCGCTGGGCGTCTTCCGCGCCTGGAGCTGGCTGGATATGGAGCAGAGTGCCTTGATCTATCCGCGGCCACTGTCCGGTGCCATGCCGCTGCTAAAAGGTGTGCAGCCCCACGCCGAGGACGACGGTCAGGCCACTCAGGGTGCCGGTGTCGATGATTATCAGGGGCTGCGCAGCTACCAGCCTGGCGATAACCTCAGTCGCCTGCACTGGAAAGCCTATTCCCGAGGTCAGGGGTTGCTGGTCAAGGACTTCACTGACTTGAGCGGCCACGACCTGTGCCTGGACTTCATGGCGCTGGGCGGCGATATCGAGGAGCGCTTGTCGCGCCTGTGTTATTGGGTGCTGGAGCTGTCCCAGCGTCGTCAGCCGTTTGCCTTGCGCCTGCCAGGTTTTCTGTCCACGGTCGACAGCGGTGATGCGCACCGCGAAGCCTGCCTGCGCGCTTTGGCGCTTTATGGTCATCGATCATGAGTGACAAGAATAAAGCGCTCGTAGCCGCACCCATTCCGCGTGTCAGCCTCACCTGGCTGCTATTGGCGCAGGCACTGGTCGTGTTGCCGTTCGCGCTGCACGTGCCGGTATCGATCACGCTTCTGTGGCTGGGCTGCACATGCTGGCGGGTTCAGGTGTTCCGGATGCGCGCGCGGCTGCCCGGCACCTGGATCAAGTCAGGGTTGCTGGTGGGCACCGCTGGTGGCGTGTATCTGGCGCGTGGCAGTCTGGTCGGGCTGGATGCCGGAGCGGCGTTACTGGTGGCGGCATTCGTTCTGAAAATGCTGGAAATGAACAACCATCGCGACGCACGGGTTCTGATCTTCCTCGGTTTCTTTTGCGTGGCGGTCGGCTATCTGTTTGAAGACAACCTGCTGTGGGCGCTTTTCAGCCTGCTGCCGGTCGGCGCGTTGCTGGCCGCGTTGATTGGTCTGCAGCAAGCGGATCTGGCTGGCAGATCAACCGACACGCTCAAGCTGGGGTTCAAGCTGATGGCGCAGGCTGTGCCGTTGATGCTTTTGCTGTTTCTGTTTTTTCCGCGCCTGGACCCGCTCTGGTCATTGCCGCAACCGAGCAACAAGGGCGTCACTGGGCTGTCCGACAACATGGCACCGGGCGACATGGCCGAGTTGAGCAAGTCGCCGGCACTGGTATTTCGTGCCAGTTTTGAAGGGCCGATGCCGGCGCGCAATCAGTTGTACTGGCGCGGTCTGACCCTCGAGCAGTTCGATGGGCGGCGCTGGTCACAGTCGGCACGTGCCCAGACCGTGCAGATCCCGCAGTGGGAAAAACGCGGCGATCCACTGGCCTACAGCATTGTCATGGAAGCCAGCGGTCGGCCCTGGTTGCCGAGCCTCGACGTGGCTGAAACCACGTTGCCGGACGTTCGGCAGATGAGCGACTTCCGCCTGCAACGCCGACGTCCCGTCGAGCAATCGCTGTTATACGCCGTCAATTCCTGGCCGCTGAGCATTCGCGACCCGCAATCCAGCGAGCAGGTCCAGCGCCAGAACCTGCAATTGCCCGCCAGGGGTAATGATCAGGCCCGGCAGTGGGCCGCTGAACTGCGCCGTCGTTACACCGCGCCGGATGCGATGGTCGCCGCGATGCTGGGTTATTTCAGCGACCAGCCGTTTCACTACACCCTCAAGCCGATGTCGTTGGGCAACGACAGCATTGATGAATTTCTGTTTGCGAGTCGTCAGGGTTTTTGCGCCCACTACGCCGGCGCAATGACTTTTGTGCTGCGCGCTGCGGGTATTCCGGCGCGTGTCGTGGCCGGGTATCAAGGCGGCGAACTGAACCCCGACGGGCACTACCTGACGGTGCGCCAGTTCGACGCGCATGCGTGGGTCGAATACTGGCAGCCGGGTATCGGCTGGCGCAGTGTCGACCCCACCGCAGCAGTTGCACCGCAACGTATCGAACAGGGCTTGGAGCAAGCGCTGGCAGCAGACGAGGCCTTTTTGCAGGACTCGCCCTATTCAGCGTTACGCTATCGCAATGTGCCTTGGGTCAACGCCATACGCCTTAGCTGGGATAACCTCAACTACGGCTGGCAGCGCTGGGTGCTGGGCTATCAGGGACAACAGCAGTTACAAATTCTCGGCCGTTGGTTTTCAGGGTTTCAGGCACCGGTTTTCGTCCTGGGAACCTTGCTTTCACTGGGCCTGATTGCATTATGGCTGTTCAAACCGTGGCAGCGCGAAAGCGACTCGCAACTGCGGGTGTTCAACGCATTTGAACGCTTGCTCGCCCGTCATGGTCTGCGTCGTATGCCGGGTGAAGGCGCTGACGCATTCTGCCGCAGAGCGGTGCTGTATTTTCCGCAGCATGCCGAGGCCATCGAAGCTTTCATCGGCGAATTTCAGGCGCAGCGCTATGCCGGGCGGCTTGCTTCGGCCAGCCGCTTGAGGCATGCATTGAGCACGTTGCGTCGTCGTCTGCCATGGAGGTTGTCAGCCGTCAGGGACAGGCATTCATGAATGAGTGTGTCGAAGGGGAATTGCATGTCTTCAATCGTGGATCATCTGGTGGCCGAAGTGCTGGCGCTGGATGTCAAATTGCTCGCGTGCCAGGCACGCCTTGCAGTTTCGACGGACAGCGAAGCGCTGCATGATTTGCGTACCACCGTGCGTCGTCTGCGTAGCGTACTGCGGCCCCTGCGGGAAAACCCGGCTGCCGCAGAGCTGGAAGCGGCCGCAAAAGCAGTAGGGCAACTGACCACGCCTATGCGTGACATGCAGGTGCTCGCCGCGTTTCTCGAAGAGCAGGGCCTTAACGAGGCGGCTTTCAAGCGCAACCAGTACCTGGGAAATGCCTGCCCCAGGGTTGCGACGTCGCCTGAACTGACCCGTTTGCTCAAGCTGATAGATCTATTCCCGGAGCTGCTGCGTTTGCAACAGCGTCAGGGAATGTTGCGTGGCCTTCGCAAGACCATCGAAAAGCGCATGGACAAACAGTGGAGCAAGCTACGGGTGGCCATCGCCGAGCCGGGGCATGATCGGCATGACCTGCGCCTGCTGATCAAACGCGTTCGTTACGCTGCCGAAGCGTATCCGGAACTCAGTCACCAGCCGAAAAACATGCAGGCTCGGCTCAAAGCCGCGCAAGGCGAACTGGGCGACTGGCACGATCATCTGCAATGGTTGGCGCAGGCTGCCGAGCAGCCGGATCTGGCACCGTGCATTCAAGGTTGGCAGATCGGCATAGTGCGTGCCGAGCGCAAGGCCGAGGCGTCGCTCAAGCGGCTGGCCAAGGCCTGTTTCTAAGGCAGTGGCTTTTTTATAAAATAGGTCATTCAGGCCGCAATAATGGCCAATATGCGGCATGTCGTTGACTAAGAGGATGGTTATCATCCATCCACTTGTGTGTCGACTTGCTGGAGTAAGCATGACCTTTTCCGAACTGATCGATGCGGTGCGTCACGACCCGCGTGCTGTCACGATCCCTGCCGAATGGTCCCAGGGGCGCGCCTGCTTTGGCGGGTTGATGGCGGCGCTGACCTATGAAGCGATGCGTGCCGAGGTGCCGGAAGGGCGCCCGGTTCGCTCGCTGGCGATTACCTTTGTCGGGCCTGCCGAGCCTGGCGTGCCAATTGCCTTTGACGTCGAAATTCTGCGTCACGGCAAGGCTGTCAGTCAGGTGTCGGGGCGCGCCATGCAGAACGGTCAGGTAATGACCTTGATACAAGGCAGCTTCGGCGCGCCACGTGAGTCGATGATTGCGGTTGCCGCAGAGGCCGCGCCAGTGCTCAAGCCGGTAGAACAATGCCCGGAGCTGCCTTTTGCCAAGGGCGTGATGCCCGACTACTTGCGCTTCATGGACATTCGCTGGGCATTGGGCGGCATGCCGTTCAGCAATACACCGTCACCGGCAATTGGTGGTCATGTGCGTTTTCGTGATGAGGCGCATGCCAGCCCCATGAGCGAGGCCCATATTCTGGCGCTGGTCGACACCTGGCCGCCTGCGGTACTGCCGCACCTAAAGAAGCCCGCACCAGGCAGTTCGCTGACCTGGACTATCGAATTCGTCCAGCCACAACCGTTGCTCGATACGCTGCAATGGTGCAGTTATCGCGCAGTCATCGAACATGCCCGGGATGGCTATGGTCACACCGCCGCAGCGTTGTGGAGCCCCGACGGCGAACTGATCGCAATCAGCCGCCAGACGGTGACGGTGTTCGGCTGACTGACAAGGCAGGTTAAGGTTTCTGGGCAGAGCGGGCGGCGTCCTTGCGCTGAAAGCCCAGCGCAGCCAGCAGCCCGATCACGCCGATGGCAATCGATGGCAGGCTCTCGGAGAACAGGCCATTGAGTATCAGCAGGGCCGCCAGAATGAACAGGGGTACGGCAATCAGGTACATGGCCAGGCTGGCCGAGTGCTCCTGATTGTCGCTGCTGTCACGCCATTGATTAAGCTGCAGATCGGAAAGTGGCTTGTTCATGCGGCGGTCCTCTTAAGGTTAGCGCTTGTTCAGGAGAACGCGTAAAGCGCCGTTCGATACCTGAAGCATAGGCCCGCCTGCCGATCGCTCACGATTCAAGCGTGTCTATCGCCGCGATAGCCTGTTACAACTTGAGCTGGCCGATCGCAGCATTCAGCTCGCCCGCCAGCGTGGCGAGCTCGTCACTGGTGCTGGCCGAGTCCACGGTCTGTACCACCGTGCGTTCGGTGACATCGCGGATACTCACCACCGCACGGTTCATTTCCTCGGCCACCTGACTTTGCTGCTGCGCGGCGACGGCAATCTGCGTATTGCTTTCGCGCATCTGTGCCACGGCACCGGCAATGGCCGCCAGCGCTTCGCCCGCTTCCTTGGCCTGCTGCACGCATTCGTCGGCCTTGTACGAGCTTTCCTGCATGAAATCCACCGCATCGCGGGTGCCGCTTTGCAGGGTCGAAACCATCGTGGTGATTTCATCGGTGGAGGTTTGCACCCGCTTGGCCAGATTGCGCACTTCGTCGGCGACCACGGCAAAACCGCGGCCCATTTCCCCGGCGCGTGCGGCTTCGATGGCGGCATTCAGGGCCAGCAGGTTGGTCTGTTCGGCAATACTGTGGATTACATTGACCACGCCGTTGATCTTCTGGCTGTCCTGGGCCATGCGCTGGATCATTTCGGCGGTCTGTTGCACGCCGCTGGAGAGCCCGGCGATGGAAACTTGCACTCGGTCGACCACGACCTTGCCGCTGCCCGCCAATGCGTCGGCGGTCTGCGACTGATCGCGCGTGGCCGTGGCGTGTTGGGCAATGTGATGGACCGTGGCGGTCATTTCGTTGATCGCCGTGGCCACCTGATCGGTTTCGCTTTGCTGGCCGAGCATGCCCTGGCGCACGTCCTTCATGCCCGCCGCCAGATGCGCGGCACCCTGATCGAGGCGGCCAGCGGTTTGCGAAACCGTATTGACCACTCGCTGATACCCGGCCTGCATGGCATTGAACGCCTTGGCCATCTGCCCGACCTCATCGTCACTGCGGTTAGGCGCGCGGGCCGCCAGATCGCCGCTTTTTTCGACGTGCAGCATTACATCCTTGAGCGCGTTGAGCTGGCTGAGGAGAAAACGGATCAGCAGTTGCGAGGCGCAGAGCATCAACAGCATCAGCACGAAAACCGCGGCTGCGTAATGGCTGAAGCGATCCTGAAATACTTGCAGGAAGGTCGGAGCAAAGGCCAGCACCGCGATCTGCTGGCCAGTGCTGCGGGTGACGATCTGCGCGCCGCTCAACAGTCTGTCGCTGGCTGGTTTGTTCAGCGCAACCCAGTCGCGGGCGTCGGCCAGCTCCGGCAGCGCGAGGCTATTGAAGACCGGTGTCCGACCTTTGCTATAAATCAGCAACATATCACTGGCGGGCAGCACTGCGTCGGCAGGCCACGCGGCCAGCAAGCGAGCCTGAGCTTGCGCTGCCTGACGTGACGTATCTGCTCGTGCCTGCTGCTCTGCTTGCATGGCGTAAAGCACCAGCAGCAGGGTTGTGACGAAAGCGACCGCATTGACGGCCCAGAATTTATATTTCAGTGACAGGTTGCCAAGCCATGAGCCCATGAGCGGTCTTCTTTGATGGTCGTGTGAGGTAGCAGCAAGATGCCATCACGATGCCTCAGCCATCAAAGAGACCCTTGATGCGGGTCAAGGAAGCTGCAGATTTTCGCCGCTTATCTGTTCCAGAGAGGGTAAATCGAAAAATTCACGTGCGCAGGCCGTGCTGTGACGGGCGAGATCTTCCTGGCTTTCGCCCCGGTGCAAAGCTACTTCGCGCAAGACTTCCGGCAGGTAAGCCGGTTCGTTACGGCCATTTTTCGGCTTGGGGCGCAGGCTGCGTGGCAGAAGATAAGGCGCGTCGCTTTCAAGCATCAGCCGGCCGCGAGGGATATTGCCCACCAGTGGGTGCAGATGCGTGCCGCGTCGCTCATCGCAGATCCAGCCTGTTATGCCAATGTGCAGGTCAAGATCCAGGTAACTGAACAGCGCGGCGCGTTCGCCAGTAAAGCAGTGCACCACCGCAGCCGGCAGACGGTCGCGATAGTCGCGCAGAATCTCCAGCAAGCGCTGGTTGGCGTCACGTTCGTGCAGAAACACCGGCAATTGCAGTTCCACCGCCAGGGCCAGGTGCGCTTCAAGAACCTTTTCCTGCTGCGGGCGAGGCGAAAAGTCGCGATTGAAATCCAGACCGCATTCACCCACGGCACGAACGCGATTTTCCTTGAGCAGGGCATGCAACTGTTTCTCGGTGTCGCCGGTCCAATCGCTCGCCGAGTGCGGGTGGATGCCTGCCGTGCAGAACAGGCGTTGCGCGCTTTCATCCAGCTCGTGACACAGCTGCAAGGCGTGTTCGCTGCCCTCGACGCTGGTGCCGGTCACCACCAGTTGCTCGACGCCTGCGGCATAGGCGCGATCGAGTACCGCCTGTCGTTGCGAGGCGAAGCTTGCGTTGGTCAGATTGACGCCGATGTCGATGAGTTGCATGGTGCTACCTCCAGCTGAAGGCTGTCGAGCATACCAGAGCTCCGGCCACAATAAGAAAACGCTGGGTATTCAAGCGATTGAGCCGGATGGTTCAACGATTTCCTTCGCTGTTCGATGCTGCTGCGTGACCTCAAGATTTCCTTTTTCCTGTTTTTTTTCCGGCGTTGCCCTGGGGAAGTGAATGATCCGATCCGCGCTTGTGTCTTTTATGTGTCTGTTGGCGCTGCTGCCGCTGCAGGTTTCTGCTCGTCAGACCGGCCCGCAGGCCGTGCAGCACAACGCGCAGGTGCGCGATCTGCCTGCCATTCGCAGCAGCAAGGTGCTGCGCGTGCTGGTTAATCAAAGCCGCAACAGCTCCGGTGACGTCAAGGGCCAGGAAATCGGCGTCGAATATCATCGCCTGCAAGCCTTCGAACAGTACCTCAACAGCCATTCGCGCGGCGGTCAGAAGGTCACACTCAAAGTCATACCCAAGGCCAAGAACCAGCTACTGACAGCGTTGCAGCGCGGCGAAGGCGATATGATCGCGCCCGGCGAACTGCTTGATGTCAGCGAAGCCAAAGGCATTCAGGCCAGTGCGCCAATCATTCATGATGTGCCTCTGGTGCTGGTCGGCGCCCGTGGCCAGCGCAACGTACGGCGTGTTGAGCAACTGTCGGGACATACACTGAGCCTGCCCACCGGCAGCGCGGCCGATGAAGCCCTGCATCAGGTCAATCGACAACTGGAGCTGCGCAAGTTGCCGCTGGCCAAAATCGAATGGGTCGACCCAAGTCTTGCAGTCGAAGATGTTCTGGAGATGGTCCAGGCCGGTATTTACCCAATGACACTGGTCGAGCAGCCTATCGCCGAGCGTTGGGCGAAGATCATGCCCAAACTGCGTATCGAGCGCGGCCTGACCTTGCAGACCCACGGCGACATCAGCTGGTTTGTACGTGACAACGCAACCCAGCTGCGGGCCAGTGTCGATGATTTCCTCAAGGGCTATAAACCTTCGGCTCAGCAGGATCAGGTGTTCGCCAAGGCTTACAAAAACACCTACAAGGTCAACAACCCGCTGGTACGCAATAACCTGCAACGTCTTGAGCAACTGCGTCCGATGCTGCAACGCCACGCCGATGCGCAAGGTATGGACTGGCTGGACCTGGCTGCCCTGGCGTTCAAGGAGTCGAAGCTCGACCCGGCGGCCAAGGGCAGTGGCGGCGCGACAGGGCTGTTACAGATCACTCCGTCGGCGGCAAAAAGCGTCGGAGTGCCGAGCATTCAAAGCGCTGACGACAACGTCCGTGCAGGTTCGCGTTACATGGCGCTGATCCAGCGCAAGTATTTCTCCAGCAGCCGAGTCAACGAGCGCGAGCGCATGGCGTTCGTAATGGCCGCCTACAACCTGGGGCCGGAGCGTGTGCAAGGCATGCGCGAGGAAGCGCGGCGGCGCGGGCTCAATCCTGATCAGTGGTTTTTCCAGACTGAGCGCGTGGCGATGGAGCAGGGCGGTGCCAACGTCGTTGCGTTCGTCAACAGCGTTAACAAGTACTACCTGGCATTTGATCGCGAGCGAGACTCGCTGGAAAAGAGTGGGCCGAAAACTGCCGTAAAGCGCTAATCATCGATTTATTGGATTATTATGTGCCGTTATTTGCGGCTTTCACATAAGTAAATTTGATTATGATGACGCCACGTTCACTTAATCAATCTCGGAAATCACCCACATGAACACAATGATCAAATCGGTTCTCAGTACTCGCGCCGGTTACGGCCTGACCCTGTTGCGCGTTATTGTCGGTATTGCGTTTATCGCTCACGGCAGTCAGAAACTGTTCGGGGCCTTCGGCGGTTATGGCCTGGAAGGCACTGCTCAGTACATGGAAAGCCTGGGCCTGACACCGGGTTACCTGATGGCGCTGATGTCTGGCAGCGCCGAGTTCTTTGGCGGCCTGGGCCTGCTGTTGGGGCTGCTGGCTCGTCCGGCTGCGGTAGTGGTGATCCTGCTGTTGCTGGTAGCGATCTTTACCGTGCATATTCATAACGGTTTCTTCATGGCCCACAACGGCTATGAATATGCGCTGGCCTTGCTCGGTGGCGCTCTGGCAGTGCTTATCGAAGGTGCAGGCAAGTTGTCGCTGGACCGTGTCATCGCCCGATAACCGACTACGCTTGTTCTGCAAGGCCCGCTTCTGGCGGGCCTTGTGCGTTTGCGGGCTCGCCTCAAGGATGACAATTGACAATGAATGGGGCGTTTCTCTAGGATGCGTGCTCAAGCGCCGATTTAACAACTACTTGCGGGGCGCCTGGCAAGGCTCAAGTCTTGTCGAAATACCGCTAAAACGTTGGTTCGGTGTTGCCTCTCACCGCTGCCCAGCGGATCTTGCGAGGCAGAGATATAACCATGAACAACCTGCGCCCCCTCATTCGTCTTTCCCCGATCAGCACGGTCTTGTCACGCAAGAACCCGAAAATCCTTTTGAGCGGCTCTCACCAGCCTACGCTGTTGCGCTACCTCGATGGCTGGCCTCGTCGGGGCGGTGGTAACTGTGCGTTTCTAATTCAGTTTGTCGATACGAACTCGTCATTGAGCCACTTTGGCAACGACGAGTTCGACCTGGCGGTTGTGCAATCGCCTCACGCTGACGACGTCGAGCAGCTCATTCGTGATCTGACGCGTATTGCCCGCCAGGGCCTGATTACGCTGGGTTGAAATGGCGGACGTATTCAATTGGCATAGAAGGCATATTGCTGGCCCCCAGCCTGTGAACTGACAGGCAAAATCGCCGCCTTATCAAAGGATTAGGTGGTTTTCGCATGCGTTTGGTCTATTGTGCTCTGGCGTGCCTGACGCTTTCCGGGCTGGCTTTTTCCGTTCAGGCCAGAAACGCGACGGAGAACGAGCGTTATCTTTGTCGCTGGGGCTCGACCATTGCCGGTGGTGCACAGGCTTCCAAGCTGTCAGGCGTTACCCGTTACGGGGCGCGGCAAAAGCTGCAGGCGCGCAAGTTCGCCAAACAGTGGATGCGCCCCATGGCATTGCGCATCACCGAGCAGACCTACGACAGCGAGTCGCGTTTGAAGCCTGATGCTGTCAGCAAGGTGTATTACGACGGCTGCATCCAGCATGAGGTGGCGCGTCGCTGACTTTTTATGCCTGTCGAACTGATTTTTGCAGGGCTGGAGAAACGTCTTGAGTACAAAGATTATCACCAGGGGCGGGCATGAAGCCCTGAAGAAAGAACTCGATTACCTGTGGCGAGAGCACCGGCCCGACATTACTCAAAAGGTCGCCTGGGCAGCGTCGTTGGGTGATCGCAGCGAGAATGCGGATTACCAGTACAACAAGAAACTGCTGCGCGAAATTGACCGGCGCGTGCGCTACCTGCGCAAGCGCCTTGAAGACATGCGCGTCGTCCAGTATTCGCCGGAGCAGGAAGGGCGAGTGTTCTTCGGTGCCTGGGTCGAGATCGAGAACGAAGCAGGCGACCTCAAGAAATTTCGCATCGTCGGTTACGACGAGATCTACGGGCGCAACGATTACATTTCCATCGACTCGCCCATGGCACGCGCCTTGTTGAAGAAGGAAGAGGGCGATGAGGTGCTGGTCAATACGCCGGAAGGCGAGAAGCTGTGGTTTGTGAATTCGATTGTTTATGAGCAGTAAGGCCGGACGCACAGCGTCGTAGTCCGGCCAGTCGCGCTCAACCTTCGCGCAGTACGGTCAACGGGCTGACGTTCAGTGCGCGGCGCGTGCCGAATACGCCAGCGCCACCCACCAGCAGGGCACCGATCACTGGCAGCAGCAATAGCCACGGATGCGGCTGCCATTCCAGTGAGAAGGCATAGCGGTACAGCACGAAGCTCACCAGTTCACAGCCCAGCGCCGCCAGTACGCCGCTGGCAGCCCCCAGCAAACCGAATTCGATGCGCCGTGACTTGATCAGCAGTGCCCGCTCTGCGCCGAGCGCACGCAGCAGCGCGCCCTGACGTATGCGCTCGTCCAGGGTCGCCTGCAACCCGGAGAACAGCACGGCAATGCCGGCCGCTAGCACAAACAGCAGCACGAATTGCACGGCCAGCGTGACCTGATCAAGAATACTGCGCACCTGCGCCAGCAAGGCTTCCACCCCCAGAATGCTGATCGACGGGTAGGCCCGCGACAGCTCGACAATCTGTTTATCCTGGCCAGGTGGCAAGTAGAAGCTGGTCAGGTAAGTGGTGGGCAAATCAGCCAGGGTGCCAGGCTGGAAGATCATGAAGAAGTTGGGCTGGAAGGTATCCCAGTTCACGTCCCTCAGACTGGTGACTACGGCTTCACGCGTCAGGCCGCCGACAATGAAGCTCAGGCGGTCACCCAGCTTGATCTTCAGGCTCTCGGCCAGCTTGGTCTCGATCGATACCCCGGGCGTCGCGTCGCTCTGGCCTGAGGCAGGCAGCGCCTTCCACCAGCTACCGGCAGTCAGGGTATTGCCTTCGGGCAGATCGGCGGCCCAGGTCAGGCTCAGGTCGCGGCGAGTGGCGTTTTCACCACGCGAGTCCTTGGTCACGAAGTTGCCCACCGGTTCACCGTTGATGCTGGTCAGACGCCCCGGCACTACCGGGTAGAGCGGAGCCGAGTGGGTGGACAGCTTGCTCAGGGTCTGGGCGAAGTTTTCTTTCTCTGATGGCAACACATTGAGCACGAAATAGTTCGGTGCATCCTTGGGCAGCTGGTTTTGCCAGGTGTCGAGCAGTTCACCGCGCAACAGCGCGATCAACCCCATCGACAGCAGGATCAGGCCGAACGCCAGAGATTGACCGGCAGCGGCCAGCGGGTAACGCAGCAGTTGCCCCAGGCCCAGCCGCCAGGGCAGCGACGCACCGGCGAGCAGGCGGCGCAGGCTGTTGAGCGCCAGCAGCAACAGGCTGCCCAGTATCAGCGCGGCAACGACGCCACCGCCCAGCAGGGCAAAGGTCAGCACCAGGTCCAGGCTCAGGCGCCACATGATCAGGCCCAGCGCGAGCAGCGCCGCGCCATACACCAGCCATGAGCTGGCGGGGATCGGCAGCATGTCACGGCGCAGCACGCGCAGCGGCGGCACGCGACCCAGTGCTGCCAATGGCGGCAGGGCGAAACCGGCCAACGCCACCAACCCGGTGCCCATGCCTGCCAGCGCAGGCAAAAGGCCGCCTGGTGGTACGGCGGCCGGCAACAGATTCTGCAGCAGTGCAAATAACCCCAATTGCGCCAGCCAGCCCAGCAGCGCGCCGCTCAGGCTGGCCAGCAGACCGATGATCGCCAGTTGCAGGCTGAACAGGGTCATGGTCTCGCCGCGTGACAGGCCCAGACAGCGCAGCAGGGCGCTGGCATCGAAGCGCCGTGCGGCAAACCTGGATGCCGAAAGCGCCACGGCAACGCCTGCCAGGAGTACGGCCACCAGGCTTGCCATATTCAAATAACGTTCAGCCTTGCCCAGCGCGCCGCCAATCTGCTGACTGCCATCGCGGGCGTCCTTGATTTCCTGATGCGGTTCCAGAGTTGGCTCGATGGCTTTACGGTAAGCGGCCAGCGCTTCGGGCGGACCGCTCCACATTTCCCGGTAGCTGACCCGGCTGCCCGGCTGCACTACGCCGGTAGCGGCGAGATCCTGCAGATTGATCATCACCCTCGGGGTCAGACTGTAGAAGTTGCCTGCACGGTCTGGCTCGTACGTCAGTACCCGAGTCAGTTTCAGGGTTTTCGAGCCGACGTCGATATCATCACCGATCTTCAGATCAACGGCTGGAAACAGTCGCGCCTCGGCCCAGGCTTCACCGGGTCTGGGGCCGCTGCCAGCCTGCTCGGTCTGATACAGGTCTGCTGCGCTTTTAAGCTCGCCGCGCAGTGGGTAAGCGTCATCCACCGCCTTGATGCTGGACAATTGGATACCGGCATCGGTGGCGATCACGCTGGAAAAGATCACGATCTGCGCATGCTTGAGTTGCAGGCGCTTGCCTTCCTCGACCTGCTCGGCGCGCGCCGGGCTGGAACCCTCCAGAATCAGATCAGCGCCAAGAAACTCGGTTGCCCGCAACAGCATTGCGCCGTTCAGACGCGCGCCGAAATAACCGATGGCGGTGCTGGCAGCCACAGCTACCAGAAGGGCAAAGAACAACACCCGCAGCTCTCCGGCGCGTGCATCGCGCAGCAGTTGGCGGGCGGCGAGGCTTAGCAGACGGGCAAAAGGCAAACGTGCCATCAAGGCTCCAGCGGGGCGACCAGGCGGCCCCCTTCAAGACGGATCAGGCGGCGGCAGCGATGCGCCAGACGCTCATCGTGAGTCACCAGCACCAGCGTGGTGTTGCGCTCCTTGTTCAGTTCGAACAGCAGGTCGCTGATGCGCTCGCCGGTGTGGCTGTCCAGATTGCCGGTGGGTTCGTCGGCAAACAGTACATCCGGGTCGGCGGCAAACGCGCGGGCGATGGCGACCCGTTGCTGTTCGCCTCCGGACAACTGACGCGGTGTGTGGGTCAGGCGCTGGCCAAGGCCTACGCGCTCCAGCAGGTCGCGAGCCTTTTCGCGGGCGTCCTTGCGGCCTTCAAGCTCCATCGGCAGCATGACGTTTTCCAGCGCATTGAGGCTGTCGAGCAACTGGAATGACTGAAATACAAAGCCGACGTGCTCGGCGCGTACCCTGGCGCGCTGGTCTTCATCCAGTTCACTCAGGTTGCGGCCCGAGAGGATGACCGAACCGGAGCTTGGCAGATCAAGCCCGGCAAGCAAGCCGAGCAGGGTTGATTTGCCTGAACCGGAGGCACCGACGATGGCCAGTGTGTCGCCCTTGTTTAGTTCCAGGGAGAGTTCGTGCAGGATGGTCAGGTCACCTTCGGTGCTGGGGACTACTTTGCTGAGGCTTTGGGCACTGAGAATACTTTCACTCATGGAGAATCCGATGCGTGCGTTGTTTTTAAGTGCTGGCCTGGGGTTACTGCTGCTGTCACAGGGCGCGTTGGCGGGCACGGTATTGATCGTCGGGGATAGTATCAGTGCGGCTTTCGGACTGGATACCCGCGTGGGTTGGGTCAGCCTGCTGGAGCAGCGTCTGAGCAAGGAGGGATTCGACGACAAGGTGGTCAATGCGTCGATCAGTGGCGACACCAGTGCCGGAGGCCAGGCGCGTCTGCCTGCGCTGCTTGCAGAGCATAAGCCGGAACTGGTTATTCTCGAATTGGGTGGCAATGACGGACTGCGTGGCCAGCAGCCCGCTCAATTGCAACAAAACCTTTCATCGATGATCGACAGCTCTCGGGCAGCCGGTGCGAAAGTGTTGCTGCTCGGTATGCAGATACCGCCCAACTACGGGCCGCGTTACACCAATGCGTTCAAAGAGGTTTACAGCAACCTGGCCGAGCAGAAAAAAGTCCCGTTTGTGCCCTTCTTTCTGGAAGGCGTGGGCGGAGTGCCCGAGCTGATGCAGGCTGATGGTCTGCATCCGGCGGCAGCTGCTCAGGGCAAGTTGCTGGAAAATGTCTGGCCGAGCCTGAAACCGCTGCTTTGAGGCTTTCCCGGACGGGGGCTTTCGGCTAATGTGGCGCCCCCGATCTGGAGCCCCCCATGCCGCGTCCCGCCTGGTCCCTGTATGCCTATCAAATGCTTGAGCCCCATGAGCAGCTGGATCTGTTCGCCTGTCAGGAAGTGCGCGTCCACCTGATTGCTCGCCAATTGGAGCTGGGCGGCTCGATCGACCGGACGTTGTGCGGCACATTATTGCCTGCCCAGCCGCAGATGCGCGCCGTCGAACTGCAAGCCATGCGCGATGAGCGTCTGTGCCCGCTGTGCAAGGCCATCATGGATGCGCAGCGCAGGGGCATGAATCCGATCTGGCCTGAACTCTAGCTGTCGCCAACGCGCGCCGGTCAGGCGCAGATATCCCCGATCCGGCAAGTGCCGGTGTACACTTCAGTTGTTGTTTCCATCTCTATAGTCGTTACCCGAAGGATCTTCCCGGATGTTGTCGCGCATTCCAGCCGTTACCCGCTGTCTGTCGCTTGCTGCTCTGTGCGCGGCGAGCTCTGTCCATGCTCTGGAGTTTCCGTTGCCGCCGCCCGGCGAGGACATCGTGGGCCAGGTGCAGGTCATCAAGGCCAAATACGAGGACACCTTTGCCGATCTGGGCACAAAATACGATCTGGGTTATCTGGAAATGATCGCGGCCAACCCTGGTGTTGACCCCTGGTTGCCGGGGGCAGGCAAGGACATCGTGCTGCCGACCCGCTTCATTCTGCCGCCGGGCCCGCGCGAAGGAATAGTCATCAACCTTGCCGAGTACCGCATGTACTACTACCCCAAAGGGCAGAATGTCGTGCACACCTATCCGCTGGGTGTTGGCCGTGAAGGCTGGGGTTCGCCCATCGGGGTGACCAAGGTAACGGCCAAGACGCCAAACCCGACCTGGACGCCACCTGCCTCGATCAAGGCCGAACATGCCGCCGACGGTGATCCGCTGCCTGACGTAGTGCCGGCCGGTCCGGATAACCCGCTGGGGCCTTTCAAATTCGGTCTTGGGCTTTCTGGCTACCTGATCCACGGTTCGAATAAAAAGTTCGGTATTGGCATGCGCACCAGTCATGGCTGTTTCCGTATGTACAACAACAACGTGCTGGAACTGGCCGATATGGCTCCGGTCGGTACGACCGTGCGAATCATCAGCGAGCCCTACAAATTCGGCATCAGTGGCGGCAAGGTTTACCTTGAAGCACACACCCCGGTCGATGACCTGGGCAACCCGTCGGTGGTCGACAAGCACACTGCGGTCATCAATGCGCTGCTCAAACGTGACGACCTGGCCAACAACCTGCGCATGAACTGGGACGTAGTGCGTGATGTGGTCGCGGCCGAAGACGGCATGCCGGTGGAGATCGCAGAACCGGGCAAAGCGCCTGCGAGTGCTGAGGAGCCAGTGATTTTTCAGTAGTCCTCGTTATGCATAACGACGCTAGAGCGAGCGCAACGATAACCTCAGCTTTCGTGCGCCGCTCCGCGTCACATCTATGCTGCAGCGCAACGTAGTGCCATGCCCGCAATCACTGTACATAGATAAAGCGCTTTTTTATCGCGATCGCACTGACAACGTAGAGTGCGACGTTAGTGACAGGGCGACGGAACCCGACGAAGTCGGGCCGGAAACAGGAGCGAAGAACTTTGCTCACTTTGGTCCCTCAAAGTGAGTCGCCGAGGGGCGAAAAGGTGACCTGAGTCGACCCCCGATCCACCTGGCATCGCAGAACCGCTGTGTGACGCAGAGCGTCACGAACTGCATTCCCACGCTGAAGCGTGCGGAGCGGTAATCTGTAGATATCGTGCCAATCTACAAGCCATCACCCAGCCAGATAACAGGCATAAAAAAGCCGACCCGTTGCCGGATCGGCTTTCAATAATCCCGGGGGATTATTACTTGCGGCTAGCTTTGTCCAGCATGCGCAGAGCGCGCTCGTTGGCTTCGTCAGCAGTTTGCTGAGCTTTTTGAGCAGCAGCCAGAGCTTCGTCAGCCTTGCGGTAGGCTTCGTCGGCACGTGCTTGCGAACGAGCTGCTGCGTCTTCGGTAGCTGTCAGACGAGCTTCGGTTTCTTTGGATACGCTGCTGCAACCGGTAGCCAGAACTGCGGCCAGAGCCAGAGCAGAGAATTTCAGAACGTTGTTCATCGTGTTCACCTTCAAGGAATTTTGTTCAAATTAGTCATCTCTCGAAAATGAGAAAACGACCGGCGTACATAGTACCCATTGTTTGTAGTAAGTAAACGGACCCAGCGCAAGAAGCTGCTAAAATTCCCTGCTTTGAAAGTGTTCCGCGTTACTTCTCAAGCGTTCTGTACAAAAACTATCCACTTTCACTGGACCCCTGTGCGTATCGGCGGTTCCGCAGAACGCGTTTGAACATCTGCAAAAACCTTAGATGTTTGACTGTCGGTCGGTGCGGGAGCATTTTCAGGCGTTTTTAATCCGACTGCGCTTGAGCATATTCGGCAATGGTGCCTAATATCTCAGTGTGATGTGCGTCGAGATCGGCAATGCTCTTACCGGTGTCGAAAACAGACACTGGGCGGCGTAGATGTTCCTTCGCCTGAAAAAGACCGGTAAGGTAGGGGTCAAATTCCAAGACCCGCGAGGAGTAGCGATGAGCGAGGCGTTGTCCATCCACCATGACGAAGTCGGCCACCATTTCGAAATCATTATCGACGGCCACCGTGCCTACCTGACATACATGGATCTCGGCAAGCAGACGCTGGATTTCTACCGGACCTTTGTGCCTGATGCCTTGCGCGGACGCGGTATAGCCGCCGCCCTGACCAAGGAAGCCCTGGACTATGCAGGCAGCATGGGCTATTCCGTCATACCGTCCTGTTCTTATGTCGAGCGCTATATGGAGCTGCACGACCTGCAGTCGCAGGCGGCCAAGCTCTGATACATCGAGCTTACTGACCGTCAGCATGAAAAACGCCGAGCATATGCTCGGCGTTTTCGTTGTTGCAGGTTAATCGGTCAGGCAGTTACTTGCGCTTGCGAGCGGGCAGCACACCCTTGAGTTTCGCGTGCATGCTGCGCAGGGTCTTTTCAGTGCTTTCCCAGTCGATGCAGGCATCGGTAATGGAGACGCCGTACTGCAATTCTGACAGGTCCTTGGGAATCGCCTGACAGCCCCAGTTCAAGTGACTCTCAACCATCAGGCCGATAATCGATTCGTTGCCTTCCAGAATCTGGTTGGCGACGTTTTCCATTACCAGCGGCTGCAGGGCCGGGTCCTTGTTGGAGTTGGCGTGGCTGCAGTCGACCATGATGTTCGGGCGAATGCCGGACTTGTTCAGGGCCTGTTCGCACAGCGCGACGCTGACCGAATCATAGTTGGGCTTGCCATTGCCGCCGCGCAGCACGACATGGCCGTAGGCATTGCCTTTGGTGGTCACGATCGACACGCCACCTTCCTGGTTGATGCCAAGGAAGCGGTGCGGGCTCGAGACCGATTGCAAGGCGTTGATGGCAACGGTCAGGCCGCCATCGGTGCCGTTCTTGAAGCCGACTGCCGACGACAGGCCGGAAGCCATCTCGCGGTGAGTCTGGGATTCGGTGGTGCGCGCGCCAATGGCCGACCAACTGATCAGGTCCTGCAGATACTGCGGGGAGATCGGGTCCAGTGCTTCGGTGGCGGTTGGCAAACCCATTTCAGCCAGGTCCAGCAGCAACTGGCGACCGATGTGCAGTCCATCCTGGATCTTGAACGAGTCATCCAGGTACGGGTCGTTGATCAATCCTTTCCAGCCTACGGTAGTGCGTGGCTTCTCGAAATAGACGCGCATGACCAGATACAGCGTGTCGGACACTTCTGCTGCCAACGCCTTGAGGCGCTCTGCATACTCCTTGGCTGCCTTCAGGTCGTGGATCGAGCAGGGGCCGATCACGATGAACAGGCGGTGATCATTGCCATCGAGGATGTTGCGAATCACCTCGCGACCCTGGCTGACGGTGTGCAGGGCAGCGTCGGTCAGAGGGATTTCGCGCTTGAGCTGATCCGGGGTGATCAGAGTCTCGTTGGAGGCAACGTTAAGGTCGTCAATCGGTAAATCAGCCATCGTGTTACTCATCAGGTCGCGGGTACTGGCCGCCAACGGTCCCCCGTGCGGCGGTGCCCAGCAGGTTTGAGCGCAGCGGGGAGCCGAACCTTAGCGCGTTATCGCGCTGTTCGACAATAAGTAAACGAGGTATCGGGCAGGTTACGGGTAACTGCCCGCCGGGCCGCGCTGCTGTATTGCAAGACAATCCGCTGCGACGGATAGTGTACGGCCCGAAATAATCTGACAGCCAAGGGAGAGGTCATGAGTGTTGATTCCCGTCGTCCGCGTGTCGGCATTATTGGTACCGGTGCCATCGGCGGCTTTTACGGGCTGATGCTGGCGCGTGCCGGATACGACGTGCATTTTCTGCTGCGCAGCGAGTTTGAGGCGGTGGCGCGCGAGGGGTTGCAGGTCAATAGTGCCGTGCATGGCGATCTGCATCTCAAGCCCGTTCAAGCCTATCGCTCGGCGGCTGACATGCCGCCTTGCGACTGGTTGCTGGTTGGCACGAAGAGCACCGGCAATGCCGCGTTGGGGCCGATCATTAGCCAGTCCGCTGCGCCGGACGCCAAAGTGTTGCTGCTGCAGAACGGTCTGGCCGTCGAAGATCAGTTGCGCGGCGTGCTGCCCGACAGCCTGCATATATTGGGCGGGCTATGTTTCGTCTGCGTCAACCGGATTGCGCCCGGCGTCGTCGCTCATAAAGCCTTCGGCGCGGTCAGTATCGGCTATCACAGCGGCCCGGCAGGCGACCAAGCGAGCCGCATGGCGGTCGTCGAAGCCTGCGCGGCCCTGTTCAAGGCGGCCGGCATCGACGCCCCTGTCATGGCCAACCTGCAGCAGGCCCGCTGGCAGAAGCTGGTCTGGAATGTGCCCTACAATGGGCTGTCGGCCTTGTTGCAGACCAGTACCAGCCAATTGATGGCCGACCCTGACAGTCAGGCATTGATCCAGGCGCTGATGGATGAAGTGGTACAGGGTGCCGAGGCCTGTGGCCATGCCTTGCCGCCGGGGTTCGCGCAGCATCTGTTTACCGTGACCCAGAGCATGCCGGACTACAGGCCCAGCATGTATCACGATCTGGTCGAGAAGCGGCCACTGGAGCTCGAAGCCATTTATGCCCGGCCCCTTGCAGCCGCGCTTGCCGCAGGGTTTGACATGCCCCGCATGCGGGCGCTTTATCAGGCACTGGCATTTATTGACCGCGGTAACCGCTCGGCAAACGAGGAGTGACTCATGACAGAGGCTGATGGCCATAAGCTGGTGCTGGCGATTTCATCGCGGGCGCTGTTCGATCTTCGCGACAGCCACGAGGTGTATATGGCCGACGGCGTGGAGGCCTACCGCAAGTATCAGATCGAGCACGAGGATGAGATTCTCGAGCAGGGCGACGCTTTCCCGCTGGTTGAAAAACTCCTGAGCCTCAATGCCAGCCTGGACAAGGCGCGCGTGGAAGTGGTGCTGGTGTCGCGCAACAGCGCCGATACCGGCCTGCGGGTTTTCAACTCGATCCAGCATTACGGGCTGGACATCAGTCGTGCCGCCTTCGCGGGTGGGCGCAGTCCTTATCCTTATCTGGCGGCGTTTGGCTGCCATCTGTTTCTGTCGACCCATGCCGAGGATGTGCGCAGCGCGCTGGATGCCGGTTTTGCTGCGGCGACCATCCTTTCTGGCGGTGCGCGGCGTGCAGCCAGCGCCGAGCTGCGGATTGCGTTCGATGGTGACGCCGTGTTGTTTTCCGACGAATCGGAGCGGGTTTACCAGAGCGGCGGTCTGGCTGCCTTTCAGGCCAGCGAGCGTGAGTCGGCGCGCGAGCCATTGCGTGGCGGTCCCTTCAAACCGTTTCTCGCCGCGCTCTACCAATTGCAGCGTGAGTTTTCCGATGCGAGCTGCCCGATTCGTACCGCGCTGGTCACGGCCCGCTCGGCACCTGCACATGAACGGGTGATCCGTACCTTGCGCGAATGGGACATTCGTCTCGACGAGTCGCTGTTTCTCGGCGGCTTGCAGAAGTCGGCCTTTCTTGAAGCATTTGCCGCCGATGTGTTCTTCGACGATCAGCCCGGTCACTGCGAGAAGGCGCGTGAAGTGGTGGCAACCGGACATGTTCCGCATGGCATCAGCAATGAAATAACGCCGCTTGCCAACGGTGGCTGAGAAGTCAGTCGTCGCAGCCGATGATGCGCTGCTACGCTGAGTCAGTCTCCGCCATTCCGGTTGTTCGGGAGGTTGTATGGTTCGTTCGATGCTGTATGCCACAGACCTTGGTCTGTACGCGCCTTATGTAACGCAGCACGCGCTGGCGCTGGCTCGAACGTTCAACGCAGGGCTTTATGTAATCCATGTCGTTGAGCCTTTGGGCCTGTTTGCCGAGTCGGTACTGCAGAGCCATCTGGGCGAGGAGGCCTTGAAAGAGCTTCGTGGCAAGGGTGTTAATACGTTTCTGGACGCCATTGAACAACGAATGCTCGACGGGTTTCGTGAAGAACTGGGAGACGGCCACGCGGACCTTTCCCTGATCCGTACAGTACGTGTCGTTCAGGGAGAGCCTGCCAGTGTGATTATCGAGCAGGCGCACAAGCTGGAGGTGGATTTGCTGGTGGTGGGCAGTCACAGTCGCAGGATAGAAGAGGGCACCTCGATAGGCCGGACGGCGGCCAGGGTCCTGCAATTTTCCGATGTGCCGGTCTACATGGTTCCGATGATGTTGAAAAAGGAGTGAGGGTAGGGAGAGGAAGGTTCAATTGGTGGTTTTAGTGAAATCGAGCGTGCGATCGCCTTACAAAGGTGATAAAAAGTTCTAGAATTATTCGTCTCACCATTAATCCAGTTATATACCGTCGCTGATACCCATAGGGTTTATCTGCTTTGAGGGATACATATGAAGCTCCAACAACTGCGCTACATTTGGGAAGTGGCGCACCACGACCTCAACGTTTCTGCGACGGCCCAGAGCCTTTACACCTCCCAGCCCGGCATCAGCAAGCAGATTCGTCTGCTTGAAGACGAGCTGGGCGTCGAGGTTTTCGCCCGTAGCGGCAAGCACCTGACGCGTGTGACACCCGCAGGCGAGCGGATTATCACCACCGCAGGCGAGATTCTGCGCAAGGTCGAAAGCATCAAGCAGATTGCCCAGGAGTTCTCCAACGAGAAGAAAGGCACACTGTCGATCGCAACCACTCACACCCAGGCGCGCTATGCGTTGCCGCCGGTCATCAGTAATTTCATCAAGCAGTACCCTGACGTGGCCTTGCACATGCATCAGGGCTCGCCAATGCAGATCGCCGAAATGGCCGCTGACGGGACGGTCGATTTCGCTATTGCCACCGAAGCGCTTGAGCAGTTCAGCGATCTGGTGATGATGCCGTGCTACCGCTGGAACCGTTGCGTTGTTGTACCGCAGGGCCACCCATTGACCAAGGTGCCCAAGCTCACTCTGGAGCTGCTCGCCGAGTACCCGATTGTGACTTACGTATTCGGTTTTACCGGCCGCTCCAAGCTTGATGAAGCGTTCAGTCATCGGGGGCTGGTGCCCAAGGTCGTGTTCACGGCTGCGGATGCTGACGTGATCAAGACCTACGTCAGACTGAATCTGGGCGTGGGCATTGTTGCAAGGATGGCGGTAGACGAAGAGGTCGACAGCGATCTGGTGGTACTGGACGCCAGCGATCTGTTCGAGTCCAGCGTGACCAAGATCGCTTTCCGTCGCGGTACCTTCCTGCGTGGCTTCATGTGCGATTTCATCGAAAAGTTCGCCCCGCACCTGACCCGTGAAGTCATGGCCAAGGCGATTCAGTGCCATAACAAACAGGAAATGGAAGAGCTGTTTGCCAACGTCGAGTTGCCGGTGCACTAGTAGCAGCGGCAAGTTACAAGTCAGAGCCGTGCGCGCTTTGACTTGTAGCCTGCAGGTTGAGGCGTGCCTCTGGCTGCGTCAGTTGCGCGCTATCAGGTTGCCCGCATGCAGCCCGCATTCCTTCTGCGTGGCTTCTTCCCACCACCAGCGACCTTCGCGTTCGTGCTGGTTCGGCAATACCGGGCGGGTGCAGGGTTCGCAGCCGATGCTGATGAAACCGCGCTCGTGCAGGCTGTTGTAGGGCAGTTCCAGCATGCGGATGTAGCCCCAGATTTCTTCGCTGCTCATCTGCGCCAACGGGTTGAATTTGTACAGGGTGCGTTCGGCGGTCGAGAACGCGCTGTCGATTTCCAGTGCGGCAACGGCGCTACGTGTGCCAGGGCTCTGGTCGCGACGCTGGCCGGTGGCCCAGGCTGTGACGCCAGACAGTTTGCGGCGCAGCGGTTCGATCTTGCGGATGCCGCAGCATTCGCCATGACCATCCCGGTAAAAGCTGAACAGGCCTTTTTCCTTGACGAAAGGTTCGAGCTTGCTCTGATCCGGCGAGATAATTTCGATCTCGATCTTGTAGTGGTCACGGACCTGCTCAATGAAACGATAGGTTTCCGGGTGCAGACGCCCGGTGTCGAGACTGAAGACCTTGACGTTTTTGTTCAGTTTCCAGGCCATGTCTACCAACACGACGTCTTCGGCGCCGCTGAAGGAGATCCATAGTTCGTCACCGAAGTGTTCGAAGGCCAGTTTCAGAATGTCTTGTGCAGACTTGTTCGCATAGGTCGTCGCCAGTTCAGCGACGTCGAAAGGTTGGCTCATCAGGCGGCTTCCTAGAATGCAAGAGTGGCGCTTAAGCGCTCGTGATGGCGGCAATGGTAACAAAATCCGCTGTTCAGTGGCCGTTGCCGGAGGCTAGAGTGCTGCCTGCGTTGATAGCCAAAGCCTTGAGGAGTGTGCTGTGGAAATTGCCTGTCTTGACCTGGAAGGGGTGCTTGTCCCGGAAATATGGATCGCCTTTGCCGAAAAAACCGGTATTGAATCACTGCGCGCAACCACTCGGGACATTCCCGACTACGACGTCCTGATGAAGCAGCGCCTGCGTATTCTCGATGAGCACGGGCTGAAACTTTCGGACATTCAGGAAGTGATCGCCACCCTCAAGCCGCTGGAAGGTGCGGTGGAGTTCGTCAACTGGTTGCGCGAGCGTTTTCAAGTAGTGATTCTGTCCGACACTTTCTACGAGTTCTCGCAGCCGCTGATGCGCCAATTGGGTTTTCCGACCCTGCTATGTCATCGCCTGATCACTGATGAAACCGGCCGGGTGGTCAGTTACCAGTTGCGCCAGAAAGACCCCAAGCGTCAGTCGGTACTGGCGTTCAAAAGCCTGTACTACCGGATCATTGCGGCGGGCGACTCCTACAACGACACCACCATGCTGGGCGAGGCTGACGCCGGTATCCTGTTCCATGCCCCCGACAACGTGATCCGCGAGTTTCCGCAGTTTCCGGCGGTGCATACCTTTGATGAGCTGAAAAAAGAGTTCATCAAGGCGTCGAATCGGGATCTGCCGCTCTAGACGCAGGGCTTGCGTTTCTCGTTCCTGCGCAAGATCGGACGCGGAGCGTCCAGAACAGCATGCCAACGCGGAGCATTGGCACGATAGTCAAGCGTCGCCCGGTTCGCTCCCACAGAAGCTTGATCTCAGAGCGCCTCAAGCGTTTCCAGCAGCACGCGGACTTTGGTGAAGGTTTCCTGATATTCCGCCTCGCAGTCCGAGTCGGCGACGATGCCGCCACCGCCCCAGCAGGAAATGCGCCCATCCTTGACCAGCAGGCTGCGGATGGCGATCGAGCTGTCCATTTCGCCGCGTACGTCCAGGTACATCAACGAGCCGCAATACAGGCTGCGTCGGGTCGGCTCCAGCTCGTCGATGATCTGCATGGCGCGGATCTTCGGCGCGCCCGTGATGGAGCCTCCAGGGAAACTGCCACCGATCAGGTCCAGTGCATCGTTGCCAGCGGCCAGCTCTCCGGTCACGCTGCTCACCAGATGGTGCACGTTGGGGTAGCTTTCGAGGCTGAACAGCTCGGGGACTTTCACCGAGCCGATGCGGCAACTGCGGCCGAGGTCGTTGCGCAGCAGGTCGACAATCATCAGGTTTTCAGCACGGTCCTTGTCGCTGGCCAGCAGTTCGGCGGCGAAGGAGGCATCCTGCGCCGGGTCCGCGCTACGGGGTCTCGTGCCTTTGATGGGGCGGGTTTCGACCTGCCTGGCGCTGACCCGTACGAAGCGTTCCGGAGAAAGGCTCAGGATTGCATCGTGCCCCGGCAGGCTCAGGTAGCCGGCGAACGGCGTCGGGCAAGCCGCTCGCAGTGCACAATAAGCGGCCCACGGGTCGCCAGTACATTGCGCCTGAAAGCGTTGCGCGAAGTTGACCTGATAACAGTCTCCCGCCTGGATGTAGGCCTGAATGCGTTCGAAAGCCTGTCGATAGTCGTCCGCACTGATGCTGGCCTGAAACGCCTGGCTGAGCCGGAAAACGGTGGGTGGTTGAGTGACGCTGACAGAGAACAGCTCAATCAGCCGTTTGCGCTCGGTCTCGGCCAGCGTCGGGTGTAAGACAAGCTGGCTGGTCTGATGCTGATGATCACTGATCAGCGCCCAGGCGTAGAGCCCCAGGCGCGCTTCGGGCAGTTGCAGGTCGTCGATGGCCTGATCCGGTAGCGGTTCCAGGCGTCGACCAAACTCATAGCTCAGATAACCGATCAGGCCGCCAGCGAAGGGCAGTTCGCACCCGTCAGGTAATTGCGCTGTGCCGAGCGCTTTGAGACTGTCGCGCAACCGCTGAAGATAGGCGGCCCCATTCTCGTCATCGGCAACGGTCAGTTCCTGCAGCGGCCATGCACTGAGCAGGTCATATCGGCCGCGCTCGGCGTTCGGCCTGCCGCTGTCGAGCAGCACCGCGCCCGGCGCCGCGCGGATTCGCGCAAAGAACGCGATCGGGTCGGTGCAGTAGGGCAGGGGGTGTATCGAGCAGATCGGCATCGTCGAATATCGGTCTTGGAAACGCGGCTGGCGATTGTAGCCTTGCCGATGCGGCAGTCCTAGCGGTATGTCCGTTCAGATGCCTGGTACGTGGCCAAACAGTTCCTGTACAAAGCTGACCCGCTCCTGCGCGGATTCCTGGCGTCCTTCGAGAGCCAGTTGTTCCAGGCGCGCCTCGACGGCCTGAGTGCGATGGGTCAGGCCACTGTCGTTGGCGATCTGAATATTCAGGCCGGGACGGGCATTGAGTTCCAGAATCAGCGGGCCCTTGTCCTGGTCCAGTACCATATCGACACCGATGTAGCCCAGACCACACAGCTCGTAACACTCGGCGGCAAGCTTCATGAAGCCGTCCCAGTTGGGCAGTTGCACGCCGTCTACCGAATGGGTGGTGTCCGGGTGCTTGCTGATGATGTTGTTCAGCCAGGTGCCTTGCAGGGTGACGCCGGTGGCCAGGTCCACACCGACGCCAATCGCGCCCTGATGCAGGTTGGCCTTGCCACCTGACTGGCGGGTCGGGAGGCGCAGCATGGCCATCACCGGATAGCCCATCAGCACGATGACGCGGATGTCCGGCACGCCCTCATAACTGATGCTTTTGAAGATCGGGTCCGGAACAACCCGGTATTCGATCAGTGCCCGGTCACGGTGGCCGCCCAGCGAATAAAGGCCCGTGAGGATGCTGGACACCTGATGCTCGATTTCCGCATGGCTGATGATGCGTCCCGAGACGGTGCGAAATCGCTCCTCGAAACGGTCGGCGATGACCAGAATGCCGTCGCCGCCTGCGCCCTGGGCGGGCTTGATCACGAAGTCGCTGTGCGCGCCGATGATATCGTCAAGCCTGTCGATTTCCTTTTCCGTGGAAATCACTCCGTACATTTCCGGCACGTGAATGCCTGCCGCGATGGCCCGCTCCTTGGTGATGATCTTGTCATCGACGACCGGATAAAGGCTGCGCTTGTTGTACTTGAGCACATAGTCGGCGTTACGTCGATTGATGCCCATGATGCCGCGGGCCTCAAGCGCCTTCCAGGTCTTCCACCAGCCGATCATTTAGTCTTTTCCTCTTTCAGAAAAGCCTTGAAGCGCATCAGTTCGGTCAGGCGATAGCCACGGTATCTGCCCATCGCCAGCATGAAGCCGACCAGTATCAACAGCACTGCCGGGAAGGTGAAAACGAAATAGGTCAGTTCCGGCACGCTCATGATCAGGTGTGCCAACGATGCCGCGAACAGCGTGCCGATCGCGACTTTCATGGCGTGGCTGCCGCCTCGCTCTTCCCAGGTAATCGACAGGCGTTCGATGGTCATGGTCAGGATCACCATCGGGAACAGCGCTACCGAAAGCCCGCGTTCGAGCCCCAGCTTGTGGCTGAACAGGCTGATGGCTGCAATCAGCACCACAACGAAGGTCAGTACAACCGACAGGCGTGGCAGCATTTGCAGCTTCAGGTGCTCCAGGTACGAGCGCAATGACAAGCCCAGAGCGGTGATCACCGTAAACAGAATAATGCCGAAGCCCAGTTGGGTTTCGCGGAACGCCAGGGCAATCAGCACGGGCGTGAAAGTGCCCAGTGTCTGCAGGCCGATCAGGTTGCGCAGGATCAGGATGACCAGTACGCCAATCGGGATCATGACCATGACCATGAAGGTCTGCTGGGTTTGCAGCGGCAGCCCGTAGAGAGAATAGGCGAGGAAGTCGGAGTCTGTGCTGGCATCGGTCAGTTTGGCGAGACGCATGGCGTTCATTTCACTGTTATTGAGGCTGAACGTGACTTGCACTTTCTTGCCTCCTTCGACACTGACCAGGGCGTCTTCACCGGTCCACCACAACAAGCGATCATCCGGCAGACCGGCTTCACCGGTGTCCGGGTTGAAGTACAGCCATTCCTTGCCATTGAAGCTGCGCAGCCAGAGTTCCGGCGTCTGCTGCTCGGCATCCAGGCGAATGGTGTGGGCCTTTTCCAGTGGTACGTGGGCGATCGACAGCAGCAGCTCGGTGACCCGGGCCTTGTTGGAGGCCGAGTTATCACCGGCCAGCAGCAGCTTGACGTTATCGTCATTCAGGTTGTTGACGCGTTTGATGGCCTCGGTAATGAAGGTTTCCACGTCCGCAGAGTGCTGGCGAATCGGGGCCAGCAGTGCCTCGGCTGCAATTTTTTCGGGGCCTTCGACGGTCATGCTGTCGCGAAAGATCGGCCCTTTGACCTTGGGTTTCTCACCGCTGTAGCGCTTGGTCAGTACCAGGCGGTAGTAAAGCGTCTGGTTGCCGGTGGCGCGACGGGCGGACCAGGTGACCTTGCGGTTGCCGTCAGCACGGTTGACGCTGACGCCGTAATTGTTCGAGATGAAGCTTTCATTGAGGCTGATGTAGTCGTGGGCCAGTGGCGGCACGAACATCTGGACCTTCACCGAATCCTTTGGATTGGCAATGAATTCGACTTTGGCGTCGATATTCCACAGGTCATCGGTTTCGTCTTCGGTGACGGGTATGCCGAGCGCCAGTATCTGGTAGGCCGTGATCGCGATGCCCAGGGTCACAAGGGCGGTGATCAGGATCTTCAGATGGAGTGTAAGAGAGCGCATGGGTTTACTCTGCGTTTTGAGCGACGGAAGCGCAGCCGGGCTTCCCTGCCGCATATTTAAGACTTGGATCGACCAGCGCATCGAAGCGTTTCAACGCTTCGGAGCCGATCAAAAGCGGATATTGGAAAGCACTTCGGTCAGTCAAGTTCACTTCGATGGTGCGTAAAGCTTCACCCATACAGATATCGAGGTTGATCACCGGACGTGACGAGTATTTGTTTTCTTCATTCGGGTCAACGTCGTCGGCGCGACGCTTGATCTTGCTGACCCGGGCCAGAGGCCGTTCTATGGGGTGTATATGCTTGCTGTCGCTGGCTATATAGAAGCGCACCCAGCTTTCGCCATTGCGTTTGAAATGCTTGATGTCGCGGGCGCTCAGTGAAGCGGTCTTGGCCCCCGTATCCAGTTTGGCGGCAATCTCGACGTCGATTTCAATGAGGCTGGCGTATTCGTTGAGGCCATAAACTGTCTTGTTGGCGGCCAGGCTGACGCTGGGCAGCAGCAGGCCGGAAAAGAACAGCAGGCAGAGCAGTGTGGGCAGGCTAGTCAGTCTCATAAATCCTGGCGCGATGAGCGAACAACTTCAGGGTCAGGGCGCAAATGGAGTTGACCTGAGGGTGATAGGGCAGGCAGTTCGCAGTCGCCGCTCCGGTGAGGCGCGTGCTGTGCGGACGCGGCGCATTCTAGCATGAAGCCTCGGCGCTGCCAGCGATCAACCTGTATGTCTGTTCAGGTTCTCTTGCAGGAACCTTTGAGCGTCCTTTTGATGTATTGTCGACAATCCTCTGTTTTATTTTGACTGATTTGCGGTTTATGGCTAGATTTGCGTCTTGACAGTCTAAAGGTGTCGACAATGCTGAGTGCGGTCGAAAAGGCAGTGGCGGTCGTTGACGAATCGGAAACCCTCTCCGAGAACGTTTTCCGACGCATTCAATCCGCTATTGTGAAAGGCGAGATTGCGCCCGGTAGCAAGATCTCCGAACCGGAGCTGGCGCGCACCTACGGCATCAGTCGCGGGCCGTTACGTGAAGCCATTCACCGGCTCGAAGGGCAGCGACTGGTGGTGCGCGTGCCGCACGTCGGTGCACGTGTTGTCGCGCTCAGCCATGCCGAGCTGATCGAGCTTTATGAGATCCGTGAGTCTCTGGAAGGGATGGCCTGCCGCCTCGCCGCCGAGCGCATGACCCAGGCCGAGATCGATGAGTTGCGCGGCGTCCTTGATACCCACGAGCGCGATGCTGCGTTTCAGGCGGGCATCGGCTATTACCAGCAGGAGGGCGATTTCGATTTCCATTACCGGATCATTCAGGGCAGCGGCAATCGTACCCTCAGCCAGATGCTGTGTGGCGAGTTGTACCAACTGGTGCGCATGTACCGCATCCAGTATTCCACAACGCCCAACCGGCCTCGTCAGGCCTTTACCGAACATCACCGTATTCTTGATGCCATCGCTGATCGCGACGGTGAGCTGGCTGAATTGTTGATGCGCCGCCATATCGGTGCATCCAGACGCAACATCGAGCGCCACTTTCAGGCGGCTCCCGACCGAGGTGAACAATGAGTCATAACAACAGTACTCCCGGCCAGCGTTTCCGCGATGCTGTCGTCAGTGAACAGCCGTTGCAAGTGGTCGGCGCAATAAATGCCAATCATGCGCTGCTCGCAAAACGTGGCGGGTTCAAGGCTATCTACCTTTCTGGCGGCGGCGTTGCAGCAGGGTCACTGGGTATTCCGGACCTGGGGATTACCGGTCTTGAAGACGTGTTGATTGATGTGCGCCGCATCACCGATGTCTGCGACCTGCCGCTGCTGGTGGATGTCGACACCGGTTTCGGTTCTTCGGCGTTCAATGTGGCGCGAACCGTGCGCTCGATGATCAAGGCCGGGGCTGCGGCGATTCACATTGAGGATCAGGTGGGTACCAAGCGCTGCGGGCATCGGCCGAACAAGGAAATTGTCTCGCAGCAGGAAATGGTCGACCGTATCAAGGCCGCCGTGGATGCACGCACTGACGACAGTTTCGTGATCATGGCGCGCACCGATGCACTGGCGGTCGAGGGGCTGGAGTCGGCACTTGAGCGTGCTGCGGCCTGTATCGAAGCTGGCGCGGACATGGTGTTTCCTGAGGCCATCACCGAACTGGCGATGTACAAGCAATTTGCCAACCGTGCAGGCGTGCCGATCCTGGCCAATATCACTGAATTTGGCGCTACGCCCTTGTTTACCGTCGATGAGCTGCGCGCGGCCGATGTGTCGCTGGTCCTTTACCCGCTTTCTGCCTTCCGTGCCATGAACAGGGCTGCGGAAAATGTTTACGGCGCAATTCGTCGCGATGGCAGCCAGAAGAACGTGGTCGACAGCATGCAGACGCGCATGGAGCTGTACGACGCCATCGACTACCACACATTCGAACAGAAACTGGACGCGCTGTTTGCGCAGAAGAAGGGCTGATGGGCACAGAACGAGAACTCTCGTTCCCACGCTGCAAGCTCAGCGTCATACACAGGTCTTGAGATGACTATCGTGCCAATGCTCCGCGTTGGCAGGCAGTTCGTGACGCTCTGCGTCAGAAGTCTCCAGTCTGGCGAGAAAGCAAACGTAATCGAAGCCCAGGCCTGCTTCGTATGGCCTGAATCACGCGTCAAGGCTCCAATGTGTGACGCGGAGCGTCACGAAATGCATTACCACGCGGAGCGTGGGAACGATCAACGATCAATAGCGTGATTTGAGCTCCGTTTCCGGGCTCATTGGGACTGATGTACAACAATGAGCGCTGCAGGTGTGAATTTATCTCGTGACGCTCTGCGTCCCATCACACAAAAACAATAGTGGAGAACATCATGGCTGAAGCAAAAATATTGAGTGGTGCCGGGCTGCGCGGGCAGGTTGCCGGGCAGACGGCGTTGTCCACTGTGGGCACGGCGGGCGCCGGGCTGACGTATCGCGGCTACGACGTGCGCGAACTGGCCGCTGAGGCCCGGTTCGAGGAAGTTGCCTACCTGTTGCTGTACGGCGAGCTGCCGACCCAGGCCCAGCTGGCTGCTTATCTGGATAAGCTCAAGAGCCTGCGCGATCTGCCTCAGGCCCTGAAGGAAGTGCTGGAGCGCATTTCCGCCGACACTCACCCGATGGACGTCATGCGCACCGGCGCTTCAATGCTCGGCACACTGGAACCGGAGCGCAGTTTCGATCAGCAGCGCGATGCCACCGACCGTTTGCTCGCGGCGTTCCCGGCGATCATGTGCTACTGGTATCGCTTCAGTCATGAAGGCAAACGCATTGACTGTACGACCGCTGAAGACTCCATCGGCGGGCATTTCCTGCACCTGCTGCTCGACAAGTCCCCCAGCGAGCTGCACCGCAAGGTCATGGACGTGTCGTTGATTCTGTACGCCGAACATGAATTCAATGCCTCCACGTTCACTGCCCGCGTCTGCGCGTCGACCCTGTCGGACCTGTTTTCCTGCGTCACCGCAGCCATTGGCACGTTGCGCGGCCCGCTGCATGGCGGTGCCAACGAGGCCGCGATGGAGATGATTCAGCGCTTCGCTTCGGCTGAGGAAGCCACCAAAGGCACCTTGGGGATGCTTGAGCGCAAGGAAAAGATCATGGGTTTCGGCCACGCCATCTACAAAGAGTCCGACCCGCGCAACGAGGTGATCAAGGGCTGGTCGAAGAAGCTTGCCGACGAGGTGGGCGACAGCGTGTTGTTCCCTGTCTCCGAAGCCATCGACAAGGTCATGTGGGAGCAGAAGAAACTGTTCCCCAACGCCGACTTCTACCATGCGTCGGCGTACCACTTCATGGGCATCCCGACCAAGCTGTTCACCCCGATCTTCGTCTGCTCGCGCCTGACCGGCTGGGCCGCCCACGTTTTCGAACAGCGCGCCAACAATCGCATCATCCGTCCGAGCGCCGAATACACCGGCGTCGAACAGCGCAGCTTCGTGCCCATCGAACAGCGCTGAAAAGGGGGCAGGGGAGCCGCTGACGAGCTCCCCACCCGTATTCCGAACACTCCGTGATCGAGTCCCGCAATGAACAGTGAATTCCGCAAAACGCTTCCTGGCACCCGACTGGACTATTTCGATGCGCGCGCAGCGGTCGAGGCGCTCAAGCCCGGCGCTTATGCCACGCTGCCCTACACCTCGCGAGTGCTGGCAGAGAACCTCGTGCGCCGTTGTGATCCTGCGACCTTGAGTGCTTCTTTGACCCAGCTCATCGAGCGTAAGCGTGATCTGGACTTTCCGTGGTTCCCTGCGCGGGTGGTCTGCCACGACATTCTGGGGCAGACCGCACTGGTCGACCTTGCCGGCCTGCGTGATGCGATTGCCTCGCAGGGCGGTGATCCTGCGCAGGTAAACCCGGTGGTGCCGGTGCAGCTTATTGTCGACCATTCGCTGGCGGTGGAATCCGACGGTAATGACCCGCAGGCGTTCGCAAAGAACCGCGCCATCGAAGACCGTCGCAACGAAGACCGCTTTCACTTTATTGACTGGACCAAGCAGGCGTTCAAGAACGTCGAAGTGATCCCGCCGGGCAACGGCATCATGCACCAGATCAACCTGGAGAAAATGTCGCCGGTAGTGCAGGTGCTCGACGGCGTAGCCTTTCCCGATACGCTGGTGGGGACAGACAGCCACACACCGCATGTCGACGCACTGGGCGTGATTGCCATCGGCGTTGGCGGCCTTGAGGCCGAAAACGTCATGCTGGGACGCGCCTCGTGGATGCGCCTGCCGGACATCATCGGCGTCGAACTGACTGGATGCCGTCAGCCGGGCATCACCGCCACCGATGTGGTGCTGGCTCTGACCGAATACCTGCGTCAGCAGAAGGTGGTTGGCGCGTATCTGGAATTCTATGGCGCGGGTGCGTCGAGTCTGACCCTCGGTGACCGGGCGACGATTTCCAACATGGCGCCGGAATACGGCGCGACAGCGGCAATGTTTTCCATTGATTCGCAAACCATCGATTATCTGCGCCTGACCGGCCGTGAAGACGAGCAGGTAAAACTCGTCGAGCTATATGCGCGGCACACCGGTTTGTGGTCGGACAGCCTGTACGAGGTGGAGTACGAGCGCGGGCTGAGCTTCGACCTGTCCAGTGTGGTGCGCAACATGGCCGGGCCGTCCAACCCCCATGCGCGGGTCGCCACTGCGGATCTGGCCGCCAGAGGCATTGCCGGGCAGTGGGAAGACGTGCCGGGGCAGATGCCGGATGGCGCGGTAATCATCGCGGCGATTACCAGCTGCACCAACACCAGCAACCCGCGCAACGTGATTTCGGCAGGCCTGCTGGCCCGCAACGCGAACCGCCTTGGGCTGTTGCGCAAGCCGTGGGTGAAGTCGTCGCTGGCACCCGGCTCGAAAACCGTGGCGCTGTATCTGGATGCCGCAGGTCTGACGTCCGAACTGGAGCAATTGGGTTTTGGCGTCGTGGCGTTTGCCTGTACCACCTGTAACGGTATGTCCGGTGCGCTGGACCCACTGATCCAGCAGGAAATCATTGACCGCGATCTGTACGCCACTGCGGTGTTGTCGGGTAATCGCAATTTCGACGGACGTATTCACCCTTACGCCAAACAGGCCTTCCTGGCCTCGCCACCCCTGGTGGTGGCCTACGCCATTGCCGGCACCATCAGGTTCGATATCGAAAACGATGTGCTCGGGATGGCCGATGGCAAAGAGATTCGCCTCAAGGACATCTGGCCGAGCGACGAAGAGATTGATGCCGTGGTGCAGGCGTCGGTGAAGCCGGAGCAGTTTCGTCAGGTCTACATTCCGATGTTCGCCATCGAAGAGCACACCGGGCCGAAAGTCGAGCCGCTGTATGACTGGCGCCCGATGAGCACTTATATCCGTCGCCCGCCCTATTGGGAAGGCGCGCTGGCCGGAGAGCGCACGCTCAAGGGCATGCGCGCGCTGGCCGTGCTGCCGGACAACATCACTACCGATCACCTGTCACCGTCCAACGCGATCATGCTCGACAGTGCTGCGGGCGAGTATCTGGCGAAAATGGGCGTGCCGGAGGAGGACTTCAACTCCTACGCAACCCACCGGGGCGACCACTTGACGGCCCAGCGCGCAACCTTTGCCAATCCGCAACTGGTCAATGAGATGGCGGTGATCGACGGCAAGGTCAGGAAAGGCTCGCTGACCCGGATCGAACCCGAGGGCGTGGTTACGCGCATGTGGGAGGCCATTGAAACTTACATGGCCCGCAAGCAACCGTTGATCATCATTGCCGGTGCCGATTACGGGCAGGGTTCGTCCCGTGACTGGGCCGCCAAAGGCGTCAGGCTGGCGGGTGTCGAAGCCATTGCCGCAGAAGGTTTCGAGCGTATCCATCGCACCAACCTGGTTGGCATGGGCGTGCTGCCGCTGGAGTTCAAGCCGGGCACCAGCCGCCTGACGCTGGGCATCGACGGCAGCGAAACCTTCGACGTGATCGGTCAGCGCACACCGCGCGCGACCTTGACGCTGGTGATCCAGCGCCGTAACGGTGAGCGTGTGGAAGTGCCGGTGACCTGTCGTCTGGACACTGCCGAGGAGCTTTCTATCTATGAGGCTGGCGGCGTGTTGCAGCGCTTTGCCCAGGATTTTCTAGAGGCTACTGCATCGTAGCTACGCTGGAGCGTGAGGAACGATAAGTGTGCGCAAGAGCACTATCGTGCCCATGCTCCGCGTGGGCATGCAGTTCTGGACGCTCTGCGTCCGATTTTGAGCGCTCAGCGCGCTCTTTGAACAGGACAACGAATTCATGGCTCATTCACCCCAGATCCGCATCCCCGCCACCTACATGCGTGGTGGCACCAGCAAGGGTGTGTTTTTCAGGCTGACTGATCTGCCCGAAGCTGCACAGATTCCGGGATCGGCGCGGGATGCGTTGCTGCTGCGAGTCATCGGCAGCCCAGACCCCTATGAAAAGCAGATCGACGGCATGGGCGGGGCGACGTCGAGTACCAGCAAGAGCGTGATTGTGTCGCGCAGCAGCAGGCCCGACCACGATGTCGATTACCTGTTCGGCCAGGTATCCATCGACAAGCCTTTCATCGACTGGAGCGGCAACTGCGGCAACCTGTCGGCGGCCGTCGGCTCGTTTGCTATCGCCAGTGGTCTGCTCGATGCTGATCGTGTGCCGCAAGACGGCGTCGTCATCGTGCGGATCTGGCAGGCCAATATCGGCAAGACCATCATCGCCCATGTGCCCGTCAGCAACGGCGAGGTACAGGAAACCGGCGATTTCGAACTGGACGGCGTGACCTTTCCGGCCGCGGAGGTGGCGCTGGAGTTTCTTGATCCGGCAGCGGACGAAGAGGGTGCAGGCGGCTCGATGTTTCCCACCGGCAATCTGGTAGACGACCTTGACGTGCCCGGCATCGGTACCTTGAAAGCAACCATGATCAACGCCGGTATCCCGACGATTTTCGTTAACGCCGCCGATATCGGCTACCGCGGTACCGAGTTGCAGGGCGATATCAATGGTGATCCGCAGGCGCTTGCTCGTCTGGAAATCATTCGCGCCCACGGTGCCGTGCGCATGGGCCTGATTCGCAGCATTGATGAAGCCACAACGCGGCAGCACACACCAAAGGTGGCTTTTGTAGCAGCCCCTGCCGATTACCTGTCATCGAGTGGCAAACCTGTCGTGGCACAGGATATCGACCTGCTGGTGCGTGCTGTGTCGATGGGTAAGCTGCATCACGCGATGATGGGCACGGCGGCGGTGGCCATCGGCACTGCCGCCGCCATTCCAGGCACGCTGGTCAGTCTGGCGGCTGGTGGACAGGCGCGCAGCGCGGTGCGCTTCGGTCATCCCTCCGGCACGCTGCGGGTCGGCGCGCAGGCTGTTCAGGAAGGCGCTGACTGGAAAGTCACCAAAGCCCTCATGAGCCGCAGCGCCAGGGTGCTGATGGAAGGCTGGGTGCGAGTGCCACAGTAAAACGACTGAAACAGTCAACTGAAAAAATTAGCTGATGCGGCTACTTTCAGTGGTTATTTGAAGCGCCGCTCCACACCTTTTTCGACCAGCACCTTGGCAGAGATTTCTTCCACCGAAAAATGTGTGGAGTTGATGTTGGGAATGTTCTCGCGGCGGAACAGGCTCTCTACCTCGCGCACTTCGAATTCACACTGCGCGTAACTGGAATAGCGGCTGTTTGGCTTGCGCTCGTGACGGATCGCGGTGAGACGGTCCGGGTCAATGGTCAGACCGAATAGCTTTTCGCGATGCTGCTTGAGCGCTGCAGGCAGTTGCAGCTTCTCCATGTCATCCTCGGTCAGCGGATAGTTGGCGGCCCGGATACCGAATTGCATGGCCATATACAGGCAGGTCGGGGTCTTGCCGCAGCGCGACACACCAACCAGGATGATGTCGGCCTTGTCGTAATAATGCGTCCGCGCGCCGTCGTCGTTGTCCAGCGCAAAGTTGACTGCCTCGATGCGCTCCATGTAATTGGAGTTATGCCCGATGGAGTGCGATTTGCCCACCGAATAGGAAGAGTGTGAACTAAGCTCCTGTTCCAGCGGGGCGAGGAAGGTCGAAAAGATGTCGATCATGAAGCCATTGGACGTCGCCAGAATCTCGCGGATGTCCTGATTGACGATAGTGTCGAAGATGATCGGGCGCACATCGTCCTTGTCGGCGGCATTATTGATTTGTTGTACCATCGCCCGGGCTTTCTCGACGCTGTCGATATAGGGCCTGGTGAACTTGTTGAATGTAATGTTTTCAAATTGTGCCAACAGGCTCTGGCCCAGGGTTTCGGCGGTGATACCGGTGCCGTCCGAGATGAAGAAAGCAGATCGTTTCATTTTTGACCCAGGCCTTAAGCAGTTGACTAATTCTGGCTATCATAGGCGTGCCTGCCTGCAGGTGCGTCTTTTTTGAAGGTACGGTTTCAAGGCATGGGCCCGCGCCCGGCCAGACACGCCCGAGGTCACATCACATGTGATTCGGGTGAATGAGCTTTTCCCAACAACAAACACAGTTAGTGGAGAGATCACCTTGGTAGAGTACGTAGTTTCCCTCGATAAGCTCGGCGTCCATGATGTAGAGCATGTGGGGGGCAAAAACTCGTCCCTCGGCGAGATGATCAGCAACCTGGCAGGTGCTGGCGTCTCAGTGCCCGGCGGCTTCGCGACTACGGCCCAGGCTTACCGTGATTTTCTTGAGCTCAGCGGTCTGAACGATCAGATCCATGCTGCGCTGGACGCGCTCGATGTCGATGACGTCAACGCCCTGGCCCGCACCGGTGCGCAGATTCGCCAGTGGATCATGGAAGCCGAGTTTCCCGAGACGCTCAACGCCCAGATTCGTACTGCATTTGCCGAGCTTTCAGCCGGCAATCCGAACCTGGCGGTGGCCGTGCGCTCCTCCGCGACCGCTGAAGACCTGCCGGATGCCTCGTTCGCAGGCCAGCAGGAAACTTTCCTGAACATTCGCGGTGTCGAGAACGTTATCCGCGCCGCTAAGGAAGTCTTCGCTTCGCTGTTCAATGACCGTGCCATTTCCTATCGCGTGCACCAGGGCTTCGACCACAAACTGGTCGCGCTGTCGGCGGGTGTGCAGCGTATGGTGCGTTCCGAAACCGGAACGGCGGGCGTCATGTTCACCCTGGACACCGAATCCGGTTTCCGCGATGTGGTGTTCATTACCGGTGCCTACGGCCTGGGCGAGACGGTTGTGCAGGGCGCGGTCAACCCGGACGAGTTCTACGTGCATAAAGACACGCTGGCTGCTGGCCGTCCGGCGATTCTACGTCGCAATCTGGGTAGCAAGGCTATCAAGATGATTTACGGCGAAGAAGCCAAGGCGGGTCGTTCGGTCAAGGTGATCGACGTAGAGCCTGCTGATCGTGCGCGCTTCTGCCTGACCGATGCCGAAGTCTCGGAACTGGCTAAACAGGCAATGATCATCGAGAAACACTACAAGTGCCCGATGGATATCGAATGGGCCAAGGACGGTGACGACGGTAAGCTGTACATCGTGCAGGCGCGTCCGGAAACCGTGAAAAGCCGCGCCTCGGCCAATGTCATGGAGCGCTACCTGCTCAAGGAGACCGGCAAGGTGCTGGTCGAAGGTCGTGCCATCGGCCAGCGCATCGGCGCAGGCAAGGTGCGGATCATCAAGGACGTATCCGAGATGGACAAGGTCCAGCCTGGTGACGTGCTGGTGTCCGACATGACCGACCCGGACTGGGAACCGGTCATGAAGCGCGCCAGCGCAATTGTCACCAACCGTGGCGGTCGTACCTGCCACGCCGCGATCATCGCGCGCGAGCTGGGCATTCCGGCAGTGGTCGGTTGTGGCAACGCCACTCAGACGCTGCAGGATGGCCAGGGCGTAACGGTTTCATGCGCAGAGGGCGACACCGGTTACATCTTTGAAGGCGAGCTGGGTTTCGACATCAAGACCAACTCGGTCGATGCGATGCCAGAGCTGCCGTTCAAGATCATGATGAACGTCGGCAACCCGGATCGTGCGTTTGATTTCGCCCAGTTGCCCAACGCCGGTGTCGGTCTTGCTCGTCTGGAGTTCATCATCAACCGCATGATTGGCGTGCATCCCAAGGCGCTGCTCAACTATTCGCTGCTGCCGTCGGAAATCAAGGAAAGCGTCGACAAGCGTATTGCCGGTTATGACGACCCGGTCGGTTTCTACGTCGAAAAGCTGGTCGAGGGCATCAGTACCCTGGCTGCCGCGTTCACGCCCAAAAAGGTCATCGTGCGTCTGTCGGACTTCAAGTCCAACGAGTACGCCAACCTCATCGGCGGCAAGCTATACGAGCCTGAAGAAGAAAACCCAATGCTGGGCTTTCGCGGTGCTTCGCGCTATATCAGCGAGAACTTTCGCGACTGTTTCGAGCTGGAGTGCCGTGCGCTCAAACGCGTGCGTGAAGAGATGGGCCTGACCAACGTCGAGATCATGGTGCCATTCGTCCGGACTCTGGGTGAAGCGAGTCAGGTCATCGACCTGCTGGCGGCCAATGGCCTGAAACGTGGCGAAAACGGCCTGCGCATCATCATGATGTGCGAGTTGCCGTCCAATGCGATTCTGGCCGAAGAGTTCCTCGAGTATTTCGACGGTTTCTCCATCGGCTCCAACGACCTTACCCAGCTGACACTTGGCCTTGATCGCGACTCCGGCGTCATTGCCCACCTGTTCGACGAGCGTAACCCTGCGGTCAAGAAGCTGCTGTCCAATGCCATTCAAGCGTGCAACAAGGTGGGCAAGTACATCGGCATCTGCGGACAAGGCCCTTCCGATCATCCGGATCTGGCGCGCTGGCTGATGGATCAAGGGATCGAGAGCGTATCGCTCAACCCTGATTCGGTGCTGGAAACCTGGTTCTTCCTCGCCGAGGCGCAGGCACCTGTCTGAGGCGACACGGCCTTCGTGTGACGCGAGGGTGGCCTGAGCCGTCATGTGCTTCAGGTGTTTGAAAGAGGCGGTTTCTTCGGAAGCCGCCTTTTTTATGGCGTGCCGCGATAGCCCCGGAGCGCGATGTTTCATCCCGTCTGTCAAGCCAGATAAAGAGTGATATGCAAAGCAGTAGCCAGCTTTTTCCCGTTGCCTTGATCAGCGCCGAGCGTCGCGGCGATCTTGTCGAGGACGTCTATCGTCTCAAGCCAGCCAACAGCCCCGACCCCAGCGTCGAATTGGTGGTGACCCGACTGGGGCTGGTCGATCAGCCTGATGTGCGCGGTATTCCGGTGATTCTGCTGCATGGCAGTTTTTCCAACCGGCGTTTCTGGTATTCGCCCAAAGGTATCGGTCTGGGGCCGTATCTGGCGCGTGCCGGTTATGACATCTGGATACCGGAAATGCGCGGGCACGGCTTGTCGGCACGCAACCAGAACTATCGCGCCAACTGTGTGGCTGACTATGCCCGTTTCGACGTGCCCGCCATTGCCGCTTTCGTCTGCGAGCAAAGTGGTCAGATACCACACTGGATGGGGCACTCGCTGGGCGGCACAACCCTGGCGGCCGCCTTGGGCGGCCAATACCTGGGGTCGGAAACTGCAGCTTCGGTGGCGTTGTTCGGCAGTCAGGTCAGCCGCACTTATTGGCCACTGAAAATCCCGCCGCTGCAATGGTCCGCGCGGCTGTTGCTCAGGTCCTTCGAACATGTCTCAGGGCCGCGTTTCAAGCGTGGGCCGGAAGATGAGCCGATAGGGCTGGTGCTGGAAAGCATGCGCTGGCACGGGCTGTTCGGGCGTTTTGGCGAGCGCGACAACAACTGGTGGGCCGGGCTGAAGGAGGTTCAGGTGCCGGTGCTGGCCGTTGCTGCCGCTGGTGATCATCAGGACCCGGTGTGGGCCTGTCGCACGCTGTTCGATCAGGTCGGGTCAGAGCAGCACAAACAGTTTCTTTGCCTGGGGCGCGAGCACGGCTTTGACGAAGACTTTGACCATGTGCGGATGCTGGTCAGCAAGGCCGCGCAGCAACAGGTCTGGCCGCGGGTTCTCGAGTGGCTGAACGAGCAGAATGTTCCTGAACAGGTTGTAGAGTTTCAGGCGGTGGTGGGCAGTTAGCGGTTAAAGTCGCTATGGTTAGCGTCAGTCGGTCGCGTCTGATTCATCAGGCCGATCCGTATCAATCCCGAGACAGGAGTTGACCTCATGCACTACATCACCCCCGATCTGTGTGACGCCTATCCGGACCTGATTCAGGTCGTGGAGCCGATGTTCAGCAATTTTGGCGGTCGCGATTCGTTTGGTGGCCAGATCGTCACCGTTAAATGTTTCGAAGACAACTCGCTGGTCAAGGAGCAGGTCGAACTGGACGGCAAGGGCAAGGTGTTGGTTGTCGACGGTGGTGCTTCGCTGCGGTGCGCCCTGCTGGGTGACATGCTGGCCGAGAAGGCGGCAAGGAGCGGCTGGGAAGGCATGTTGATTTATGGTTGCATTCGCGACGTCGATGTCATTGCCCAGACCAACCTGGGGGTACAGGCGCTGGCCAGCCATCCGAAAAAAACCGAAAAACGCGGAATCGGTGACCTGAACGTGCCGGTCACCTTTGGCGGTGTGACCTTCCGTCCAGGTGAGTACCTGTATGCCGACAACAATGGCGTCATCATTTCCCCTTCACCCCTGACCATGCCGGAATAAGCGAAGTATCCATGTTCGATGAAGCAAACGCGCAGTGGGGGCTGGTGCATGCCCTCGTGTTGGACGGTAAAGGCGGGGCGCGTTTCATCGCTCGAACCGAGTTGCAGGACCTTGAGCTGCAGCCGCAGGAAAGTCTGTGGCTGCATTGGGATCGCAGTCACCCGCAGACCCATGCCTGGTTGCGCACCGGCAGCGGTCTGAGCGAGTTTGCCTGCGACCTGTTGCTGGAAGAGAACACCCGGCCGCGTTTGCTGCCGTTGCCTGAGCAGGAGCTGCTGCTGTTTCTGCGCGGGGTGAACCTGAACCCGGGTGCCGAACCGGAAGACATGGTGTCGGTGCGCATCTTCGCCTCGGCTCAGCGAGTGATCTCGCTGCGTCTGCGCCCTCTGCGTGCCACTGAGGAACTCATCGAGATGCTGGGGCAGGGCAAAGGCCCGAAGAGCGCCTCGGAGCTGATCCTGTATCTGGCGCAGCACCTCACTGACAAGGTTCAGGATCTGGTGGGCGAACTGACCGAATCGGTCGATGAAGAGGAAGAAAAGAACGACGCCGACGAGCGGTACAGTCCCGAGCACGGCAAGCTGCTGCATATCCGTCGGCGCGCCGCCGGTCTGCGCCGCTTTCTCGGGCCCCAGCGCGATATATACGGCCAGCTCTCGCGAACCAAACTGTCCTGGTTCGCGCATGACGATGCCGATTACTGGAATGAACTGAACAACAGCCTGACCCGTTATCTGGAGGAGCTCGAACTGACCCGCGAGCGGGTGGGGCTGCTGCTGGAGTCCGAAGACCGGCGCCTGCGGGAACACATGAATCGCACCATGTACCGCTTCGGGATCATTACCGGTATCTTTCTGCCCATGAGTTTTCTCACCGGTCTGCTGGGTATCAATGTCGGCGGAATTCCCGGTTCGGACAGCGCATATGGCTTTCTGGTGGCCTGCCTGCTCATTGTTGCGCTGGCCGCAGGGCAGTGGTGGCTGTTCAGGCGTTTGCGCTGGGTGTAGGTCGGACTTGCGAGGTTTTTTGACAGGCCGGTGTGACTTGTTGTTTTCGCGTCGCGTCTTTGACTGACATTACGTGAGGTGCCTGATGCACGATCCGTTTGAAGAATCTTTACGCGACATGCTCAATTCTTCATCCTCCAGCCGGGATGATGACGCATGTCTGGGACGCGTCTTGAAAACCGCCAATCGCCAGGTCGGTGCCGGTGTGTTGTTCGGGTTGCTGGGCCGTTGGTCAGAAGCACTGATGATTGCCGTGAACAACGGCTCTGCCCACGTCTCTCCTGTTTCTCGCCGCACCACCCCTGGTGCCCGTTCTATCGATAAGGCTGATTGAGCATGGAATTAAATCTCTGGACCCAGAGCCTTCTTGCTGCAATGACTGCATTGTGGACCAAAGTCGCAAATTTCATCCCTAACCTGTTCGGCGCCCTTGTCGTGGTGCTGCTGGGTTTCGTCGTCGCCAAACTGCTCGACGCGCTGCTTTCCAAACTGCTGGCCAAACTGGGCCTTGATCGTCTGGTCGGCGGTACCGGTCTGACCAAGATCATTGGCCGCGCCGGCGTCAAGGTGCCGATCTCAACGCTGATCGGCAAGATCGTCTACTGGTTTGTTCTACTGATTTTCCTCGTCTCGGCTGCCGAATCGCTGGGGCTGCAGCGGGTTTCAGCTACGCTGGACATGTTGGCGCTGTATCTGCCCAAGGTATTTGGTGCGGCACTGGTCCTGCTGGTTGGCGTGCTGCTGGCGCAACTGGTCAATGGACTGGTACGCGGCGCAGCCGAAGGCGTAGGTATCGACTACTCCGCCGGCCTGGGCCGAATTGCTCAGGGTCTGGTCATCATCATCAGTATTTCGGTTGCGATCAGCCAGCTTGAGGTCAAGACCGACCTGCTGAACCACGTTATTGTGATTGCCTTGATTACCGTTGGTCTGACAGTGGCGCTTGCCTTGGGCCTGGGCAGTCGGGAGATCGCCGGTCAGATCATCGCCGGAATTTATGTTCGTGAGCTGTTTCAGGTGGGCCAGCAGGTGCGGGTGGGCGATACGGAAGGTCAGATCGAGGAAATAGGTACGGTCAAGACAACGTTGCTGACAGACGAGGGGGAGCTGGTGTCGTTTTCCAACCGCATCCTTCTCGAGCAGAGAGTAAGCAGCCGTTAAGCGGCTAACCTGCTAATCTATGCCGCCGGGTTGCCGAAACAGGCCGTGGCGGACATTGACCTGACTGTCGGCAAGATTTGTTTTGAATAAACCTCAACCGTTTTCGACGCGCTACGATCCCCGCGAGCTCTCTGATGAGGAGCTGGTCGCGCGCGCCCATGTTGAGCTGTTCAATGTGACGCGGGCTTATGAAGAATTGATGCGTCGTTACCAAAGAACACTTTTTAACGTCTGCGCACGTTATTTAGGGAACGATCGCGATGCTGACGATGTCTGTCAGGAGGTGATGCTTAAGGTGTTGTATGGGTTGAAAAATTTTGAAGGTAAATCTAAATTTAAGACTTGGCTTTACAGCATCACCTACAATGAATGCATCACGCAGTACCGGAAGGAACGGCGTAAGCGTCGCTTGATGGACGCTTTGAGTCTGGATCCACTTGAGGAAGCGTCGGAAGAAAAGACGCCCAAACCTGAAGAGCGGGGCGGACTTGATCGCTGGCTTGTGTATGTAAACCCGATCGATCGGGAGATTCTGGTCCTGCGTTTCGTCGCAGAACTTGAATTCCAGGAGATTGCTGACATCATGCACATGGGCTTGAGCGCAACGAAAATGCGTTACAAGCGGGCTTTAGATAAATTACGAGAGAAATTTGCGGGAATCGCCGAAACTTAATACGGTGCAAATATCTCTAACAAACTGGCAAGGTCTGGTAGACTCGCCGCTGAGTTGTCCCCTGTGTGGGACTGCTTAATAATCATCAGATGGGGATTTAACGGATGAAACTGAAAAACACCTTGGGCTTGGCCATTGGTACTATTGTTGCCGCAACTTCGTTCGGCGCGCTGGCTCAAGGCCAAGGCGCGGTCGAAATCGAAGGCTTCGCCAAGAAAGAGTACTACGACAGCGATCGTAACTTCAAAAACGACGGCAACCTGTTCGGCGGCTCCGTTGGCTACTTCCTGACTGACGATGTTGAGCTGCGTCTGGGCTACGACGAAGTCCACAACGTCCGTAGCGACAGTGGCAAGAACATCAAGGGCGCCAACACCGCTCTGGACGCTCTGTACCACTTCAACAACCCGGGCGACATGCTGCGTCCTTACCTGTCTGCCGGTTTCTCCGATCAGAGCATCGGTCAAGACGCTCGCAACGGTCGCGACGGTTCCACCTTCGCCAACATCGGCGGCGGCGCCAAGCTGTACTTCACTGACAACTTCTATGCCCGTGCAGGCGTTGAAGCTCAGTACAACATTGACCAAGGCAACACCGAGTGGGCGCCTAGCGTCGGTATCGGCGTAAACTTCGGTGGCGGCAGCAAGAAAGTTGAAGCAGCACCAGCTCCAGTAGCTGAAGTGTGCTCCGACAGCGACAACGACGGCGTGTGCGACAACGTCGACAAGTGCCCTGACACCCCAGCCAACGTAACCGTTGACGCTGATGGCTGCCCAGCAGTTGCCGAAGTCGTTCGTGTTGAGCTGGACGTGAAGTTCGATTTCGACAAATCCGTAGTCAAGCCTAACAGCTACGGCGACATCAAGAACCTTGCTGACTTCATGCAGCAGTACCCACAGACCACCACCACTGTTGAAGGTCACACTGACTCCGTCGGTCCTGACGCTTACAACCAGAAACTGTCCGAGCGTCGTGCAAACGCCGTTAAACAGGTTCTGGTTAACCAGTACGGTGTTGGCGCTAGCCGCGTAAACTCGGTTGGTTATGGCGAATCCCGTCCAGTTGCTGACAACGCAACTGAAGCTGGCCGCGCAGTTAACCGTCGCGTAGAAGCAGAAGTAGAAGCTCAAGCTAAGTAATTAGCCGCTTGTACTGAAAAGCCCGGCTTAGGCCGGGCTTTTCTTTGCCTGCGATTTGCTCAGGCAGACGCTACTCAGGAGGCAGGGTCAGCCGGCATTCAGCTGTGCGTGATCCATCAGCGTTTGATTCAGCAGCTCATTACTGCACGCGGCAACCGCGCCGATCACCAGAATGGCAGGGCTCTTCAGCTCGAGAGCGCTGGCGTCGCGCTGCATCGCATTCAACGTGCTGCGGCACTCGCGCTGCCAGGGCAGTGAAGCATTCTCGATCATCGCCACCGGCATCTCGCCACTCATTCCGCCAGCCAGCAGGCTCTCGCGAATTTCCGCCAGCTTTGCCACGCCCATGTAAACCACCAGAGTAGTTCCGCCTTGTGCGAGGGCCTGCCAGTTGAGGCTGCTGTCGTCCTGGGTATGGGCAGTGACCAGTGTTACGCCACGGCTTATACCGCGCAGGGTCAGCGAAATGCCGCACTGTGTTGCGCCGGCAAGCCCCGCCGTAATGCCGTTGACCAGTTCCACCGCGACGCCGCGTTCCTGCAGCCACTGCGCCTCTTCGCCGCCACGGCCGAAGATGCACGGATCGCCGCCCTTGAGGCGCACAACGCATTTGCCCTGACGTACATAGCGCAGCATCAGGCGATGGATAAACGCTTGTGGCGTTGAACGGCAACCGCCGCGTTTGCCGACCGCGATAACTCGCGCATTCGGGCAGTGCTCAAGCACTGCGGTATTGACTAGATCATCGATCAGCACCACGTCGGCTTCGTGCAAGGCTCGCACTGCCTTGAGGGTCAGTAATTCCGGGTCACCGGGACCGGCGCCCACCAGCCATACTTTTGCGCTCATGCTGCACTCCTCACTGGGTAACGGTCACGGTGTTGATCAGTCTTTTTATTTCAGGCACGCAGGAGCCGCATTGGGTCCCGCAGCCCAATTGTGTCTTGAGGTGATTCAGGTCCAGGCCGCGCCCGATACCGTCCATTACTGCGCTCTGGCTGACGTTCATGCAGTTGCACAAGGTCTTGTCACGGGTCTGCGCCGAGTCCTTGCCAGGCTCGCTACTGAGCGGGGCAAGCAGCCAGCGTCGCAGCGAAGCATCAATTCGTTCTTCCAGCCATAGCGCCTGCAGCCAGTGTCGGGCAAGTGTTTCACCGGCCAGGCGGATGGCGGTAATGCGGCCGTTATCAATGCGCACCCGCTTGCCAATTGAGCGCTTGGGGTCGTCATAAGCCATAACCGGCCCGTCATCGAGTCCCAGCACATGGTCAATGTACTGCAGCAGCATCGGGTCGGGCGCTTCGGCGCTGGCGGCGCGTATGACCAATGCAGGCCGTTCGCGTCCGGCAAGGCCCATGCTCAGGTAAGTAAACACGTCGCACAGGAGGGGGCGCAGCCTTTCCATCTGCTGCTGCACATTGCCCTCGATCAGGGCGAAAAACTGCCAGGGCAGATAAGCTTTTTCGATTCTGACTCCGGAATGTTTGAGTTCCGGTTGTTTCGAGACCGGGTCGAAGGCTGGCTGAGTCAGAGTGTTTACGCCGCCCTTGAGAAACCGGTCGCCCCAGTGCATCGGCAAGAAGGCCTGACCGCAGGCAACACTGTCATCGCCGCCGACGGGCAATAACAGCTCGCCGCGTCGGCTGATCAGCTTGATCAGATCGCCAGGTTGCAGGTCATGACGCTGCATGTCCTGCGGGTTGAGGCTCAACAGCGCTTCACTGACATGCCCGAACAGCCGCGCAGCCGTGCCGGTGCGGCTCATGCCATGCCATTGATCGCGCAGCCTGCCGGTGTTGAGTGTCAGTGGGTAGTCAGCATCGCGCAGCTCTTTGGCGGCGATGTAAGGCTCGGATAAAAACTGCGCACGGCCCGAGTCGGTGGGGAAAATACCATCGGTATACAGCCGCGGCGTGCCCACGCTGGCACCGCGAGGGAAGGGCCATTGCTGCGGGCCATGGAGGTCGATGAGCTCGCGGTCGATCCCGGACATGTCCAGATCCCGCCCGACCGTCAGGCCTTTGAATTCATCGAACAAGGCCTTGGGTGTGTGGAAATCGAATAGCGCAGGTGCATCGGGTTGCAGGCGCTTTTGCAGACGCTGGGCGAAGTCCACAGTGATTGCCCAGTCGGAGCGCGCTTCGCCAGGGGGCGCAATGGCTTTGCGGACATTGGAAATGCGCCGCTCTGAGTTGGTCACAGTGCCTTCTTTCTCGCCCCAGCTTGCGGCAGGCAGCAACAGGTCGGCATAGCGCGCCGTTTCGGTGGTCTTGAAGGCCTCCTGAAGCACCACGAACGGGCAGGTTTCCAGCGCCTGTCGGATTCTGTTCTGATCGGGCAGTGATTGTGCCGGGTTGGTACAGGCAATCCACAATGCCTTGATCGTACCGCTCTGCAGTTGCTCGAACAGTTCGATGGCGGACAAACCGGGCTTGGCGGGCAGGCTGTCGACGCCCCAGTAGTGCGCAACCTGCGCACGGTGTTCGAGATTGGCTGCGTCGCGATGGCCAGGCAGCAGGTTGGCCAGGCTGCCGGTTTCACGTCCGCCCATGGCGTTGGGTTGGCCGGTGAGCGAGAAGGGGCCTGCACCGGGCCGGCCGATCTGCCCGGTGGCCAGGTGCAGGTTGATCAGTGCGCTGTTTTTTGCGCTGCCCGCAGTGGATTGATTCAGGCCCATGCACCACAGCGACAGAAAGCACGGTGCCTCACCCACCCAGCGTGCGCAGGTGTGTAGCTGTTCCTGGGTAATGCCGCATAGGGCTGCTACGTGTTCAGGCGGGTAATCTCGTACCAGCGCTGAAAGCGCTTCGTAGCCCTGTGTGTGTGCGGCAATGAACCCGGGATCAATCAGGCTCTCACTCATCAGCACATGGAGGATGCCGTGAAACAGCGCAACGTCGGTGCCAGGCTGAATCGCCAGGTGCAGGTCCGCTAGTTCACAGGTATCGGTGCGCCGTGGGTCGATGACGATGAGTTTCATCTGTGGCCGACGGCTTTTCGCTTCTTCCAGTCGACGAAACAGAATCGGGTGCGCGTAGGCCATATTGCTGCCGACGATCATCACGCAATCGCTCAGTTCGATATCTTCATAGCTGCAAGGCGGTGCGTCGGCGCCCAGGCTGCGCTTGTAGCCGGCCACGGCCGAAGACATGCATAGCCGTGAATTGCTGTCGATATTGTTGGTGCCGACCAGTGCGCGGGCCAGCTTGTTGAACGCGTAGTAGTCCTCGGTCAGCAACTGGCCGGAAATATAGAATGCGACGCTGTCGGGGCCGTGCTCGCGGATGCTCTCGGCGAAGATGTTGGCCGCGTGCTCCAACGCGGTGTCCCAATCGGTGACGCTGCGTGCCAGGCCTTTGCTCAGGCGTAGTTCCGGGTACAGTGCGCGCGCTTCGATGTCTCCGGTCAGGTGCAGACTTGAACCTTTGCTGCACAACTTGCCGAAGTTGGCCGGGTGCTTCGGGTCACCGCTGACGCCGAGGATATTCTGGCCGTCATGCTCGATCAGCACGCCGCAGCCCACACCGCAATAGCAGCAGGTGGACGCGGTCACCCGAGTGGTCTGAATGGCGAGGCTGGTCATGCGCAGGTGGCCTCTGGCGCGTCGGGTTTGCCGAACATCAGGTGATTGCGTATGGCATCAATGCCCTGGCCATCACGGATCTGCTGTAAGTACCAGCTACCGTCCGCAGTGTCGCCATAAAGACAGGCGCCGACCAGTACGTCGTTCTTGATCACCAGTTTCTTGTAGACGCCGCCGATGGGATCCGAGAGGGTGATGCTTTCAGTGCCTTCGGCACCGAGAAAGTCTCCGGCGGAAAACAGGTCGATGCCGGTGACTTTCAGCTTGGTCGAGGTCACTGACCCCTGATAACGGGCAAAGCCAAGCTGAGCTAGGTGATTGGCACACACCCGCGCCTGCTCGAACAGCGGCGCCACCAGCCCGTAGGCAATGCCGCGATGGCTGACGCATTCACCAATCGCATAGATGCGTGGGTCGTAGGTCTGCAAGGTATCGTTGACCAGGATGCCCCGGTTGCAGGGCAGACCAGCCTGTTCGGCCAATTCGGTGTTGGGGCGTATGCCTGCAGCCATGACCACCAGATCGGTATCGATCACCTCGCCGCTTTTGAATTGCACCGCGCGTACACGGCCCATATCATCGCCGAGCAGGGCTTCGGTCTGTTCGTTGAGGCGAAAACCCAGGCCGCGCTTTTCGAGTGCTGCTTGCAGCATCAGCCCGCTGGTTTTGTCCAGTTGGCGCTCCAGCAGCGTCTGACCGTTGTGAATCACAGTGACCTGCATGCCGCGCAGGCTCAAGCCATTTGCAGCTTCGAGCCCGAGCAGGCCGCCGCCGATGACCACTGCACGTTTGTGCGTGACGGCGGTATCGATCATTTGGCGGGTGTGGCTGATGTCGCGGTAGCCGATGACGCCTTCCAGCGTGTTGCCGGGAACCGGCAGAATAAAAGGTCGCGAGCCGGTGGCGATCAGCAGGCGATCGTAAGAGGCCTGGGTGCCGTCATCGGCGATTACCACGCGTTTGATTCGGTCAATCTTCACCACGCGACGGTTCAGCAACAACTGGATACCGTTGCTTTCGTACCAGGCCAGATCGTTGAGCACGATGTCTTCGAAATTCTGTTCGCCTGCCAACACCGGGGACAGCATGATGCGGTTGTAGTTGGGGTGTGGCTCGGCACCGAAGACCGTGATGTCATACAGGTCTTCGCTCAGTTTCAGCAACTCTTCGAGTGTGCGCACGCCGGCCATGCCGTTGCCTATCATCACCAGTTTGAGTTTTTTCATCTTGCCTCCGAGTCACTGCAGCGCGTGCTCGACACGTTTCGCGCAAACAAAAAAAGGCGTCCCGCCAGTTGCCTGACGGGGACGCCTTTGTCCGGTCCCGTTCTATCGGGAGGCGCAGCCTTCATCGTTGAGGGCTACGCGTTATGAATGATCTGCACAAGACCATGCAGCGCCTGTGCCAACTCGCATCTACCTGCGTAAAGGGGGGGACGGTCGATGCCTCAGGTTATTTCTGCACTGCGTTGAGGCGTGTTGCACAGAAGCAGGGCGGTCTGGTTCAGTGATGGCTCATGAGCCAGATCACCAGCAGAAGATTGAGCAGCATCGAGACCAGTGCCAGCGTCCGCCAGACTTTGAGCGGTTCGCGTTCCAGCAATGGGCGCGGTTTTGCTACCACCGGGCGATGCTCGGCTTGCTCCATTTCCAGTAACCACTGCTCGGCGGTTTCGTAACGCTGGTGCGGGTCGGCTTGCAGTGCCTTGTCCAGACTCTGGCTCAGCCATTGCGGCAGATCCGGTCGATAACGGCTGGCGGCGATCGGCGTGCCGAAGCGGCGATGCTGAAAGGCTTCGATCTCGCCATACGGGTAGTGGCCTGTCAGCAGGTAATACAGCGTGACGCCTGCCGCATAGAGGTCTTGCTGCGGATGCGGCTCAGCGCCGTTGAAGGCTTCCGGGGCGATGTAGCTCGGGGTACCGGGCAAGTCGTCAGCGTTGCCGGTTGACAGCCCCGGGCAGTACGCCAGACCGAAATCCAGCAGGCGCAATTCGCCATCATCTGCCAGCAGCAGGTTTTCCGGTTTGATATCGCGATGAATGATGTTGCGCCGATGCAGCAGGCCCGCAGCGCGTAACAGTCGGGTTGCGAGGTCCTGCCATTGAGCCAGCGGCAGCGGCCCGTTGCGTGTGAAGACCTCGACCAGTGTATTTCCGCAATACTCGCGCATTACGTAATACAGGTGCTGACGGTCTGCCAGCGGATGGACCTCGGGAAAGAAGCGCCCGGCAACCCGTCGCAAAAACCACTCTTCAAGCAATAAACCTTGGCCAGCACCCGATTCGTCATGCCGGCTGGCCGGCAGGGTTTTCAGCAGCCACGGTTGGCCGAGGGTATCCGTCACCCGATAAAGGATGGACTGGCGCGACTGCGCCACGATGCTGCCAACCGTCCAGCCTTCGAAGCCCTGGCCCGCCTTGAGCGCGGGTGGCAGTGGCCATTGCTGCAATTGCAGCAGTGTGTCACCCAGATCGTCCTCGCCCAGGCTATCGACCTGAATCAGCAGGGCGCTGGCATTGTCCTGGCTGCCCGCCAGGTGCGCCGCGCTGACCAGGGTTTTCACCGCGGAGTCGAGGTTGTCCTGCTCGGTCAGAATCGAGCGGATGCTGGCATCACCAAGGGTTGCCCAGATACCGTCGCTGACCAGCAACAGTCGCTCACCTTCACACAGCTCGCCGTCCAGATAGTCCATGACCACGTATTGGTCCAGGCCCAGCGCGCGCTTGAGCACATGCTGCATGTCTGCCCGTTCCCAGACGTGGTCTTCACTGATGCGCTTTAGCGTACCGGCCTGCCAGCGATAAGCCCGGCAGTCACCGACGTGGGCCAGGGTGAAGCGTCGTCCGCGCAGCACCAGAGCACTGAGGGTGGTCAGCAAACCGTTGGCCAGCAGCCAGCGATTCTGCGCCAGCAGCAGGCGGTCGAGAGACTGGGTCACGCCCCAGGTTTCCGGCGTGGCGTAATAGTCGAGTGCCAGCGCCTGTAGCGTGGACTGCGCAGCCAGTGCGCCATCGGCACACTGGCTGACGCCGTCGGCAAGGGCGAACAGATAGCCCTTGCTGGCGGCCAGTGCCGGGGCCGGAGTGACCAGGCGCAGAGCATCCTGGTTTTCCGCGCGCGGACCGCTGGCGCTGAATTGAGCGAACTGCAATTGCAGCGTCATCGGCGGTTCAGACTCGCGCCGCAGTCACGGCCGCCGAACCCCAGGTGGTTCTCCAGCGACGTTTAACGTTCAGCAAACCGAACCAGGCCAGCACCGCCAGACCTGCGAACAGCCACAGGCCCAACTGGTAATCGCCAGTGTTTTGTTTGATGGTGCCCAGACCGGCTGCCAGCAGGAAGCCACCGATGCCGCCTGCCATGCCGATCAGGCCGGTCATGACCCCGATTTCCTTGCGGAAACGCTGCGGAACCAGCTGAAAGACCGCGCCGTTACCGGCACCAAGGCCGAGCATCGCGGCAACGAACAGGGCCAGTGCTGCCCACGAACTCGGCAGGTTGAAACCCACCGCTGCGATACCGATGGCCGCAACGGCGTACATCACGGTCAACGTGCGAATCCCGCCAAAGCGGTCAGCCAGCGCGCCACCGAGCGGGCGCATCAGGCTGCCGCCGAAGACACAGGCAGCGGTGTAGTAGCCGGCAGTAATCGGGCTCAAGCCATATTGGTCGTTGAAATAGCCGGGCAGGGCGCTGGCCAGGCCGATGAAGCCGCCGAACGTCACGCTGTAGAAAAACATGAACCACCAGCTGTCACGATCACCCAGCGCCTTGAGGTAGTCCGCCATGGATTTGGGCTTGCTGCGCTCCGGGGCGTTGCGCGCCATAAGGGTGAAAGCGATCAGGGTCAGAACCAGCGGTATCAGCGCCAGACCGAACACGTTGCCCCAACCGAAACTGGCGGCCAGTACCGGCGCGATCAATGCTGCCAGTACGGTGCCCGAGTTGCCCGCACCGGCAATGCCCATTGCTTTGCCCTGATGCTGCGGTGGATACCATTGCGACGCCAGAGGCAGCGCGACGGCGAACGAAGCGCCCGCCATACCCAGAAACAGCCCCAGCAGCAGTACCTGGCCGTAGGTATGAATGCCCAGTTGCCAGGCTGCCAGCAGTGCGCCGATGACAATCACCTGACCTATGATGCCGGCGGTCTTGGGCGACAGCTGGTCCGCCAGCAGACCCATGAAAAAGCGCAGCACGGCACCCGCCAGAATCGGTGTAGCGACCATCAGGCCGCGTTGCTGAGTGGTCAGGTGCAGGTCAGTGGCAATCTGCACCGCCAGCGGCCCGAGCAGATACCAGACCATGAAACTCAGGTCGAAATAGAGAAACGCCGCAAACAGGGTCGGTTTATGGCCTGCCTTCCAGAAGCTTGTATCCATGTGCACACCTCATCATCTGCTAGTTAGTCAGTCGGGCCATGACCGCGACACGGGGTATTCCAGACGCTGTGGTGGAGTGTTCCGAATGACGGCGACTCCACCGGCCCCGTCGCCGGGGCCAAAACGAAAAAAACGTCGCCTCTCTGTCCACGTGAGCGGAAAGAGATGAGCGACGTCTTTGTCGTAAAGGGTGATAGCCGCCGTTGGCTACCGAGCGATTGCTAAAGCAAGAGATGGGCCAATGGCGTTGCAAGCGGTTAGCTGCAAGCTGCGAGCGGGTTTGGGTGATTTCCAGGAAGTAGGCGAGAGCCGGTCAGTGACCTTGAAGCGGGCGCTCGTCAGCAGAGCGCTGTAAAACAGGGCGTGCCGCGAGCGACAGCCTGCAGCCCGGCAGGGCGAGATAAAGCATGGTTACTGAAGACTTTATTAAAGTTCAATGGCGTTATTATTATTTCATGCGCCACTAGTTTTGGTATTAGGTACTGTCACTGTGATGCTGTTTTGATGTGCTTGTATGACGGTCTTAATAGCGATGATCAATAAGTGTTAATATTTATTAATGTTCTGTTTATTGAGGTTGTACGATAACACCGCTCTCAATATTTAATTTACATTGCCCGGTATCTCTGACAGCATTCATAGCACCGTGATTAACACGGCTCATTCATCAGGGCATGAATTTACTCTTCACTACGGCGATCTGTAATTGCAAATTGCCTGTCAATTTCGATAAATGATTACTTTTGAAAAAAAGTAATCGGCTACTCGCTCTTTTTCCGGTTTTCAGTTGCCCCAGGGCTTGAAATACCGATCCTGGGTTCCTCCCGGCAATACAGCCCGCAGACCGGGCTGTCTTCCTCTTCGCGCTTCATTGCAGGCGCCAATAAAGGACATCATCATGAGTAACATCAATTACGCACCTACCATCTGGTCCAGGGCTGATGCGCTGAAGGTCAATGAAAATGATCCGACTACCACGCAGCCTCTGGTAAGCCCGGATTTTCCGGTCATGAGTGATACCGTATTCATCTGGGACACCATGCCGTTGCGCGAGCTTGACGGCACCGTGGTTTCAGTCAACGGCTGGTCGGTGATCGTCACGCTGACGGCTGACCGCCACCCCGACGATCCGCAGTATGTCGGTACCAATGGCCGCTATGACATCAAGCGTGACTGGGAAGATCGTCATGGCCGGGCACGCATGTGCTACTGGTACTCGCGCACCGGAAAGGACTGGATCTTCGGTGGCCGGGTAATGGCCGAAGGTGTGTCGCCAACCACCCGGGAGTGGGCGGGTACACCCGTACTGTTGAATGATAAAGGCGATATCGACCTGTACTACACCTGTGTGACGCCGGGGGCGGCAATTGCCAAAGTCCGTGGCCGTATTGTAACGTCCGACAAGGGCGTGGAATTGAAAGACTTTACGGAGGTGAAAACACTGTTCGAGGCCGACGGCAAATATTATCAAACCGAAGCGCAGAACTCGACCTGGAACTTCCGCGACCCCAGTCCGTTTATTGATCCCAATGATGGCAAGTTGTACATGGTTTTTGAAGGTAATGTTGCCGGCGAACGCGGCACGCATACAGTAGGCGCCGCAGAACTGGGTCCTGTTCCGCCAGGTCATGAGGATATAGGCGGTGCCAGATTTCAAGTCGGTTGTATCGGACTGGCCGTTGCGAAAGACCTCAGTGGCGATGAGTGGGAAATACTTCCGCCGCTGGTCACCGCAGTAGGCGTCAATGATCAGACCGAACGCCCGCATTATGTCTTCCAGGACGGCAAGTATTACTTGTTTACCATCAGTCACAAGTTTACTTATGCCGATGGTGTTACGGGTCCGGATGGTGTTTACGGGTTTGTCGGCGAGCATTTGTTCGGTCCTTACCGGCCGATGAACGCCTCCGGCCTGGTGTTGGGCAATCCGCCTGCACAGCCATTTCAGACCTACTCGCACTGTGTGATGCCGAACGGTCTGGTGACTTCGTTCATCGACAGCGTACCCACCTCTGGCGAGGATTACCGCATTGGCGGTACCGAAGCGCCGACGGTGAGGATTCTGCTGGAGGGCGACCGCTCGTTTGTGCAGGAAGTGTATGACTACGGCTACATCCCGGCGATGAAGAACGTCGTGCTGAGCTGACCGACCGCATGCAATAACCAGTGCGGGAAGAACGCTTGTGCGAGCAGGCGTTCTTCGCTCGCTTACCCCAGTAGCTCGCTCATCGCGATAATTTGCTCGGCCACCTGAATCAGCTTTTGCTGGCGACTCATCGCCTGACGCCGCATCAGGGTGTACGCGTCTTCCTCGTTGCAATCCTTCATTTTCATCAGCAGCCCCTTGGCCAGTTCGATGCGCTTGCGCTCGGCCAGTTGCTGGTCGCGGGCATGCAGTTGCGCACGCAGCGCCTGATCGCTCTCGAAGCGGGCCATCGCCACATCCAGAATCGGTTGCAGCCGTTGGGCCTGGATGCCCTCGACGATATACGCACTGACCCCGGACTTGATTGCCTGGCGCATCACGCCCGGATCATGCTCGTCGGTGAACATCACGATGGGCCGCGGTTGGTCACGGCTGACCAGCACTACTTGCTCCATTACGTCGCGTCCTGGCGATTCGGTGTCGATCAGGATGACGTCCGGGCGCACCGCTTCAACGCGGGCGGGCAAGTCGATGATCAGTCCGGATTCGTCGATCACTTCAAAACCGGCCTCTATCAATGCCGATTTGAGGCGACCGACCTTTCTGGCCGTGTCATTGATAAGCAGGATACGCAGCATGGTCACGTTCTCCGTCAACGACTGGCCACAGCGGGTGCTTTGTCGGCCAGCGAGTGGAGCTTGAAGCTACGCGCGTAGCCTGCGGGATCGCTGCCGTCCCACACCTTGCCATCGATCAACTGACTGCTGCGCAGGGTTGCAGTGGGGGCGTCGATGCCCAGCGCATCGGCTGCCTGGCGATACAGGTCCAGTTGCTGTACACGGCTGGCGACAGCCAGGTAGTCCGGGTCTTCACGCAACAGGCCCCAGCGCCGGAACTGAGTCATGAACCACATGCCGTCGGACAGCCACGGATAATTGACCTGCCCCTGATCATGAAAACTGACTGCATGCGGGTCCTGCCAGTGATTGCCGAGGCCGTCGCTGTAGTGGCCAAGCAGGCGTGGCTCGATGCAGTCTGGCGAGGTATCCAGATAATCCGCACCGCTGAGCAGCTGTGCGGTGCTGCGCCGGTTATGGTCGCTTTGCTCGATGAAACGGCTGGCTTCCAGTACCGCCATGATCAGTGCTCTGGCCGTGTTGGGGTTCTGTTCGACAAACTCGCGGGTGCAGCCCAGCACCTTGCCCGGATGATCCGGCCAGATCGCCTGGCTGGTCGCCATCGTGAAGCCCAGTTGCTGCTGCACAGCGCTGGCCCCCCAGGGCTCGCCAACACAAAAACCGTCGATACGTCCGGCCCGCAGGTGTTGCGCCATTTGCGTGGGTGGCACCACGACACTGTTCACATCATCGAGCGGGTGAATGCCCTGGCTGGCGAGCCAGTAGTAGAGCCACATGGCATGATTGCCGGTGGGGAAGGTCTGGGCGAAAGTCAGCCTTGAGCCGCTTTGGTGCGCACGTTTATCCAGTGCCTCAGGAGTGATCACGCCAGCCTCCTGCAATTCGCGGGACAGGTTGATGCACTGGCCGTTCTGATTGAGCCCCATGAGGATAGCCATGTCGGTCGCCGGACCACCGCTGATGCCCAGCTCGACTGCATAGATCAACCCGTACAGGCTGTGTGCTGCCTGAAGCTGGCCGCTGACCAGCCTGTCGCGCAGGCCGGCCCAGGACGTCTGCCGTTCAAGATTCAGGCTGAGCCCGTAAGGCTGGGCGAAACCCTGGGTTGCAGCGACCACCAGCGGGGCACAGTCGGTGAGTGCCATGAAGCCCACGTCCAGGCTGTTCATTTCCGGTGCGTCGCTACCGGCTACCCAGTCCAGCGCATTGCCGGTTCGTTCGTTCATAACGCGTGCTTCATAAAGGTCCGTCCAGAAAAAAGGCGTCGTCCGACCCCTTGCCGATGCAAGTGTCGAAGCGACGCCGTTGTCCACGCACCGCTCCGCCGTTGGAGCGAGTGCCGATAGCGGTTTTAAGCAAGGCATATGCCATTGCTGGCCAGGCGCTGGCAATCCAGGCTGCTGACAATACAAGGTGCGTGCAACAAGTTTGTCGAGCGCCTCGCCTGACAGGCCTGCACACGTCTATAATCGCCACCCTGAATTCAGCTGCTCACGAGCCCATCCCGCCATGTATAACCTGGCCCGCCAGTTACTGTTCAAACTTTCTCCGGAAACCTCTCATGACCTTTCGCTGGACCTGATCGGTGCAGGCGGGCGGCTGGGCCTCAATGGCCTGCTGAGCAAGTCCCCGGCGAAGTTGCCGGTCAGTGTGATGGGGCTGGAATTTCCCAACCCTGTGGGGCTGGCAGCAGGTCTGGACAAAAACGGTGCAGCCATCGATGGCTTTGCGCAACTGGGCTTCGGCTTTGTCGAGATCGGTACTGTGACGCCACGTCCACAGCCGGGCAACCCCAAGCCGCGCATTTTCCGCCTGCCGCACGCCGAGGCGATCATCAATCGCATGGGCTTCAACAATCTGGGTGTCGACAACCTGGTGTCCCGGGTCCAGGCGGCAAAGTACCGCGGCATCCTGGGCATCAATATCGGCAAGAACTTCGACACGCCGGTCGAGCGTGCGGTGGACGATTACCTGATCTGCCTGGACAAGGTCTATGCCCACGCCAGCTACGTCACCGTCAACGTCAGCTCGCCCAACACGCCGGGGCTGCGCAGCCTGCAGTTCGGTGACTCGCTCAAGCAACTGCTCCAGGCCCTGAGTCTGCGCCAGCAGGAACTGACGCAACGGCACGGCAGGCGCGTGCCGCTGGCGATCAAGATTGCCCCGGACATGAGCGATGAAGAAACCGTGCTGGTGGCCTCTGCACTGATCGAGTCGGGCATGGATGCAGTGATTGCCACCAACACCACGCTCAGCCGCCAGGGTGTGGAAGGGCTGCCGCATGGCGATGAAGCCGGTGGTCTGTCGGGCGCGCCGGTGCGGGAAAAAAGCACGCACATCGTCAAGGTGCTGGCCAGTGAACTGGCAGGTCGCCTGCCGATCATTGCCGCTGGTGGCATCACTGAAGGCCGGCATGCTGCCGAGAAGATAGCCGCAGGTGCCAGTCTGGTGCAGATCTATTCCGGTTTCATCTACAAGGGCCCTGCGCTGATTCGCGAATCGGTGGACGCCATTGCGGCAATGCCACCGGCCGTACGCTGAATCGAAGGCAAAAAAAAGGGGCTCCTCGAAAGAGCCCCTGGGCGTTGGCCCGCCGCCCGGGTCGGGCGTGCATGGTACAGGTGTGAATCAGTCAATCATGTGGGTGGCCCGACAGAGGCCTGAAAGTCTTTGAATCGCCTCATCCGACCGCGTGAAGTTCGTTGAGTCTGTGGATGCCCGCAGTGCCGGTCATACCGTCCCAGTTGTCGCCGCGTCCTTCGCGCCAGCCATTGATCCATGCCTGGCGTACTGACGGTAGAGTAAAAGGGCAAAGCTCACGGGATTTACCATGAACGCCGTATTGATATCCGCGTAAAAATGCTCTTTCCAACGGATCACGCTTAAGTCTTCTCATAGGGTAATGCCCTCGTCTGTTGACTGTAATATCCCTGAGACCCCGTGATGAGGTCGGGCAGAATCTTCTGCCGTTGGTGCCCGCTGCCGGCGTCGCGGGCCTTGATGTCATAACCGTTGCGGAGATGACCTGAGACGATTTCTAACCAAAGCACAGGTCGGTGTGAATGATCGTTTTGTCATAAGCACGTCATATTCAGGTCTGTCGAGCAATAAGCGATAGCCTGTTCAAGCACTGATTTTTGGCGCAGCCCCTTTGACGCAGGGATTTGCGAGCCAGATGAGATCGCTTGTCAGTCTCGTGTGATGGCCTAATGCCTTGGCTGGTTAAGCGACGAAGGGTCGCGATGGACACGGTAAAAATGTGACTTTTCCAGCATGACTTTTTAATTGCGTCTTTCTATTGCCAACAACGTCCTGGTGGATATCTGTTCTAATATCTCCCGAAAACTGCCGCAATGACATGACAGGATCATGCGGTGGACCGGCACACATCATGTGCCACGCAGGCGTTCTCCACGAAAGACGCCTGTTCAAATCTGGCAGGGCAATGCGTTGCCCGCCGCTGACGGCTCAGGCCCTGGAATACACATGTCGGATCGCTACGAACTTTTCCTTACTTGCCCCAAAGGCCTCGAAGGACTGCTTGCCGAGGAAGCTACGGCACTGGGTCTGCAAGAGACCCGCGAGCATACGTCGGCCATTCGCGGCTCGGCCGACATGGAGACCGCCTACCGGCTGTGCCTCTGGTCGCGGCTGGCCAACCGCGTGCTGCTGGTGCTCAAGCGCTTCCCGATGAAGGATGCCGAAGACCTGTATCACGGCGTGCTCGATGTCGAGTGGCATGATCATCTCGAGTCCGATGGCACCATCGCAGTGGAGTTCAGTGGCCACGGGTCAGGCATCGATAACACTCACTTCGGTGCGTTGAAGGTCAAGGATGCGATCGTCGACAAACTGCGCACACCGGATGGCGAGCGGCCTTCGGTGGACAAGATCAACCCCGATCTGCGCGTGCACCTGCGACTGGACCGAGGCGAAGCCATTCTGTCCCTCGATCTGTCCGGGCACAGCCTGCACCAGCGCGGCTATCGCCTGCAGCAAGGTGCTGCACCCCTGAAGGAAAACCTTGCCGCCGCGATCCTGATCCGCGCTGGCTGGCCGCGCATTGCTGCCGAGGGCGGCGCGCTGGCTGACCCGATGTGCGGTGTCGGCACGTTCCTGGTCGAGGCCGGCATGATCGCCGCCGACATCGCCCCGAACATCAAGCGTGAACGCTGGGGCTTCTCGGCCTGGCTGGGCCACGTCCCGGCGCTGTGGCGCAAGCTGCACGACGAAGCGCTGGCGCGCGCAGAAGCAGGGCTGGCCAAAACGCCTTCATGGATTCGCGGTTACGAGGCCGATCCGCGACTGATCCAGCCTGGACGCAACAACATCGAACGTGCAGGTCTGAGCGACTGGATCAAGGTCTATCAAGGCGAAGTTGCGACCTTCGAGCCGCGTCCCGACCAGAACCAGAAAGGTCTGGTGATCTGCAACCCTCCGTACGGCGAGCGCCTGGGTGATGAAGCCAGCCTGCTGTATCTCTACCAGAATCTGGGCGAGCGCCTGCGTCAGGCCTGCCTTAACTGGGAAGCTGCGGTGTTCACCGGCGCGCCGGACCTTGGCAAGCGCATGGGCATTCGCAGCCACAAACAGTATTCGTTCTGGAACGGTGCCTTGCCTTGCAAACTGCTGCTGATCAAGGTCACGCCTGACCAGTTCGTGACGGGCGAGCGTCGCACACCCGAGCAGCGTCAGATCGAGCGCGAGAACCCTGTCGAAGTTGAAGTCGTTGAAAGAAAGCTCAACAAGAACGGCAACCCGATCAAGCCGGAACCGGTGGTGGTCGAACAGGCGCGCCTGAGCGAAGGCGGGCAGATGTTTGCCAATCGCCTGCAAAAGAACCTCAAGCTGATGGGTAAGTGGGTGCGCCGTGAAGGCATCGATTGCTACCGCGTCTATGATGCCGACATGCCTGAATATTCGCTGGCGATAGACCTGTATCACGACTGGGTTCACGTTCAGGAATACGCGGCGCCGAAGTCCATCGATCCGGAAAAGGCTTCGGCCCGGCTGTTCGATGCGCTGGCGGCCATTCCGCAGGCGCTGAACATTGACAAGAACCGTGTGGTGATCAAGCGTCGCGAGCGTCAGAGCGGCACCAAACAATACGAGCGTCAAAGCGCGCAGGGCCAGTTTCTGGAAGTCAGTGAAGGCGGCGTCAAGCTGCTGGTCAATCTGACCGACTACCTCGACACCGGCCTGTTTCTCGACCATCGTCCGATGCGCATGCGTATCCAGCGCGAGGCGGCCGGCAAGCGCTTCCTGAACCTGTTTGCCTATACCGCCACTGCCAGCGTGCATGCTGCCAAGGGCGGTGCGCGCAGCACCACCAGCGTCGACTTGTCGCGGACTTACCTGGACTGGGCGCGTCGCAACCTTTCACTGAACGGTTTCTCCGACAAGAACCGTCTGGAGCAGGGCGACGTGATGGCCTGGCTGCAGGCCAATCGCGACGAATACGACCTGATCTTCATCGATCCGCCGACGTTCTCCAACTCCAAGCGCATGGAAGGCATTTTTGATGTGCAGCGTGATCAGGTCGAGCTGATCGATTTGGCCATGGCGCGTCTGGCACCGGGTGGCGTGCTGTACTTCTCCAACAACTTCCGCAAGTTCGTGCTCGATGAAAATCTGAGTCAGCGCTATGCGGTGGAGGATATTACCGCGCAAACCATCGACCAGGATTTTGCCCGCAACGGCAAGATTCACCGCGCCTGGAAAATCATGGCGCGTGCCTGACGCGGTGTGCGATGAGTTGAGCGGTAGCGTTTTATACCGGTCAGCTCATCGCACCCTGACACTGTTTCAGTCGTACAAAGACCTTTTTCATTGCGTTTAAATGCCTTTCAGTCGATAGCAATCGATCGTTGTCTTGTTGTGTATAAACGCTATAGCAATCAATATGTTGGTGTTGATATGCATAAGGTTATTATCTTTATAGAAGCTTATTTCAATAAGTTTGAAACTTTTGCATTGCCTTGCTCTGGTCGGTGTTATACTCGCGACGAGCAATAATTTATTCTTTTTTTTTGTTGGTATGTTTGTCATTATTCTAAAGCTATGTGCTTTGATTTAGTGCGTACTATTGCTTGTCAAGCACTCTATAACAGGTTTTCAAATCCTGTCTCCCAACTTGTTTTTCTTGTCTGTCGTATTTTTGGGCTGCGCTACTTTCTTCCTGTCCTGGCTACAACGGGGAGGGCGATATAACGATTTTCAACTGTCGAAGTTTGAAGTGATGTCCCTGTGCAGCCGGGCGACTAAGGGTGTCGACAGTGTCTTGTTATTGTCCATGCAGTACCCACCCCGAAGGTAATAGAATGAGAAACGTCAAGGTCGCTGTCCGTGCGGGGATGAGCTTTATGCTGATCACGTGCCTGCTCATTGCGCTGGGAGGTATAGCCCTATGGAAAATGGGCGAGTTACGGGCCAGCATGGATACACTGCAGAATGACGCGATGGCTAGTATTATTCTGGCCAACAAAATAGGCAGCGCGACCTTGCGTCTGCGACTGGACGCGCGACGTTTGATTGCACAAACCGACCCTCAGGCGCTGGCAATTACGATGGCGCGGCTGAAAGCCTCGCGGGAGGAAATGCTCAAGCAATCTACCGCGTATGCTCCGTTTGTAGGCAGCGCTCAGGAAGGAAGCCTTTATCAGACCGTCAATTCCTCCGCCCAAAAGTTTGCTGCACTTCTGGACACGGTTATTGAACTGATCCGGAAAGGCGACAACGCTGACGCCGTTGCATTTACTGACACTAATATAGTGCCCGTCACCGGGGCGTTGCAAACCGCAGTCGATGAGTTGATTCAAATGAATATTGACCAGGCCGATAGCCTGGGTGAAAGTGCCGCGGTATCTTATCACAGTGGTTTTACGTTTACGGTTGTGATTATCGCACTGTCTCTGGTCATTACGATCATTCTGGCTATCCTGCTGACCCGCAGTATTGTGAGTCCACTGAAATCATTATTGTCGGTCAATGAGAGAATTGCCGGAGGGGATCTTCGCGGTGACATTCTGGTCACTGGCAACGATGAGTTTTCTGCGCTTCAGCAGTCAACCCTGGCCATGCAGAAAAACTTGCGACAAACCATTGGCTTGATAAGTAACTCCTCACTGCAGTTGGCGTCTGCTGCCGAAGAGATGAATTCCATCACTGTGCAGTCCAGCACCGGGCTGGGTCGTCAGAATCAGGAGATCGAGCAGGCCGCCACTGCTGTTAATGAAATGACGGCAGCGGTAGATGAAGTCGCGCGCAATGCCGCCGCTGCATCTGATGCGGCCAGGAAATCCAACATGTCCACAGTACATGGTGCTCAGAGAGTGGCCAGTACCGTCAGCGCGATTGAGAAACTTGGCGCTACGGTGCTGGCCACCAGCGCTGATGTTCAGCGTCTGGCCGGGCAATCCCACGACATCAGCAAGGTATTGGCGGTTATCCGTACCATCGCCGAGCAGACCAACCTTCTTGCGCTCAACGCGGCCATCGAAGCCGCTCGTGCCGGCGAACAGGGCCGCGGCTTTGCTGTTGTGGCCGATGAAGTCAGGGCGCTGGCGTATCGTACACAGCAGTCAACCCAGGAAATAGAACAAATGATCGGTGCCATCTTGCAGGGCTCCGAACAAGCCACAAAGTCGATGCAGGAAAGCTGCCTGGGCGCGCAGGATACTTTAGAGGTTGCACATGAAGCGGGGGCAGCGCTGGACGAGATTGCCCGATGTATCGAACAGATCAATGACATGAACACACTTATCGCGACCGCCTCTGAAGAGCAGGCGCAGGTTGCCCGTTCCATTGATCACAATCTGGTCAGTATTCGCGATCTTTCAGTACAGAGTACCGAAGGTGCGAATCAGACGTCTCTCGCCAGTGGAGAACTGTCGCGATTGGCCATCGAAATGAATGGTGTCGTCACACGGTTCAAAATGTAATTTGAGGCAATGCCCGCAAGGTTTGGGCGAGGTCCTCAACCTTATCGGCAGCTCAATGGCCCCGTTTGAAACAGTCACAGGCCTATGAAAATTACTGGCGAATAGCTATAACAGAAGTCATAGCCAGCTTGACGCTTCAGCATGTTGGCGTCATGAGTTTCTGTGTATGACAGCGAAACGGTTCAGGCTCAGAGTTCTGAGTTTCATCAACGGCCAGCTCTCAGCGTGGCCAATAGCCGTTTTGGCATTGATGGTCGGCGCGGCACTTACCATCATGTTGGCGCTGGCCGACAATAAGCTCTACCAGCGTCAATTGCGCCAGCGTTTCGACATGCTTGCCGCAGAGCGCTTCAGTCGTCTTCAGGAGCGTCTGGACCGGCAGGTCACTCGGCTGGACACCCTGTGTCGCTTCTTTATCTTTTCCCATCAGGTCGAGCAGTCGGAATTCGACGGCTTTGTCGCGCCATTGCTGATTGGAACCCAGGCGTACGCCTGGAACCCCAAAGTAACGCTGGCGGAGCGGGCCGCTTTTGAACAGCAGGCGCGCGAGGAGGGCTCAGCCGAATACGCCATACGAGAAATGGATGAAAACGGTACCTTGAAAACCGCCGCTGTGCGGAATGAGTATTTTCCGGTTCGATTCATCCAGACCCTCAGCAAAATTCCGACGCCGTCAGGGTTCGATATAGCGTCGGAGCCCGCACGTCATGTCGTCCTTGAGCGTGCGCGTTTGCTCAAGCGCATTGTTGCAACGCCTCGTATCAGCCTGCTGGCCCTAGACCCGTCAGACACGTACGGAATTTTGCTGGTGGCGCCGGTATTCGCCATTGGCCAGCCGCCTTCGGAATTGAGGGGGTATGTCACGGCAGTGATCAGCCTGGCGCAATTGATGAGCATTGGCACCGCGGAACAGGACAATCTTGCGGTCACCATGCTTGACCTCAGCTCGCCGACGAAGCCTGAGCAGGTTTACCAGTCGCCGGTCGCAGCCATACGCAATCATTTGTACGCCAGCAGCCTGCTGAGCCTGGGCGACAGGGATTATCTGGTCGAGGTTCGCCCTACGGAAATCTTCAGCCAGAGCAATCAGAGCGTTATGCCGGGCCGGGTGCTGTGGCTCGGCGGGCTTTTGAGCCTGATGCTCAGCGCGTTGCTCTACAGCCTGATCAGCCAGCGTCAGCGAGCCTTGCAGCTTGTGGCGCAGCGTACTTGTGAGTTGCGCCAGCGCGGGCAGCAGTTGCGGGCGGCGCACGGGCAATTGCGCAGTGTGCTGGACGCCGCGACGGAAGTGGCGATCATTGCAACTGACCTGGACGGGCTGATCACGACGTTCAACGTCGGTGCGCAGAAGATGCTGGGTTATTCGCAGGAAGAGGTGCTGGGCAGTTTGCGCCTCATGGACCTTTATCAGTCGGCCGAGCTGGCGGCCCGCGCGAGTATATTGAGCAAGGACCGCGGGCACCCGGTCAGCGCTTCCCGGCTGATGTTTCTCGACGCCGTGCAAGACCCTCATCACCCCTCGCAGGAGTGGACCCTGCAGCGCAGTGACGGCAGCACCCTGGTGGTGAACATGCTGGTGACCGCCGTGCGCGACGATCAGGGGCTGTGGACCGGGTACCTGGCGGTGTGCATCGATGTCACCGAGCACAAGCGCGTCAACGAGGCCCTTGCCGAACAAGGGCAATTGTTGAAAAAGCTCGGCTCGCAGGTGCCTGGCGGCATTTATCAGTATCACCTGGCTATCGACGGCAGTGCGCGCTTCAGGTACGCCAGTGCCGGCATGTGCGAGCTGTTTGAATTCGATGAAGCGCAGTTGCTGGGCGATTCCGAGGCCGTTCTGCGACGTATCCAGCCACCGGACCTGACACGCGTCAAAAGCTCGATTCTGGCCAGCGCGAAGCATCTGACACCCTGGAGCGAAGAGTACCGTGTCGACCTGCCACGCAAGGGCCAGCGCTGGCTGCGCGCTGCATCGACGCCGGAACGGTTGGTAGACGGCAGCGTGCTATGGCACGGCTTTGTGTCCGATATCACCGACCTCAAGCGTGTCGAACAGGAGTTGCGCGCGCTGTCGGTCACCGACGTACTGACCGGCGCCTACAACCGGCGCTATTTCCAGGACCGCATGCAGGCCGAGCTGAAGAGGATCGACCGGCACGGCGGTAACCTGTCGATCATCATGCTCGATATCGATCATTTCAAGCGCATTAATGACCGTTTCGGGCATGCCGCAGGCGATCAGGTGCTCAAGGCGATTTCGGAAAAGATCAGCCAGCGCCTGCGCAGCGATGATGTGTTCTGCCGTCTGGGCGGAGAAGAGTTCATGGTGGTCTGCCCCGGCGCACGGGGCTCGCAGGCATATCAACTGGCATTGAGCCTGCGCGAGGGGCTGCGTAATCAGGTTATCGAAGGCGTCGATCAGGTTGTGACGGCCAGCTTCGGCATCGCCAGTTGGCGAGCAGGTGAGGGGATCGACACAATGTTGTTGCGCGCTGACTCGGGTGTTTATGCCGCCAAACAGGCCGGTCGCGATCGGGTCGAGCCCGAGCAGATCTGACGCACACAGACCCGCTTCGAAAGCGGGTCTGCTGGTTGCATGCTGCGGGTGGTTATTGCTGGATCGAGACGGTGGTGTTGGTCAGTTTCGGCTGTCGATACAGATCGACCAGTACCTCGTCCAGTATCGAGGATGCGCCAAACGGACGCGGGTCATTGAGGATCGCCACGACCGCCCAGGTGTTGCCGTTGCTGTCGCGGCTGAAGCCGGCAATGGCGCGAACCGTGTTCAGTGTGCCTGTCTTGATGTGCGCTTCACCCAGTAGCGGGGTGCGCTTCAGACGTTTACGCATGGTGCCGTCCATGCCTGCCAGCGGCATCGAACTCATGAATTCGGCAGCATACGGGCTGCGCCAAGCAGCCTGCAGGATAATGGCCATCTCACGGGCACTGACACGTTCCGCACGCGATAGACCGGAGCCGTTCTCCATGACCAGATGCGGCGCAGTGATGCCTTTTTTCGCCAGCCATTGGCGGATGACGCGCTGGGCGGCCTTGCCGTCGTCACCGTCCGCTTCATTGCGGAACTCTTCACCCAGGCTCAGAAACAGTTGCTGGGCCATGGTGTTGTTGCTGAATTTATTGATGTCACGAATGACTTCCACCAGGTCCGGCGAAAAAGCCTTGGCCAGCAGCTTGGCGTTGCCGGGCAAGACGCCAACGCGGTCCTTGCCCTGGATGGTGCCGCCCAGTTCCTGCCAGATGGCCCGTACTGCGCCTGCCGCATAGGTTGGATGGTCCAGCAGCGAAAGATAAGTCTGCGAATTGCAGCCGTTGCCCAGCTGGCCAGTCACCGTCACATTGACGCTGCCGTCAGGCTGGGTGACCGGGTTGTAGCGCACATCCCCGGTGCATTGCTTTGATGCGCTTGCCTTGACCTGGTTGTCGATGCGAATGGTAGAAATCGGCGGCTCGACCGAAACCAGAATCCTGCCGTCATCGTTGCGGGTCACGAAGCGCAATGCCTTGAGGTTGACCATCAGCGCATCAGGCTTGACCAGAAACGGCTTGTTATCGTCGTTGCCGTCATCATTGAACTCGGGCAATTGCGGCTGCACAAAGTGGCTACGGTCCAATACCAGGTCCCCGGTCACTTGTTGCACACCATTGGCGCGCAGGTCACGCATCAGCAGCCAGAGCTTTTCCATATTCAGCTTTGGATCGCCGCCGCCCTTGAGGTACAGGTTGCCGCGCAGCACGCCGTTGCTCAGTGTGCCGTCGGTGAAGAATTCGGTTTTCCACTGGTGGGTAGGGCCGAGCATTTCCAGCGCGGCGTAGGTGGTGATCAGCTTCATGGTGGAAGCCGGGTTGACCGATACGTCGGCATTGAACACGGTCGGCGTGCCCGGCCCGTTGAGTGGCAACATCACCAGCGAGAGCGCGTCATCGCCGAGTTTGCTGGCTTTCAGAGCCTGTTGAACCTTGGGGGGCAGCGTGGTGTTGATGACGGCGGCGTAGGAGGGCAAAGCCAGTGGCAAAAGAATTGACGCGAGCAACAATGGACGTAGCGACTTGATCATTGAATAAAACCCTACTGCAAGGGGGACATAAAAAAGAGGGCATGGATGAGTTCCCTCGGTAACTATTTCGATGCGATGGTGAGAACTATAGTAGTGAATGCGTGGCGGTTTTTTTTTGTAACACACAGTGCCACGCATGAAACGAGCCGCATTATGCCCCAAGCAGGGCAGGCTTGTGATGGGGGGTGGGCCGGTAAACGTTATTTTTTATCGATCGGGCCTGCATCGCTGTCGCAAGACCGGATATCCATGACAGACCGCAATTATCGGGCTTTTAAATCGCCAAGCTGGTAAAGTGCCGCCCGATATTTATTGATGAGGATTGTCCCATGGCCACTAACCGCTCCCGCCGTCTGCGCAAAAAACTGTGTGTGGACGAGTTCCAGGAATTGGGTTTTGAACTGAACCTGGACTTCAAGCAAGAGCTGGATGACAAGGCAATCGATGCTTTCCTTGACGCTTTCCTGAAAGAAGCAATGGAAGCCAACGGCCTTGGTTATGTGGGCGGCGACGACTTCGGTCTGGTTTGCCTGAGCAAGCGTGGCTCGGTCAGCGAAGAGCAGCGTGTTGCTGTCGAAGCCTGGCTCAAAGGCCGCAGTGAACTGACAGAAGTCACTGTCAGCCCGCTGATCGACGTCTGGTACCCGGAAAAAGAAATCAATCCGGCCGCCTGATGTAACGGGAGGCAGGCCAGCGCCTGCTTCCCTTGCTGTTCCCCTTCGCATGCCCCTCGCTATACCGTCCGTGAAGCACCTTCAGTCAGGTTTCGCCTGCTGCAGAATCAGCGCCTCCTCAAGCTCGATCATCGCCAGTTCAACAACCTGCTGACAGGTATGGAACTGTTCATCGGGCGTGTCCGCTTCGCAGGCCTGCTCAAGCGCATCGCAAGCATCGACTACTCGTGAAGCTCTGATGATCCGTGCGGCGCCTTTGATCCTGTGGGCCAGGTCGCGGGTTTTCCTGCGATTGTTTTCCGGTATCAGTCTGGCCAGCAGCAGCCGGTCCTCGTGATTGCTGTGCAGGAGTTGCGCAAGTAGGCGTTCAACCATTTCCGGACGGTCACCGGTCAGGCTGCTGACGCTGTCCAGGCTGAACGGCAGAGGTGTGTGCGCCAGCGGTGAAATGGCTGTCAGCCGTTCGCTGAGCATCGAAAGGCTGATGGGTTTGAACAGACAATCGTCCATGCCTGCTGCGCGGCAGCGCTCGATCTCGTCAGGCTGCGCATTGGCGGTGAAACCCCAGACAGGGCAGCGTGGCTGGCCGTCTGCGTCTTCAAGCGCGCGAATTGCCGTAGTCATGTCATAGCCGTTCATGACCGGCATGTTGCAGTCGACGACCACCAGATCAAAGGTATCGCTCTTCCAGTGCTCAAGCCCCTGCGCGCCGTTTTCGGCTACTTCGCAGTGGTGACCGAGAAAACCGAGCTGCTGGCAGAGCAGCAGCCGGTTGGCAGGATGGTCGTCGACGATCAGAATCCGTAGTGTCTGGTGTGCCACGGCTAGCGGTGGCATAGAGACGGACTGGCCAATCAGCGGTTCAAGCGTGGTCAGCACCAGATTCATACTGATCCGGGTGCCTTGGCCTGGTGCGCTGTCGAGCGAGAGGTTGCCGCCCATCATCATGCACAGGCTGCGGCAAATCACCAGCCCCAGCCCGGCACCGGTGCGCGCCATCTGCCCGGTGTTATCGGCCTGGGCGAACGGCTCGAACAAGCGTTGCTGGTCTTCGACACTGATGCCGATGCCGCTGTCCTGAACGGTGATGTGCAGATGCAGCAGTTGCGGGTCCGGACTTTCGGCTGCCTGCAGTACGACCTTGATCCGACCCATCGGGGTGAATTTGATGGCATTGCTAACCAGGTTGGACAGTATCTGTTTGAAGCGCAGCGGGTCGATCAGCACATCGGCGTTGATCCGGCTGTCCAGTTCCAGCACCAGGTCGAGGTCCTTCTGGCGAGCCAGACCGTCGAATACCCGCAGTACCGACTCTACCAGTCGACGCAGGTTCGCCCGCTCCGGATTCAGTGAAAGCCGCCCGGATTCAATGCGCGCGATATCGAGAATGTCGCCTATCAGGTCCAGCAGGTCGTTGGCCGAGCTGTAGGCGACTTCGATGGCGGAACGGTCCAGCTCGCCATGATCGGCACGCTTGAGCGCCAGCTCCAGCATTCCGATCACTGCATTCATGGGCGTGCGGATTTCATGGCTCATGGTGGCAAGAAAGGTGCTCTTGGCACGGCTGGCAGCGTCAGCCTGTTCCTTGGCGGCCTGCAGGTCTTCAATGAGCTGGCGACGCTCGCTGATATCGATCCAGCCGCCAATGATGCCCTGCACCTCGCCCAGAGAGTCACGAAAGGGCAGGATCCAGTGGTAGATGGTCATATGCCGGTCGCCAATGCGTAGGGGGCGGTCGAGGATCAGTGCAGTGTTGCTGGCCATGACCCGTTGATAGTCGGCAGCGTATTCCCGTGCTTCGAAGGCATTGCCCAGCACCCCTTCGGTAGCGCTCTTGCCGATGATGTCTTCACGTTGCGCGGAGAAAACCCTCAGGTAGCTGTCATTGCACATGCGCAGCATGCCTTCGCGATCCCGCACGTAGATCGGATGGGGCGTGCCTTCGACCAGCGCACGCATGAATTCGAACTGGTCGCCCAGCGCCCGTTCCGCTGCTTCACGCTGACGTATCTGCCGCCGCATCCAGGCATTCCAGGCCAGTAGGCCCAGCAGCAACAGGCCTGCTCCGACCAGAATCTGATAGATCAGGCGTTCGTAGTCATGCCAGTTGGCGCTTGAAGGGGTGTAGGCGCGCCATCGATTGTTGATCGCCGCCAGATCCTGCGGCGCGATGCTTGCCAGTGCCTTGTCGAGAATCGAACTCAGCTCGATGGCATTGCGTGAGGTCGCCATGGAAATCAGCGCCGGGTCCTCGCCGATGGTCGCGGTCATCTGCAGGCGCTCCTCGAAGATGCCTGAAGACAGAAAGTAGTCTGCGCTGAGCAGCGAGATGACCGCGCCTTCTGTTCTGCCCAGTGACAACATGTCCAGCGCCTGGAACGGGTTGTCGATTTCCAGCGGTACGACTCTGGGGTATTTGCGGCGCAGCCAGTCCAGCATCGGGCTGCCCTGGGTGATTGCCAGGCGTTTGCCGTCCATCTGCTCCAGATAGCTGGGAGAGCCCTGGTCCTTGCGGGTGACCAGTACGAACGAATTGTCGATATAGGGCCGGCTGAAGCTCAGGCGGTCTTCCCGCTCATCGCTGGACACCAGCGCGCCGATCATGTCCGCCTGGCCCTCGCTGACCTGGTTCAGCATGTCGGTCAGGCTGGGCGAGCGTTTGACGTCGAACCTGAGCCCGGTACGCAGACGGACCAGTTCAAGCAGGTCGGCGGTGATGCCACGAAAGTTGCCCTTGGCGTCGAAGAAGGTCAGTGGTGCGTACGCTTCATTGACCACCACGCGCACGGTCGGATGCTGAGCGATCCAGCGTTCCTCGCGTTGCGTCAGTTGCAGCTTCTGGTCGGTGAGCATCAGGTCGCTGCCGGTGCTCCAGCGCCGGGAAATGTTGATGCGCTCATCGACCGGAATCGCTTTCAGCGTCTGGTTGATGACGCCCAGCAATTGTTTGTTTTCATTGCTGACGGCAAAGCTGAAACCATTGGGTTCGTGCTTGCCGAAATTCGACATTTGCACATTGTTCAGGTAGCCCTTGTTGATGATGTATTGGGTGGAAATCGTATCGCCCAGAAAGACATCGGCCTGGTTGAAGGCCACGGCGTTGATAGCGTTCTGGAATGATGGGTAGGTCTTCAGTGTTGCACCGGGGTACGTCGCCTCGACCTCTGTGGGTGGCAGATAGTGATAGACCATGCTCAGCCGCATGCCTTTCAGGCCCTCGGTGAGGGGGCGCGTGTCTCCGACCCGGGTGACCAGCACGGGCTGATCAACCGAGTAGGGCTGTGACAGCCTGATGTTGCGATCAACCGCTTCAAAGCCGTTGGCAGTGCCCAGCAGGTCGACCTGGCCTGTGATCAGGGCCTTGATCGCTGCATTGCGAGTTTCGAAGCGCTGCACCCTGACCGGGAGGTCCAGCGCATCCGAGATGATGCCTGCGTAATCGGCAGTGATGCCTTCGTAGTCGTTGCCTGACATCGTGATATCGAAGGGCGGGTAATCGGGGTTCGAGATGCCGAGAGTCAGTTCACGTTGACCGCGTACCCATTGCCATTGGCTGCTGTCCAGCTTCACGTCCATGTGTGCCGGGCTCGAGCGACCGAGCAGTGTGTAATGTTCGGCCGCATGGAGGCTGGCCTGAGCACTCCAGCCCATGCACAGGCCTGTGGCCAGTATTAATAATTGTCTGAAGCGCGTGGGCATCCGGTTTCTCACACTAGCGCGTTGCGTTTTGCCATCTCGATAAGTTCTACCAAGGTTCTGGTTTTCAGCTTTTGCATAAGTCGCGTTTTGTAAGTGCTGACGGTCTTGTTACTGAGAAACATGCCCTTGGCTATTTCCTTGTTGGAGCGGCCTTGAGCAAATAATTGCAACACCATCAATTCGCGATCATTGACCAACTTGAAAAGTTCCAGCTCGTTCGTCTGCCCGTCTTCGCGGACGGCACACGTCAATGCCTGACTGGGAAAGTAATTGTAGCCGGATAATACCGCTTTCACCGAACTGAGCAGTTCGCTCAAGTCTTCCTGTTTGCAGACATAACCGGAAGCGCCCGATTGCATGCAGCGAATGGCAAACAGGTTGGGGGTTTGCGACGTCAGCACCAGTATCTTGGAGGGCAGCCCCATCGTATTGAAGCGGGCCAGGACTTCGAGGCCGTCGAGCTTGGGAATGCTGATGTCGAGAATGATCAGGTCAGGCATGCATTCGCGAACCATTTGCATCGCGTCGACGCCGTTATCGGTTTCGCCCACCACTTCGTAATTTTCGTTTTCCAGAAGCATTCTGACCGCCATCCGGATAACCGGATGGTCGTCGATGATAAAAACTGAGTTCATATTCCATTCCATAACAAGCAGTGAAGAAAGCGCGCACCTTAGCTCAGATGTTCAGGCAGGCACATAAAGAGACTTGCTCGGCAGGCATATATAGGAAAAGTCCTACAATAATTAGCGTATCGGAGTACGTAAAAGCCTACGTTGAACATAAGTGTGTTTAAACGTTAACGCTAATTTCAGTGCGTATCTGGTTATTGAGGCGCGGGATGTTTATTACTTTATGGAATCATCATTCATGTGGGTTGATGATTTCCTACGACACTGAACGTGAATTCATAACCGGCCCGGTTTTGCATTAATTGGCGTGTATATAGTTGCCAGGCATTTCTGAAGTCGCTTGAAGCAGCATTGGCGATGTCACCCAGGACTGTGCCCCAGCAAGCGGCTGAGGTCAGGGCCATGCAGGGGTTTGCTCAGGCAGCCGAGCAGGGGCAGGTCGCGCTGCGTGGCAAGCTGCTGCAGGTTTTCAAGCTGTACATCGGGCAGGCCGCTGAGAAGAATGGCCCGACGCAGCAAGCCTTGACGGGCCGCTTCATCGATCAGGTCAAGGCCTGACATATCCGGCAAGCACTGATCGCACAGTAAAAGCCCGTAGGGCTCCGGGCTGCGTTGCATGGCGGCCATGGCCTCTGCCGCGGTGAGCGCGGGAGTCAGGAGAAAATAGCCCTGATTGTTGAGCAGTACCTGAGTGGCGATCAGTTGAAACGGGTGATCTTCCACCAGGAGGATGCGCAGGCTGTGTGTGGACATGAGTTTTCCGGAAAGGCCCTGGCGAGACGTTCAGGCCTCGCAGGCGGCGTGCAGGCCGTTAGTATCGCAGGCGGATGGATGACGAGCCGGAGTGGCATTTGAAGTGGCTGCAATTATTGAGGGATGCAAGAAAAGCTGCGATAGGACTCGTCTGACATGCATGTAGGGCCTGTCTGAGTTTTGCGAGGCAATCAGGTCTGACCAGCGTTGTATCTGCCTGGACTCAGGTACTCGGCTGGTCGATCAAGGCTAAATCTGTCCGGAGCGGCCGGTCATTTCCCGGGCCATTTCACTGGCGTAGCTGTCGGTCATGCCGGCGATGAAGTCGATCATGCGCAGGAACGAGGTATGCAACGGTGCCTTGGGATCCGGCGCGCTGTTGCCCAGCAGATCGAGGATACGTCGATGCTTGAAGGACGGCGTCCTGCCGCCAAACTGTTCGACCGCTGCACCGCAAAAGGCGTTGAGGAGAATTTCCAGTGTGGTGTAGGCGCCAATTTCATGCAGCGTCTTGCGCTTGTCCTGAAAGATTTTCTTGCGCGCCATGTCCTTGGCGTTCAAGACGCAGCGCTTGGCCGGGCCGTGCATGTGTTCCACCAGATCGCCGGGCAGCGTGCCCGCAAGCAGGGCGTCCTGTTGCTCGACGAATGCTCTGGCGGCTGCGTTGGTCAGGTGTTCTATGGCCTTGCCGCGCAGGATAGCCAGCTTGCGCCGCCGTGAGTCGCCAGGGCCCAGTTGCCGATAGGTTTCCGGAAGATCATCGCCGACCAGTCCAAGCAGAAGTGACTCAACTTCCGCGTAGTTCAGCAGGTCCATCTCCAAGCCATCTTCCAGATCGATCAGGGCATAACAGATGTCATCGGCGGCTTCCATCAGGTAGACCAGTGGGTGGCGCGCCCAGCGTTGTTCCTCAAGTTGCGGCAAACCCAGCTTGCCAGCGATCTGCTCAAGGATCGGCAGTTCGCTCTGATAGCAGCCGAACTTGTGCTTCTTGTAGCCCAGCGAGTCTGCGTGGCGAGCGGTCCACGGGTATTTGAGGTAAGTGCCCAATGTGGCGTAGGTAAGGCGAGTGCCGCCGTCGAACTGGTGGTATTCCAGCTGCGTAAGAACTCGGAATCCCTGGGCATTGCCCTCGAAATTGAGAAAGTCATTGCGCTCGGTCTCGCTCATCGCGTCGAGCCAACCACGTCCGGCAGCCTGATTGAACCAGTTGCGAATTGCGTCTTCGCCCGAATGACCGAACGGCGGATTGCCGATGTCATGCGCCAGGCAGGCCGATTGCACAACCATGCCCAGGTCGCTCGGTTCGCACCAGTCGGGCAGGGCAGCGCGCAGCGTTTCGCCAACGCGCATGCCCAGTGAACGGCCGACGCAACTGACTTCCAGCGAGTGAGTCAGGCGGGTATGAATATGGTCGTTGCTGGACACCGGATGGACCTGGGTCTTGCGTCCCAAACGGCGAAACGCACCGGAAAAGATGATCCGGTCATGGTCCTTGTGAAACGGACTGCGCCCCAGTTCTTCGGGGCTGTGCAGTGTCTTGCCAAGTCGTTCGCGGTTAAGCAGGGTTTGCCAATCCAAGGCGTTCACTCCGTCAGTAATGTTGGCCGTAGCTTCCCGGTTCGGCACGCCTGCCGCAAGGCCTGAAGCGCGGACAGACAGAAACAGGGGCTGTTAAAAAGCAAATGCCCGCCCCGGAGCACCGGAGCAGGCATTTGTCGCGAGGTTCGATTTACGCAAAAAGTCTGGCGTAATCAGAGCCTGCGGTTGCGGTTCTGAATGGCGCGACTCTGCATGGCGACCTTGATCAGTGGCGTCAGCGTGATGCCGAGCTTCAACAGGCGACCCAGCAGGCTGGTGCGTCCGGTCTTGGCACGTTTACCGCTCAGAAACCCCAGCAGGGCGACCGAGCCCACTCCCCAGAGTGGCGCGTGGCGAAAGCCGAGCGCGCTTTTCCAGTCATGGCGGATCCCGCGAAAGCGTTGCAACGGCTGCAGCAGTTGCGTCGATTCGTGACGAATTTCCTGACGGTGCATCTCCATGCGCAGGCGTATTAACGCCTTGCGCAGTTCCCGACGGGTATTGCTCTGGTGCGACTTGGGTTCACTCATGGCATCAATCGCTCGCGGTCGTTGGCCAGCTCTTCAAGGGTTGCGTGGAAAGGCGACGACTCATCGAAAATCGCTGCCTTGAGGCGCAACCCGCAGAACACGGCGGCCAGCAGGTAGAACGTACACAGGCCGACAATACCCGCCAGGCGATAGCTGTCCCACAGAACGATCAGCAACAAGGCCGAGAGGCCGGTGAGCAGTAGCAGGCCGAAAACCAGCGCCAGTCCCGCGAACAGCAGCAGGCTCACGGTGCGTGCCTTCTGCTCCTGCAATTCGATGCCGAACAGTTCGACGTGCGTGTGCAGCAGGCCAAGGAATGCAGCGCCAAGACGCCGCGGTGAAGAGCCCGGAGTTCCCTCGGGCGGTGCTGATTCCGTTCCCAGAGTCATGATGTTAGCGCCTTGTAGCCAGCAGACCGATCAGAAAGCCGACACCTGCGGCGATACCGACTGACTGCCAGGGGTTGTTCTGAACGTAATCTTCGGTCGCGATCACAGCAGCCTCACCGCGCTCGCGAAGCGAGTCTTCAGTGGTCTTTAGCGTTTCCTTGGCACGCAGCAGGCTTTCACGAATCTGGGCACGCAGTTCATCGGCCTGATCACCTGCCAACGATGCGGTATGCGCCAGCAATTTCTCAGTGTCGGCAACCAGTACCTGGAAGTCGGCTCTCAGGATTTCCTGAGCGTTCTGTGCGGTTTGGCGGGCCATGATTTTCTCCGTTTGGGTGGCATATGGATGTTTCGAGTACAGGTGATTCCTGAAGGTTCACTTCGATTGCCGTCTGGTGTTCAATCAGGCTGTGCGCTGCCGCTGCACCTTACTCCAAAAGTATCTGTCAGGAAAAACCGCAACGTGTTGAAGATTGGGGTTCCGTATTTCTGGCCATTGGCTATGCTCCACCCGCGTGATCATGTGCACGGCGCGCGATATAAGAGCTGAATGGAGAGAGGCATGGAGCGGCTGTATTCCCTGCAGGGGCTCAGGGGCATAGCTGTCCTGGGTGTGGTGTTGTTTCACATGATGTCGGTAGAGAGCAAGTTTTCCGGTGGCGACATCCTTCTGCCGCCGCTGCTCGATTTTTTTCAGTTGGGTGTCGATCTATTTTTCGTCATCAGCGGTTTCGTGATGGTGATTGTCAGCCGTGGCCGTTTCCAGAGCGGGGTCGAGGCGCGACGCTTTCTATTCAACAGGGTGTCGCGGATCTACCCCACGTACTGGCTGTACTTTTTTATTACGCTGGCGGTGTACCTGGTGCAGCCGGGCATGGTCAACAGCGGGCATGGGTCTTCCAGCTTGCTCATGTCGTTCCTGCTGCTGCCCAACGATAAAGTGCTGCTGGTGATGGTGGCCTGGTCGCTGCTGTTCGAACTGTGGTTCTACGTCGTGTACTCAGGCTTTCTGTTGTTTCGTGAACGCAGTGTGCCGCTTTTGCTCGGCGGCTGGGCGCTGATCATTGTTGTGTTCAACGTGCTGACCGACTGGCAGGACTATTCGCCCGCACTGAAGATCATCCTGCATCCCTACGCCCTTGAATTCATTCTTGGCGCAGCGCTGGCATTGTTCTTTTATGGTCGGCACAGCGCACGCGTGCCGACAGCTGCCGTCCTTGCGTCGTTGGGAGGTGCGCTGCTGCTGGGTGTGCCCCTGATCGGTTACTTCCGGTTATACGACAGTCAGGGCTTGCTGCGCATGCTCATGGTCGGAGGGACGTTCGGCCTGCTGGTCCTGACCCTTGCCCTGCTCGAACGGCGTCGACAACTGGTTGTGCCTGGGTTTCTGGTCGCTGTGGGTGACATGTCCTACACGATCTATCTGTCTCACCTGCTGGTGCTGGGGGTGATCGGGCGGGTATGGAGCCTGGTCGGCGCCTGGCCCGAAAGCTATCTGGACAACCTGTTTTTCGCACTGCTGATGATGGCGGCGGCGGTGTTTTACGGCTGGGTCGGATACCGTTGTTTCGAAAAACCGGTACTGGACCGTGCGAACGCGTTCAGCAAGACGCATTTCCGGATGTCGACGTGATCCCGGGGTGCGCCTAGAATAATTTCCGTCGTAGAGGATTTGCCGAGGATCAATTCATGCCGCCCGAATGCCAGCTGTTCAGTACCTTGGGATGCCCGTTGTGTGAGGTTGCCGAAGCGGTTTTACTGCCGTTCGCCATCGAGCACGGCCTGCTGGTTGAGCTGGTCGACATCTGCGAGGATGAGCAACTGCTTGAGCGCTACGAGTTGCGCGTTCCGGTGTTGCGTAGAGTCGACACCGGCGATGAGTTGGACTGGCCATTTGACGCGCCTCAGGTTGCGTCGTTTCTGAGTCGCTGAGTTGCCTTGTCGTTGAGCTGCATTCCCTTTCATTTACCGGACACGACGCGCAGTGAATATCGATACACGCATCAAATTTCGCCATCTGGTCTGCTTTCTTGAAGTGGCCCGGCAGGGCAGCCTGGCGCGTGCCTCGGACGTTCTGGCGATCAGTCAGCCTGCGCTGTCAAAAAGTCTCAAGGAACTGGAAACCCTGCTGGCCACAACCTTGTTTGTGCGCAGCAAGAGCGGTGCGGCGCTGACCGAAGCGGGCGTGGCATTCATGCGTTTCGCCGGGCCGAGCGTCCAGGCCCTGCGTGAAGGTGTCAGCAGCCTGCGCTCGGGTGAGCACGAAACTGTGACCGCACGGCTGGGCGTGCTGTCAACGGCTGAAAGCCTGCTGGTTCCGGAGGTGGTCCATCGTCTGCACGAGCGCCACCCGGCGTTGATTGTCAGCGTGATGACCGGTCCCAGTGCTTATCTGCTGTCGCAACTGAGGGTAGGGGAGCTGGACCTCGTGGTCGGACGCATGACTGACAGCCCGCAGATTCAGGGGCTGACGTTCGAGCATCTGTACAACGAGTCGATGACGCTGGTGGTGCGCAACGAGCACCCGTTACTGACCGCGCCGCTCAAGCCTGAAAGTCTGGAGCAGTTCCCACTGGTGCTGCCGCTGGCGGGCACCACCATCCGCAAGTTTGCCGACAGTCTGTTTGTACAGTGCGGTATCCGCATGCCACGTCAGCGCCTTGAAACACTCTCGCTCACCCTGAGCCGCCGCTATGTGCAGTGCAGCGATGCAATCTGGATCGCGCCACTTGATGCTGTATTGCTGGAGTTGAAAGGCGGCACTCTGGTCGAACTGGACATGGGCATTCGTGAGCCGGGTGGTTCGGTCGGCCTGTGCAGCAACCCGGCTTTGCCGCTGACACGCGCGGCGCAATGGTGTGTGGATGAGCTACGAGGCGTCGGAGACACCTACCGCAAAGCGCAGTATGCATAACCATTTGGTTATGGATGGCCGGTTTTATTTCAATTCTCTATAAGTATGGATCGCGCGACACTTCGCCGCAGCCTGTAGCGCAAGTGATCGACGCCTGCGCCCATAAGAAAAACAAGGAGAACGCCATGTCTGCCGCGGACAATAGCCGCTTCGTCATTCGTGATCGAAACTGGCATCCCAAAGCCCTGACACCTGATTACAAGACCTCGATCCTGCGCTCACCGCGCCAAGCGCTGGTCAGTATCCCGCAATCCATTTCCGAAACCACGGGCCCGGATTTCTCGCATTTGAAATTTGGCCAGCACGACAACGATCTGCTGCTCAACTTCAACAACGGTGGGCTGCCGATCGGTGAGCGCATCCTGCTTGCCGGCAGGGTCTGTGATCAGTACGGCAAGCCGATTCCGCATACCTTGGTGGAGATCTGGCAGGCCAATGCCGGCGGGCGTTATCGCCACAAACGCGATGCCTATCTGGCACCCATCGACCCCAACTTTGGCGGCGTAGGGCGAGCGCTGACCGACAGCGAAGGCAATTACAGCTTTCGCACCGTCAAGCCAGGCCCTTACCCGTGGCGCAACGGCCCTAACGACTGGCGCCCGGCGCATATTCATGTGTCGATCAGCGGCCCGTCGATTGCCACACGCCTGATCACCCAGCTGTATTTCGAAGGCGATCCGTTGATTCCGATCTGCCCGATTGTCAAGGCCATCGCCAACCCGGACGCCGTGCAGAGCCTTATTGCCAGGCTCGATCTGGGGATGGGTAATCCAATGGATTGCCTGGCGTACCGCTTTGACATCGTGTTGCGCGGCCAGCGCAAGACACACTTCGAAAACTGCTGAGGAGGCCCGACATGCCCGTTCAATTACTGCAGGAAACCCCTTCGCAAACCGCTGGCCCTTACGTGCACATCGGTCTGGCACCGCAAGTGGCTGGCAATCCGACCCGAGAGCTGGAAATCTGGAACGAGATGGCCAGGCCCGACGCGCCGGGCGAGCATATCGTGCTGCTGGGCAACGTCTTCGACGGCAACGGTCATCTGATCCGCGATGCGTATCTGGAATTCTGGCAGGCCGACCATCAAGGCGCGTATCACAGCGAATTCGACCCAGACCGGCCGTTCAACGGCTTCGGTCGCACGGCGACCACTGACGACGGCCAATGGATTCTGAAAACCATCAAGCCAGGCTCGGCACGTAATGCGGCCGGGGTGCCGATGGCTGCGCACATCAACGTTTCGCTGTTTGCCCGCGGTATCAACATTCATCTGCAGACGCGGTTATATTTCGATGACGAAGCGCAGGCCAATGCTCAGGACCCGGTGCTCAATTTGATCGAGCAACCGCCGCGTCGCGAAACGCTGGTGGCGCGCCGCTGCACGCACGATGGGCAAGCGGCCTATCGTTTTGATATCCGTGTGCAGGGTGAAGGCGAAACGGTGTTTTTCGATTTCTGAATCGGTTGTCGATTTGCGTATCAATGTGCGTGCGTTCCCGGCGCCTGCATCGGCAGGCGACCTTATAAAAATAAAAGGACATCTCCATGACGCTTTCCGCCAGCAAGCCTGTGCCGGGTACGCTCGACGTTCAGGCCTTCATCAATGCGCAACCGTTGTCCGGGTATCAGTGGCGGGTGGTTGCACTGTGTTTTCTGATCGTGTTTCTGGACGGTCTTGATACCGCCGCAATGGGCTTTATTGCACCAGCGCTCAGCCAGGACTGGGGTATCGACCGGGCAAGCCTGGGCCCGGTGATGAGCGCTGCGCTGATCGGTATGGTGTTCGGCGCGCTGGGTTCCGGCCCGCTGGCCGACCGGTTCGGCCGCAAGGTGGTGCTGGTGGTCGCGGTGTTCCTGTTCGGTCTGTTCAGCCTGGCGTCTGCCTACAGCAGCAACATTGATCAACTGCTGGTATTACGCCTTCTGACCGGGCTGGGGCTCGGTGCAGCGATGCCCAATGCCACCACGTTGCTGTCGGAATACACGCCCGAGCGGCTCAAGTCGCTGCTGGTGACCAGCATGTTCTGTGGTTTCAATCTGGGCATGGCCTGCGGTGGTTTTGTGTCGGCCAAACTGATCCCGAGCATGGGCTGGCACAGCCTGCTGATGCTGGGCGGTATTCTGCCGTTGATACTGGCGGTGGTACTGATGGTCTGGCTGCCGGAATCGGCGCGGTTTCTGGTGGTACGCAATCGCGGTGCGGAGCGGATTCGCAAAGTGCTGGCACCGATTGCGCCGAAGGCGTTGGCTGGCATCACCGATTTCAGCGTTCCTGAACAGAAAATGGTCAGTAGCCGCAATGTGCTGAAAGTGATTTTCTCCGGCACATACAGCGCTGGCACGCTGTTGCTGTGGCTGACGTATTTCATGGGGCTGGTTATCGTCTACCTGTTGACCAGCTGGCTGCCGACGCTGATGCGCGACAGTGGCGCGAGTATGGAGCAATCGGCGTTCATCGGTGCGCTGTTTCAGTTCGGCGGCGTGTTGAGCGCTGTGGGCGTCGGCTGGGCGATGGATCGTTACAACCCGCACAAGGTCATTGGTTGTGCGTACGCGCTGGCGGGGGTGTTCGCCTGGCTGGTCGGGCAGAGTCTGGGCAATGTCGCCCTGTTGGCCACGCTGGTGCTGCTGGCCGGGATGTGCATCAACGGTGCGCAGTCTGCAATGCCGTCACTGGCGGCACGTTTCTACCCCACTCAGGGGCGTGCAACGGGGGTGTCGTGGATGCTCGGGATAGGTCGCTTCGGTGCCATTCTCGGTGCTTGGGCCGGTGCCACACTGTTGGGCCTGGGCTGGAGCTTCGAACAGGTGCTGACGGCGCTGGTGGTCCCGGCTGCCCTGGCCGCGATAGCGGTGCTGATCAAGGGCTGGGTCAGTCATTCGGATGCTACCTGAAACCTTTCAATCTGGAGTGGTGATGTGAACAGAGCGAGCAATCAACTTTTCGATGCCTACTTCATGCAACCCGAAATGCGCGAGATCTTTTCGGATGAAGGCCGGGTACAGGGCATGCTCGATTTCGAGGCTGCACTGGCGCGGGCACAGGCACGCGTCGGCCTCATCCCGCCCGAGGCGGTCGCCGACATCGAGCTGAGCTGCGACGCACGGCTGTTCGATTTCGACGCGCTGGCAATCGCCATTGGCAGCGCTGGCAATTCGGCGATTCCGCTGGTCAAGGCGCTGGGCAAACAGATTGCCGCACGCAGCGCTGAGGCCGAGCGCTATGTGCACATGGGCGCAACCAGTCAGGATGTGATGGACAGCGGGCTGATCCTGCAACTGCGTCGAGCGATCGTGCTGCTTGAGCGTGACCTCACCCGACTGGCCGATGCGATGGCTGAGCAGGCACAGCGTCATGCTGGTACGCCGCTGGCTGGACGCACCTGGCTGCAGCAGGCCACGCCGGTCACCCTGGGGATGAAAATCGCTGGCTGGCTGGGCGCAGTAACTCGTCATCGACAGCGCTTGAACGAGATCAAACCGCGCCTGTTGTGCCTGCAATTCGGCGGTGCTTCCGGCAGTCTCGCGGCGCTGGGCGATCAGGCCTTTTCGGTGGCCGAAGCACTGGCGGGCGAGCTGCAACTGGAGTTGCCCGAGCAGCCTTGGCACACCCAGCGCGACCGACTGGTGGAGTTTGCCGGTCTGCTGGGCCTGATCGCTGGCAGCCTCGGCAAACTGGGGCGCGACGTGAGCCTGCTGATGCAGACCGAAGTGGGCGAGGTCTTCGAGCCCTCGGCACCGGGCAAGGGCGGGTCTTCGACCATGCCGCACAAGCGCAACCCGGTTGGCGCTGCCGTCATGATCAGTACAGCCACCCGCGCACCGGGGCTGGTCGCCACCATGTTCGCGGCCATGCCGCAGGAGCATGAACGCAGTCTCGGCCTGTGGCATGCCGAGTGGGAAACCTTGCCTGAGCTGTGCTGTCTGGTTTCCGGTTCGCTGCAACAGGCGTTGCAGGTGATACCCGGTCTGCAGGTCGATACCGAGCGTATGGCGATCAATCTGCAATCCACCAAAGGGCTGGTGCTCGCCGAGGCAGTGAGCATTGCGCTGGCTCAGCGCATCGGGCGCGACGCTGCCCACCATCTGGTAGAACAGTGCTGCCGGCGCGCGGTAGAGCAGGGCGCGCATTTGCGTCAGGTGCTCGGCGAAACCCCGCAAGTCAGCGAGCAGTTTTCTTCCGACGAGCTGGATCGTCTGCTTGATCCGGCCCATTACCTTGGCCAGGCCCGACAATGGGTCGAGCGTGCCGTGGCTGAACACACAAGGATTTCCCGATGACCGAAGACGAACGTTACGAAGCTGGCATGCAGGTGCGCCGCGCTGTGCTCGGCGATGCGCATGTCGACAACAGCCTGAGCAAACTGACGCCGTTCAATGAAGAATTCCAGGAGATGATTACCCGTCACGCCTGGGGTGATATCTGGACTCGTCCGGGGCTGCCACGCCATACCCGCAGCCTGATTACCATTGCGATGTTGATCGGCATGAATCGCGAGGGCGAATTGCGCCTGCACCTGAAAGCCGCAAAAAACAATGGCGTGACCCGTGAGGAAATCAAGGAAGTGCTGATGCAGAGCGCGATCTACTGCGGCATTCCGGCGGCCAATGCAACGTTCCACTTGGCCGAAGCAGTGTGGGACGAGATGGGGGTGGAGTCGTTGAAGGAAGACTGAAAAGTCGCATAACAAGGAGTGCTGCAGCGAAATGTCATGCCTTACCCGCGTTCACTGCCCATAAATAAAAGCGCTGTTTTATCACGAAGTCGGGCCTGAATCTCACTGATTCGCAGAACCAGCGCGTGGCGCGTAGCGCCACAAAGAGGACGCAGAGCGTCCAGAACTGCATGCCGACGCGGAGCGTCGGCACGATAGTCAGTTAGATTTCTGTATAACGATAAGTGATCAACCGTGGCGGCGTTTTTGTTTTTTAGAGCAGCGACAGCGGGTAGCTGACGATCAGGCGGTTTTCGTCGAACTGGTTGGTGTTGTAGTCACGACGCATGGTCGAGTTGCGCCATTTGAGCGACAGGCTTTTGAACGCGCCACTCTGGAACACGTAGGCCAGTTCGGTTTCCCGTGCCCACTCTTCGCCGTCGGTGATAGCGCCGGTGTGTACATTGTCGCCGCTGATGTAGCGGTTCATCAGGGTCAGGCCGGGTGCGCCCAGGGCTGCGAAGTCGTAGTCGTGGCGTAACTGCCAGGATTTTTCCTTGGCATTGTCGAAGCTGGAGTTGTAACTGTCGTTGGCCAGTGTACCGCCGCTGGTACCGTTGACGCGCATCCAGGCGCTGTCGCCGCTGACCTTCTGCAGACCCAGGTAAAAGGTATTGCCACCGTGCCGTGCCGAGAGCATCGCTGACCAGGTCTTGTTGTCCAGATCCCCGGCCAGCGACTGGCCATCGTCCTTGCCCTGGAAGTAGCCAAGGTTGGCACCCAGCGTCCAGCTGCCCAGCGGCTGGCTGTGCAGCAGGTTGAAATATTGCTGGTGGTAGATGTTTTCAAGCTCGGCGTACCAGACCCCGACCTGAGTGCGTTTGTCGTTGAAAACATACTCGCCGCCACCAAAGTTGAAACGGTCTGAGGTGAACGCTGAGCGGCCATTCAAGGACATGTCTTCCATGCTGGCGTCGTTGCGCGGGCTGTTGCCGCGGAACTGGCCGCCGTACAGGGTCAGCCCGTCGATCTCTTTGGAGGTTATCTGCCCGCCCTGAAAGGTTTGCGGCAGCGAGCGGCCGTCATCCGAGCGCAGGATCGGCAACACGGGCATCCATTCGCCGACCTTCAATTCGGTCTTCGAGAAGCGCGCCTTGCCGGCCACGGCCAGTCTGCCGAAGTCGTCAGCCGGGCGTCCATCGCTGTGGATTGGCAGCAATTGCGTGCCGCCCGTTCCCTTGCCGCCGTCGAGCTTGAGCGAGTAAAGGCCCAGCGCATCCACGCCAAAGCCGACGGTTCCTTGGGTGAAGCCGGAGCGGGCGTCGAGGATGAAGTTCTGCGTCCACTCCTCGGCGTAGTTCTGCGCATTGGCCGGGTCTACGAAGTTGCGGTTGATGTAGAAGTTGCGTAGGTTCAGATTGACCTTGGCGTCTTCGACGAACCCGGCAGCGTTACTGCTGATGGGTGTCAGGTTTGCAGCAATGGCCGCAGACAGACCGCAAAGGAGTTTGCAGGAGGAATTGGCGCGCATGGAACAGACCTTTTTTGTAGTTATTGAGTCTTGTAGCTGGCTACGATAGTGAAAGGACGGAAGGTGCCGTGCAATTGTGAAATAACTGTTTCGGGCGATTATCGAACGTTAATGAACCGGTTCGAACATTTTGTGAGGGACGTTGCAAACGCGTGTGCGATGCTCACTGGTCTGTTGATACGGCTCTGTAAATATAGGCAACGTGCTCTGGCGTTTTCGGCCACGGCGTCCGGCTGCTGAAACTTGAACAAGGAAGCGCGATGAGCACTGCCAGTACGCCTTTGTCCGGCGTCAACCAGCCCCTGAAAGGGATTGGTTTCATTCTTCTGGCGACTTTTCTGTTCGCCAGTCACGACACACTTTCCAAGTACCTGTCCGGTTTCTATCCGATCATTCTGGTGGTATGGGCGCGCTATCTAGTGCACACGCTGCTCATGGCCTGCATCTTCATGCCATCGGCGGGGTTGCGCGTGCTGCGTACCAAGCGTCCCGGATTGCAGGCATTGCGTGCGCTGGCCCTGCTGGGCACCAGTCTGCTGTTTACCAGCAGCCTGATGTTCATTCCGCAGGCAGAGGCGACGGCGGTCAACTTTCTTGCGCCGTTGCTGGTCACGGCACTGTCGGTGCCGTTGTTGCATGAGCGTGTGACGCGCGGGCAGTGGGTTGCGGTGGTTGTCGGGTTTATCGGGGTGATGATCATCATTCATCCGGGGGGCGAACTTTTTACCCCGGCGATTCTGCTGCCGCTGTCGTCAGCCTTGTGTTTTGCGCTGTATCAGCTCCTGACGAGGCTGGTCAGCCCGTTCGACAGCCCGACCACCAGCAACTTTTTTGCCGGGCTGTTCAATACCCTGTTGATGAGCGCGCTGGTGCCGTTCTTCTGGGAAGTGCCTGCGCTTAAACATCTGCCGTTTCTGCTGGCGCTGGGGGCATGTGGCATGTCAGCCCACTTGCTGCTGACCCAGGCCTTCCGCTTCGCCGCCCCGGCCATGCTCGCACCGTTCAGCTATTGCCAGATCGTGTTTGCCGGGCTGCTGGGTTTCGTGGTGTTCGATCACATGCCATCACCGACCGCACAGGCAGGCATCGCCATCATCTGCCTCAGTGGCCTGGCGGCAGCGTGGCAACAGCGGCGTAAGGGTGGGTGATGAGCTGTTCCCTCGCACGAATACACAAATCTGACTGACTATCGTGCCAATGCTCCGCGTTGGCATGCAGTTCGTGACGCTCTGCGTCGCATCTGTACCGCAGCGCAACGTCCACGCTTTACGCGCAGCCGCTGCCAACGCAGTGCCTTTCAACCACGATGGCACAGACGACGAAAATTGCGACCTTAGTGACGGCTGAGTCCTGACGCTGATCCGGGGGTGGCCTGGCAGGACGCCAGGCTAGCCGCACCGGGCCATGGATGGCCCGTTGCGGCGCCCCCCGGATCAGTGTCAGGGCGAAGGAACCCGACGAAGTCGGGCCGGAAACAGGAGCGAGGGACTTTGCTCACTTTGGTCCTTCAAAGTGAGTCGCCGAGGGGCGAAAAGGTGACCTGAGTCGGACCCCAATCCACCTGACAAAGAAAACCCGCTGTGTGACGCAGAGCGTCACGAACTGCATCCCCACGCGGAGCGTGGGGACGATAGCCATTCTGGGTTTTCTGGCAGCGTCAGACGATTACTCGCTGAGCGTCGGCACCTTGCGCGGGGCCATGAAGTACAGCCAGATCAGCGCGATGAAATACATCGCCGGGATCATGGTGAACAGCACGTTGTAATTGTTGTTGGTGGCGGTCAGCACGGCACCGACAATCTGGGTCATGAACATGCCGCCGATGGCAGCACACATGCCGCCGAAGCCGAACACTGTACTCATCATGTGCTTGGGCGTGTAGTCCATCACCAGGCTCCAGATGTTTGCGGTCCAGGCCTGATGCGCACCCACCGCAAGCGAGATGGCCAGTACCGCGACCCACAGGCCGCTGGCATTGGCGGCAAACACCACGCTGCAGATAGTGATGGCAAAGATCAGCATCGACAGCAGACGCGCAGTGGTCGCACGCATGCCGCGCCCGATCAGCCAGGAGGACAGAATGCCGCCACCCACACTGCCGAAGTCGGCGGTCAGCCAGATCAGGATCAGCGGGATGCCCATCTGCGTCACGCTGATCCCCAGGTTGTACTGCTGATTGAGAAACGGCGGCAACCAGTACAAGTAAAACCAGAACACCGGCGCAGTAATGGCGTAAGCCAGCGCGAACGCCCAAGTGCCGCGCATCTTCAGAATGCCGGTGAAGGGCACCTTGACCGGCGCAGGTTCGACCTCCTGGTTGATGTAATCCAGCTCGGTCTTGCTGACTGTCGGATGCTCTTCGGGGTTGTAATATTTCAGGCGCCACATGAAGACCCAGATCAGCCCCAGCGAACCCATCGCCACGAAGGCGGCCTGCCAGCCCCAGACGGTGAGGATCAGCGGCAGCAGCGCCGGGGTCACCATTGCGCCGACGTTAGTGCCAGCGTTGAAAATGCCAGTCGCCACTGCACGCTCACCTGCCGGGAACCACAGACGTGTGGTCTTTACACAGGCCGGGTAGTTGGCCGCCTCGGTCAGGCCCAGAATGAACCGGCAGACCATGAAACCCACGGCGGAAGTTGCAAGACCGTGGGCACCGGTCGCCAGGCTCCACAGCAGCACCGCGAGGAAGAACGCGCGCTTGACGCCGACCTTGTCAATAAAGCGGCCTTGCAGCACGAAGCCCACCGCGTAACCGACCTGAAACCAGAAGTTGATGTTGGCGTAGTCCATCGCCGTCCAGCTCATTTCCTTGGCGAGGATGGGCTGCATGACGCCAAGCGCCGCCCGGTCGATGTAGTTCAGCGTGGTGGCGAAGAACACCAGGGCGAGCATGCCCCAGCGCGTCTTGCCCACGGCGAGCGCGCCGCGAATCTTTTCGCCCATCCCGGCACGGGCGGCCTGGGCGACAGGGTTGGTCTGGGTGTTAAGCATGATGTTCTAACCATCCGTTCCAGGACTGTGCTGCTGGCAACAGTCGGACTGAGAAGTCCACTCGATGCAGGCGTTGTGCAGGTAAAGTGAAGTCGTAGAACCGTGATTCGACTGGCCTGTTGACTCAGGCTGTCATCGAGACGATCCGTCGGGCCGACAATTTACAGGTTGGGCCGCGCAAGTGTGTTGGAATGTTTCAGGAGACGCAGATCCGCGCCGGACTTTTGGCCGGACGAGTTCGTTGAACCTGACGTCGGGTGAGACGGACGGGCGAGCGGGCGAGCAAAGCGAGAGGGGTGCACATGAGCAATGTTCCTGTTTTTTGAATTGTTATGGGTTGCTGCTGATGAAGCAAAAGATCAAAACGTTTGACTGCGGGTCTACCCTGCAATGTGATGCTGATGTTGAGCATTGCGCGATACAGCGTCAATTGAGTAAAACGGCTTTTGTTCGATAATCGAACGTAAAACTAACCGGTTCGTACACTTTATGTTGCTGTAGTATTTTGACAGGCAAATACTTTATTCGCACCTCTGAATAAGGCCGGGAAAGGCCAGGAATGCGGTGCTGTCCAGTCGCGACCGAAACAGGTTGCGTTCATCCAGGAGCTGAAAAGCATGCAGCGTTCAATTGCTACCGTATCCTTGAGCGGTACTCTGCCCGAAAAGCTCGAAGCCATCGCCGCAGCCGGCTTTGACGGCGTCGAGATTTTCGAAAACGACTTGTTGTATTACGACGGTAGCCCACGCAACGTCAGGCAGATATGTGCCGATCTGGGGATCGCCATCACCCTGTTCCAGCCGTTCCGGGATTTTGAAGGCTGCCGCCGTGATCGTCTGCAGCGCAATGTCGACCGTGCCGAACGCAAATTCGATCTGATGCAGGAACTGGGCACCGATCTGGTGCTGGTCTGCAGCAATGCGTCTGCCGATTCGGTGGGCGACGAGAACATTCTGCTGGATGACCTGAGCCTGCTGGCCGAGCGTGCCGGAACCCGTAACCTGCGTGTCGGTTATGAGGCGCTGGCCTGGGGCAAGCATGTGAACACCTGGCAACAGGTCTGGAACCTGGTGCGTCAGGTTGATCATCCGGCACTTGGGGTGTTGCTCGACAGCTTCCATACCTTGTCACTCAAGGGCGACCCGAGCGCGATTGCGCAAATCCCGGGTGACAAGATCTTCTTTGTGCAAATGGCCGACGCGCCGATTCTGGCCATGGATGTGCTGGAGTGGAGCCGCCATTTCCGCTGCTTCCCCGGTCAGGGCGAGTTTGATCTTGCCGGTTTCCTCGCGCCGATTCTGCGCAGCGGCTACACCGGTCCGTTGTCGCTGGAAGTATTCAACGACGGTTTCCGTGCCGCACCGACTCGTGCCAATGCGGCGGACGGTTTGCGTTCGCTGCTTTATCTGGAAGAAAAAACCCGCCAGTTGATGGCGCGTGACGAGCCAGCCGCTGCGCCTGAAATACTCTTCAACCCGCCCGCTGCCAGCGCTTACAACGGCGTCGAGTTTCTGGAGTTTGCGGTCGACGAGAGCCACGGCGCGCGCCTGTCGGGCTGGCTGCAACGGCTGGGCTTTGCCAAGCTGGGTCAGCATCGCTCCAAGGCCGTCAGTCTGCTGGGGCAGGGTGATATCAGGATCGTGCTCAATGCCGAACCCTATTCTTTTGCCCATAGCTTTTTCGAGGCCCACGGACCGTCGTTGTGCGCCACTGCCTTGCGCGTCGATGACGGCCATCAGTCGCTGGAGCGTGCAAGGGCCTTCAAGGGCCAGCCGTACCGCGGGCTGGTCGGCCCCAATGAGCGGGAGATTCCTTCAGTCCGTGCGCCCGACGGTAGCCTGATCTATCTGGTTGATAACGCTGCGCCCGGAGAATCGATTTACGACAGCGATTTTGTCGTCGACCCGCAAGCGGTTGCCAAGGGTGGTTTGCAGCGTATCGACCACATGGCCATGGCGCTGCCCGCCGACAGCCTGGACAGCTGGGTACTGTTCTACAAAAGCATTCTGGATTTCGAGGCTGACGACGAAGTGGTCTTGCCCGACCCCTACGGTCTGGTCAAGAGCCGCGCACTGCGCAGCCGTTGCAGTACCGTGCGCCTGCCGCTGAACATTTCCGAGAATCGCAACACGGCCATTTCCCACGCGCTGTCGAGCTATCGCGGCTCTGGGGTGCATCACATTGCGTTCTCCTGTGAAGACATCTTTGCCGAGGTCAGCCGCGCCAAGGAAGCGGGGGTGCCGTTGCTGGACATCCCGCTCAATTACTACGACGATCTGGCAGCCCGCTTCGATTTCGATGAAGAGTTTCTCAGCGAACTGGCGTATTACAACGTGCTTTATGACCGCGATGCGCAGGGCGGCGAGCTGTTCCACGTCTACACAGATGCCTTCGACGGGCGCTTCTTCTTCGAGATTCTGCAACGCAAGAATGGCTACGTGGGCTATGGCGCGGCCAACGTGCCGGTGCGTCTGGCGGCGATGGCCAAGGCGCGCAATGTAGCAGCGCGTCAGGCGCGGCTGTAAAGCGAGGCCGACAGTAGAGCTGCTGCGAGGGTTCGATCCCTCGCAGCTTCCCTCTGCCTGCGGTCAGCTTCATACTTCGCGCATTACCCGTGGTCATGAGCCAACAATGAAAAAAATCGACTCCGCCGTTGCCGTTGAACCCGCCGCTACCGCGCCCAAGGGCCGCAAGAACAACCCGGAAAAAACCCGCGAAGACATTCTTCAGGCTGCTGTCGCCGAATTCGTTGCCCACGGTCTTACGGGCGCGCGCGTCGATGCCATCGCCGAGCGCACTAAAACCTCGAAACGGATGATCTATTACTACTTCGGCAGCAAGGAGCAGCTGTATGTCGAAGTGCTGGAAAAACTCTACGGCGCGATTCGCAACACCGAGAGCGAGCTGAATCTGGGGGAGCTGGAGCCTGTCGAGGCGATTCATCGCGTTGTGGAGTTCACGTTCGATCACCACGACAGCAACGTCGATTTCGTCCGCATCGTGTGCATCGAAAACATTCATTACGGCGAGAACGTCAAACAGTCCGATTCGATTCAAGCCAAAAGCCAGAACATCATCAGGGCGCTCGACGGTATCCTGCGTCGCGGCGAGGCCAGTGGCTTGTTCCGCGATGGCGTTCATCCGGTGGACCTGCACCTGATGATCAGTTCGTTCTGCTTTTACCGGATCTCCAACCGCCATACCTTCAGCGAAATTTTCCAGATCGAGCTGTGGAGCGAGGAGGTCAAACAGCGTCACAAGGCGATGATTTGCGACGCTGTGCTGCGTTACCTCAAGCGCTGAGATTTACAGCGTATGGAAGTGCGCCATCATCCGTTCTGCATCGGCTGACTGGCCACTGAACAATTCGAATGCCTTGACCGCCTGAAACACCGCCATGGTGCTGCCATCCAGCGTGCGGCAGCCCAGCGCACGGGCATGCTTGAGCAGTTCGGTTTCCAGCGGGAAGTAGATGATTTCCGCGACCCACAGCTCAGGGCGCAGCAACTCGACCGGCAACGGCGTACCTGGCAGTTTGGTCATGCCGACCGGCGTGGTATTGACCAGGCCATCGGCTTTGGCCATCGCGGCAGGCAAATCGACACCCACCTGCGCCCGTCCGGCACCGAAATGCGCGTTGAGGTTGTCCACCAGGTCTTGCGCGCGTTGCGGCTCGACTTCGAATACCGTCAGGCATTCGACGCCAGCGCTCAATAACGCATGAGCCACGGCAGCGCCTGCGCCACCTGCGCCCATTTGCACCACCTGCTGACGTGGAGCCTTGTCCAGGCCGCGTTGGAAGCCTTCGGCAAAACCCAGGCAGTCAGTGTTGTGACCGATGCGCTTGCCGTCCTTGAACACCACAGTATTCACTGCGCCGATACCGCGGGCTTCGGCGGACAGCTCGTCCAGTAAGGGGATAACCGCCTGCTTGCACGGAAAGGTGATGTTCAGGCCGGTGAAGTCGCAGTTTTGCGCGCTTTCGATAAGCCGGGGCAGGTCGCTGATGTCCAGTTGCAGGGCGTCGATATCAATCAGCCGATACAAGTAGCGCAGGTTCTGTGCATCGCCTTCGTGCTCGTGCATGGCGGGCGTTCGCGAGGCCTGGATACCCGAGCCGATCAGGCCGGCGAGAACGGATGTTTTTTCAGCATGGGTCATAGAATACGTCTCTTGTTTTTGTGCCACTGCCCGGTCCAGAGCAGGTGTTGAGCGGAATGTACCAGATGGTTAATAGTGCCGCAGGTGGCAGGCGATTACTACGCAGCGATGTTGTGCGGTGATCGCCCTAATCAGTGATAATCCACGGCAAGCCGCTTCAGATCAGCCAGAGTTCACGCCGCACATGCCCGATTCCGTTTTCAGCGCCGCACAGCAACAAGCCAGCACGTTGTACCTGCCACCGGGCGCGTGGGCCACAGTGCTCGATTGTCTGTGCGCAAAATTCACCGCCATCAGCCGCGAACAATGGCTGGACCGTATTGCCCGCGGGCGGGTGCTGGACGAAAACGGCAAGGCCATCGCGCCTGACCTTGTGTACCGGGAGGGCCTGCGCATTCACTATTTCCGTGAGGTGCCCAATGAAACGCCGATCCCGGTGCTCGAAACGATTCTGTACGCCGACGAGCATCTGGTGGTGGCGGACAAACCGCACTTTTTGCCCGTGACACCCGCAGGCGAGTACGTCGAGCAGACGTTACTGCGCCGTTTGATCCATCGCCTGGGCAACCCCGATCTGGTACCGCTGCACCGTATCGACCGGCACACCGCCGGGCTGGTGCTGTTTTCCGCCAACCGACAGACGCGCTCGGCTTATCAGGCACTGTTTCCCACCCGGCAGATCGACAAGTTCTACCAAGCCATTGCGCCGGCGCTGCCGGGGCTGGAGTTTCCACGTTTGCACGAAAGCCGTCTGGTCGAAGGCGAACCGTTCTTTCGCATGCAGGAAGGAGCAGGGGCGAGCAATACCCGGACGCAGATCGAAGTGCTCGAGCGGCAGGATCAATTGTGGCGGTACGGGCTTTATCCGGTGACCGGCAAGAAACATCAACTACGCGTGCACATGGCAGCGCTGGGCGCGGGGATCTGCAACGATCCGTTCTACCCGGACGTGGTAAAAGACCCTGTCGACGATTATCAAAACCCTCTGAAGCTGCTGGCCAAGGGCTTGCGCTTCATCGACCCGCTCAGCGGTGAACAGCGTCAGTTCGAGAGCCAGCTTGAACTCGACTGGTAAGCGCCAAAGCCGGGCTGACGGCCAAAAAAAACCCGCACTCGGCGGGTTTTTTCAAATCAGTCACGTGACGCCTGGATCACAGATCCTTGACGGTACGTACCTGATCCTTGTTGATGCGGGTCTGCTTGCCGTCGAGTTGCTTGAACTCGTAGAAGCCCGATTCTTCATCGTACTTTGGCGTGTCGACAGCCTGGATTTCACGACCATCGTTCAAGGTGATCACAGTGGGCGATGCGCAACCGGCGAGGGAGGCAATGCTCAATGCAAGCAGGAAGGCAGCGGGAAGGGTCCGTTGTTTCATTACTGTGTCTCCAGATGGATTCTTGATTTACTGAACTCTCAGACGGATACACCGTCGGCAAAGTTCCGTATACACCGTCAGCAAGTTCAATAGCCAGCCACTTGCTACGGTTTCTCGCTGATCCCGGTCAACAGACAGGGGGTGTTCAGGTTGGCCAGGCGTGAATCACCGGCTTCCAGTTGCAGGGCGACTGGTTGCAGCGGTTCCAGGGCCCGTCTCGGGCTGCGTTCGCCGGCCTGCCATGCGGCTTCCAGCGTTGCGGCTTGAGCGATGGGGATCATACATAAAAGCGGCTGCCAGTGCTGGCCTTCACGCACCATTATTGGTCGCTCCGGGCATTCAACAGCCTTCTCGCGCAACGCGTGCAGCAACGGCTCATCGACCAAAGGTACATCGCAGGGCAAAACCAGCAACCACTGATGCCGGGCGAGTGGCAGGGCGGCGCGAATTCCGGCCAGAGGGCCGTTGAAATCGGCATCGTCGTCCTGCACCAGTTGATCGGCGTACTGCGCATAGCGCTCGATGTTGCGGTTGCAGGAAATGATCAGGTCATCGGTCAGCGGCCGGGTAAGCCGGTGCAGATGCTCGATCAGCGCTTTGCCCTGCCACTCGATCAGTCCCTTGTCACGCCCGCCCATGCGCTGCCCGCGACCTCCGGCCAGCAGCAGGATAGAGCAGGGAGGCAGTGCGGCAGGGACATTCATTAAACACTCGGCGGGCAGTCAAAAGGAGTGCTGTGATATAACACCGGCCTGTTTCCTTAACAACTGGATGAGGCCATGAAAGCCAAGGTTGACACACCTTTCGTACCCTTGAATATCGCGGTGCTGACCGTCAGCGATACCCGCACCCGTGAAACCGATACCTCGGGCCAGATGTTCGTCGACCGCCTGACCGACGCCGGTCATGGCCTGATCGAACGCGTGCTGCTCAAGGATGACCTGTACAAAATCCGCGCTCAGGTAGCGACCTGGATTGCCGACGATCAGGTACAGGTCGTACTGATCACCGGTGGCACCGGCTTTACCGGCCGTGACAGTACGCCGGAAGCCGTGGCGTGCTTGCTGGACAAGCAAGTTGATGGTTTTGGTGAGCTGTTCCGGCAGATTTCGGTGCCGGATATCGGCACCTCGACCATTCAGTCCCGTGCGTTGGCGGGCCTGTCCAATGGCACCCTGGTGTGCTGCCTGCCGGGCTCCACCAATGCGGTGCGTACGGCGTGGGACGGTATTCTCGCCCAGCAACTGGATTCGCGTTTCCGGCCCTGCAACTTTGTGCCGCACCTCAAGCAGGCCGAGCCCTGCACGACCCGCGGTTGAGTGCTGATGAACGACGAGCCGAAAACCTTGCTGCCTGTCGAAGAGGCTATCGCGCGGCTGCTGGCGATGGCCGAGGCCACGCCGATCACTGATCGCCAGCGTGTTCCGCTGGCCGATGCCGAAGGCCGCGTGCTGGCGGTAGATCTGATCTCCACGCTGGATCTGCCGCCCTGGCCGAACAGCGCCATGGACGGTTATGCGTTGCGCGTAGCGGACTGGAGCGGCGAGCCGTTGACGGTCAGCCAGCGCATCTTTGCCGGTCAGGCCCCCGAGCCGCTGGTCCCTGGCACCTGTGCACGTATCTTCACCGGCGCGCCGATGCCTGAAGGTGCCGATTGCGTCGAGATGCAGGAAAACGCCGAGGTGCTGGCGGATCAGCGCGTGCGCTTCAGCGAGCCGCTGAGCGTCGGGCAGAACATTCGCCCTCAGGGGCAGGAAACCCGGGTCGGCGATACCGTGCTGGCGGCCGGGACGCGGCTTGGTCCTATTGAGTTGGGTCTGGCCGCTTCGCTGGGCCTCGCCGAGCTTGAGGTGATTCGGCGCGTGCGTGTCGCCGTGTTGTCCACCGGCGACGAGCTGATTGAGCCAGGTCAGCCATTGGCGCCGGGGCAGATCTACAACAGCAACCGGGTGTTGCTGTGCAGTTGGCTGAAGCGGCTCGAATGCGAGGTCGTGGATGCAGGCATCCTGCCGGACGATCTGGCAAAGACTCGTGCTGCGCTGGCGAGTCTGCACGATGTCGACCTGATCCTCTCCACGGGTGGCGTCTCGGTAGGCGAAGCGGATTTCCTTGGCCACGCATTGCGCGAAGAAGGCGAGCTGACGCTCTGGAAGCTGGCCGTCAAGCCCGGCAAACCGCTGACTTTCGGGCATTTTCGTGGCGTACCGGTGATTGGCCTGCCCGGCAATCCCGCCTCCACACTGGTCACCTTCGCTTTGCTGGCGCGCGCTTACCTGCTGCGCCGCCAAGGTGTGATTGACGTAGCGCCGTTGCAGTTTCCGGTGCCCGCAGGCTTTGTCTGGACGCGTCCGGGCAATCGTCGCGAGTACCTGCGCGGGCGTCTGGAACAGGGCAGGGCCGTGGCCTATCGCAACCAGAGCTCAGGTGTATTGCGCAGCGCTGCCTGGGCTGACGGCCTGATTGAAGTGCGTGAAGGCTCAACCGTGGCCGAAGGGGACTGGGTCAACTTTATCCCGTTGAGTGAAGTGCTGGGCTGAGAGCATCAATGGTCGGGCGGGCACACATGAGCTACTCTCAACATCGCTGACAAGTTGGGCAGCCGGACTTCGCCCTGGAGTATTGTTATGGTGCCATTGAGAGTGGCTTGTGTGATCCCGACCTACAACGGACGCAAGGATCTGGAACGTCTGCTGGACTCACTGGCTACGCAGACTGCGAGCTTCGATACGCTGATCGTCGACTCCAGTTCTTCTGATGGCACGCTGGAACTGGCGCAAGCCCGCTGTGCCAATGTGCTGCGCATCGACAGCAAGGACTTCAACCACGGTGGCACCCGGCAGATGATGGTCGATCTGCATCCCGACTACGACGTCTATGTCTATCTGACCCAGGACGCCTACGTTGAAGATATCAATGCCATTGCCAACATTCTGCTGCCTTTCGCCGACCCCAAGGTCGGTGCGGTGTGCGGGCGTCAATTGCCGCACAAGAACGCCAATCTGCTGGCTCAGCATGCACGGTTGTTCAATTACCCTCCGACGTCGCAGATCAAAACCCTGGCCGATGCCCGCACGCTGGGCATCAAGACGCCATTCATGTCCAACTCGTTCGCAGCCTATCGCGGCGAAGCGTTGCGGGCGATTGGTGGCTTTCCCCGGCATGTGATTCTTTCCGAAGACATGTACGTCACTGCCAAAATGCTGATCGCTGGCTGGAAAGCAGCTTATGAAGGTTCGGCCGTATGCCGTCATTCGCACAACTACAGCCTGCGAGAGGAGTTTTGCCGTTACTTTGATATCGGTGTGTTCCAGTCCCGAGAAGCCTGGATCTACGAAACCTTTGGTGGCATCGGCGGCGAGGGCATGCGTTACGTCAAGTCCGAGCTTAAATTCCTCGGCCCCCGGCGAATTCTCTGGTGGCCCATGTCGTTCGTGCGTAATGCGCTGAAGCTGCTGGCGTACAAGTTGAGCAAGCAGGAAAAGCGCCTGCCCCGCGGTGTGAAGAAAAAGCTCGGGATGTACAAGCGCTACTGGGACAGCCCTTACGCCTGACCGAACCCTGCGCCGGACGCTGAGCGCCCGGCGTCGAGCACATCAGAGTTTCGCAGCCTCTTCGTCCAGACGGTCGGCCTCGAACAGTTGTGCGAGGTCGGCCCTGGCTTCACGGGCGGTCTGCAGAACCTTGGCGTCGTCGTCATACACTTCATGCTGTGCGGCCAGCACTTGTTCGTCGTGGCGCTTGAAGCGACTGATGCGCGCGTCGGCCTGTGCTTCGGTCAGGCCCAGCCCCATCAAGGTCTGACGGCTCATCTCCAGGCTTGAATAAAACGTCTCGCGTACGGCATGAGCGCCAATGTCCATCAGCCGGTGAACGTGCTGGCGGTTACGTGCGCGGGCAATGATCTTCATGTGTGGATACAGCTTGCGGATCAACTCGGCGGTCTTGATGTTGGTGTCCGGATCATCCGTTGCAATGACAAAGTACTCCGCTTCATCAACCTTGGCTGCACGCAGTATTTCCGGGCGCAGCGGGTCGCCGTAGAACACCGGGACATTGCCGAAGCTGCGCGAAAACTCGATCGATTCCACTGCCGTATCCAGAGCGATGAAAGGAATTTTCTGCGCTCGCAGGATCCGCGCTACGATTTGCCCCATACGGCCCATGCCCGCGATGACCACGCGTGGTTTGTCGGTCTGGATATCGCGGTATTCGTCCGGTACGTTGACGGTCTTGGCCTTGGGTTTGATCCAGCGCGCCAAAGCAATGAACAACAACGGCGTGATCGCCATCGACAGCGTGATGGTCAACACCAGCATGTCGTAAAGCCCCGCCTCGAAGAGCCCTTGAGCGCTGCCGATCTTGAACACCACGAAGGCAAATTCGCCACCGGCGGCCAGCACCAGGCCCAGTTGCAGCGCGCTGCGGTTATTGAGGCCGCCAGCGGTACGACCGATCAGGAACAGCATCGGCAGCTTGATTCCGATCAACAGCAGCGTCAGGCCCAGCACCGCGAGGGGCGAGCTGAGCAGCAAGCCGACGTTGGCACCCATGCCGACACTGATGAAGAACAGCCCCAGCAACAACCCTTTGAACGGTTCGATCTGTGCTTCCAGCTCATGACGGTACTCGGAGTCGGCCAATAGCAGACCGGCGAGAAACGCGCCCAGCGCCATGGACACGCCCACCAGTTCCATCAGCCACGCCGTACCAATCACTACCAGCAAGGCAGTGGCGGTCGAGACTTCCTGAATTTTGGTCTTGGCAACGATGCGAAATACCGGACGCAGCAAATAGCGTCCGCCGATCACCACGATGGCAATGCTGCCCAGCACGCGCAGGCCGTGGTTGATGCTTTCGCCGGTGTCCATTGCATGATCGGCCCCGGCTAGGAATGGCACCATGGCAATCAAGGGAATTGCTGCAATGTCCTGAAACAGCAGGATGGCGAACGCCATCCGGCCATGCGGGCTGTTCAACTGCTTGCGCTCGGCCAGACTCTGCAAGCCGAAGGCCGTGGATGACAGCGCCAGGCCAAGACCCAGAATGACCGCAGTGTTCAGCGACTGGCCGAAGGCAAACAACGCGATCCCGCCAATGACCAGGCCCGTCAGCAACACCTGCGCCATGCCTACGCCGAACACCGATTTGCGCATGACCCATAAACGCTTTGGCGACAGCTCCAGACCAATGATGAACAGCAGCAAGACTACGCCCAGCTCGGAAATGTGACTGACGCTCTCCGTATCGCCTATCAAGCCCAGCACCGAAGGGCCAATGATCACTCCCGCGAACAAATAGCCGATCACCGCGCCCAGCTTCAGGCGCTTGGCCAGCGGTACCGCCAGCACGGCGGCGAGTAGAAACACTACTGCGGCCTGCAACAGGCTGCCTTCATGGGGCATGTAACACTCCTTGGTAATAATTGAACACACTGTTTAAGCAGGGCGGTATTAAAGCATGGGAGTTTTACACGGCAACGCTCATCGCGGCATGACAATAATCAACGCGGTTGATGGAGCGTGCGTGAAGGGTGCGAAGGAGGGGAACAGGGCAGGCTGACGATGCCATTCGTCGCGCATCGGCGTAAGCTATGCGCGCAAACAGGCAGTGCCAACTGCCCGCTCATGAGCATTCAGGAAACCGTTATGACCAACAAGCAGCGTTTGATTTACTCGATTCTGATCGCCCTCGGCGTTCTGGCGATCATGCTGGGCTTGTCGCACCTGCAAAACAGCGGTGCCATTACCGAAAAAACCTTTCAGTACATCGCAATCAGCGTGGCCGTGCTGGTCGTAATCCTCAACGGGATCATGCGCCGCAAGGTCAAGCGATAAGCGCGGGAAGTGGCAAGGATGACGAGGCCTGCTTCACTGGGCGCCATCCTTGCCCGCTTCACCCAGCCATTGTCGGGCACGAGGGTGCAGGCTGTAGGTCTTGTCGTCATTGAGGTGAATCACGCCTTCATCGCACAAGCGCTTGAGCACCTCGCGCACACTTAAAAACGACAGCGGTACATCAAGCCTGAGTAACTGGCTGTGCACGCCGCGTACTCCCAATGGCTGGCCTTCTTCGCTCGATACCAGAAGCGCATCAAGCACCTTGAGCCTGACCAGGCTGGTGCGCAGACCAAAGCTTTTCAGGAGCAGTCGGATGTGCTCGTTTCCGGGCCGCTCTGTCTCCAGAGCGGGCGACTGTGCCTGCGCAGCCAGTGCTGTTTGGCGCAGCAGGGTGCGAGTCGTGATTCCTTGGCGATTGAACATCCGCAAACTCCTTTTCAGGCTTTTTTTAAACAATCTCAGTTACTAAGACGAACGAGCGCAGCAAAACCTCAGTTATCAATGGAAAAAAATACAAACGCCAACGCGCATGAGGTCGCCGCAGCGCTGTGCGTTTCAGGGTAGATGAAGATCGGGCAGTCGCGAGGGGCGGTTGATCCGGCTATCGGCGGATACAAAATCGCTCTGCGTCAGTCAGGTACGCGAGAGCGCTCAGCCTTTTGGCGCGTCGGGTATCCGGCGGTTGAGCACTGGGTTGCCGTTCTGGTTCTGCGTGACATAAACCGGCAGCACCTTGGGCAGAGAGGCCAGCAGGCTGGACAGGTCGCGCGTGTTGAAACTGCCGCCCAGGCGCATGGCACCGGTTGCGGTATCGGCCAGCAGAATAGGCGTTTGCAGGTAGCGATTGATCAGTGGCAGTGCCTGGCTGAGAGGCAGATCATTGAAGATCAGCTTGCCATTACGCCACGCCAGGCTCGAATCCTTTGTGTCGGTCTGGCTGATCAGGGGCGCGTCGTCGCCTGTCTTGTAGCTGGCCTGCATGCCAGGGTCAAGATTATGGCTTGATGACGGATGCGCGCGATCACTGCTGACCTGAACCGAGCCCTCGACCAGCGTCACACGCACCTGATCCTGATACATCCACACATTGAAGCGTGTGCCCGTGACCTTGATACTGCCCTCGCCGGCATCGACTACAAAGGGGTGTGTGTTGTCGTGGCTGACCTCAAAGAACGCCTCACCCTTTTTCAGCGTGACGCTGCGTCGATCCTTGTAGTTGGCGTAGGTCAGCTCGGTGCCGAGGTTCAGTTCGGCACGGCTGCCATCTGCCAATACCACAAGACGCGTCGCGGTATCGGCGTTATAGGACTCGTAGGTGTCAGGCAGCCAGCCCTGATTCCAGCCCACATAACCGGTGACTGGCACAGCCAGAGCAATGATCGCAGCGGCAGCCGCGAGTGGTGCCAGGCGGCGCTTGCGACGAAGTATGGGCTGATTGTTCTGTGTAGCCTGAATAGGGAGTGCAGGGGCCGGATTGAGCGGTTCGATTTGTCCGGTAATGTCCCAGACTTCCCGCATAGCCTCATACTCCACCGCATGCAGGGGATGGGCCTTAAGCCATTGCTCGAACGCTTTTCGTTCTGCGGCCGTGCAGTCTTCGGCATGCAGGCGCATGCACCAATGCGCAGCGGCATCGGTGATAGCGTCGTGTTCTGCCTTGCTGAAAAGAGGGTCGCTCATGGGCGCTCCGGCCTATACCGTTGGCGCATTCTACCCTTGGATATCAGGGAGAGAGAACATTTGCAGGATATTACCCGTCAACGCACAGCGTAATTCCTTGTGAATGCAAGCAGCTCTCATTGAAACCTGTTCGCGACAATCGAGTACGTGTAGTGCGCAGAGAGTTTTTTTACAGGGCCTGCAGCGCTACTCTCGGTGCTGTTATTTCGTGTGGTTGTTCCCGGTACCTTGCCATGACATGAACAGGAGTCTCAGATGCCCGCCATTCCTAACGATCAGCCAGTCCGGACCGTTTCATATCAGCAACTGACAGATCTGTTGCGGCGGATCTTCCTTGCACACGGCACATCCCCGGAAGTCGCCGATGTGCTTGCTGAGAACTGCGCCAGCGCCCAGCGCGACGGCTCGCACAGTCATGGCATCTTTCGCATGCCTGGCTACATCTCATCGCTGAGCAGCGGCTGGGTGAACGGCAAGGCAGTGCCGTTGATCGAGGATGTCGGTGCCGCATTTGTCAGGGTCGACGCCGGTAACGGCTTTGCCCAGCCTGCGCTGGCGGCGGCCAGATCATTGCTGATCGACAAGGCGCGCAGTGCCGGGATTGCCATTCTGGCGATACGCAACTCTCATCACTTTGCCGCGCTGTGGCCGGATGTCGAACCTTTCGCCGAAGAAGGGCTGGTCGCCCTGAGCATGGTCAACAGCATGACCTGCGTAGTGCCACATGGTGCGCGTCAGCCCTTGTTCGGCACCAACCCTATTGCCTTCGCTGCACCGCGTGCCGGGGGCGAGCCTATTGTTTTCGACCTGGCGACCAGCGCCATTGCCCATGGTGACGTTCAGATCGCAGCGCGCGAAGGGCGATTGCTGCCGGCGGGTATGGGTGTGGACCGCGACGGCCGGCCCACTGAAGACCCCCGCGCCATTCTCGATGGCGGGGCCCTATTGCCCTTTGGCGGTCACAAGGGTTCTGCACTGTCGATGATGGTCGAGTTGCTGGCGGCAGGGCTGACAGGTGGCAATTTCTCGTTCGGCTTTGACTGGTCGAAGCATCCCGGTGCGCAGACACCCTGGACCGGTCAGTTGCTGATCGTCATCGATCCGGACAAAGGCAGCGGTCAGCATTTTGCACAGCGTAGTGAGGAACTGGTAAGGCAGCTCCACGGGGCAGGGCAGGAGCGCCTGCCGGGGGACCGACGCTACAGCGAGCGTACGCGGTCGATGGCGCACGGTATCGACATCGCTGAGGTTGATCTGGAGCGCTTGCAGGGTTTGGCAGGCGGTTGAGCCGTTTACAAATTCGCTGACCATTCGTCGCAGCCAGTCTTGTGTCGGCGCTCGGTTCTAAATACTGTATGCATGAACAGTAAAGAACGAATGAGGTCTGTCATGTCCCTTAAGTCAGTGCAAACATCTGTACAAAGCCCGGTCGCTCAGCAGCATCGTACTCTCTCTACCGTCAATGAAATGCAGCGTGAGGATTTCCTCCGGCTGGCGGCGGGTCTGCGTCAGTTCAAGGGCTACGAGCAGGATGTATCGATAGCCATTGCGGCAGCCCGCGCGAGCGGTGAATACCGTCAGGCCAGCGCGATGGAATAGTGTGGCCGGTAGCGTCTCGGGTTGATTGTGAGTATATGTAACGTATATGCTTCATATATTCAATTTGAGGTGAATCATGGGTCTGGTAAAGATTTCCGAAAACATGCACGCCAACCTGCGCTCTGCCAGTGTTGCGCTCAGTCGCTCCATCAATGCGCAGGCTGAGCACTGGATGCGTATCGGCATGCTTGCCGAATTGCACCCGGCACTGGATTACAGCGAGATCTGCCAGATGTTGATCCGTATCGAGAACGCAGGCGGCACGGTGCTGACTGCTTCGAACTTCAACGTTGCAGAGCTTTCTGCGTCCAGCCTTTCCAAGGCGGCCTCATGAGCAGCGCCATCGGAATCAAGACCGAACAGGACCTTGTGCAGTTGCGCATAGCTGGCAGGCTGGCTGCCGATGTACTTGCAATGATCACGCCTTACGTCAAGGCTGGCGTCAGCACCGAAGCGCTCGACGATATCTGCAACGAATACATCGTCAAAGAGCTGAAAGTGATTCCCGCGAATGTGGGCTATCACGGTTTTACCAAGACCACCTGTATCTCTCCCAATGCAGTGGTCTGTCATGGCATACCTTCTGCCACCGATATTCTGAAAGATGGCGATATCGTCAATATCGATGTCGCGGTAATCAAGGATGGCTGGTACGGCGATACCAGCCGTATGTATCTGGTCGGTGAGGTCAGCCCCCTGGCAAAACGTCTTGTCGAGACGACCTACGAGGCAACCCGCGCCGGTATTCACGCAGTGCGCCCTGGGGCGACGCTGGGTGATATCGGTTATGCCATTCAGAGCATCGCTCATCGTGAAGGCTTTAGCGTGGTGCGTGAATATTGCGGGCACGGCATTGGCCGCAAGTACCATGAAGAGCCTCAGGTTCTGCACTACGGCGCTCAGGGCAAGGGGCTCAGGCTGAAGCCGGGTATGGTGTTCACCATCGAACCGATGATCAATGCCGGCAGGGCCGGTACTCGTACTCTGCCGGATGGCTGGACGGTTCTGACCAGTGATCTTTCATTGTCTGCGCAATGGGAACACATGGTTGCAGTCACCTCGACCGGTTTTGAACTGCTGACGCCCTGGCCTGAAGGTACAGGTAATTATCCTGCCATTTAGACGTGAGTGGTTCGGTGATTTGAGTGCATAAAAAATGGCCTTCCCGAGAGGCCATTTTTTTGATCAGGGGTGATGTTTCAGTATTGCGGCGAAGATCTTTTCCAGCGTACTTCTGTTACGCCAAAACGCTCGGCTTGCAAGGTAGCCATTCCTATCGGCCCTGCAGACATATTGCCACTCACTGTGCCAACGCCGGCGTGCAGTGTTGCGCAGTGCAATGCGTCGCACTGGCACATTTGCCTGGTCTTGTGCAGGAAACAACGAGGTTCGCCATTGAACTGATAGTGAATTTCAAATTCTGTTTGATGATTCATCTTTCCTGCCCGTGAGCCTGACGGCATGCCATCAAAATAGTGTGATTATTCCAGTGGGGCATGCGCGAGAAACCTTCTCCGGTCACGCTGCTGTCTTCAGATCGTAGAGCGAAAATCGCGTCGTTTCGAGATGCAGTTAACAGTTGTCCGATGAGTGGTTTTGGGTTCACTCAAACGCATGAATGGATGACCGAATGGTCATCCAAACGAATGTCTTCTTTTTTGAGACAAGCCTCATTTACATGACTTGAGGTCTACCGGGCCGACGAAATCATTACCTCGTCCCATAACGCAGGCGACCTGCTGATTGCGCTGGCGCTCCCAGGCCTGGGGCGGATAAGTCTTGTCCCAGGCTTGATAAAGCTGTTGGTCCTGGCGCGACAGGCGCAAGTTGTATTGTTTGCTCATGTAGAAGTAGGTGCGGGCGATCATGCCGCGTATGGAAGGGCGAGGCATGACTTTTTTCGCCTTGAAATCCACTTGCGTCAGGCATGAACCGTACTGGCCTTTTTGCTCGGGTATCCAGCCAAAGCTGAAGTTACTGCGGTCGCCATTCACTTCGCCGATGCTGGGCACCAGGTTATGCAGGTCTGCCTCGGCGCGTTTATAAACGGCATCGGTCTTTGTACAGTTTTTGCGCCCGCCGTTCTGCCAGCATTGGCGCAGATGGCCGATCTGCCAGGCCGGGACGATGTGTTCCCATTCAATACGACTGGCGCGCTTGGCGCTCTTGCGCGGGACATAGCCGCAGCCCGCAAGATCGACCCGATTACCGGTGTATTTGCAGCCGCAGTAAAATTCGGTCGATTGTGGTGCGTATAACCCCCAGGCGACTTTCTTGGCTTCGCTGAAAGTACGCGGAGCTTCGGCCTGAGCGCTGAATGAAGCGGTGATGAGCAGGGTGGTGCAAAGCAGTGTCGAGAATCGAAACATCATGCCGTCAGTCTTCCTTCGGCAACGTCCAGAATATTTGCACACCACCATCGTCGCGCCAGGCGAGGGTGACGTTATCGTTCTCGGCTATTTCTTCAAGAAGCTGCGCCCAGTCGTCCTCTGACTCATCCGGTTGACGAAAAAGCAGGGCAGCCCTGGATTTCTGCGCGGTAGGCGAGTTGATGATCTTCTGTACCCGCATGCCCATGCGCTCGTAAGGGCCGGGAGTGGAGGCGATCGCTGCGGTTTGTTTGGCCACGGATAAGGTTCCTGATTTTAGCTGTACGGGCATACAGTATTTCAGTGTCGGATCTTTCGCAACATCTATGTAAGATAAAGCGCTTGAAATGGCACACTATTGTCTTGAAAAACCAACGCTCCCGGAGTCGCGCATGAATATCAAGTCACTGGCATTTCCGTTACTGGCCGCAACTGCTGTATTGCTGGCAGGCTGCTCCACGTCTTCGGTCGTCACCCTGCAGAACGGCACACAATACATCACCAAGGACATGCCCAAGACCAAGAGTCGTGATGGTTTCTACGAGTTTGAAGATATCTCCGGCAAGAGAGTGCGGATCAAGGCTGACGAAGTGGCTACGGTCAGACCGGAGGAGTGAAATCCGACTGAGCGCTAATGCTCGTTCCCTGCGCGTTGGGGGCGAGCAGTACGAACAGATTTCATTTTCGACGGATTGACAAACCCAGCGGGTTTTTTCATAGTTCATCCCTCGCAAACGTTTGCGTGTTGATGCATTGCATCGACCCTGCGTCGTTCGCCCGAACAATAATCACAAGATCGGAGATGAACTCATGAAGCTGCCATTCGCTGGACGCCTTCTCGCTGTCGCCATGTTCGCTGCTGTTACCGCAGTCATGCCCCTCTCTGCTGCATACGCCCAGACGCCTGAAAAACCCAAGGTCGCACTGGTGATGAAGTCGCTCGCCAATGAATTTTTCCTGACCATGGAAGACGGCGCCAAGGCTTATCAGAAAGAGCACGCCACCGATTTCGACCTGATTTCCAACGGGATCAAGGACGAGTCAGACACCTCTGCGCAGATTCGTATCGTCGAGCAGATGATTGTCTCCAAGGTCGACGCCCTGGTGATCGCGCCTGCCGACTCCAAGGCGTTGGTGCCTGTGCTCAAGAAAGCTACAGACGCCGGTATCAAGGTCGTCAATATCGACAACCAGCTTGATCCCGACGTGCTCAAAAGCAAAAGCCTGATGATCCCGTTCGTGGGTCCGGACAACCGCAAAGGTGCCGAGCTGGTAGGCGACTACCTGGCCAAGCAGCTCAAGAGCGGTGACGAAGTCGGCATTATCGAAGGCGTGCCGACCACCACCAACGCTCAGCAACGTACCGCCGGTTTCAAGGATGCCATGGACAAAGCGCAGATGAAGGTCGTGTCTGTGCAGTCCGGCAACTGGGAAATTGACAAGGGCAACGCCGTTGCTTCGGCGATGCTCAATGAATACCCGAACCTGAAGGCCCTGCTGGCCGGTAACGACAGCATGGCGCTGGGGGCAGTTTCTGCGGTGCGTGCAGCAGGTAAGGCTGGCAAGGTCATGGTCGTGGGTTACGACAACATCAACGCGATCAAACCGATGCTCAAGGACGGCCGAGTACTGGCTACCGCTGATCAGTTTGCAGCCAAGCAAGCGGTCTTCGGGATCGAAGCTGCGCTCAAGCTGGTCAAGGGCGAGAAGGTCGAAACCAACGAAAAAGGCGTCATCGAAACGCCGGTAGAACTCGTTACCAAACCTTGATCCACGCCGCGTAAAGGCGCCTGTCCTTGAAGGGCGGGCGCTGGGAGAAATGTATGTCAGCGTCTGTTCAGACAGCTGTTCTTTCGGTCAGTGGCATCGGTAAAACCTACGCTCAACCCGTGCTCGGTGACGTCGATCTGACGTTGATGCGTGGCGAAGTGCTGGCCCTGACCGGGGAAAACGGTGCCGGTAAAAGCACCTTGTCGAAAATCATAGGTGGCTTGGTGACGCCCACTACCGGGCGCATGGAGTTTCAGGGGCAGCCTTATGAGCCTACGAGTCGTACCCAGGCTGAAAAGCTTGGGGTTCGCATGGTCATGCAGGAGCTCAATCTGCTACCGACCCTGACCGTTGCCGAAAACCTGTTCCTTGACGACCTGCCGCGTCGTGCTGGCTGGATTGACCGCAAGCGTCTGCGTGAAAACGCGATCAAGGCTATGGCTCAAGTGGGGCTGGACGCTATTGATCCCGATACGCTGGTCGGCGATTTGGGGATCGGTCATCAGCAGATGGTCGAGATCGCTCGCAACCTGGTTGGCGACTGCCAGGTGCTGATCCTCGACGAGCCTACTGCCATGCTCACCTCCCGCGAGGTGGAAATGCTGTTCGAGCAGATCACGCGATTGCAGGCTCGTGGCGTCTCGATCATTTACATCTCCCACCGGCTTGAGGAGCTTGCCAGGGTGTCTCAGCGCATAGCCGTACTGCGTGATGGCAAGCTGGTGTGCGTCGAGCCGATTGCCCGTTACAACAGCGAGCAACTGGTCACGTTGATGGTCGGCCGTGAACTTGGCGAACACATGGACATGGGTGCCCGGCAGATTGGCGAAATAGCGCTGTCAGTCAAGGGGCTCAGTCGTGCCGGTAAGGTTCAGGATGTTTCGTTCGATGTGCGACGAGGTGAAATCTTCGGTATTTCCGGGCTGATCGGTGCCGGGCGCACCGAGTTGCTGCGCCTGATCTACGGCGCAGACGTTGCTGACAGTGGTGCTATTGAAGTTGGCCAGCCACTGCAAGCCGTCACCATCCGTTCACCCTCGGACGCCGTGGAGCACGGTATTGCCCTGATCACGGAAGACCGCAAGAGCGAAGGGCTGCTGATGTCGCAGTCAATCAGCGCCAACATTGCGCTGGGTAATATGCATTCGATCTCCAGAGCAGGCCTGGTTAAAGCCGACGACGAACTGAAACTGGCGCAGCGCCAGGTGGCTGCCATGCGTATTCGCAGTTCCAGTCCGGACCAACTGGTCTCCGAGCTGTCAGGCGGTAACCAGCAGAAGGTCGTGATCGGTCGCTGGCTGGAACGTGATTGCCCGGTGATGCTGTTCGACGAACCGACCCGAGGCATCGACGTCGGTGCCAAATTCGATATCTACGCGCTGCTGGCCGAACTGACCCGTCAGGGCAGGGCGCTGGTGGTGGTTTCCAGTGATCTGCGCGAGCTGATGTTGATCTGCGATCGTATCGGTGTGCTGTCTGCCGGTCGCCTGATCGACACGTTCGAGCGTGACAGCTGGACCCAGGACCAATTGCTTGCCGCTGCCTTTGCCGGTTATCAGAAACGTGACGCGCTGCTCAATGACGCCGCGCCCAGGAACGACTCATGAAAAATACTCCTTCTCCGACGCTGACCGTGCCGGCCCGTCGCGGCGGCAACTACTTTGGTCTTGGCACCTACATCGGGCTGGCGGGTGCGCTGCTGGTGATGATCGTGCTGTTTTCCCTGCTCAGCGATCACTTTCTGTCCTATCAGACATTCAGCATGCTGGCCAACCAGATCCCTGACCTGATGGTGCTGTCGGTCGGCATGACGCTGATCCTCATTATCGGCGGTATCGACCTGTCCGTTGGGTCGGTGTTGGCGCTGGCTGCTTCGGCTGTGAGTGTGGCTATCCTGGGTTGGGGCTGGAGTGTGTTCCCGGCCGCTTTGCTGGGCATCGCCTGCGCGACCCTGGCAGGCACGATTACCGGCTCCATTACCGTTGCCTGGCGCATCCCTTCGTTCATCGTCTCCCTCGGTGTGCTGGAGATGGCCCGTGGCGCGGCCTACCAGATGACTAATTCGCGCACCGCTTATATAGGTGATTCGTTCGCCTGGCTGTCTGACCCGATCGCGTTCGGTATCGCGCCGTCGTTCATCATCGCACTGCTGGTTATTTTCATTGCCCAGGCCGTGCTGACCCGTACCGTTTTTGGTCGCTACCTGATCGGCATCGGCACCAATGAAGAAGCGGTGCGTCTGGCCGGTATCAATCCCAAACCCTACAAGATCCTGGTGTTCTCGCTGATGGGCCTGCTGGCCGGTGTGGCGGCGCTGTTTCAGATATCGCGACTGGAAGCGGCTGATCCGAATGCCGGTGCCGGGCTTGAGCTGCAAGTGATTGCCGCCGTCGTGATCGGCGGCACCAGCCTGATGGGCGGGCGCGGTTCGATCATCAGTACTTTTTTCGGCGTGCTGATCATTTCGGTACTGGCCGCAGGCCTGGCGCAGATCGGTGCGACCGAGCCGACCAAACGCATCATCACTGGTGCGGTGATCGTGATCGCAGTAGTGCTGGACACCTATCGCAGTCACCGGGCACGGCGCCAGGGCTGATATGGCGACTATCAAGGATGTCGCGGCGCTGGCGGGGATCTCGTACACCACGGTCTCCCATGTGCTGAACAAGACCCGGCCGGTGAGCGAGCCGGTCAGGCTCAAGGTCGAAGCGGCCATCGCGCAGCTCGATTATGTGCCCAGCGCCGTGGCGCGTTCGCTGAAGGCCAGGAGCACATCGACCATCGGCCTGTTGATTCCCAACGGTATGAATCCGTATTTCGCCGAGTTGGCGCGGGGCATCGAGGATTACTGCGAGCGTAACGGCTTTTGCGTGATCCTCTGCAACTCCGACGACAACCCGGAAAAGCAGCGCAGTTACCTGCGCGTATTACTGGAAAAACGCGTGGACGGCCTGATTGTCTCGTCGGTGGCTGGCGATAGCAGCGTCACCTGCGGGCTGACCGAGGTGCGCACACCGCTGGTAATCGTCGACCGCGAGCTGCAAGGCATCGAAGCTGACATGGTGCGCATCGATCACGAGCAGGGCGCCTGGCTGGCGACCCGACATCTGCTGGATCTCGGGCATCGTCACATTGCCTGCATTGGCGGACCGCGCGACAGCATGGTTGCCGAAATGCGCCTGGCGGGTTATCGGCGGGCCATGCAGCAGGCATCTGTCGAGGTCGGCCCGGATTGGGCGGTGCACAGCGAATTTACCAGTTCGGCTGGCCACGCAGCTGCGGGCCTGCTACTGGCCGGGCATGCGCCGACAGCGATTTTTGCCGGCAACGATGTCATCGCCATCGGTGTGCTGCGCGCTGCCGCCGAGCGTTCTATTCGCGTGCCTCAGGATCTGTCGGTCATCGGCTTTGATGACATTCAGATGAGCCGCTACGTCTATCCGGCCCTCACCACCGTGGGGCAATCGATCATGCAACTGGGCGAAACCGCCGCCGAAATGTTGTTAAACCGAATCGCCGCACCGCATACAGTTCCTGTCGAAAAAAGACTCGTGACGCCTTGCGTCTTGGTGCGCGAGTCCACGGCAGCGCCGAACACTTTGTCCAATGAATGACGCGCACGCACAGCAACGGATTAATGAGCCATGCAAGCAAAAATAGTGATAGTGGGCAGCCTGAACATGGATCTGGTCATCCGCGCCCAGCGTCTGCCGCGCCCCGGCGAGACGCTGAGCGGGGAGACGTTCGACACCGTGCCTGGCGGTAAAGGCGCCAACCAGGCAGTTGCCGCAGCGCGCCTGGGTGGCAGTGTGGCGATGATCGGTTGTGTGGGTGCCGATGCCTACGGGGAACAGCTGCGTGCAGCACTGCTGGCCGAGCATATCGACTGTCAGGCCGTGACGGTCGTTGAAGGCGTGTCCACCGGGATCGCTTCGATTGTGGTCGACGCCAGCAGTCAGAATGCAATTGTCATCGTTGCCGGAGGCAATGGTCGGCTCACTCCGGCATTGATCGAGCGTTTCGACACATTGCTGGCGGGTTCCGGGATCGTCATCTGCCAGCTTGAAGTGCCGACTGAAACAGTTTTCCACACCCTGACCCGCGCCCGCGCGCTGGGCAAGACCGTCATTCTCAATCCTGCCCCGGCCAGCGAGCCTTTGCCGGCAAACTGGTATGGCCTTATCGACTATCTGATCCCCAATGAAAGCGAGGCACAGACCCTGACCGGTGTGACTGTCGACTCCTCGGCGGCGGCTGAAAAAGCGGCAGCTGCCATGCTGGCGGCCGGGGCGCGCAACGTAATCATTACCCTGGGTGAGCGCGGAACCCTGTTCGCCAATGCTGGGGGCGTGGAACATATCCCTGCGCGTCGTGTACAGGCCGTGGACACCACCGCTGCAGGTGATACCTTTGTCGGTGGTTTTGCCGCAGCACTGGCGGCGGGTCAGAGTGAATCGCAGGCCATTCGCTTCGGTCAGGCCGCGGCAGCCATATCCGTGACCCGCGCGGGTGCTCAGCCGTCCATCCCGACGTTCGAGGAAGTAAAGGAATTCGATTCACTATGAAAAAGACCCCGCTACTCAACATTGCCCTGTCTCGCGTCATTGCGTCGCTGGGGCATGGCGACATCCTGATGATCGTCGACGCTGGAATGCCAGTACCGGCAGGCGTCGAGCTGATAGACCTGGCGCTGACTCGCGGCGTACCTGATTTCGTCAGTGTGCTGGACGTGGTGCTGAGTGAAATGCAGGTCGAAAGCCATGTGCTGGCCAACGAAATGGCCGAGGTCAAGCCGCCCGCATTGCAGGTCATCGAAAGCCTGAACCTTGATGATCAATTGGGTCAGCAGCGCTGGATAAGCCATGAGGACCTGAAAGTATTGAGCCGCAAGGCCAAGGCAATCATCCGTACCGGAGAATGCCAGCCGTACAGTAATGTGGCGCTGGTTTCCGGAGTTGTGTTCTAGCTATCAAGAAAGGGAGTTTCATATGACGTTGATGCAGTTTTCCAGACAGTTCATTCGTGGAGCATTGCTCTTGTCCATACTCAGTACCGCTGCCGTTCAGGCGGCAGAAAAACGTGACCTGATCATCGATACCGACCCCGGCGCGGACGACGTCGTTGCGCTACTGCTGGCGCTGGCGTCACCCGAAGAATTGAACGTGATGGCGATCACCACCGTGGCCGGCAATGTCCGTCTGGACAAGACCTCGCGCAATGCCAGGCTGGCGCGTGAATGGGCCGGGCGTGAAGAGGTGCCGGTGTATGCCGGTGCGCCCAAGCCGTTGGTGCGCACACCTATCTACGCCGAAAACGTTCACGGTCAGGAGGGGTTGCCCGGCGTGCCCGTGCATGAGCCAGCCAAGGGCTTGGCCGACGGCAATGCAGTCGATTACCTGATCCGCACCTTGAGCAAGGCCAAGCCGCACAGCATCACTATCGCCATGCTCGGTCCACAGACCAACCTGGCGCTGGCGCTCGTGCAGGCACCGCAAATCACGCAGGGCATCAAGGAAGTGGTGGTCATGGGGGGCGCGCATTTCAACGGCGGTAACATTACGCCGGTTGCCGAATTCAACCTGTTTGCTGACCCGCATGCTGCGCAGATCGTTCTGGCCAGTGGTGTGAAGCTCACCTATGTACCGTTGGACGTCACCCACAAGATCCTGACCAGCGAACAACGCCTCAAGCAGATCGCCGCACTGGGCAATAACGCCGGCAAGCTGGTCGACGGCATTCTCAATGAATACGTCAAACTGGACATGGAGCATTACGGCTTGCCCGGTGGTCCGGTTCACGACGCCAGTGTCATTGCCTGGTTGCTCAAGCCCGAGTTGTTTTCCGGGCGGCAGATCAACGTTACGGTCGACACCCGCGAGGGCATTGGTTTCGGCCAGACGGTGGCTGACTGGTACGGCACGCTCAAGCAGCCGCAGAATGTATTCTGGGTCGAGAATGGCGACGCTCAGGGTTTCTTCGATCTGCTGACCGAGCGTCTGGCGCGACTGAAGTAACCCATCACGCGGGCTGCAACAGGTGCATCAGACCGGCAGCCCTGCCGTGGCATAACGGCTCAGTACCTGGCTGATGAAGGCGCGGGCACCCTCGGTGCCCAGTTCCTTGATCAGCAGGTCGACGGCAATGATCATCAGCTCTTCCGGGTTTCCGGGGCTGTGCGAGCAGTGGCCCTGAGGCCATCTGGCCTTGATGTCTGCATCCAGAGTTATGGCTGTCATGTCTGTTGATCTCCAGTGAAGGGTCACGCACTACGCTGTTCGCTTCCCGGCGCTTGCGTCTATCGCAGTAAACCATCCCGCGCACATTTTGACACTTCTACTTACATCTCATCCCGATAGTCCGAGTCTATGGCCATAGGTTGTAAACGTTTTGTGACGATTTGACCGCGCGTCCTGTGTGATCCCAAGGCAGACTCTCGGCCCAGGCATATCAACAGGTTACCGATGGCTTCTCAGCCGAGGTGTGCAACCAACGCGCCTGAGTGCGGTCGGACAGGTCTGGAATGTTTTATTGGCAGAGGAGGGTGTATGCCCCGGAAGTTCGCAACATTGGGTTTTGTGGTCGTGGCGTCGTTGCTGGCAGGATGCAGCAGCACGTCCTCTGATAAGGGCGCTGAAGCGTCCGTCAAGGCAGACGCTCCCGCATCCGCCAGTAACGCCAACGCCATACCTGGCCGTTGTGATGCAGGGCTTGGCCAGTTCGCAATCGGAAAGCCAGCGTCCATCGACCTTCTGTCACAAGTGCGCGCCCGTACCGGTTCTCAGGATGCCCGCATTCTCGGGCCTGACGACATGGTCACGCTGGAATACCGATCCGAGCGGGTGAACGTCAATACCGACGCTTCGGGAAAGGTGACACGCATCAACTGCGGCTGAGTCGGCACTTTTCTGTGGCGCATAAAAAACCCCGTCAGTGACGGGGTTTTTTTGCGCCGGATGAATCAGTCAACGCGGACTTGTTCTGCTTGCATGCCTTTCTGGCCTTTAGCAGCAACAAAAGAAACGGTCTGGCCTTCTTTCAGGCTTTTGAAACCGTCGCTTTCGATCGCTTTGAAGTGTACGAACAGGTCGTCACCGCCACCCTGTGGAGTGATAAAGCCGAAGCCTTTTTCATCGTTGAACCATTTTACGGTGCCGGTTTGGCGATTAGACATGGTGTATCTCCAGAAACATAATTTTCAATAACGTGCTGCTCAGGCCAACTGGGCACACGGGCCTATCATAGTCGAAATGCGCAAAAAGACAGCTACTAAGGTGATCTCTTTAGCCTGGGCCCCTGCATATGCAAAGCGTCATACACGTAAAGTGGCTAAATGATGTCTCTGATTGCCTCGCATCAAGACTGTGCAGGATATGCTGAAAGCCCCGCTCTGCAAGGCTTTCAGGTTAGCGGCGGGGCGTAGCTCTCGGCATTTCAGGCGGCTGCTTTACCGCGTTAAAAAAAATGATTTATTTTGATTTGGTGCAGTTTTCGGCAACCAGTTTCTGCAGTTTTTGCGTCAATGCAGGGGCAGGAGCGCTATCGGTACTGCTCAATGCTGCGATTTCCTGCTGAGAAAACTCCTTGTTCACTACCCGGGCGCTGCAATCGCAATGAGCTTGCGCGGCCTTCGCATCCTGCTTGTGCTGATTCGCTGCGGCGATGCATTCCTGCGTGAACGTGTCTTGCACGGTTTTTTCCATGGCGGCCTGAGCGCCCCAAGGGGCCAGGACGGCGGCGCAGGCGAAGAGTGCGGACAGACGGGAAAGCTTCATGGTGTTCTCCTTTTGCTGACTTTAGTGAACAAGGAAACGTACAGGATCCTGACTGGTTAAGACGCCCATCACACCTGCCAGTTCAGGTGACGTGTTATTTGGCGTGATTTACGCATATGAACGTCCGGTGTCGGCCGAGCTGTGCTAGGATGCGCGTCCTGTTATTTTCAAGTGTCCCCATTGCTGATGGCTTTGGACGCGACGCAGGCAGGTTTTTCGTACATTCCAGTCATCTGGTCCGGTTCAAGGTTGGCCCCAAGGCTCCTGCCACTGTGAGGCAGGCATACCACCGGATCACGTACTGGCTCATCCCAACCCACGTGACCTTTGGTAGGGGTCACCACTAGGAGAGGAGGCGCCATGCCAACTATTACTCTTCCCGACGGCAGTCAACGTTCATTCGATCATGCGGTTTCCGTAGCCGATGTCGCGCTTTCAATCGGTGCCGGGCTGGCAAAGGCCACCGTGGCCGGCAAGGTTGACGGCAAGCTCGTTGACGCCTGCGACCTGATCGAAAACGATGCTAGCCTGCAGATCATCACCCCCAAGGATCAGGAAGGACTGGAAATAATCCGTCACTCTTGCGCTCACTTGGTCGGGCATGCGGTGAAGCAGTTGTATCCGACTGCAAAAATGGTCATCGGCCCGGTGATCGACGACGGCTTCTATTACGATATCGCCTACGAGCGCCCGTTCACGCCTGATGACATGGCGGCGATCGAGCAGCGCATGCAGCAGCTGATCGAAAAAGATTACGACGTCATCAAGAGAGTTACCCCGCGCGCTGAAGTGATCGAGGTGTTCACCGCCCGTCATGAAGACTACAAGCTGCGCCTGGTCGAAGACATGCCGAACGAGCAGGCCATGGGCCTGTATTACCACGAAGAATACGTCGACATGTGCCGTGGTCCGCACGTGCCGAATACGCGTTTCCTGAAATCGTTCAAGTTGACCAAGCTGTCCGGTGCCTACTGGCGCGGTGACGCCAAGAACGAGCAATTGCAGCGTGTCTACGGCACTGCCTGGGCTGACAAGAAGCAGCTGGCTGCCTACATTCAGCGTATCGAAGAAGCCGAAAAGCGCGATCATCGCAAGATCGGCAAGCGCCTCGGCCTGTTCCATACCCAGGAAGAAGCGCCGGGTATGGTGTTCTGGCATCCGCAGGGCTGGACCCTGTATCAGGTGCTTGAGCAATACATGCGCAAAGTGCAGCGTGAGAATGGCTACCTCGAGATCAAGACCCCGCAAGTGGTCGATCGCTCGCTCTGGGAGAAATCCGGGCACTGGGCCAACTACGCTGACAACATGTTCACCACCGAGTCCGAGAGCCGCGACTACGCGATCAAGCCGATGAACTGTCCTTGCCACGTGCAGGTGTTCAATCAGGGCCTGAAGAGCTACCGCGAGCTGCCGATGCGTCTGGCCGAGTTCGGTGCCTGCCACCGTAACGAACCGTCGGGGGCCTTGCACGGCATCATGCGTGTGCGTGGCTTTACTCAAGACGATGCTCACATCTTCTGTACCGAAGATCAGATGCAAGCCGAATCTGCCGCATTCATCAAGCTGACGCTGGATGTCTACGCCGATTTCGGCTTCAAGGACATCGAACTCAAATTGTCCACTCGCCCTGAAAAGCGTGTAGGCTCCGACGAGCTTTGGGATCGTGCCGAGACGGCGCTGGCCTCTGCGCTCGACAGTGCTGGTCTGCCCTATGATCTGCAACCGGGCGAAGGCGCGTTCTACGGTCCGAAAATCGAGTTTTCCCTCAAGGACTGCCTCGGCCGGGTCTGGCAGTGCGGCACCTTGCAGCTGGACTTCAACTTGCCGATCCGTTTGAGCGCCGAGTACGTTTCGGAAGACAACAGTCGCAAGAATCCGGTCATGTTGCACCGTGCGATCCTTGGGTCTTTCGAGCGTTTCATCGGAATTCTGATCGAGCATTACGAGGGCGCGTTTCCAGCCTGGCTGGCGCCTACCCAGGCAGTGATCATGAATATCACTGACAAACAGGCCGATTTTGCCCTTGAAGTGGAAAAAACTCTGGCTGAAAGCGGGTTTCGTGCCAAGTCCGACTTGAGAAATGAAAAGATCGGCTTTAAAATCCGCGAGCATACTTTGCTCAAGGTTCCTTATCTCCTCGTGATTGGAGATCGGGAGGTTGAAATGCAAACTGTCGCTGTGCGTACACGTGAAGGCGCTGACCTTGGCTCAATGCCGGTTGCCCAATTCGCTGAATTCCTCGCACAAGCGGTTTCCCGGCGTGGTCGCCAAGATACGGAGTAATTATTATTAAGCGTGAAATGAGACAAGATAAACGAGCTGCACCCAAGGCCCCGATCAATGAAAATATCTCGGCCCGCGAGGTTCGTTTAATTGGCGCTGACGGCGAGCAGATTGGCATCGTCTCGATTGATGAAGCGCTTCGTATTGCCGAAGAGGCTAAGCTGGATCTTGTAGAGATTTCTGCCGACGCACTTCCTCCGGTCTGCCGTGTGATGGATTACGGTAAATCGATCTTCGAGAAGAAGAAGCAGGTTGCTGCAGCGAAGAAAAACCAGAAGCAGATCCAGGTTAAAGAAATCAAGTTTCGTCCAGGGACGGAGGAAGGGGATTACCAGGTAAAACTACGCAACCTGGTACGTTTCCTGAGTGACGGGGACAGGGCCAAGGTATCGTTGAGATTCCGCGGTCGTGAGATGGCCCACCAGGAGCTGGGTATGGAGCTGTTGAAGCGGGTTGAAGGTGACCTGCTCGAATACGGTTCCGTCGAACAGCATCCTAAGATGGAAGGACGCCAGCTGATCATGGTCATCGCCCCGAAAAAGAAGAAATAACCACCAGGGCACGGCAGGCCTTGCGGTTATATTTATCAACTGAATGCGGAGTATCCGAACATGCCAAAGATGAAGACTAAAAGTGGTGCAGCTAAGCGGTTTTTGAAAACCGCCAACGGCATCAAGCACAAGCACGCTTTCAAGAGCCACATCCTGACCAAAATGTCGACAAAGCGTAAGCGTCAACTGCGCGGTAGCAGCTTGCTGCATCCGTCTGACGTGGCAAAAGTCGAGCGCATGCTGCGCCTTCGTTAATTTTGATCAAGATATAGAGGAAGTAACTCATGGCTCGTGTAAAGCGTGGCGTCATTGCCCGTAAGCGTCACAAAAAAATTCTGAAACTTGCAAAAGGCTACTACGGCGCGCGTTCACGCGTATTCCGTGTTGCCAAGCAAGCGGTAATCAAGGCAGGCCAATACGCCTACCGTGACCGTCGTCAGAAAAAACGTCAGTTCCGCGCTCTGTGGATCGCTCGTATCAACGCTGGTGCTCGTGTTAACGGTCTGTCCTACAGCCGTTTCATTGCCGGCCTGAAAAAAGCGTCCATCGAGATCGACCGCAAGGTTCTGGCTGATCTGGCAGTGAACGAAAAAGCGGCGTTTGCTGCGATTGTCGAGAAAGCTAAAGCCACTTTGGCCTAAGTCCCCGACAATCACTTGCCCCGGTTCTCCGGGGTCGGTGTTAAACGTCATAAATAGGGGAAGAGCCTTCAGCTCTTCCCCTATTTTGTATCTGGAGTCTGTACATGGAAAACCTGGACGCGCTGGTCTCTCAAGCTCTTGAGGCTGTGCAAAGCGCCGAAGATATCAATGCCCTGGAGCAAATCCGGGTTCACTACCTCGGCAAGAAAGGCGAGTTGACTCAGGTGATGAAGACCCTGGGGAACCTGCCAGCTGAAGAGCGTCCGCAAGTCGGTGCGCTGATCAACGTTGCCAAGGAGCGTGTCACAGAGGTTCTCAATGCACGCAAGGCATCGTTCGAGCAGGCAGAACTGACTGCCAAACTCGCCGCCGAATGCATCGACGTGACCCTGCCGGGCCGCGGCCAGACCTCCGGTGGCCTGCACCCGATTACCCGTACTCTGGAACGTATCGAACAATTCTTCACGCACATTGGCTACGGCATCGCCGAAGGCCCTGAAGTGGAAGACGATTACCACAACTTCGAGGCGCTCAACATCCCAGGCCATCACCCGGCCCGGTCGATGCATGACACCTTCTATTTCAATGCGAACATGCTGCTGCGCACCCATACCTCGCCGGTACAGGTCCGCACCATGGAATCGCAACAGCCGCCGATCCGCATTGTATGCCCAGGCCGTGTGTACCGCAGCGACTCCGATATTACCCACTCGCCGATGTTCCACCAGATCGAAGGTCTGCTGGTTGATCGCGACATCAATTTTGCCGACCTGAAAGGCACCATCGAAGAATTCCTGCGGGTGTTCTTCGAGAAAGAACTGGCCGTGCGCTTTCGTCCTTCGTATTTCCCGTTCACCGAGCCGTCGGCAGAAGTGGATATGGAATGCGTGATGTGCAGTGGCAAGGGCTGCCGTGTCTGCAAGCAGACTGGCTGGCTTGAAGTCATGGGCTGCGGCATGGTCCACCCGAACGTGCTGCGCATGTCGGGCATCGACCCTGAAGAGTTTCAGGGCTTCGCGTTCGGCATGGGCGTAGAGCGTCTGGCCATGCTGCGTTACGGCGTCAATGATTTGCGCCTGTTCTTCGACAACGATTTGCGGTTCCTCGCGCAATTTCGCTAAGTCGTAACGAACCTTTCAGGAGAGCAGGATGAAATTCAGTGAACAATGGCTGCGTGGCTGGGTAAGCCCGCAGGTTTCCCGCGACGAGCTGGTTGCTCGTCTGTCGATGGCCGGTCTTGAGGTTGACAGCGTCACGCTGGCCGCCGGCGTTTTCAGTGGAGTGGTCGTGGGCGAGGTGCTGAGCACCGAACAACACCCCGATGCCGACAAGCTGCGCGTGTGCCAGGTCAGCAATGGCAGCGAAACCTTTCAGGTTGTGTGTGGCGCGCCAAACGTGCGCCCCGGTTTGAAAATTCCGTTCGCCATGATCGGTGCCGAGCTGCCGGGCGATTTCAAGATCAAGAAAGCCAAGCTGCGTGGCGTCGAGTCCAACGGCATGCTGTGTTCAGCTGCCGAGTTGCAGGCCGGCGAGGGCAATGATGGCCTGATGGAGCTGGCCGCCGATGCGCCGGTCGGTGAGGACATTCGCGTCTACCTGAACCTGGAGGACGCCAGCATCGAGGTCGACCTGACCCCGAATCGTGGCGACTGCCTGTCAGTAGCAGGCCTGGCGCGTGAAGTCGGCGCTTTGTACGCCGCTGACGTGATGCGTCCGCAGATCGCTGCTGTCGCTGCCGTGCACGATGAAGTGCGCCCGGTTGAAGTCCTGGCTCCAGCGGCTTGCCCACGTTACCTGGGCCGCGTTATTCGCAACGTTGACTTGTCACGTCCTACTCCGTTGTGGATGGTCGAGCGTCTGCGTCGTTCCGACGTGCGCAGCATCGATGCCGCTGTCGATATCACCAACTACGTGATGCTCGAGCTGGGTCAGCCTCTGCATGCTTTCGATCTGGCCGAAATCAACGGTGGCATTCGTGTGCGCATGGCGGAGGAGGGCGAGAAGCTCGTTCTGCTCGACGGTCAGGAAGTCAGCCTGCGTACCGACACTCTGGTCATTGCCGACCACCAGCGTGCTCTGGCAATTGCCGGTGTCATGGGGGGTGAGCACAGCGGCGTAACTGCCGGTACTCGTGACATCTTCCTGGAAAGTGCTTTCTTCGACACCATCTCGGTGGCTGGCAAGGCGCGTTCCTACGGCCTGCACACCGATGCCTCGCACCGTTACGAGCGTGGTGTTGACTGGCAGCTGGCCCGTGAGGCCATGGAGCGGGCGACTGGCCTGCTGCTGGAAATCACCGGTGGTGAGGCTGGTCCGATAACAGAAGTGGTCAGCGAACAGCACTTGCCATCGATTGCTCCGGTTACTTTGCGCGCCAGTCGCGTCGAGCAGATGCTCGGTCTGGTCATTGAAAACGCCGAAATCGAGCGTCTGCTGACAGGTCTGGGCCTTGCTGTCGCTGCCGAAGCCGACGGCCAGTGGCGTGTCGAAGTGCCAAGTCATCGCTTTGACATCAGCCTTGAAGTCGATCTTATCGAAGAGCTGGCACGTCTTTACGGCTACAACCGTCTGCCGGTCCGTTACCCGCAAGCCCGTCTTGCTCCTCAGGCCAAGGCCGAAGCCAAGGGCGATCTGCCCGAACTGCGCCGCTTGCTGGTTGCGCGCGGTTATCAAGAGGCGATTACCTACAGCTTCATCGACCCGAAATGGTTCGAACTGTTCTCGCCGGGCGCCAAGCCACTGTTGCTGGCCAACCCGATTTCCAATGACATGGCCGCCATGCGCGCCTCGTTGTGGCCGGGTCTGGTCAAATCGCTGCAACACAACCTCAACCGCCAGCAGGACCGCGTACGCATGTTCGAAAGTGGCCTGCGTTTCGTCGGTCAGCTTGACGCTTTGAAGCAAGAGCCGATGCTGGCGGGTGTGGTATGCGGCAGCCGTCTGCCGGAAGGTTGGGCGCAAGGCCGTGATGCGGTGGACTTCTTCGACGTCAAGGCTGACGTTGAAGCGGTTCTGGGTTTTGCCGGTGCGCTGGGTGAGTTCACCTTCGCACCGGGCCAGCATCCCGCCTTGCACCCTGGCCAGACAGCTCGCATCGAGCGTGATGGTCGTGAAGTCGGTTTCCTGGGCGCCATTCACCCGGAACTGTCGAAAACCCTGGGCCTGGATCGTCCAGTATTTGTTTTCGAGCTGGTTCTGGCTGAAGTATCGACAGGCCGTCTGCCGAAATTCCACGAGCTGTCGCGCTTCCCGGAAGTGCGCCGCGACCTGGCCTTGCTGGCTGATCGCGACGTTTCGGCCAGTGCGGTTCTGGACGTTATTCGTGAAAATGCAGGCGAGTGGCTCACAGACCTCAGGTTATTTGATGTTTACCAGGGTAAAGGCATTGATCCGCATAGAAAAAGCCTTGCAGTCGGCTTGACCTGGCAGCATCCATCGCGCACTCTTAATGACGATGAGGTAAACGCAACGACACTTGCTATCCTCACCTCGCTTGAGGAGAGGTTAAACGCCACGTTAAGGAAGTAGCGTATGGGGGCTCTGACGAAAGCTGAGATGGCCGAACGTCTGTACGAAGAGCTGGGTCTGAATAAACGGGAAGCCAAGGAACTGGTTGAACTGTTTTTTGAAGAAATCAGGCACGCTCTGGAAGATAACGAGCAGGTGAAGTTGTCAGGTTTTGGCAACTTCGACCTTCGAGACAAGCGCCAGCGGCCTGGGAGAAATCCCAAGACCGGTGAAGAAATTCCGATTACGGCGCGCCGTGTGGTCACCTTTCGTCCAGGGCAGAAGCTGAAGGCCCGAGTTGAGGCATATGCTGGAACCAAGTCATAACGATGAGCTACCGCCGATCCCCGGCAAACGCTACTTCACCATCGGTGAGGTCAGCGAGCTTTGCGCGGTAAAACCGCACGTTTTGCGTTATTGGGAGCAGGAGTTTCCTCAACTCAACCCCGTCAAGCGACGCGGAAACCGCCGGTATTATCAGCGCCAGGACGTGCTGATGATCCGTCAGATCCGCGGCTTGCTCTACGATCAGGGCTTCACTATTGGTGGTGCCCGACTTCGTCTTACCACCGGGGAACCGAAGGACGATACCCAGCAGTACAAGCAGATGATCCGGCAGATGATTGCCGAGCTGGAAGACGTACTGGTTATGCTCAAAGCGTAATTGAGCAACCAGGATACTTCCAAAATTCAAATGCTTAGGGTATATTTCTCAACGTTTTCTCAGGTTGCAAAACAGATACACGCCTAGTCGGGGCGTAGCGCAGTCCGGTAGCGCACTAGCATGGGGTGCTAGGGGTCGAGTGTTCGAATCACTCCGTCCCGACCATATAATTCAATGACTTAGGCCAATGTTCGCAGCATTGGCCTTTTTCATGCGCGTGACTTTTGCGTGACTAGTTGTTTTTTCATGCCTGCCTCCTCTTCAAAATAGTCAGCACCGGTCCGCGTGAATCGGTAGCTGATACCATGTTCGCAGCTTCAATCAGATGCCCAAGCTCAGCGCCTGAGTAATGACTGGTGATGCTGCCGTTCTTGTGACCGAGCAAGGCCTTCCTATCTTCCTCGGTGACGCCGGCCGCGCGCAGGCGCCGGCCGAAGGTATGCTTCAAATCGTGAATCCTGATCGATAGGTAGCCTGGGTGTGCGGGGCGAAGGTTTTTCTCCTGCCAGAGTTTCGCCGCGCGAACCCGTGCCTTTTTCCAGGCTGAATCGTTCATCCGATGCATTGCCGTGTCGTTGAATGGGAACACCCAGTCCTTGCTCACGCCGCGCTGCTTCTCGATGATCGACCTTGCCACGCTATTGAGCACGACTAGGCGCTCGTCGCCATTCTTCACGCCCGATCTCGCATGACGTCCGCCGAAGTCGGCCGGGATCAGAAATACGCTGGTGTTGAGTTCCGGCACCGCGATCTCCCATTCCCATTTCAATTTGCAGACCTCCTGCTCGCGACAGCCAGTGTTCACTTTGAACAAGGCCATTGTCTGCAGGTGAGCCGGCAACTCCCCGAAAAGAATCGACTGCTCTTCCCATGACATCGGGTAGGGCTTTCTGCTTGATTTCTTCTCTTCCAGCTTCGAGAGCATCGGCACGCTATCCAGCCATGGCCTTCGCTCACTGTCTCGCCACTTCCTGGCACACAACGACAAAACCCGAACCACGCGTTCAATCGAGATGTTCACAGTCCGATTGCTCACTCCCTTTTTCACCTTGCCGTCCGCGAGCTTCTTGGTCGACAATCGATCCTTGATGAATGGCTCAAGAGCCTGATCATCGATATGGGTTAGCGGCATGTCGCCAATGAATGGGTCAAGCTGAGATAGGTGGTGCGCTGATAACTTGAAAGACGGCTGATCCTTGATCTCCACCAGAAATTTCATTGCAGCATCACGCCAGGTCCTCACTTGGCGCACCCCGTAGACCTTCTGCTGCCGGATCTGCTCAAGTCGGTGAATCAGGTAACGCTCTGCTTCTTGTCGGTCAGCTGTACCAGTAGATTCGTAAAGTCGCTCGCCGTTGATTTTCTTGTCGATATGCCAGAGCCCTTTCCTTTGGGAGAGCCCGGTGATCGTTTTTCGCGCCATTGTGTATCTCCTTTCTGGCGCTCGCTGCGGGGCAATTGTTGCTCCGGCGCGCCTTTTTTATCAATCGCTTTGGCGGCCACATAGGACGACGCCCATTCATCGAGTTCTTGCCGGTCAAAACCGACGCCGCGCTCGCCGATGGGGAATTCGTTCACGAAAGGCCGGACGATCGTGTTGAAAAGGGCAAGGTTCATGCTGAGGTATGCCGGTGCCTCTCCCGCCCGAATAAAGCGCGGCGCGAGCGGGAGCTTGGCGGCAGATTTATTTGCCATAGAGGTACTGCTCGGGGCCGCGCTGGGCGGCGGAAGGGGTTAATCGATCTGGTAATAGACGTAGCAGTCAACGCCTTGCTCTTGCAGCGACTTGTGCATAGCCTGAACTCCGGCATATCGCCGGTTACCCTGGCCCTCGAATGGCGCGCCCAAATGAAGACCGCGTGAGTGGTAGGTGCTGGCCTTGGACAGATAGCCGGGCAGACCACTGTTGATCACTGCCGCCTCGCGGATGCCCGGCATTGGAATTACTACGCGGTCAAGGTTCGCGCTTCCTCCATCGTCCGGGCAGGCTTCCGCGGCTTGTTGTCCCGCTTCAATCGCGGTCTGAATCTTTGGCCCGAGTGAGGCCAGTTCATCTTTATTCATGGGCACATCTCCGCCCGCCGATCACCGGCAGGCTCTGTAGGGAAGGGTTATTGAGGTGTCTTGCTCAGCACGGCGTCAGCCACTTTCATGGCCGCCTGCGCATCGTTGACGTAGGCGGGATCGACGCCGCCGCAAAGGTGGATGGTCGCTTGGCATGCCCGCAGGTTTTCGCGGTTGAGCTTGAGTGCTGCAACCAGCTCTTCGCGAAGTTCAGCCTCTGCGCGGCCCAGGTCATAGAAGCGTTGGCCCCAATGGCCGAGAGGTGGCGGATTCGTGCCTTGAAAGCCAAAACCCATCGCGCCGCATGCCGCATCCAGCAGATCGCGTTTGTACGCGTTGTCTCCGTCAATACTCAGGCCGTTTCGGCGGAGTGCATCAAGAGCGTTATCCAGGTTCGCTTCCGGAGAAGGCAGGACCAGGTCGAAGTCGTCACTGCCTGGGCGAACAGCGATCACGAACAGCTCGCAGTCGAGCGGGAGTTGCACGGCAATGTCAGGAAGGGCATTTATGATTGCTTCGCGCAGGTGGTGCTTTGGACTGGCCATAAAAATACCTCGCCCGCCGAAGCGGCAGGCTGTAAAGGGAAAGGGGATATCAGGCAGGTGTTACCGATCACTGCTATCGTCCAAGCAGCCAGCAGGAGCTGGAGTAGCATCAAGGAGATGCATGGTCATGGAATGCACCACAACCACGAACGAGGTTTACGGGCCTTACAACGCCAAGCTGGGTCTGCGCTGTGCGGACGGCAACATCTGGTCTGGCAGGATCCTCATTTTCAGAATCATCGACGACCGGGTCTACTCAATGCACGAGCAGTACCTGGGCCGCCTCAAGTACGGCATGGCGATTACTGACAGGGGAGAGCTGATATTTATGGTGCGGTAGGCACACGCCGCGTCCACCGCATGTATGGGCTATCGCCTGAGTCGAATATGCCAAGCAGGAACCGCTCAGCGCCAGGTGATTTGGGGTTCCACGCAGTGCATGCGGCGTCCTCATCGGCAGCTCACTTTGTGACTGCTGATTCTCGTAAGTTTTTCAGTTTTTTGGGGGATATGTATTAGTTTCCAAAGGATGCATAATCGCCCGCTTAAACACTGGGGGGGATGCGATGAGAATAAGAGGTCAGGTGTTTTGGGCGTGGGCAAACCCGTTCCTTCATTCCCGATCCAGCGACTTCCGTTTGCAGGATCGAGGCACAATCAACGTCCAAGTGAGGACGTCGACCACTGGTTCAGTGGGACTCTTCATCGGTATTTACTGCCCTGATGGAACAATGCTATTTGAAGAGTCCTTTGACTCTCGCCCGGGCCAGACAATGACTCAGGCTTCTGATTGGGGAATGAACTGGGCCAAATCGTGGTTGGACTCTTACTCCTCGCAGCCCACCGGAGATGTTAGGCGCAGCCGCCCAAGGAAGGCAGGCGTCTTTGAGTAGCCGTATTCCTACCGCTAACTGAATTAATTGTGAACTGAGGAGTCTACGCTGCAGGCGTGCATGACAATCCGGAATTCCTGGTGAGGCTCGTCGTTGGGCAAAACGCATGCGCGATTCCGAAGAATATAGATTCAAATGTCACGAACTCCTTCTCCAAGTCGATGCTACGACTGCAACACTGATGATGATGGTGGTTGCAAAAGATGTCTGCGGAACCCGCTGGGATGATGCTGTAGGTGTCCAAATTCGAGCCTTTGAGGCCTGGACCAGCTATCTTCACGCTCCGCACGGCTGATGCATCACTCATGATGTTTCCCCTGTGTATTCACGCCAAGTGACCTTTACGCCGTTGACCAGAAAGCCCCAGTCGCCTTTCCAGCGGCTGGTGATGAAGAGCGTGTAGACGCCGCCGGGCGACACTTCGTCGATGCGATGGTATTCGCCGTGCTTGAGCTGGGCCGTGTCGCCCGGTCGGCGGTCTATGTACTCAGTGGCCTGGAACGGTCCATCGAAGCTTTCGCGCAGCTCAGCAGTCTTGATCAGCGCAGCGATCAGAAGGGGATCGTCGGCGGCCAGCAAGCGCTGCTCCTTGTACCAGCCCCGCAGGATCACCGTGCGCGCATCCCAGGGATGGTCATGTAGATCGCGGTCGGCGTCGGGCCGCATGATGTGGTGTACCCGGATCGACCAAGGACACCATCGGATTCGCCCGATGTGAGTCTCCCTGTCGTAGGGGTTGAAAAGCCACCAGCGGCCCATGTAAACCTCTTGGCCATTAGCTGACCGGATGTGCAGGTAAGGGGTGCGCTGGGCGCGGGTGATGAGCCAGGCAGCGAGTGCCGGGCGAGCGAGTAGCTTGGCGAGCAGTCGCCAGGGGAAGTTGATCATGGGTAGTCCTTTCGGGCCATGCCCGGGCGGTGGAGGGTGGGACGTTTGAAGCCACATATAATGGTTAGAGAAATCCTTCTCTCCACAATTCGGAGACTCAGCGTATGAAAAATTTCATCTTCTCGGTTAGTTTGGCTATTTGGCTGTACAAGCTGGGCTCGATCATTCTCGATGTTCGCAATGCATTCAGCCATATGGGCTGGGTTTGAGCTGCATCAGTAGGCGAATACCGATCCAGCGCACGACTGGCACGGCCTTGCTGTTACCGATCGCTATGTAGCGCGGGCCGTCCGGGCATAGACCCGAGATCCTGCCGCGCGAAGGAATGCGGGTGCAATCGTCAGGTAAGCCCTGCAGGCGCTCACATTCCCGCGGTGTGAGGCGGCGGTCGCGGCCTCGATGCCGCTGCACACGCTTCCATAGTTGATGGGCATGTAAGCACCTCCCGCGTATAGTTCAGTGGGGAAATTAGAAAAGGGATCGAAATGAGCTTTTGCTTTGTCTTCAGCGAAATTGACTGGTCATTAACTAAAGATTTCGCTTCGATAGTAGGGACGGTATTTACTGCTGGCGGAGTAGTTGTAGCAGGCTGTATAGGCATCAAGGGATTGGCTACATGGAAAAAGCAATTACGAGGCCAAGACGAGCACAAGCTTGCTAGGCGAATGCTTATCGAACTTTATAAGTTTGAAAAACTATTTGATCGCTGCCGTTCTCCAGCCATAAATTCATCGGAGGTCCGCCGTGATGGCGATCCCTTATTCGCGCCAAGCGCCGATGAGCGTTTTCAGCGGCACGCGCTCGGCTTCGAACGTCGCCTTGATGCTTTAAACGCATCTTATGCTGAGATTTCGGTTTCGCTGTTTGAGGCAAAAGCCCTTTGGGGAGAGCACGTTTTGGTAGTCGCTAATCGGCTCGAGATTTTGAAAGATGAGTACGAAGAGTATGTGCGGTTAAGGCTTTTGTGCTCCGATCCGGGGGAGTCCGAAGATGAGCAAGTGGATCACCGAGTGTATTTGGACATGAGGCGTAAGGTCTTCAAAAATAGGTTATTTTCGCATGACGAATTCGGAGCCGAGCTGACTGATGTAGTGAGGAATCTCGAGTCTGCCCTGAAGTTGAAGCTAATCTGCTTATAACTAGTCTCCGCAGAAGCAGGCTATGGCTTCGTCGTGGTCGGCGAACATGTCGAACTGAGTGTCTGAGTAGTCGAGCATCTGCTGATAGCTCGGCCGGTCGAAGCGGAACAGCGCGCCGTCTGTTGTGGCGGCGCTGCTCTGGGTGGCGGTGCGCTCCATCCGAGCCCACCAGTCGGCCTTACTCCGGTCGCTGGCTATTATCGAGTAGACCTGCTTTGCACCTTTGAGAAAGCACAGGTCGCAGTTGCCCTCCAGAGTCCGGCCATTGATGGTCGGTAGCTCCAGATCAAACGGCTGCGCCTTCCAGAATTCTCCGATCTGCTGCACGCCTACGCCCGCGTCTGCCAGCGGCATCACCATCGTTGCGTGCTTGCTCTCTGATGTGGTCTTGCGATGCCGTATCTTGGCTACCCGCCGCGGTTCATCAGCTCGGATGCCGGTCATCATGTCGACCGGGGTTTCCTCTGTTGAGCATCCAACCATCCGCAGATATTTGTGGATCACCCTGATTTTTAGGTCAATGGTGCAGAACCTTGTGACCGGGTTGGGCAGATAGCTGCGCTTGCGGATCAGCGCTTCGAACGGCTCGCCGTCCCTGCTGGCGGTTTCGTAGGTGACAATGGCGAAGCCATGATCATTGTCGCGGTACTCCAGCCAGACGATGGAACTTGCCAGCGCTGCGCGCATTCGTTCACGAAGTCGAGGGTGGCGGGGTGTTCCCTGCCGGTGTTGGCAAACGTGACGATCAGATCGTCCAGATCATCGTTGGCGTCCAGCACCTGGCGCAGCATGTAGGCGCTGGTCCGGCCACCGGAAAAGCTGACGACCGTCGTCCCGGACATTTTGTAGGGAGACATGGGGATTCCTCGCCGGGGTGGCGTGAGTCGTTGAAGTGGGGTATTGGTGTGGAAAATAACGATGAGGGGAGAGAACTGAATGTGGCCAACTATTCTTGCGCTTGCAGCCGCCGCCGTAGCGGCTTACACCGCAGTTTTAAAAACTAAACACGAGAAGCTCTGGGTAGAGACTTATGAGAAATCAGTCAGTGCTCTTGTGAAAGCCAATATAATCACAAGATATTTGCAGAGTGAAGAAAATGGGGAGTTCTATATTCATGGTCTCACCGCTCACGAAAAGAATACTTTAAATGAACAATGGCCAATAGCTCGTTATGAGCTGGCAAGAGACTTGGCTTACCTCGGCGTTTTATATCCAGAACGTGACTTTGAACGTGTCAATGATGCTTGGTTACTATTGCAAGGCGAGCTTTTCGCAATGATGGAGCAGTCAAGCCCGCATGACGTCCACGAATATGTCAGGAGTGCTCTTTCAAAGTCCAGAAGTTTCGAATCAGCACTTATAAAAGCGCTCCGCCAAAATTGCGTTGAACCAAACCTGCTAAGGTGGGTGCGAAAGATACGAAGGCGATGATCACGTTTGAAAATATGTGCTTAGGCACTTCCACCTGTGCCTGCCGAGGCGTTCAGCGCAATAGGTGAGGGTGGGGTTAGGCCGTGATGCGTTCGCCGATCACTGTCGTAGTGAAGGTGAGGCTGTATTCGAGCTGGAGGCTGAAAGCGCCGCCGCAGGTGTCACAGTCCATGTTTTTATCGCTGTAGTCTTCAGACTCGATATGGATCACCGTTGCGCAGTGAGGGCATTTGCACTCGTCCTGACCCTCGAAATCCGAATCGTCGTATTCGGCGGCGGCAAACTTGGCCAGGGCTTCAGCCTTCGCTACCGCGTCTTCTGCATCCTGGCAAGGTTTGCAGGTGAAGCCGTCAGGATGGCCCCACGGTGTTTCCGTGAGCTTAGATCGGTGGGTGCTGCACAGACGGCAAACATTGTGCTTGTCGCACACCGAGTAGCTGTACTTCTCGCCGGTTCCATTGCACTTGGCGCAACCAGAAACCCAGTACCAGGCGCCATCGATTCGCTCGGCGTAAAGGCCGTTTTCCGGGGGACGCAGGCTGACTTCAGGCAGGTCAGTAGTGGTGCGGTGAAATCTGTGATGATCTGCCCCGTTCCATACGTTGAGGCTGCCGTTACGTTGGCGCTGGGTCCACTCACCCGGGATCTCCGTGATCAGGATCTTGGTGGTTTTGTCCATGAATCATCTCCAGTCAGGCGCCGCCCTCCGGTTACCGGATGCAGCGAGTAGGGTTGTTTATTCGTTGTGACAGATGCGGAGGGCTTCGCGGTTGTAGGCGATTTGCAGTTTTGCCGACACGTTTTCAGGTATCACGTATTTGTGGCGCGGAGCAGCGAGGAATCGGGCAGAGCCTTCTCGGCCGAGGCCGTGGATGTGGTGGATCATCAAGGTCATGGCCTCGCCTTGCTCTTCTATGCCGTTCCAGGCCATCAGTTCAGCAAGTGCAGTCCGCGTGCCTTCCATCGCATGCATGCGCAGCTCTTCCTCGCCGCGAGTCTTTCGCCTCGCCGCTGTCTTTGCCGAGCGGTCTGACTGGTTCATAGCCACTTACTGGCTCCTTCAAGCCGCTTGGCGGCAAGTAAATGTGTTGCTGGCGTCTGCCGTGGCGGATGCGACTTTGAATGCGCTTCATGCCGAGCGATTGCTGCTGGGATAATTGAGACCGTACTTGTTGACGATCCGCCTTATCGTGGTCCGATTGATGCCGGTCTGCTTTTCTGCATGGAAGTGGCTGACGCCCAGATCACGCATCGCCTTGATACGCTCAAGCAACTTCAGATCTTCCTCTTCCTCGACATATTTCCTGTGATCCGCGCCGTTGTAGCGCGGCTTGCGGGGTGGTGGCTCCTTGCGTGCAGGGCGGGGGGCGACCCGGAATGACCCGAGGTCGCGAACTTGTCCGCCGCTGCGCTGGAACTCATTCACGGCCTGCGACAGCTCAAAGGACTTGATGCTGTTGGCCTGGATGGAGCTAAGTTCGGTAGCGATCATGAGGTTATCTCCTATCTAGAAAGTGCCTTGCGCACAAAAGGGTCAAGCTCTGCTTGGCTCAGAAGCCAGCGCTTGTAGTCGCTCGGAAGCTTCGAAATTTGCATGCCCTTGTGTTTGCCGAAGCTGATCACTGTAGGGATGCGGGCGTCTTCTGACAGCTCCCACAGCTCCTCCCAATCGCGCACAGGACGTCCCAGTTTTTCAGCCAGCGCATCAACGATCTTTGCCAAAAGCAATCGGCAGTTTTTCACATCGTCCAACGCGGCGTGTGCGTTGCGTAGCAGACCTGCAGCTTGCTCACGGTAGTGCAGATAGATCATTGCCGATTGCGAGTGGCTATCTGCTTCCGGCCACAGGCGACGACTCAATGCAGCGGTGCAGATTCGCTTGAGGTCAGGCCGGCCGATGACGCCCCAGTCATAGTCGACGTTGTGGCCTACCAGGTACTGAGTGTCTTCCGGCATCGAAAACTCGGTGTGAGAAGGGCAGTCGATCAGCTCCTCGTCGAGGATGTGGCTTGTGGCGAGCGCACCCAGTTCAATTGCCTTTGAGGGCTTGAAGCGTTCGAGATAATCATTCAGGACCGCCAGCCCGGCAATGGATTCGAGTTTCAGCCACGCAGCCTCCACCAGTTGAGGTTCATTTAGGCCAGTTGTCTCGCTGTCGAAGATGTAGGCTGTCATGCAGATTGCTCCTGAGGATTGAGTTCGTTTTTTCTCTTGTCTTTTGCGGCGACGACTTGTGCAACCAGGTCGTCGAAGCCTATTGCGATGACCTTCGCCGCGTTGAACGCCGCCTGCAGTGCGACCATGTCTTTCGCACTGGCAATATCGGCAATGGCGTCTACCAACAGCTCTTTGGCGCGCTCTTCTGGATTAACGCCGGAGTGGAGCCAGCCAAGCAGTCGGCGTCCCGTCTCTTCGTTGATCAGTTCGGGCTTGTCGAACAGCTTCGTCCGGTCTTTGCTGGCGATGGCCGTGTGGGCGTCGTGGGTAAGGTCCAGCACCACGGTGAATTCGTAGTCGGTCCCGTCACGCTGCTCTGACTTCATGCCCAGCTTGAGGATTTTTTTCCCTTCTCCCTGCACCGTCTCTGTCTTGCTTCGCATCGTGCAGATCACGTGGAGAGTGCTGGTCAGTATCTTGTTGGTCAGTTTGCGATGCCGTGGCGTAGTTTCGTTCCAGGCTGCCCAGGTGTTGCCCCTGAACTTCTGATGCGCCAATGCTTCGTTGGCTTCCAGACAGCCGCCAGGACCTGTCCATTCGTGCGAGTAGCTGTCGATGATCAGGACGCTGTAACCAGCGGCCTCGGCGGCAGCGATCGCCTCGACATAACGTTCAGGTGAGAACGGCGGTTGCAGCTCCAGCACATCAAAGTCGGCGATGTCCGAGTACAGCGAGGCGCTGCCCTGCTCGGTGTCGATGACTGCGATTCGCCCGCCCAGACCCTTGGCCATGAGCAGCGCTGAATACGTTTTCCCTGAACCTGATGGCCCGGCAAGTGCCAGCCGTAGCTTGGCCTGCTTGCGTTCGGCTTTCTTGAACATGATGTGTGCCTCAGTTCGGTTGTTGATCCCATTCCCGCTCAATGCGGGCTTGCTCTGCTTCGTACTCCTTGCGCTCGTCGCCAGTGAAGCGTTCAGGCGAGAAGCTTCCGACCGTATTCCAGTCGATCTGGGCGGCCATGCGTGCGGTACTCATGAGGGCCTCAATAGGCTATGGAGATGGCTGGAATTCGCTTCTGGTGAATCAGGATGATGACTGCCTTTGCGCAGGCTTCATCAATCCCAAGACCGACCATGGCTTGCTGAGCGGCGAGGCAAACGGATTTGATGTGAGCCTTGTCTGCCTCTCGGGCCTCAGCAATTCGGCGCGCCTCGGCGGCTTGCTGCTCTTGGCGGGAAATCTCATCAAGCCGGGCACGCTCAACCGCTGCGGCCTGACGTTGCTCGGCTGCAATGCGGTCCTGCTCGGCCTGTAGCTTCTGGCGTTCTTCGCGTTCGGCGGCCAGCTTCAACTGAAGGGCCTGATTCTCGGCAGCTGCGTCGGAATCCCGCTGCTTCTGCTCTGCGTCGCGCTTTGCCTGTGCAGCCTGATCGATTAGTTCCTGCTCGCGCTTAGCCGCTGCTTCGCGTTCAGCCTGAGCTTTCTGCTCAGCCTCACGCTGGGCACGCTCAACGGCTTGGCGGGCAATCTCCGCATCACGCGCTTCCTGATCGCGCTTCGCTTGCTCTGCGTTGAATTGGGCGATGCCTGCCAGCTCTGCTTCGTGCTTGGTACGATCGGCCAGCAGCGTGCGCAGGGTTGCCAATGAGCGGTCTTTGGCCTGGGCCGCGTCGGTGATAAATTCGTCCCAGTCGTCATTGATGGCGACCAGCTCCAGACTGGCGATCGCCTGTGCGACGTGCGCCGCTGTAGGCGTCTCTACGAATAAAGCCATGTCCTCGATGCGCTGGATGCCGTCTTTATGGGCGGCCTTCCTCGCTTTGTCGGCCGTTTCCCACTCAGTCAAGGGGTTGCGCACCTCATCACGCAGTGCGTTCATGGCCAGAACGAACTCACGAAGCTCGTCCTCTACCACTTTGGGAAGCGTCTTGATGTGGCGAAGGTAATCACGTCCCGGTTTCTCTACTGACGCTTTGCGAGTGCTGACCTTGGCGGAAAGACTGGCGATCCGATCCCGGCCTTTCTTGGTTTTAAGGTCGGGCACCTCACCACAGAGTTCCTCCTTCACCGCATCAACAAAGCGGGAAAGGCCGCCCGCTACAAAGATCGTCGGCGCATTGTCGGCGCTGATGTCGTCGATGGTGATGACTTGCTGTGCTTCAGACATGGTTGCTCCTTGCGCCATGCCGTTGCCGGGGCGCTGCGATTGAATAGGGAATGGGTTACTGCGCGGTTTGTTGCTGGATGCGGAAGCGGAGCACTTGCAGGACACGGCCGCGATAGCCAGGCTCTGCGTACTGCTCGACAGGCGGGCCGTAGTAGCCGCGCAGCTCTGCAAGACGGTAGGCTTCGCGCAGGCTGTGGGCGCTGATCTCTTCCAGTTGCTCGTCGATCAGGGATTTCACGATGGGCTGGCTCATTGCGACACCTGCTTTCGGTAGCCAGCATCCCATAGCGATGCGGATGAACTGGAGCCACTTGCAAAACCAGCTTCAACGATGCGCTGTATTTCAGCGATGCCAGCCAAGCGCTCATCCTCCGCGATCTGTTCGGCGGTGCGGATAGGGCGAAGCTTGCATTTGTCCGCCCATCCCATAAGTCCGTCACCATCATAAAAAGCCGCGTAGCCCCCATCCGTGGAGTGCCCGCAGATTGTCGTCAATTTCCATGTGCTATGGCTGAAAGAACGTTCTACACGCTCACCAGAAGGGGGCAGTCCTTCGCCATTCCATGCAGGCCGGATCATCAGCGGTCGCACGGTATCCTCGACGGTGTGCGCATACTGGCAGTGATGCGGGACAACCCATCCGACGTTGATGCGGTACATCAGCAGCGCCGGGCCAACTTCACGTAAGAAGTTTTGGTCAACCGGATCGTAATGGGTTGCATCGGCGGGCGCCTTACTCCAGTCAATCGTCATGCACTTGCTCCTTTCGGCGGGCAGATCATTTCCATTTGGCCTATAGCGATTTTTATCCGATGGGCAAAATCCTTTTTGTAGGCTTTCTCGGCTTCAATTTTTGCCGAGTAGTCGACCTTCTCGTCGTAGTTGTGAAAGAAGTCCGCCTTCGGCTCAATCAGGTTGCCGTAGGCGTCGTAGCCGCCAGCAATCTCACGAACCGAGCGCATGCCCTGGTAACTGTCCTGATACCGCTCAAGGTTGCTCATGCGCAGACCCTCAGCTCCGGATCACAGAGACGATTTACCCGGTCATTGCGCGCCTGCTTGATGTGCCGGCTGAGCAATGCATGCTCGTTGAAGCTGATATCGCCAGAAAACAACGCGTAAGACAGCAGGCCAGAGGCAACGCCAAGCTCAGCTTCGGCGGCCACCAGATCGGTCGGCGCCAAGGAGGCCACCTTTTTGATGCGATCAGCAAAGAACGCAGCAGCTTGTTCGTTGAGCATGATTGCCTCCAGGATCTGGGTTATGCGGTGGGCGGTGCTGGGAGTGGCATCCAGTGTGTGATTTTGCTGGTAGGAGACTCTTCGCCATCGAACCACTCGACAGTCGAGCTAAAAACACCGCCATTTGAGAAAACGATCACCTCGACCGAACGATTCAGCGGAGGAATTTGCCTACCGCTGACCTCACATGGAGCATCAAGCCTCTCACCCAAAGGTGGCAGCCGGTCTTTTACTGAAATCCATTCACTCATGCAGCCTCCGGCCAGTGGCGTTGAATGCTTTCTTTCGCGTAGGTCGACAAGCGCTGGTGGCTGGTTGTGGACCCGCAGCCAGGCATGGTGCCTTCCAGTTCGACGCAAGCATTGATGTCGCAGCGCCGAGAGCAGACCCAGCCGCCGTAGTGGCAGCGATGGACGATACCGCCCGGGTCTGGGTGATAAGCCAAACCGCCTTTCCATGAAGGCGAGCCGCGCAGCTTCAAGCCGCACCCACGGCATACAGCTTGTGTATCAGTGCAGTTATGCATGTTCGCCTCCGAGGCGCATGGTTTCGGTGAACCCCTTCGACTGAACACTCAAGAACGGATAGAGGCCATACAGGCACCGGAGGGTGTTCAGTCGGAGAGGTTCGGGGGTGTAGAAAAGCCCGAACGTGTCGGGCTTTGTGGGTGCATCTGAGGCGGTGCCGCAGTTGGAAGGCCTCGGCGCGCTGTCGTATCTAGCAATCTACCTACCGCGCCCGCCGAATGGGGCCCTACACAGGACTTAGCTGCAAGCCGGTGATCTCAGGTTATGCGGCATGTGAGGGGATGCTGGCCCGCCACGATATGTGTGATCTCCTATTGCTTGCTCACTGGTCAGGCAGTGGCCACCTGTAGAATTGGGTGCCGGTCTTTCCCGGCTGTCACGGCGCTTGTGCCAGATCAAGGTAGCTCGCCAATACCAGATTGGCGCTGACCCTGTGCAATGCGGGTTGAGCTATTCGCCGGTTGGTGCAGATGGCCGGTTAACCCGAGCCGCTACGTCTATTTGAAGATCGCCCCAGCTCGCTCATTGTCCGGGGCCACGTCCGCTTTCATCTGCTTTGTTGCGTTGATGCAGGGGGCCGCTTTCGCGGTGTGTACTCATCCGCATCGGGGTGTGATCTACGCGAGGTCGTCACCTCTGGCATTGCCTGCCGCCGCGCTATGTCGACGGTGCTCAGTGGCTCGCCTGATTACGAGTCAGGTGCCTTGCTCCGCTGCAGATCACACTCCGATGCAGCCTGGCGCTATGACAGGGATCGGGCAGTTTTCGTCAGGCTGACGCTGGCGCTGGTTGTTCACCGCTTACCTGCATATACAAGTTGACCAGTGCGGTCAGCAGTTCATCGTGATCAAGGTTTTCAACGGGCAATCCCACATCCTGAAAGGTTGCGATTGCTCGGCCCAATGCATCGCTGACGATTTCCTGATCTTCTGGTTCAAGGTCCACGAATTCTGTTGTCATTGTGTTTCTCTCCGTTGATTTCCAATGCCGCCTCATAGAAGCGGCATCAGTAAATCTGTGGGTCTATCTGAGCCCCGTTACCCGCCACGGTGGCCTTGGCTGAACACCCGAGAAATCCTCGGTAGTTCGATCTCCACCCTGCAGCACTTCCGAGTCCTCTCTCACTGGCGACAGCACATTTCGTGTCCGATGCTTTGCCAGTTTGGCTGCGTGGTTTCGCGTGACCTCATATGGAAGTCACGGCCAGTTCCAGAGCTGGCATGGGATCGACTATTTGTTGCTCGCACTTACCAGATCGGGTCTGGGGTAGTCGGTCGCGAGGATCTTGGCGGTGGTAAAGAGCGGTTCGATCCGCTGGGCCTGTTGAGGGGCTGTTTCGCGTCTCGATGGGTGAACATTACCTGTAGGTAACTCATAGCGTCAATACCTGTAGGTAATCTTTTTTCACGCGCCCACAAAAAAGCCCGCTCAGTGGCGGGCTGGGTCAGATCGGGAGGGGATACTCAGGAACGAAAAAGCCCGGCGCTGGGCCGGGCTTGAATCGATGTGGCGGTGTTCACTACTCAGTCACGGGCTTTTTGCGTCTCACCGCTTTCTTCTTCTTGGCTGGCGGCGCAGGAGGCGCAAAGGGGAGTTCAACGGCGCTTGCTCCCATATATTCAATGATAGGCTTCGTCAGATTTCTAATATACGGATAGAGCAGGGAACCCAGCTCATAGGGGGCATTTTCATGGCCAAGGTCGGTTAGGGCAGCCTCTCCCAGGATCTCGAACGTACCGAACATGGTCATTTGCAAAAAAGGCTTTTTAGACTCAGTCGTCAGAAGCGCGATTTTGACTTCGAAAAAGTCGCCTACAGCTAACCCATCACCGGGATGGACTATCTCCACATGAAGGTTGGCGTTGTACCCTTTCTTGTCTTCGACCTCGTCATTTTCTGATACAGCAGTAGCTGTAATGTCTGCGAGTCTGACTTGGGTGAGACGAACGTCATAGAGATTCATTGTACGGCCCTGAAGGTGAGCACCTGCGCCTTCTTTTTCTCCGGCACGAAAAAAGAAGTCTCGTAGCCGGCAAGAGCGTCGTAATGGTGATGAACCTCTTGGTGTCTACCGTGGAGGTGGCAGTCAATAGCCTCTCTGACAAAGTCATTGATACTTTTGTCTTCCCGAGTGGCTTGTTTCACCAAATCCCTGTGAAGAGCAGGGCCTATGCGTACGTTGAAGGTTCCGGAAAAAGGTCGGTTAGGAGGCGTGCCAAGCGTTTCACAAGTCTGTAGATAATCATCCACAGATTCGGTAAAGGCCTCGTGTAGCCCCTTAACATCATCGCCTTCGAATGTCACGAGATCTTCGATGTGTAAAATTTTGCCAAAGAGAACGTTGTTCTCAATCGAAAATTCTACAGATCCCTGAAATCCCTTGTACTCAAGAATCTTTTTGCTCATTTAGAAATGTCCATGCAGTGTTAATGTCTCAACGACGAGCTCGATCTGGTATCCCAGAAGCGTGCTGTCAGGATGCCGCTTATGCAGCAAGATTTTGCGATTTTTGCTGTCTATGAATTTTTTACGCGATCCTGCGCCTTCAAATTCTTTGTACCCGAAATGTTCAAGGATCTTGACAGCATCATTCCAAGCAAAATCCTTCGGTGAGGGGGTTCGGGTGAAATCGTCGATGAGCTTGCGAATCTTACTCATCAACCGACTCCATTTTTAATAGTTTGCAACTATAGTTCAGTTGCAGCCTGATACGCAAATTCAAAGATGAATTCGTCATCAGAATCAGCTGCGAAGCCCCTTTAATCGTTAGGCGATCCATACCTTTTCCTGATAAAACAATTGGTTACGATGAATTGTTTGCTGCATGAATTTTTTTTAACATTGTTCCTATGCGACCTTTTAGCCAGTTCACAGTGCCGTTTTTCGGTCAGGCGGGGTGTGCAGCCTGCTTCGGCCCGCGTTGTGGTTACCTTCCGGTCATCGCCTCGTGTGCCGCTCCAGCAAAATATTGTGCCTCTGTATCAGGTACCACAGAGAGCGGTGTTTTGGCGGCAAGCACCCGCATGGCCAGCACTGTGAGAATTGCAAACATCCTGTTTTTCATGACTTGCTCCTGAGTGATATTACAAATCCCCGCCGCGCCTTATGGCCCGACGCTCACGCAAATTTCGTCAGCGACCTGACCACCACGCCGATGATCTTGCAGTCATCCGAGCACTGTACCGTGGGGTAGGCCGGGTTCAGCGGCTTCAGGTATCTGACGCCGCCGTCTTCCACCAGCTTCTTGAATGTCGCCTCGTTGCTGCCGGCCAGCTTCGCGATCACCAGCTTGCCTGGGCGCACGTCTGCGCGGGTATCCACAAGGATCTGCGAGTCCTCAGGAACTGAAGGGCCAGTGGGCGCCGTCATCGAATCCCCTTTCACATCAAGCCAAAACGCAGGCCCCTTTGCCTTGTAGTCTGTGATTTCGTATTCGTCAGAGCCCCCAGGCTCAACCGCTTCGGACCACTCTCCAGCAGCTACCCAGCTCACGACCGGGTAGCGGTACATACGCGTTGGCTGCTCGACGTCACCTACGTTGGATGGTTCTGGTGCGGATGAGGCTACGCCACCACCTGCATCATCACGCTTGGCCGCGTTAAGCGAGGGGCTATCAAGAGCATACCGTTCCAGGCCGAGCCTTTCCTCGATATGGCGCGCAAAATCCTCGCCAATCTTTTTGCGATTCTCCGGGGCAACCGTAAGCGACAAGCATCGCGCGATGTAACTCGCTTCACGCTCAAGCTTCGCTGCAATTTTAGCCTTCACACCACCGAACTTAGTATCGGTCAAGTGCTGAAGGTTGATCCGCCTAATTTCTGAAATATCCATTTCCCAATGATCGCCGCCTGTTACCGCAGGGTAAATTACCTGTGGGTATTGCTTTGATCATTACCTGCGGGTAATAATCCGCACATCTATACGGAGGTTCCCGATGCGGAGCAAAAATCAAAGCCTGCTTGCCTGGCTGAAAACGGCAACCGATGCGCAGGTTCAGGACACCGGCACAACTCGCGCCTACCTCCGACTTATCGCTTATGGGCACAAGACTGCATCCGCAGAAATAGCTGCCCGCACCGAATCCGCCACCAACGGCGCCGTAACCAGGCGAGATCTACGCCCGGAAGACTGGCGTCAGATCTGGCCAGAGCTTTCTGCTGCCTAAACCCATTCATCAGCCACTGGAGAAAACCGATGCACTTTGACCCGAGCCACATGCACGACAAGCCCACCAAAGTCCGCCTGGATGAGGTGGCCGACGACCTGCTGACCGCCATGGCCAGGTATCAGCGCACGCAGAAAGCCGTTTTGGCTCGCGAGATCCTCGAGCGCGGGCTGAACCAGATGATGGAAGAGCTTAACGCAAAGACTGATGTGGCCTGAAGTTGCCGAGGAGGCCCTGTGCCTGAAAGAAAACAGCTGGATGTCCAGCTTGACGGGATCGGACTGAGCAATTTGGAGCTGCTGGCGGAGCGGGAAGGGATATCCCCCGAAGAGCTGGCAGCAAAAATCATCAACAAGGAATTGGACCGAATGTCTCGGCCACCCCCAAGCAGGGGAAAGGTCAGGTCGCTAGGGAGAAGGGCTGATTAGCCCCTGAGGGACTCTTGAGGAACTGCTGAATGAAGAACCCAACCACCAAATCGCAGGCACAAAAAAGCCGGGGCGCAATCCCGGCTCTTTCAACTGCATTCAACACAACGTTCTGGAGCGAATAATGCCCATTTCCCAACACGTCGTCAACTCTGACCGTCCGCGCCACGAAATCGCACCTTCGCAAATCGTGGCGCGAAGCATTTCTATGAGCAGCTTGGATATCGCCGAGCTGACCGGAAAGCTTCATGCCCACGTCATTCGTGATATCCGAGTCATGATCAAGGCTCTGGGCGATGATCCAGCTTTGGATCATGTCCATGAGGACAAGGATTCCCGTGGGTACACGGAGAAATATCACCTCAATCGCGAGCTGACGGAGACATTGGTAACTGGCTACAGCGTTCCTCTTAGGCTCAAGGTTATTCGTCGCCTACATGAGCTTGAGCAAGCGGTATCTGAACCAGCCTTCGACATTTCCAGCCTGAACGATCCCAAGGTGCTCCTTGCCCTGCTGACCGACAATGTCCGCAAGGTCGTCCATCTGGAGGCTGACAATACCGAACTCACCCAGGAGAACCACCTGCTGGAGCAGAAGCTGGTTGCCGATGCTCCGAAGGTTGAGTTCTTCAACGCCGTTATCACTTCTACCAGCATCCATTCTGTGCGGGAGGTGGCCCAGTCCATAGGCACCGGCCAGAACCGTCTGTTCGCGTTCATGCGCCAGCAGCGCTGGGTCGACCGTCACAACACGCCATATCAGGGCCGGGTCGAATCAGGGCATCTGGTGGCTGAGCCGCATTCCTACAACTGCCCTGAAACCGGTGAGCGCAAAACGAAGTTCACCTGCAAGGTCACCGGCAAGGGCTTCACGAAGCTTCAGTCGCTGTGGTGCGGCCGAGACAAGGCGATCCTGGGCGGTGCCGCATGAACGACGTGCCGCGCCAATTCAAAGGCGTGTGGATTCCTGCCGAGGTTTGGCTGGACCGATCACTGTCGATCACTGAGAAAGTGATGATGGTCGAGATCGGTAGCCTGCAAGACCCTGTGCGGGGCTGCTACGCCAGCAATAACCACTTCGGCCGGTTCTTTGGGCTGTCGAATTCTCGCGTCTCGGAAATCATCAGTTCATTGACCAGCAAGGGCCTATTGCGGGTCGAATTGATCCGTGATGGACGTCAGGTTGTAGAGCGCCGCGTGCGCCTTACTGACCTATTCGGAAAGTCGAATACCTATTCGGAAAACACTTCGACCCTATTCGGAAAAGGCGGTGACCCCTATTCGGAAAAGGCGCAGGAGAGTAATACAAAGAGCAACAGTACAACTGAGGGTGAAAAGCGCGGATCAGCCAAGGCTTCTCCGTCCGCTTCGCGCAAGACTTCCAAGTTTGATCCTCTTCCTGTTCGCCCTTCAAATGTCAGTGAATCGACCTGGGCTGATTGGTGTCAGCACCGCCGCGAAATCAAGAAGCCTCTGACCGCCACCACAAGCGCCAAGCAAGCCAAGACCCTGGCAGGCCATAACGACGCTGACGCAGTGATCAACCAGTCCATCAGCAACGGCTGGACCGGCCTGTTCCCTGAGAAGGTCCTGCCGGGTGCCAAAGCATCTGCCCAGCGCCAGAACGGCCCAGACTTCTACGACAAGTCGTGGCGCACCGATACGAGTGATGACCTATGAAGAACGTCACTCAGATGATCCCCGGCGCTGCACGGGCGCTGGGCACCTCCGCGCCTTATCAGGCCCCGGCGCAGACCAGCACCCAACTCGGCGTTGTGGACGATGCAACCGGTGAAGTGGTTGAACGCCTGTTTCGCCAGCTGCAGGCCATATTCCCGGCGCACAAGCAGGCATGGCCGGATGACAAGGCCAAGGCTGCCGCAATGCGCAACTGGACGATGGGCTTCATGGCCGCCGGCATACGCACGCTCGAGCAGATTCGTTTCGGTATCGAGCAGTGCCGTAAGAGCGGATCACCGTTCGCCCCAAGCGTCGGCCAGTTCATAGGCTGGTGCACGCCTGGACCTGAAGCGTTCGGCCTGCCAGCGAGCGCTGACGCATGGATGGAGGCATTGATGGGCTTGTACAGCCACGAAGGCGTGAAGATCGCGGCCATTGCCACCGGCCTGTTCGACCTGCGTTCAGCCAAGCAGGAAGACAAGGGCCTGCGCCAGCGCTTCGACCACAACTACACGATCGTGATCCGCCGCGCCCAGGCCGGGCAGCCGCTGGACGGAAAGATCCTGACCGGCATTGGCCATGACAGCCAGAAGACCGAGCTGGAACTCGCCGAAGAGCAGGCCGAGCAGGCGGTACAGGCACGAATCATTCAACAAGGAATCCCGGTAGACGGCGCATCGGCGCGCGCTCTGCTGTTGGCGAGAATTGGCAGGAGGGCGGGGCAATGAGCAAGTCAGAAAGGTTTTTTATCGCAGCATCGGTCGTCTTCATTGGCGGGAACGTGATCCAGATTTTTGGCTATGCCCCTTTCATGATGGCTTGGGGAAACCAGCAGATCATTGAGGCAGTTGGCGGAGGAATGGGCTTATTCATTTCCATTCAGGCCAACCAAGCACTGCTGCTTCTGACATGGATCGTCACCCTTGTCCTTTTCGTCCTCGGCATGCGCCTTGAGCATCGGGCGGTGAAGCCATGAGCGAATTCGTAGAAGTGAAGACGGCTGATCTGGTCGGTGCTGCGCTGGACTGGGTAGTGGCTATTGCTGTGGGGTGCCAGGAGATAAGCGCAACGTCAGCTGGCGTCACCTGCATTTACGGAATGTCGGACGGCGATACTTGCTGGACGAATCTGTATCAGCCATCCCTAGACTGGAGCCAAGGCGGGCCGCTGATTGAGAAGTACAAGCTCGACATCGGTGCTCCACTGGAAAATAAAAGCGGTCCTTGGAATGCAGCCACCGAGTGGGGACATCCCGATGGATACAAAGGCGAAACTCCACTCATCGCCGCCTGCCGCGCCATTGTCGCCTCAGTCCTTGGCGAAACCGTAAGCGTGCCCAAGGAGCTGCTGTCATGACCGTCGATATCGAAAAGCTGAAGGCCGCTGCGCTGGCTGCGAAAGACGATCCGGCGTCGCCATACATTCCGTGCCAAGTAGGGTTTCAAAACGCCGCAACCCCTGATGTGGTTCTGGCCCTGATTAAGGATCTTGAGAGCCACAAGCGCATGCTTCTGGCCGCTGTTTGCGACCTTGGAGCGATCAGTGAAGCCCTCAAGGCAGATATGGACGATGACGGCGATGCATTGCTTGGCATGGTCATCGACCTGAAAGCCCAGAACACGCGAATGCTGGAATGGATCAAGGATATCAGCCGCACATCCGGCGATAAGGGTGCAGTCATGGGCGCTCGCCAACTGCTCAAGGAGTTCGCTAATGAATGAATTTCGCGATTTGAAAGCGATTGCCGAGGCGTGCCAGCAGCATCAGCCGCTTCGCTTCATGCGCAGCCACGGCGCGCTGTACATCCGAAACGATAGCGGCATCGTCTTTGACGTGCATCAGAACCGGTCATTCCCCGATTTCATGGCGCAGAACAAAGACTATGCAGATTTGGTTCTCGCCGCCAACCCTGCCGCCGTGCTGGAGCTCATCGCCGACCAAAAGCGCATGGCCTCGCGCCTGCTGTGCTGCACGAAGTGTGGCGGGCAAGGCGAGGTCTACAGCGGCCGTACCTCATACGAAGGGTACAACCAGCCGCCAGAGCCGATCATGGACAAGTGCGGCGAGTGTGATGGCGCTGGTGTCCTAGGCGATGAAGAGGAGTGCCTGTCGATCCTTGATGAGCTTGAACAGCTCAAAGCTGAAAACGCAGGCCTCAAGACCGGCTACGAAGCATATGAGCGGGTGAATGCTGAGCTGACCCAGCGCATCGCCAATCTTGAGCTGTGCCAGAAAGCCAGCCTGGGCGTGAGCGGGATCATCAGGTCTGCTGCAAGCGAGCTTGGTTTCGACGCGGCGGGCGAGGATAGCGCGCTGAATCATCTGATTGGGCTGGCGCGGGCGGCAGCTGCGTTGCGGGCGGAGTGCGAGGCGCTGCGCAATCGCCAGAGCTTTTCCGATGCGTTCTACGAAGTGTCCGGGTTGCTTGGTGTTACCGGCGCACGGCCAGAAGCACCGCTTGTGGTCTTCAGGCAGGAAGTTGTGCCGGCGCTGCAGGCCGTCATCCGCAACTCCAGGCGCTATGAGTGGCTGCGCGACTCTGCGGGTTCCGCTGACTGGGAGTTCTTTGGTCATCAAGGAAAGTCGTCCACTGACCAGAACATCGACGCCGCCATGGGCAAGGAGGCCTCCCAATGATCCTCACCTGGGAGCAACTCCTAACCCTGCTCAACACCGCCAAGGTTCTGCATAACGGCCGTGAAGCGTATTCGTTCTTGGGGGTGGTTCATGGCTGAGTTCGCCATCCGAAGCCCGCAGGACCTAAACCGCCTGTACGGAGCACTGCACGCCATCGACCTGACCAAACCCAAGGTAGTGGTAATCAAGGACGAGAAACGCCCTGACGTCCTCAACCGCAAGATGTGGGCAATGCTGCGCGACGTCTCCGACCAGGTCGAGTGGTACGGCAAGAAGCTCACCGATGAGGACTGGAAGTGCCTGTTCAGCGCCTCGGTCGAGAAGCAGCGTGCAGAACCTGGGCTCGATGGCGGATTCGTCGTCATGGCCACCTCGACCCGTAAGCAGTCTGCCAAGTGGTTCAGTGATCTTTTCGAGGTCATCCATGCGTTTGGTGCCGAGCGCGGCGTCCGCTGGACCGAGGTAGACAGGTGGGGAGGGCGTTACTGATGAGTCATCAATTCAAGCCGGGCGACCTAGTTCTGATCACTGCCGAGGATAACTTCGGGCGATGCGCTGAGATAGTTTCCCGCCATGAAGGGCCCTGTCGAGTCTGGTTCGGAACTTCCTTCCAGGATATTCCAGCAGGGTGCGTTGGCTGGGTGGTAACCGCTGAAAGGCTGGTTTCGACTTTTAGCATCTCTGGCCTTACCGATTTTGTCGACGAAATCGCTTACAGCGAGCGGTGGTTGAAGCCTTTGCGCGGCGACTTCGCCCCAGAGCAGCAGAAAGCCAAGGAGGTGGCGGCATGATCCATTACAAAGAGCCGACGATATCTGAGCTGCTGACCAAGTGCATGGTGACGTGGAATCTGGGCTCGGAGCGAATCGCACTGACGGCGGAAGCAAGCCCTCCGACTTGTGAACAGATCTTTTGCAAGGAAGGGGCACGCTACAAAATTATAGCGGTGTTCGGTCCCTACAGTTTCCGCTGGGCTGACGTTCTTCTGTTGAGCATGGAGGCCGAGCCATGCGCGTAAGTCTCCAATCCAAAAGCCTAAAGGCGAAGAAGTGCCGCGTGCCCGAGTGCGGGGCCTCATTCGTCCCGCAGAAGCTGGGGCAGGCGGTATGCAGCCCAGCCTGCGCGATCATCGATGCACCCAGGAATCAGGCCAAGGCCCGCAAAGCGCTGGCCCAGGTCGAGCGCTCCGAGATCAAGGTTCGCAAGGAGGCCCTGAAAAGTCGCTCTGACCACATGAAAGACACCCAGCAGGCGTTCAACGAGTGGGTGCGTCACCGCGATGCTTCGCTGCCTTGCGTGAGCTGCGGTCGCCATCACGAAGGCAAGTACGACGCTGGCCATTATCGGACCGTCGGGAGCAACCCTGCACTGCGGTTCGAACCTCTGAACTGCCACAAGCAGTGCGTTCCGTGCAATCAGCACAAGTCGGGCAACGTCATTGAGTACCGGATAGAGCTGGTGCGCCGGATCGGCATCGTGAACGTTGAATGGCTTGAGGGGCCGCATGAGCCCCAGAAGTACACCGTCGACGAATTGAAGGCCCTGACAGCCAAGTACCGGGCACTGACAAAAGAATTGAAGAGGGCTGCAGCATGAAAATCCATTCGGCACGTCAGGCGTGGCATGACTGCACCTACATCCCTGCTCCTGGCCAGTCCTCTGACGTCGTTCAGCTCGGCGTGGTAGTGCAGGGCACCGAACGAGGCCCAACGGCCAACCATGCGATGCACAGCGCACTGGCTGGGCATATCCAGTCGGCTATTGCCAAGTTGCACCCGCAGGTCCGCGTGTTCGGGGAATACATGTACGCCGCCAACCGCGACGACGATATCCGCGAAGCTGCAGAAGGCGTGGTGTTCGGCATTGTGATGTCGAAGTCCAAGCGCATGACAGCCGGAAAGCGCGAAAAGCTCGAGTATGTGGTGAAGGGCGTTATGCGCCGGTATCGCTACATGCACCAGGGCGGACAGTCGGCAAATGACGATCCGCTGATCAAGCCGGAGGCGTTCCGGTCCTGGCTGATGGGCGAGTTCGGGGTGAGGCTTGAATCGTGCAATTGGGACCGGGATTGGGAGTGTTTCGTGCGCCTGTCCTTCGACTGCTGTGAGGACCTGGATCGCATGGCTTTGAGCCCGATTGGAGCGGTGATTTATCAGATGAGAGAAGCCGCTTGACTTCCCGTGCGGCTGAGGGCATCATTTTGCCATATTGAGTATTTTGCCTACGGCAACTCGCTCAGGAAACACCGAAAGCCCGGCCTAAAAACCGGGCTTTTTTTGTGTCCAGATTTCCCCTATGCCCTCCATGCCTCTCGCCTCGGCGATGCACCACTTGAGAGGGACTCTTTCGTACCTCGCACCTCATTGGCCGCCCTGACGGCCCTTTTTCTTCCGGAGTAAAGATGGACCCAACCGACCTCGGCCCAGGCACAGCTACCTGGCTGGGCGGAACGGGCACCATTCTGCTGGGTGGCTTCCTGTGGCTGAGGAAATTCCTCTCCAGGGATGCGACCGACCGCGCCATGGACAACGCCGATATCGGCACCGTCCGCAGGCTGAACGAACTGCTCGACTCGGAACGCTTGGCCCGCAAAGAAGCCGAGGCCCGAGCCGATCAGTTCGCCAAAGAGCGTAACGAGTTGGCTGCCGCTGTCGGCCGGATGGAAGGGAAGATCGAAGCCCTGACCGGTCAGGTTGCCCAGCTCACTGACAAGGTCACCAGCCAAAGCGCTGAGATCGCTCGTCTGCGTGCACAGCTCGGAGGTATCAACTGATGGAAAGATGCGCACTTGATTTCATCGCTCGCCGCTGGTGGCGCCGCCTGGAAGTCTGGGTTATTGCCTCGCTACTGGTAACCGGCTCGTTCGCGCTGGGCTTCGGTGCCTCTCAATGGTCGCTTGCCAGTTGGTACAGCGCCCAGGTCGCCGAAGTGCGCCGGGGTTACGACGAGGCCACCATTCAGCGTGATATGCGCCTGAACAAGCTGGCCAAGTCCGCCACCGAGGCCGCCGTAAAGGTTGAGGGTGCGGCAGGCAAGGCTACGGAAGCGGCAGAGGTGGCCAGCAAGGCAGCCGACAAGGTCAACGAGGCGGTGGAGCGGCAGACGCCGTAGCGCGCCACAAATTCAATCACTGCCATTTCGTGGCGCGAACACTAACAGCCTTGGCATACGCGGGGGCTTTTGCATTGGAGACGGTTATGAACGACCAAGCAATCGAGCAAGAGATCCAGGCTAAAGGGCTGACCGCTCCGCGCATCACGCCCGGCGACGTTGAGCGGAACATTCGCAGCGAGTTCTATTTCACTGCTGGCGAAGGCGTCATGGGTCAAAGCGCAATGGGCACCAAGCCCGCTGGAAACGCTGACAGCCTGAATCGCCTGACCTTCTGCGTACTTGTTCTCGCAAATGGCTTCACCGTGACCGGCGAGAGTGCCTGTGTCAGCGCGACCAACTTTGATGCTGAGCTCGGCAAGAAGGTGGCCCGCCAGAACGCTATTGCCAAAATCTGGCCGCTGATGGGGTATGAGCTGACCGAGCGCTTGCACAGCGCGCAGTGAAAAAGAACTGGACCGTCACCACTCCCGGCTACAAACCATTCCCAATGATCCTTCTTGAGTGCGCCCTCGACCACGCGGGCGCGCTTGCCTTTGCCCGGTCGATCTGGCCTCGCTGCACAGTGGAGTAGAGCATGAGCAACGTCACGAACATTCGCCATGCAGCCCCGGTAAGCGCAGAGATCAGCAAGGCGCTCATTGATCTGGACGCTGCCATCGCCAAGGCCATTGATGTGGCCAAGGCGGCTGGCTTACCTCAGGGGTTCGTCGTTTCCATCCTTCACGGCCACGCCCATGCGCAAACACACATGATGGTGTGCCAGTGACTGCGCAGGTTCATGATATAGCCGACTAGCGGCCGCACCTCGTGGTTGTCGCCATTGATGGCGCTCACGTCCTGCCGGTCGAGTTGCTACGATCAATCATTGCGGGCGAAAAGCCGTCCAGCGTCCTGGACGAGCCGGTTGTATGCAGGATCATTGAAGAGTGGCTGCAAAGGGTGACGGCATGAGCATGAAAATCGTAGAGCTCAAGCGAGAGGGTTGGCGTGATGCTGCGAAAACCCTTCGCAAGATAGCCGACGACCTCGACTCCGGCGAGCATCCCGAGTGCACGGTAGGTGCATTGACGCTGATCGGACCGAAGGGTGAGGTGACAGTCTTCGGACTCGGCCCGAAGTGCGACGACCTTCAATGCCTGGGTGCGATGCGCCTGGGTGAGCAGAAGCTGATTGATGTGCTGCTGGATTCTGATGGCTTAGGAGTGCCGCAAGGTTAGTGCGGCACGGACCCATCAAGGTCGGGGGTAATTCAGCTTTAGACAGGCATCCTCTGCTTCAGCCTGTCCTGCGTACGGTCCTCCAACCGTCTTTCCGGTCGATTTTTCCTGCACTTCCCAATGATGAGTGGAATCGGTACCTGTTGTGTGGCCATTTCTGTTGCCTTGCACCTTTGCAGTTGGCACCTTTTTTGTAACGTGGCGCTCGTTCATGGAGGGCTCCTTGCTCATGAATTGGGCGTCACCAGTACCAGCATCCAGCCACTATTTCAATACCACCTTCGTTTCCCGAGATTTCTCCATGACTACCAATCAACCCGACTGGGAGGTCTTATGAATAGGCCGATTCCCCCAGTCGAGTTGCTCAAGCAGTCTGACGAGGCAGACGTCTTCATGCGCTTGGTGCCAGCCAAGGAGGTATGGGGATGGATTCAGAACGAGATCCTTGCCGACACCGGCAGCATCCACAACGAAGACCACGCCCATCTGATCGATGCTGACATCTGCATCATGTGGGCCTCGTCTGCATTCACCAAGCAGGGTCGCACGGTGCTCGGCCAGGCCGAACAGGTAGCGTTCCGTGCCGGGGGTTGGCAGAAAGCCCGGATGGAACAGCAGATGCGTGACTGGTTCGGCTACGTACCGAGCTACATCATCACCTTGGCGGCCGATTACTGCTCACAGTGCAGCGATGCGGAGTTCTGCGCGCTACTTGAACACGAGCTATATCACATCGCCCAGGCGACCGATCAGTACGGCGCACCCAGGTTCACGCAAGACGGATTACCGAAGCTGGAGATGCGCGGCCACGACGTCGAAGAGTTCGTCGGTGTGGTCCGTCGGTATGGGGCAAGTCCTGACGTCCAGCTGCTGGTCAACGCTGCAAACAAGCCTGCTGAGGTAGGTAAATTGAATATATCGAGGGCCTGCGGAACCTGTCTGCTCAAGTTGGCCTGAAATTTGACAGGCATTAGACGGAAAACATCCTATGGCAGTCCTGAAGCATGAGGTGAAGAGCTTCATCGTTCAGGCGTTGGCTTGCTTCGACACTCCCTCGCAAGTCGTAGAGCAGGTCAAACAAGAATTCAGCATTGAGATATCCCGCCAGCAGTGTGAGTCGCACGACCCAACCAAACGAGCTGGAGCAACCCTAGCGGCCAGATGGGTGACGCTGTTTCACGACACACGCAAGCGTTTCCGTGAAGACACGGCTGAGATTCCGATCGCTAACCGGGCCTATCGTCTGCGTGCCCTCGGCAGAATCGTTGAGAAGGCTGAAGGCATGCGCAACCTGGCGCTGGCCCTACAGGTCCTGGAACAGGCCGCCAAAGAATCCGGTGACATGTACGTCAATCGTCACCGCAAGGATGAGCCGGGCGACGAACCAGCAATCCCGACTCGCATCCAGGTCGATGTAGTGGACGCGAGGAAGCCTGATGCCCAGTCTTAATGTCCCGCAATCGAAATTCCTGCTGCTGCCCCACAAGTTTCGTGCATTCGTTGCCGGGTTCGGCTCCGGGAAGACTTGGGTAGGCTGCTCGGCGCTGAGCAAGCACTTCATGGAGTGGCCCGGTGTCAACGCTGGTTACTTCGCACCGACTTACCCACAGATACGCGACATCTTTTATCCGACGATGGAGGAGGTGGCTTACGAGTGGGGCCTGAAGACAAAGATCAATCAGGCGAACCATGAAGTTCACATCTACAGCGGTCGGCAGTATCGCGGCACCGTGATCTGTCGCTCGATGGAGAAGCCACAGACCATTGTCGGCTTCAAGGTCGGACACGCCCTGGTCGATGAGCTGGATGTTCTGACCTCAATCAAGGCGCAGCAGGCGTGGCGCAAAATCATCGCGCGGATGCGTTACAACCTGCCCGGGCTGAAAAACGGCGTGGATGTCACCACGACGCCGGAAGGCTTCAAGTTCGTCTTCCTGCAGTTCGTGAAGCAGCTGCGCGATAAGCCGGCGCTAAAGGAGATGTATGGGCTCATCCAAGCCAGCACCTTTGACAACGAGCTGAACCTGCCGGACGACTACATCCCGTCGCTGATGGAGTCATACCCCGAGCAGCTGATCAGGGCGTACCTGAACGGCCAATTCGTCAACCTTACGTCTGGGTCGATCTACCACGCCTACGACCGCAAGCTGAACCAGTGTTTCGACACGGTGCAAGCCGGTGAGCCTCTGTTCATCGGCATGGACTTCAACGTCGGCAAGATGGCAGCGATCACGCATGTGAAGCGCGACAAGGGACTACCCAGAGCCGTGGACGAACTCATGGATGGCTATGACACGCCCGACATGATCCGACGCATCAAGGAGCGCTATTGGCGGCACGACGGCGACAAATTCGTAAAGTCCTGTGAAATCCGCGTTTATCCGGACGCATCGGGCGACTCGCGCAAGTCTGTGAATGCCAGCGTGACCGATATCGCCATGCTGAAACAGGCAGGGTTCACCGTCATCGCTCCAGCTGCGAACCCGCCAGTGAAAGACCGTATCAACGCCATGAACGCGATGTTCAGCAACGCTCAAGGCGAGCGGCGCTACCTGGTGAATCCGTTCACCTGCCCGACATACGCGGACGGCCTTGAACAGCAGATATGGGCCGCGAATGGCGAGCCTGACAAGTCGCAAGGCAATGACCACGCAAACGACGCCGGTGGTTACTTCATTCACAAAGAATTCCCGATCGTGAAACCGGTCGCTTCTCTCAACCTGGGATACGCCCGATGAACAACGACGTTTCCTTCAAGCGGCCTGAATACATTGAGGCGCTGGATCGCTGGCTGACTGTGCGCGACGTCTGTGCTGGCCAGCACCGTGTTGTTGACCGTCTGCCTTACATCAATCGGCATGACAAGTCAGAAGAGAACGTCGAGCGCAACAACGCGTACCGGGAGCGCGCGGTTTTCAAGAACGCAACCGGCCACACCCGAAACGGCCTGATTGGCTTGGCGTTCCACAAAGACCCCACGCTAACGGTCCCGAAGAACCTCGAATACCTGCAGGACAATGCCAATGGCGCAGGCGTGAGCATCTATCAGCAGTCGCAAGGCTCGCTAGAGAAGGTCTTGGAAGCCGGTCGTCATGGTCTTTTCGTGGACTTCCACGAAGACAGCGGTATCGGTGGGCATTCGGTCATCCTCACTTACACGGCGGAGGACGTCATCAACTGGCGCACCGGCATGGTGGACGGCCACAACGTCCTGACCATGGTCGTCCTGCGTGAGATGAACGAAGAGGCGGATGGGTTTGGGCTGAAGTGCACTGAGCAGTTTCGCGAGCTGGCTCTGGATGAGGCTGGACTGTACGTCTGTCGCGTCTGGCGTCGTAAAGGCCCGCGCGGCGGTGGCCCTCTTGAGGTGGTGGAAGAGTACATGCCAGTCGGGAAGGGCGGACGTCTCAAGGAGATTCCTTTTGCGTTCATCGGCGCCCAGAACAACGACCCGAGCATTGACGAGTCGCCGCTTTATGATATCGCGATGATCAACCTCGGGCATTACCGGAACAGCGCCGACTACGAGGACAGCGTGTTCTGGTGCGGTCAGGCTCAGCCGTGGATCAGCGGCGTAGACGACCAATGGCTCGAAATGGCTCGCAGGGAAGGCGTGTACGTTGGCTCCCGCGCCCCGATCCCCGTGCCTGCTGGTGAAACCTTCGCCTTTGCCACGCCCCCGCCCAACACGCTGGTGAAAGAGGCGATGGCCGACAAGAACCAGATGATGATCGAGCTGGGCGCGCGCATGGTGGTTTCGTCAATGACGGCCAAGACCGCTACAGAGTCGAGGGGCGACCAGTCGGCGTCTACGTCGGTGCTCGCGATCTGCGTATCCAACGTGAACGAGGCCTATACCCGGGCGCTGGGTTGGTGCGCACAGTTCCTGGGTGTCACTGGCAAGACGGCTTATCTGATCAATCAGGAGTTCGTCGAACTCAGCGCTGACCCGCAGATGATCACCGCGCTTGTGCAGCTATGGCAGAGCGGTGGGTTTGCCAAAGTCGATCTGCGCGGCTACCTGCGCAAGTTGGGGCTGATCGCACCTGAGCGAACCGACAAGCAGATAGACGGAGAGCTTCAGGAACAGACCGACAACCTCGGCCTGGATGATGACGAGGAATTAAGCGATGGCCGTCAACCAAGCGGTACTTGATGCCACGATTCGGCACTCGGTGTTCCTGGAGCAACTGAAGGCTGGTGAGGTCGAGAAATTCGCTCCTTTCCTCAAAGAGATAGACCGGGCGGTGCGCGAGCAGCTCACCAATGCCGACCTGAGCGAGTACAACATCAAGCGGCTGAACCAGCTGCTCGACGAGGTCGACAGCCTTCTGCTCGGCATCTTCGACCGCTATACCACGACGCTGAATCTTGATCTGATCGACCTGGCCAACTACGAGGCTCAGTTCGAAGCGACGGCGCTATCCCGGTCCGCGCCTGTGGGTGTCACCTTTGATGCCGTGGTCCCGCCAGCACGCGCTATTCGCTCGGCAGTGCTCAACAACCCGCTCAGCGTGCGCGACAACGGCGGCGGCAAGCTGCTGGAGCCATTCATCAAGGACTGGGCATCTACCGAGCGTGAGCGCGTCAGTGGTGCCATCAGGCAGGGATTCTTCGAAGGGCAGACGAACTTTCAGGTCATCCGCAAGATTCGCGGTACCAAGGCTGCGGGGTACAGCGACGGGATACTGGCGACGACCAAGCGCAATGCGAGTGCAGTCGTGCATACCGCTGTGCAGCATGTGGCCTCGCAGGCCCGGATGGAGACGATCAAGGCCAATCCTGATGTAGTCGCTGAGATTGAGATCGTTGCCACACTCGATAGCAAGACAACCCAGACCTGTAGGTCAATGGACAAGCGCCGCTTTCCAGTTGATTCAGGGCCGCGCCCACCGTTTCACATCAGGTGCCGGACGACTTTCGTGCCCGTGACCAAATGGACCAAGTTCCTCAGCGAGGATGCTACTCGCGCCTCGGTGGGGCCGAACGGCGGAGGCCAGGTGGCGGCCGATCTGAGCTATTACGATTGGCTCAAGCTCCAACCTTCGGCGTTTCAGGATCAGGCGCTTGGCCCGACCCGCGCGAAGCTGTTCCGCGATGGAGGGCTTGCGCTTGAGCGCTTCTCTGAGCTGCAGCTCGACCGTAACTTCAAGCCGCTGACGTTGGAACAGATGAAAAAGCTTGAGCCGCTGGCGTTCGAACGCGCGGGAATCTAACCGAACACTTTCAATCAGCCGCCTCCGGGCGGTTTTTTTACGCCCGTAAGGCGGGCCGACAAAACCCAAGGGGTGCATCACCGTGGCAGAAGAAAACGAAATCGACCTGGAAAACCCAGCCATCAAAGCCGCTATTGAGGCTGCTGTCAGGACCTCTGAGGCCGGTCTGAAAAATAAAAACAGTGAGTTGCTGGGTAAGCTCAAAGAAGCCACCGGCAAGCTGACTCAGTTCGAAACCCAGTTTGAAGGCATCGACATCGACGCCGTCAAAGGGCTGCTGAGCCGCGCCGGTCAGGACGAGGAAACCAAGCTGCTTACAGAGGGCAAGGTGGACGAGGTGTTCAACAAGCGCACCGAGCGTCTGCGCGGCGACTATGACAAGCAGTTGAAGGCAATCAGCGAGCGCGCGACAAAGGCTGAAACATTCGCCGCCAAGTTTCAGGGCAAGGTCCTGGGGGATTCGGTGCGCGGCGCAGCCCTCAAAGCCGGTGCGCTGCCTGAAGCAACTGACGACATCATCCTGCGCGCCAAAGGCGTGTTCTCACTGAACGAGGAGGGCGAAGCAGTCGCCGTTGATGAGTCTGGTCAGACCATCCTCGGCAAGGACGGCAAGACCCCTCTGACCCCGCTCGAATGGGCGGAATCTTTGCGCGAAAGCGCTCCTCACCTGTGGCCAAGGGCCTCGGGTACGAATGCCCCGGGCGGGGGTGGCGGCCAGGCTGCACTGAAGCGCTCCGAAATGACAGCCACGCAAAAGCGCGACTACCAGCGCAAGCACGGCCAAACCGCATACCTCAATTTGCCCAAGTAAGGGGATTCACCCATGGCAACAACTGTGAACAGCGATCTGATCATCTACAACGATGAGGCTCAGACCGCATATCTGGAGCGTGTTCAGGACAACCTGGACATCTTCAACGCGTCCTCCAACGGCGCAATCATCCTCGACAACGAGCTGATCGAAGGCGACTTCCGCAAACGCGCCTTCTACAAGCTGGCAGGTTCGCTGGATCACCGTGACGTCAACTCCGAAGCCAAAGTCGTCGCCAAGAAAATCGGCGCCGGTGAGGCAGTTGGCGTCAAGGCTCCGTGGAAGTACGGCCCTTACCAGACGACCGAAGAAGCGTTCAAGCGTCGCGGTCGCCCGGTAGACGAGTTCTCCCAGATCATCGGCCAGGACGTCGCCGACGCAACCCTTGAAGGTTTCGTGCAGTACGCAACTGCCGCACTGCGCGCGTCGATCGGCTCCAACCCTGCAATGGTCGTTGAAGCCAGCATCGAGACCGACGGCAAGAAGACGCTGACTCGCGGCATGCGCAAGTTCGGTGACAAATTCGGCCGTATCGCGCTGTGGGTCATGCACTCGTCGGCATACTTCGACATCGTCGACGAAGCCATCACCAACAAGCTGTACGAAGAGGCGGGTGTCGTGATCTACGGCGGCCTGCCAGGCACCCTGGGCAAGCCGGTACTGGTTACCGATACCGCCCCGGTTGACGTGATCTTCGGCCTGCTGCCAAGCGCCGTGACCATCACTGAATCTCAGGCGCCTGGCTTCCGCTCCTATGAAGTCAACGACGAGGAAAACCTCGGCATCGGCTACCGCGCTGAAGGCGTCGTGAACATCGATGTTCTGGGTTACAGCTGGAAGGAAACTGCCGGTGGTGCGAACCCATCGCTCGCCGCTGTCGGCTCGTCCGCCAACTGGGTCAAGCACTCTGCCAGCGACAAGGTCACTGCAGGCGTGATGATCGAACTCACTCCGGCTGCCTAAGCCATCCGACAGGCGCGGTCAGAGATGGCCGCCAGGGAGAACATCATGGAACTCGTTTACAGCAACCAGCGCGGCGACTTCGATCCCAACAAGCGCTATCGCAACCCGGATCTGTTCCGGAACGTCGAACGCGGCGTGACCAAGGTCACCGTGGTTGGCGATTACCCGGAAATCGTCGATGCCTACAAGGCGGTCGAGATTGAGGTGGAGATCGAGACACGCAAGACGCCTGTGAAAGGCAAAGCCAAGGCCGCTGACAAAACTCTTGCAAAGCCGGGCAAAGGCCCAACCAAGCCTGAGTCCAACGGCACCCAGAAGGATGGCACCAAGGACGAACCGGTCTACATCCCCAAGCTGGAAGCGGACAACCAGTGGATCATCATCACCCGCGACGGTGTACGATTCAGCGACTTTGCTGGTGATGAAGCTCAGGCCAAGGCCGAAGCAGATCGCCTGAACGAAACCAAGGAATAAGTCATGCTCATCATCGAGGACGGCACCGGCGTACCGGGTGCTGAAAGCTACGCCACTGCCGCTGAACTGGTCATTTACGCCGGGAAATTCGGTGTGGCCATTCCCGCTGAAGAGGCTGCGCAAGAGGCTGTTTTGCGCCGGGCCGCCTTGGTGATGGACGGCATGACCTGGAAGGGACGCAAATCCTCGGGCGATCAGGCGCTGTCCTGGCCTCGCCGGGAGATTCGCCTGGATGGTGAGAACAAGCCGGAGCGTTACCTTCCGGCACGCATTCAGTACGGTCAGATGGCTCTGGCCGCAGAGATTCATGCCGACGACATTGATCCTATCGACAAGCGCAAGGGCGCGGTCACGAAGGAAAAGGTCGACGGCGCGGTAGAGCGTGAATACGCGACCATCAACAATACGAGCAAGCGACTGCTGCCTGCTGCGCCTGATCGGCCGAGCGCAACACAGTTTGCAGACTATCTTCAACGACGCGGGCTTTTTGCAGTGCGCGCATGATTGATTTGGAGCCACCATGGCCTTCTACGATGAGATGGCCGCGATGGCCCTCGATCTGATTACCGAATACGGCCAGGCAGTCACCATCCGCGACTCGGTTAAAGGCGGGTACAACCCGGGCACCAGCACCACATCACCAGATACGGTCACGGAGCGAACCGCCCAAGGCATCCTGCTCGACTTCACCGGTCAGGAGTTTCAGACCAACTCTTTGATCAAGGTTGGCGACAAGAAGCTGAAGATTGCCGCTCAAGGCTTGAGTGAGCCACCGACGCTGCTCAGCAAGGTGGTGGTCCAGGGTCGCACGTGGTCGATCATTCCACCGCTGAAAGAGATCAACCCGGCAGGCACACCACTGCTCTACGAGCTGCAGGTGCGCTCATGAGCCGCGCAGGTTCGGGGCAGTCCGGTAGCTTCGCCCTCGACCTCGCGAAATTTGCTGAGCAGGCCAAGGAGGCGGTTGATATCAGCCTTCGCGACATCATCATCGAGATTGGCAGCAGCGTCATCCGCATGTCGCCTGTCGGTAATCCTGAAATCTGGGCGGCCAACCTGGCGTTCCGCGATGCCAACACCCGCGCAGCCGACGACTACGACTTCAAGGTTTCCCTGCGCAATACGGTCATCAACCTGACTGAGTCGAACTTCACGAAGTCCGGCAAGCTGAAGCGAGGCGTGAAATACGCCAAGCCGTTGACGAAGACTGAGCGGGACCAAAACTTCAATGTGAATGGTCTCGTTGCGGGACAAGGATATGTGGGTGGCCGATTCCGAGGTAACTGGATGTTCGGTATTGGCGCGCCAAACGGCACCACCACCGATGAGATCGACCCAAGTGGGAGCAAGTCCACGGCCCGCATCGTCAACGGTGTGCTGGAATTCCACGCAGGCGACGTCGCATACATCACCAATAGCCTGCCATACGCCATCCCGCTGGAATTTGGGCATTCGACCCAAGCGCCGGGCGGCATGGTCAGAATCACCGTGGCGCGCTTCCAGCAGATCGTTGAGGCGGCCATCAGGAATCATCAGGTATGAGCCACAAAATAATCCGCTCACTGTTCGAGCAGAGACTCACGGTGTGGGCGGGTGGGCGCAACCTGAGGATCGCCTATCAGGGCGTCAGTTTCACGCCAGAGACAGACGAGACGTATCTGGCAGCGTTCATGCTTCCGGCCGGCACCGGCACCGACACCTTGTCGGGCGATCACCGCGTATATACAGGTCTGTTCCAGATCAACGTCGTGACCCCGGCAGGCAATGGTGCTGGCGGCGCTGAGGGCCTTGTCGATGACATTGCCGCTCTATTCCCGGCTTATCTCAGGCTCAGACAAGACGCGTTCGAGGTGCTGGTGCTCACGCCGGTCGAGCCTGGGCCGCCAATCACTGGCGACACCACGCTGACAGTCTCAGCCTCATTTCAGTATCGATCAGACACAAACTGATCATCGGAGAAGAAAATGCAAAGTTCGAACTACGTGCCGGGCCTTTCTGGCTGGAAGCTGAGCAAGGGTAACTTCGAAGTCAACTCGGCCGAGTTCTCGGTCGGCGGACAGCCTGATCAGCCTCAGATGATCACCGTTACAGCTGGCGAGTGGGCTGCACGCGATCTTCCCGAAAATGCTTGGGAGTATTACGCCTTCATTGGCTCAGAGATAATCAAGATCCCCGCCGAGCATCGAGCCAGCGCAAAGATCAGCACGTCCGATGAGTCCTACGAGCCGGGGTTCGCGGACATCCGCATCATCCTGACCTACGAGAGGCCAGAAACGGCTGAAGAGCTTTCGGCGCGCATGAAGAAGTCGAGAAGCGCCGGATACTCAATCAAGAAAGAGGGTGGCAAATTCACCTTTTTCCATGATGGCTTACCCCGCATGGTGCTGGGCAACCTCGGCAAGGCTGAAGAAAAGATCGATACACCATTCGCTGTTGAAGGTGATCAGGTCATTCTGAACCAGGCTTTCATTGATGCAGGCACGCCTTCCAACTCTTGGGCTTTGCGAACGACTACCAACGCCGCAGGCCAAACAGTGCTCGCTGGAATTGGAGGGCTCGTCGGTTGCTGTGGCGAAAGCCTGACAGCCAAAATCGAGCATGAGGTCAACGCTCGCGCCAGCGCCGACACTCAGATTTCTGCCCGCGTTGGCGCGGTTGAGGTCCGCGTGAATCAGGGCCTTGGCGTTGCCGATCAAGTCCGTGATGTGATCCGCAAAGAACTTCAGCCAGGCGGAATCCTGCACCGCAAGTAACAGCCAAGCAATACCGACAACCCCGCCTTGAGCGGGTTTTTTTATGCTCGCAAAAAGGAAAAACTCATGGGCTTCAGACTCCCCAACGGCGCAACCCTCCAGATCGCCTCCGCCTACGGCGCGGCAATCCCGGTAACTGCGCTGAGCAATGCAAACCCTTCGGTGGCCACGGCCGCGGCGCATGGCCTGAGCGACGGCGACATCATCGCTGTTACCTCTGGATGGACCCGGCTCAATGATCGTGCCACTCGTGTTTCCAAAAGCCTGAGCGGTACGTTTGCGCTGGAAAACATCAATACCACCAATCTGCAGCCATACCCAGCTGGTTCGGGCTCCGGCTCAGTGCGCAAGGTGACCAGCTTTGTCGAGGTGCCCCAGGTCACCGAAGTAAACACCAGTGGTGGTGACCAACAGTTTCTGACCTTCGGCTTCCTCGCCGACGACGATGATCGCCAAATGCCAACCACCAAAAACCCGATCAGCATGTCGTTCACCGTGGCAGATGACCCAGACCTTCCCTATGTCGCTATCGTAGAGGCTGCCGACGACGACAAGCAGACGCGCGTGCTTCGTTTGAACCTGCCGGGCGGTAGCAGCATCGTTTACAACGCTTACGTGTCCATCACCACGACGCCCACTCTGGGCCGAAACAACCTGATGACCCGCGTCATTACGCTGTCATTGGCTGGCCGTCCAACCCGTTACTCGGCAGTGGTGGCGTAACCCATGGCCAAAATCAAAATCGCCCAGAACCCTACGTTCAAAGCGCCGGTGATGATTCCCCGCATCGGCGAAGCGCCGGTGAAGGTGGAATTTGAATTCAAGTACATGGACCGCAAGGCGCTTGCCGAAATGTTCGAGCGCTGGAACACGGCCCGTGCCGATCTGAACGCCAAGCGCATCGACGACGGTATCACATGGCAGGAAGTGACGGCCTCCGAGATTGCTCTGCAGGTCGAGCAGATCAAGGACGTTGTCACCGGCTGGACCTTCGACGACAAGTTCACCGACCAGGCCGTGGCCGCACTGGTGACCACTTGCGTTGGCGCGCCTCAGGCTGTGATCGACGCATACCAGTCGGCATACGACCCGGCCCGCTTGGGAAACTGAAGGCGGCGGCCCGTGCGCTGTATGAGCACGGGCCGTCGGAGCAGGAACTCGCCGCCTTCGGTATGACCTTGGCTGACATTCCTGTCGAAGAGGTCGAGGTCTGGCCTGACTCGTGGAAGGCATTCCGTCTGTTCGAATCGCTCTCCACTCAGTGGCGGACCGGGCCGGGCGGCGCATCTGGTCTCGACTATGCCGCCATCCCTGCCACGGCTCACATGGCCGGCATCAAGCGTAACGAACTACCTGGCATCTTTTCCGACCTCCGCACTCTGGAAGTCGAAGCATTGCTCGTGATGAGCGAATCGAAATAACGGAGCGCTCATGACGACCATTGCTGAACTCGGAATCAAGGTTGATTCCGGCGATGCCGCGCAGGCCGCTACCGATCTGGACAAGCTGGCTGCGGCGGGCGGGCGAGCAGAAAAGGCGGCCGAGGGCGTCTCGTCAGGCTTTGACAAGGCCTCTACGGCGGCCGCAGGGCTGAACACAGCAGAGACAAAGCTCAACGAAACAACCGAGCAGGCTATGACGCGCCTCACGGCGATGGCCAAGGCCTCACTGGATTCGAGCGAGTATTACCAGCGCCTGACGACCAGCGTTACCAGCAATACTTCGGCGGTGGATGCTTCCAGTTCATCTGTCAGCAGCCTGGCCGCACTTCGTCGGCGGTTGCAGGCGGATTCTGATGCCCTGGTGGGATCGACCGATCAGCTCGCCGAATCGACCAAGAAGGCAGCGGCCGCAACCGGTGTTGAGGCTGAAGGCTTGCAGGCTCTGCTGGGCAAGATCAACCCCACTCTGGTAGCCCTTAACAAGCTCGATGAGCAGCAGGCGCAGCTGCAGAAATACAAGAACGCCGGGCTCATCGATGCCGACACTTTCAAAGAGTACTCAACACGGATTGACGCGTCGCGTCAGAAGCTTGGCGATTTTAGTGAGACGCTCAAAAAGACCAGTTCGTCGTCTGCCCAGACTGAGCAGGCGCTGAAGCAGCTACCCGAGCAATTCACCGACATTTTCACCAGCATCATCGCAGGACAAAGCCCTCTGCTGGTTCTCCTACAGCAGGGCGGGCAGATCAAGGATTCTTTCGGCGGCATCGGGCCAACGCTTGATGTGCTGGGCAGCAAGATCAAATCTATCCTTGGCATTGGCGGGGGCATTGGCGCAGTAGGCGATGCTTTTGAAAGCGTAGGTACTGGTGCCAAGGCTGCTGCTGATGGTGCGGAAGCCGCTGGTGCTGGCTTGGGCGCGATGGCTGAGGGGGCAAACACCGCAGCTGATGCGGCGAAGAACGCCAAGGAGGCTGCCGGAGCACTTAACGCTGCTACGCCACCACTCAGCATAGGCTTTGGTCTTGTCGTGGCGGGTGCCGTTGCTGCTGCCGCAGCCATTGGGGCGCTGATCTACGGTTACAGCCAGGGCAACAAGGAAACTGACAACTTCAACAAAGCTCTGATCTTGACTGGCAACGTCGCCGGCACAACGTCTGGAAGCCTCGCCGTGATGGCTCGGCAGGTAGCCGCGGTCAACGGAACCATCGGCGAGGCCGCTGCATCGCTGGCGCAAATTGCAAACAGTGGCAGTATCGCATCGGGAAGCTTTAAGACGGTAGCTGATGCAGCTGCTGCGATGGAGGACGCTACCGGCAAGGCAGTTGAGAAGACCGTTTCCGAGTTCGTCAAAATCGGGAAAGACCCTGTAGGCGCTGCAAAGGAACTGAACGATCAGTACAACTTCCTCACTGCATCGGTTTACAGTCAAATCGTTGCGCTCAAAGAGCAGGGCGACACGATAGGTGCGGCCAAGCTTCTGACCGATGCCTACGCTGACGCGATCAATGATCGCTCAGGCGACATCACGAAGAGCCTCGGTCTTTGGGAGCGCGGATGGAAGGCTGTAGGCGACTCGGCAAAGGCGACGCTCGACTCGGTCAAGAACATTGGCAGAGAGCAGGACGATGCCCAGCGTGTCGCAGAGTTGCAACAGAAGGCTGCCTATGCGCAAAGCCAGCTTAAAGCTGACCCTGACGACAAGGATGCCAAGAAACGGCTGAACGCTCTTACGCAGGAGCTGACGTTTCTATCTCAGCAGCGCGACACTTTGGCAGCTATTGCGGCAGCCAAGGGCAACGAAGCGCAAGTGCAGAAAGAAGGGATTGCTGCCGGATTGCGCCTGAAACAGATCAGCGATTCAAATCTCACCAACGCCGAGAAGCGCAACAAGCTTGAGAAAGCCTACTTGCGCGATGTCGAAATCCGAAAAAAAGCTGACCCTTCAGACCCTATGGTCCAGGCCGACTACGTCGCCAAAACCCTGCAAAACATCAAGGACAAGAACAAGGATCCTGCAAAGCCGGCCGGATCTGTTGACCTGACTGACTTCAATACTGCGCAAAACCAGCTAAAGTCGATCACCGCCTACTACGATATAGCTCAAAAAGAGCTGGACGCATCGCAGAAAGCAGGCCTGGTGTCTGCCGAATCATATGCCAGCCAGCGCGGCGCAATCATCGAGCAGCAGAAGGGCGATGTCACTTCGGCCTATGAGGCTGAGATTGCGGCGCTAGAAGCGGCGAAGGGCAAGGCATCTACCAGCGCTGAACAGCGGATTCAGCTGGATCAAAAGATCGCCGACGCCCGCACCTCAATGGTAGAGGCGCAGAAGAAGGCAGACGGCGAACTGTCTGTTCTCGCTACCAGCGAAATTGGCAGGTTGAAGAGGCAGGAACTGGCGGTTTCTACTTACACCAGCGCCCTGGAGCAGCAGGTAAAAACGCTACGCCAACAGGGGCAGCGCTCTGCGGCCACACTTGGTATGGGTGATCGCCAGCGCGGACTGACGGACCAGCAGAACTCCGTAGATGACCGGATTAACCAGCAAAAGGTCGATCTGGCCAACCAGTACGGCGATGGCTCACGGGGTATGAGCCTCGACGAGTACAACCTGAAGCTGGCAGCGCTCAACAAGAACCAGCAGGATCTGCGCGACACGGTTCAGGCCAACTACGACGACATGACTATCGCCCAGGGCAGCTGGAGTGCTGGTGCATCGTCCGCCTTCCAGAACTACCTGGAGTCGGCGAGGGATGTAGCCGGGCAGACCAAAAGCCTGTTCACCAGCGCGTTCAGCAGCATGGAGGACTCGGTCGCCAACTTCGCGATAACTGGCAAGGGGTCGTTTGCGGACTTTACCAAATCAATCTTGGCCGACATGGCAAGGATTGCTACCCGTCAAGCGAGCTCGGCACTGCTGAGCAGCTTGGTAGGCGCTGCCACCAGCTACTTTACTGGCGGCACCGGCAACGGACTTGCAACGGGTTCGGCGGGCGCTATCTCATCAAACGCCGGTGCGAGCGCGGCAGGCTACAGCAACTCCGCATTGAGCGGCTGGTCCGGCGTGGCTCAAGCCAAAGGCGGCGCATGGTCCAACGGCGTGCAGATGTTCGCCAACGGCGCAGCGTTCACCAACAGCATCGTCAGCAAGCCGACGGCATTCGGCATCGCTGGCGGCGGAGTTGGGGTCATGGGTGAGGCGGGCGACGAGGCAATCATGCCGCTCACTCGCACGGCTGGCGGCCAGCTCGGCGTCCGGGCGCTGGGCGGAGGCGTTAACAGCGGAAGCAGCACCTACAACTTCCCTGTTTCAGTCTCCGTCCAGACATCTGGCGACTCGGGCGGCGCAAGCACACAGGAAGCGTCCACTCAGCTCGGTAAGGGCATTCAGCAGGCGGCGAAAACCGAGGCCGAGACTGCAATCGCTCGCGCGCTGCAACCTGGCGGCTCGATCTGGAGGCTCACAAATGGCAGGTAATCATGGCGATTGAAACCTTTACCTGGCCTACCCAGCACGGAGACGCGCCCGATATCACCTATCGGGTGCGCACCTCCCAGTTTGGCAACGGCTACAAACAGGATGTCGGCGAAGGGCCGAACAACAAGGAGGACTCATACCCGATCACCTTCACCGGAACGAAAGAGCGTGTCTTGCAGATTATGGAGTTTCTCGACAGGCACGCCGGGGCGAAAGCGTTTCTCTGGACCACGCCGCTGGGACAGCTCGGTCTGTTCACCTGCAAAAACCCGGTGCCCACCCCAATGGGGGGCATCGCATTCAAATTGACGGCCACGTTCGACCGGGCCTTTCACCCTTAAGGACTTATCATGCCGTTGATTGCTGACATCCAGGCGCTTGAGCCAGGCAGCGAAGCGTTGCTGTTTGAGCTGGATGGCTCTGACTACGGCGCAGACATTCTGCGCTTTCATGGTCACGCCATCCCGCACACGCCATCCGAACTTCTCGCCGTCGGCTTGGACGCTGACCAGTTGCCTGCCAAATCAATCTGGTGGCAAGGCAACGAGTACGGTGCCTGGCCCATGCAGATTGACGGCATTGAAGCGAATGGCGACGGCACGGCGGTCCGGCCCACGCTTTCCGTGGGTAACGTCAACGGGCGCATCACCGCGCTATGCCTGGCGTTTGAGGATTTGCTCGAGTTCAAACTGACGATGCGGCATACGCTCGGCAGGTATCTGGACGCCGAGAACTTCCCTGGCGGCAACCCCGATGCTGATCCGACTCAGGAATCTATCGAGGTCTGGTATCTCGATCAGAAAACCAATGAGGACGGTGAAACGGTCAGTTGGGAGCTTGCCAGCCCGGGCGACGTCGGCGGGGAGTCGATTGGTCGGCAGATGACCACGCTTTGTCACTGGTGCCTCACTGGTGGGTATCGCGGGCCGAACTGCGGCTACACCGGGCCATACGTCGATAAAGACGGTCTGCCCACTGACGACCCAGAGCTCGATACCTGCAACGGCTTGCTAACGACGGGCTGCATCGCGCACTTCGGCGCAGGCAACGAAATCCCCTTCGGCGGTTTTCCCGCCGTATCCCTGATAGCGCGGAGCTGACATGCTGAAATACATCCTGGCGGCGGTGCAGGCGCATGCTGCCGCCGAGTACCCGCGCGAGTGCTGCGGGCTTCTACTGAGCGTGGGACGAAAGCAGCAGTACTTTCCCTGCTCCAACACGGCAACCGATCCAAGCGAAGAGTTCCGCATCAGCCCCGACGATTACGCCGCAGCGGAAGATGTGGGCACCGTGATTGGCGTTGTTCATTCGCACCCCGACGCGACCAGCAGACCGTCGCCACGCGACCTGGCGATGTGCGAGGCGACGGAGTTGCCCTGGCATATCCTAAGCTGGCCCGAGGGTGACTTACGCACCATCGTGCCCACCGGCAATACGCCGCTGCTGAAGCGCCCATTTGTGCATGGCGCCTGGGACTGCTGGCAGGTCTGCGCCGACTGGTACAAGCGCGAGTTCGGCCTGGAGTTCGAAGCGTTCAAGCGCGCGGATGGATGGTGGGAAAGCGCCGAAGCCGAAAGTCTTTACGAGTCCAACTACGAGGCCGCTGGTTTCGTCCGGGTCGATCAGCCGCAACGTGGCGATATGATCGTGATGGAGGCCGGGCGGACCAAGCATCCGAACCATGCAGGCATCTATCTCGGCGCGGACGCTTCGCTGACTGGCGAGGAAGCAGGCGTATTCGGCCCCGGGCCTTTCCTGCTGCACCACCTGTACGGAAGGCCGTCGGAGATCATAGTCTTTGGCGGGCCGTGGATTGATCGGACACGTCTGATCCTCAGGCATACAGAAGCGCAATCAGCCCCTGAAGATACGGCGCCATCGGGAAAGGCGGCAGGCACAGGTTAATGCAACCGATGTTTATTCATTTGGAACAGTGTGGGCATGAGGCGGTTTTGCTATATTAAGCATCCATTTCAGGATGATGATCATGCCGACTACTTTCCGAAACTCAACAAACGGACATGCCGAGACAGTCGGTGATGCTGTGTGGGCGGGGCCGCTTTTTCTCGGCGTATTTTACCTTGCTTACAGGGGGCTCTGGGCGCATGTCGTCTGTTGGCTCGTCTTTGTTGGAGGCATAGCGTTTTTGACGGGCGGACCGGGCGTTATTATTGCGCTGCCAATTGCTTCGATTGGTTACGCAATTGGAATAAAGGGAATTCTCGAGTCCTCCTATTTGAAGCGTGGATGGATAAAATCTGGATCGGGCGATCTTGAAGCTATTCAATCGTTGAGCGAGAGGCAGTGCCCGCTCTGCGCCGAAACTATAAAGAAGGCGGCGGTGAAGTGTAAACATTGCGGGGCGGAGATTGAAAAAGACGCTAGCCCCTCAGTTCAAATTATTACAGACGGCTGGGCTGTTCGGGTTGAGTGTTATTCGCAGGAAGAGCTTGCCGAGGCTTATTCAAAAATAACTGAGCTTGACGCACCATCATTGGTTCCCGACGGTCTTGTTGCTGTTGGCGGTCTATTCCATGAAAAATCGGATGCAGAGGTGTTGAGGCGCAATCTTTCCTCGCGCTACCGCCTCGAATCCACCATTCGTTATCAGTCGCTCAGTTGATTGCAATAAACATAAAAGAGCCCGCCGTGTGCGGGCTTTTTCATACCCGGAGAAACACATGGCAGCCATTCATTACGCACCCATGACCACGATCAAGCTGTCGGGATCGCTGGCCCGCAAGTTCGGGAGGGTGCATCGCAGGCAGATCGACTCAGGGCAGACCTGGGAAGTCTTCAAGGCATTGAAGGCAACGCTGGACGGATTCGCTGACGAGATTCGCCGACTTGACCGACTGGGTATGCGTTTCGCGATATTCCGCAACGGCAAGAACGTCGGAGAGGGCGGCTTTGCCCTGGGCGGATCACGCGAAGTTCGTGTGGTGCCCGTTGTTCATGGTAGCAAGCGTGCCGGCATACTTCAGACTGTTTTGGGTGTAGCGCTGATCGTTGCCTCGTTCTTTGTCGCTCCAGGCTCTCAGGCTGCGCTGCTGGCGGCAGGTATTGGCTCGGCTGCGGGTGGCGTCATCCAGATGCTAAGCCCCCAAGCCTCCGGACTGAAGCAGAGCGCATCGCCGGAAAACTCGCCGTCCTACGCCTTCGGCAGCGCCAAGAACACCACTGCCAGCGGCAACCCGGTCCCGATCTGCATTGGTGAGCGGCGCTGGGGTGGGGCGATCATCTCGGCCTCAATCTACGCCGAAGACAAAACGTAACCACACCCGCAAGACCACACCGCCCGAGAGGCGGTTTTTTTATGCCTGGAGAAAAGCATGGGCGCAGCACTGAAGATTGATATCCACGGCGAGAAAGGCGGCAGCACCAGTCCGAAGTCGCCGACCGAGGCGTCCGATAGCCTGCGCTCTACCAACTTGGCCAAGCTGCTCATTGCCGTAGGCGAGGGCGAGTTTGAAGGCACTCCGACGGCTGCTGACATCTACCTCGACAACACGCCGATCAACGATGCCAGCGGCAACGTCAATTTCCAGAACGTCAAATGGGAGTGGCGCACCGGCTCAGTTGATCAGTCGTACATTCCTGGCATTCCGTCGATCGACAACGAGACGACAGTCAATGTCGAGCTGCGCAACGACTCCCCGTGGGTTCGCTCGATCACCAACACTCAGTTATCGGCTGTGCGCGTGCGCCTTGCATGGCCTGCGCTTCAACAGCAGGACGACGAGGGTAATGTCGGCGGCTACCGGATCGAATACGCCATTGATGTTGCCACTGACGGAGGCAGCTACCAGCAAGTGCTGTTGGAGGCTGTGGACGGGAAAACCACCACCCGTTACGAGCGCTCGCGCCGCATTGATCTGCCCACCGCGACATCTGGCTGGCAGATCCGCGTGCGTCGCCTGACCGCCAATCAGAACACCAACAAGATCGCTGACACCATGTTGGTGGCCGGCCTGACGGAAGTCATCGACGCCAAGCTACGTTACCCGAACACGGCGCTGCTCTACATCGAGTTCGATGCCGAGCAGTTCACCAATATCCCGGCCGTCACCGTCAAGTGCAAGGCCCGGAAGTGGCAGGTTCCCAGCAACTACGACCCGGTCAATCACACCTATTCCGGCGTGTGGGACGGCAGCATGAAGCTGGCGTGGACCAACAACCCTGCATGGATCACCTTTGGCGTGTGCACCGAAGACCGGTTCGGCCTGGGCAAGCGCATCAAGACATGGATGGTCGACAAGTGGGAGCTGTATCGCATCGCGCAGTACTGCGATCAGGATGTCCCAAACGGGGTTGGGGGTGTAGAGCCTCGCTTTCTCTGCGATATGAACCTTCAGGGCAAAGCTGATGCCTGGTCGCTGCTGCGCGATATCGCCGGCATTTATCGCGGCATGACCTACTGGGCTCAGGGCCAGTTAGTGGCGCAGGCCGATATGCCGCGCGCGCAAGATTTCGATTACGTCTTCACTCGCGCCAACGTCATCGACGGCAAATTCACCTACGGCAGCGCTTCGGCGAAGACACGCTACACCCGGGCAATCGTCGGCTACGACAACCCTGACAACAACTACGACACAGACGTCATTCCATTTGCCGACCCGGTGCTGCAGCGCCGTTTCGGTGACAAGCCCACTGAACTCACTGCCATCGGCTGCACGCGCGCTTCCGAGGCGCAGCGCCGTGGCAAGTGGGTAGTCATGAGCAACAACCAAGACCGCACCGTCAGCTTCAGTACCGGCATGGAGGGCGCGATTCCGCTGCCTGGGTACATCATCCCGGTAGCTGACTCGCTGCTGGCTGGCCGGGAGGTAGGCGGGCGGATTGCTGGCGCTGCCGGGAGAGTGGTGACGCTTGACCGCGATACCTTGGCAAAGGCTGGAGACCGCTTGATCGTCAACCTGCCCAGCGGGCAGGCCGAAGGTCGGACCGTTCAGTCAGTTGCGGGCCGAGCAATTACCGTCACTGTCGCTTACAGCGAGACACCGAATACCCAGCTGCAATGGGCGCTGGACGCTGATGATCTTGCTATCCCGCTTTACAGGGTGCTGAGCGTCAAGCGCAACACCGAAGGCGAATACGCGATAACTGCCCTCCAATACGAGCCAAGCAAGTTCGGCTACATCGACACCGGGGCGCGACTGGAAGAGCGCCCAATCAGCGTAATCCCGATCACCGTTGTTCCATCGCCTGCCAGCGTTTCACTGACGTCGACGACGGCGATAGCCCAAGGGCTGGCCGTTACAACGATGACCATCAGCTGGCCCGCTGTCGTCGGCGCGGTGTCTTATGACGTCGAGTGGCGCAAGGACAGCGGCAACTGGATCAAGGTTCAGCGAACCGGCTCCACCAGCGTCGATATCACGGGCATATATGCCGGCGGTTATCTCGCCCGAGTTCGCGCCGTGAGCGCTTACGACATTTCGTCGAACTGGCGAAATTCAATACTGACTCAGCTCAAAGGCAAGGAAGGGCTGCCACCGGCTGTCACTTCGCTGACCGCCGCTTCGCTGATCTTCGGCATCAAGCTGAAATGGACTTTCCCGCCAGGCGCAGAGGACACGCAGCGCACTGAAATCTGGTATGGGCCGACTACTGACCTGGCCAAGGCCACCAAGCTGAGCGACCTGGCCTACCCGCAATCGGAACACATTATGCAGGGCCTGCTGGCGGGTGTGACGTTCTTCTTCTGGGCGCGCCTGGTGGACCGGACCGGCAACGTGGGGCCGTGGTATCCGACTGGCGTTGGCGTGATGGGGCAGACCAGCAGTGATGCAACTCCTGTTCTTGGCCTTCTGACTGGCAAGCTTACGGAAAGCCAGTTCGGCGAGCATCTGCTGGGTCGCATTGATTTAATTGATGGTGATGGTCCGGGCTCAGTCAACGAGCGACTTGACGAGCTCAAGACCGAGATCGGCGAAATCACCGACGCTCTGGTCTACGTGCCGACTGATGCCTACGTGCGCGACAACACCGTGCGCGTGGGTGACAACCTTTGGACGGCCATCGCGGCGGTGCCTGCTGCGGCCAATGGTTCAAACGGTCCGCCGAATCCGACGTATTGGGTCAACACCGGCCAGTCGATCCGTACTGCAAATGCTCTCGCTGCCCAAGTAACGAAGAACACCACTGACATCACCACGGTTGACGGCAAGACCTCTGCGACCGCCAGCCAACTCCAAGCTGTGCAGGCGCAATCCCGGGCAGACAGCGGGGAAGGCGATCTGCTCGACGCGCTCAGAGGGTGGGACAGCGCTGCCAGCGCTGCGCAGGAAGTGAAGGTCAGAGCAGAAGAAGACTTTGCTCAGGCGCAGCGCACAACAACGCTTCAGGCCCGAGTCGGCACAAACGAGGCACGGATTTCCACAGTCGAAACGACGACGGCCACAGACCGCGAGGCAACCGCCCAGCGAATCACGGCAATCGATTCTCGCGTAGGCACGAGCGAATCGAAGATCACGACGATTGAGTCAACCGCAAACACGGATCGGCAGGCCACGGCTCAGCAACTTTCAACGCTGAATACGGCAGTTGGAACAAACCAGACCGCCATTCAGACCGAAGGAACTGCCAGGTCTGACGGCGATACGGCATTGGGCAAGCGTGTTGACACGGTCCAGGCAACAGCCAACGACGCCAGCGTTAAGGTCCAGCAGACATCCAGTGCGTTGGCTAACACCAACAACAAGCTAGCGGGGATCTGGTCGGTGAGGATGGAGCTCACACAAAACAACATCCCCTACGCGGCCGGGTTTGGGCTGGGACTTGAGAGCGGAGCGGCTGGCACGACGTCGCAGTTTGTTGTGCGAGCCGATACGTTCCTGGTGATGAACACCAGCTCCCAATCGCCTCAGTCGTTTTTCGGTATCACTGGCGGCCAGACATTCATTCAGTCGGCGTTTATTCAGGACGGCACGATCACCAACGCCAAGATTGGGAGTTACATCAGTTCGACCAATTACCTGGCCGGGCAGAGCGGCTGGATCCTCAACAAAAACGGCACGCTCGAAATAAACGGGGTGGTCGCCGGCGGTGGCCGATTGGTGATTACAAACCGATCAGTCCGCGTCTACGACGCCAACAACGTCAAGCGCGTGCAGCTCGGAGATCTCAGTGAATGAGCAACGGAATGATGGTATGGGGCGCAGACAGCGCGCTCCAGTTGGATGAAACGTCATTTACGATTCGGGTTGTACTGTCGACACTCGTCACGTTCTCCAGCACGGCAAAGACCAGTCAGGACTTCGCTGTACCGGGAGTGGGGCCGGGTAACGGTGTGGCAATAGTCATACCGTCTGGCACTTACGACAACAATCAAAGGCAGCACGAAACGGAACTGGTTGATGGAATTGCGCGAGTCTATAACCACACCAGAACTTATGGATCAAGCACGGTTTCCTCAGGGACTATGCGGCTGATCGTTATGAGGTTTTCATAATGGCGGATACATACGGACTTGAGTTTTCCAACAACAGCAATGTGGTCGTTCTCGATTCGCAATATGCGCGCCTGATGGTGATTGCTTCGGGGCGATATCAGCCCACAGAGGAAAGCGGGCTTGGCTCGACCACTTATTTTCCTCGGCCAGTTACCTCGCAAGAGCCGCCTTTGGTTTTCGTGCGGCCGGACACCGTTAATGCGATCGCGGGCCTGTGCCTAATGCGTCTGGTGGGCTCGGCGGGCAACTGGACTGGCTTCTATGTTCGGGCCTATGACGTGAACACTGCGCAACCAAACGGCCGGTACTTCGTTGCACAGTTCGCGGCCCAGCCCGTTGCCGACTTCGGGATGCGGCTCTGGGATGAGTCTACAAATCTGCTGTTTGATTCGGGAACCGCAAGCGCGAATTTCACCAGATCGTTTCAGAATTGGACGTACGAGAAGTTTGACTACACTGCGCAAAATCTTGTCCGCTGTTACTACTCGGTCGCTTTCAACTTTCCAGCAAGCGAGTACTTGCTTATAAACTCGTTTGGTATGGGGCTGAACTCAGGTAGCGCCATATCAAGGGCTCTCTACTGCTGGTGGGATTTCCCGAACAGCAAGCTTTATGCAATCACCATTGCCGCTTCCAACCCAACAGCATTCTTTTTGCCGGCAGTCTTCGCAAAGATGAATGTCTAAGAAACCCGTTTAGTGAGTAAGAAATATGCCTTGGTACAAGCAAGGGCTTGTCAGCGTCACCCAAAATTCCAACGCCGTTATTGGTAGCGGTACGGCCTTCATCGCAAACAGCCGTGTCGGCGATGGCTTTCGTGGCCCGGATGGCGGCTGGTACGAGGTCACGAACATCGCCAGCGATATCGCCATGTCGATATCGCCAAACTATCAGGGTGCTACCAACGGCGCTGGCGGGTATGCGCTGGCTCCGCTGCAAGGCTACGTCAAGGATTCCGCCGATGCGCTGCGCGCTCTGGTTCTTCAGTATGGTCAGAAGCTGGCCGCGCTGGGCACGACCGGGAACTACGATATCCTGCCGGTGGCCAAGGGCGGGACTGGCGCTACCGATAGCGTTTCAGCGCTTACAAGTCTCGGCATGAAGGGGGGCGCGTACGACGCCCTGATCAAAAGCGTCGGCTTTCGAGGTGCTCCGGTCGGCTACAACGTGCAAGGCCTTTACATGGGCTGGAACGGCAACGGCGACGGCGGGGCGAACTACATTTGCAACCGTGGCGGCGGCCTTGGTGGGCATGCATGGTGGTCCGTGAATGCAGACAACACGGCAGCCGGGCCAGTGATGACTTACTCCTATGACGGCGTTCTTTCCGTCGCCCAACTGAAAGTCACTGCCAGCCCTATTGCCATTTCGTCTGGCGGAACGAGCTCAACGACTGCGGCTGGTGCTCGCACGAATTTAGGGCTCGGGACTGCCGCCATAGAGAATGTGGTGCCTATCGCCAAGGGCGGGACAGGCGGGACTACAGCTGCAGAAGCAAGAACAGCATTAGGTTTTGTGGCGGGGCAGAGCGTTACTTTGGGTTCTGCTGAGCTTATAGGCGCTACTCCATACCTGGACTTTCATTTCAATAGTAGTACTGCCGACTACGATGTGCGCCTGATGAACGATGCGGCCGGGGTGCTGGGCCTGCAAGGTAAATTCGCCTCTAACGGAATCTTTTGCAGGACAGGGTTGAACGGAGCCAGACAAGGAACGGTGTATAACTTCAACTGGACCGGCTCATATGTGGACGTCTATATCGATGCAACCTACATCGGTTCAATGACGCTCTTCCAATCGGATTACCGCCTCAAGAAGTACATAAAGGAATTTTCAGCACCGTCTTTTCTGGATCGTATCGACGCGTACCGAATTGTCACCTACCAGCGCAAGAACTTTGGAGACGTCTTTAAAGGAGGCAGCGAGGTTTATCAGGGCCTGATCGCCCATGAAGCCAAAGAAGTGAACCCGCTGGCGGCATCGGGCGAGAAGGACGGCGTTGATGAAAACGGCAACCCGCGTATCCAGCAGCTCGACCCGATGGCGCTGATCACCGATCTGATGGGCGCGGTCAAAGAGCTGCGCGCCGAACTGGCCGCGCTCAAGGCGTCGATTCAGCCGGCACCAGAACCTGCCGCCGCATAACACCTGCACAGCAACACCCGCACCCCGCCATCGAGCGGGTATTTTTTTGCCTGGAGAAACCCAAATGCCGATCACTGCGCAGCTGCTGCTGCAAATCCTCCCGAACGCCGGCCAGAAAGCCGGCGTTTTTGCACCCGTCCTCAATGCGGCGATGAGCAAGTACCAGATCGTCACGGTGCCGCGCATCGCCGCATTCATCGCCCAGGTCGGCCACGAGTCCGGTCAACTGCGTTACGTGCGCGAGCTGGGGGGCAGCGCCTACCTGTCAAAGTACGACACCGGCAAGCTGGCTGAGCGCCTGGGCAACACGCCGGAGGCCGATGGAGACGGCCAGCTCTACCGTGGCCGTGGCCTGATTCAGGTTACGGGGCGGACCAACTACGAGGCGTGCGGCGAAGCGCTGGGGCTGGACCTGATCAACCATCCTGAATTGCTCGAGCAGCCGCAGCACGCTGCGATGTCGGCGGCGTGGTTCTGGCACCGGGCGGCGCTGAATGCGTTGGCCGACAAGGGCGACCTTCTCCAAATCACTCGCAGAATCAACGGTGGCACGAATGGTCTGGCCGATCGGCAGGCGCTGTACAAGCGTGCGTTGGAGGTGCTGGCATGAGCTCGATTAAAACGATAGGCCGATGCTTGGGTATGGGGTCCGATGGTTCGGTCTGGTTCTTCTGCAACGGCTGCAACGGTCCGCACAGCATCAAGGTCAACTCCCCGGGAACGCCGGGGCCGAACTGGAGCTATAACGGCAACCCAGACGCGCCCACGTTCACGCCATCGGTGTTGGCCCGGACAACTGGCGCACCTGACGGACGAGAGGTCATGACGGACGAAGAGGCGCAAGAACACGATGCCATCTGCAGGTCGGGCGGTCGAGAAGCTCTGTTCGCCAGCCGCTTCGGAAAAGTTTGCCACTCATTCGTAACAGACGGTCGCATCCAGTATCTGGGGGATTGTACGCACGCGCTTGCCGGCCAAACGGTCGGCCTGCCGAATTGGGAGGAGTCATGGGCGCAGTGGTGAGTGGGTTCGCATACCGGGTCGGCGGCGCGCTGCTGATCCTGCTGGCCGTGGCCGGTGCGTTGTACGGGGCATACCTGCACGGCGTGACCGTTACCGATCTGGCCTGGAAGGCGAAGTGGGCCGAGGAAGTCAGCGCCCAATCCGAAGCGGTGGCCACCACGACCACCGAGTACCGAACCGAAGAGCAACGCCGCCAGAAAGCGGCCAACCAGGTGGCAAACGATGCAAGACAAAACCAGACCGCTGCGCTTACTGATGCTGCTGTCGCTGACGCTGCTGGCGACCGGCTGCGCGTCGAAGCCGGAAAGCTGGCAGCCAGCGCAAGTTGTGTGCCCAGCGATACCGGAGCTTCCGAGCGAGGCAAGGCAGCCACCCGCGCCGCCATGGTGCTCTCCGACTTGCTCGGCCGGGCTGACGCGCGAGCGGGAGAGCTGGCAAAATTTGCTGATAATTCCAGAATAGCCGGGCTGGCGTGCGAAAGATCCTACAAATCCTTGATTACCTCTGAGTAACGGAACAACGAAATGGCCACGACGCAGCTGATTCAGAAATACATGGGCGAGACGATGCTGATCGTCAAGGCGAACGGCGGCAGCGTGACCGTCGAAAAGCAGGCCGGCGGTAGCTGGGTAGTGACTGACACCTTTACCAGCGACGGCGGTTACTTGCTCCAGCTCGGCAATTCTGCAACACGCATCACGCCCACGGCCGGCGCTTACTTCGAGGTCACCCGATGAGCCTTCTGGTCAACCAAGTTCAGCGGCGCCAACCGATCCGGCGTGGCCTGGGCCTGCTCGGCGATAGCTTCTCGGGAAACTGCCACACCATCGCGGCTACGGCGTTCGGCACCGAGGCCTACGGCTATGCGGCCTGGATCGCGGCGCGCACCGGGCTGTTCCCCAGCTACCTCGACAACCAGGGCAAGGTCGGCGACCACACCGGCCAGTTTCTCGCCCGGCTGCCGGCCTGCATTGCTTCGTCGACGGCTGACCTGTGGATGCTGCTGTCCCGCACCAACGACAGCACAACGGCCGGCATGTCGCTGGCGGACACGAAAGCCAACGTAATGAAGATCGTCACTGCGTTCCTGAACACGCCGGGCAAGTACCTGATCGTCGGCACCGGTACGCCGCGCTTCGGTAGCAGGGCGCTGACCGGTCAGGCGCTGGCGGATGCGATCGCCTACAAAGCTTGGGTGCTGAGCTACGTCAGCCAGTTCGTGCCGGTGGTCAATATCTGGGACGGCTTTACCGAGGCCATGACCGTGGAAGGCCTGCACCCGAACATCTTGGGTGCTGACTTCATCAGTTCGCGAGTCGTGCCGATCGTCACCGCAAACTTTGAGTTCCCCGGCGTCCCGCTCCCGACGGACGCTGGCGACATCTATTCGGCCATCCGCCCGTTTGGTTGCCTCAATGCCAACCCGCTGCTGGCGGGCACTGGCGGCACGCTCCCGGCTGGTGTAAACGCTGTGGCCGGGTCGGTGCTGGCGGACGGCTACAAAGCCGTGGGCTTTGGCCTGACCGGGATCACCACGCGGTGGTACAAGGAGCCTGCCGCGTATGGCGAGGCGCAGTGCATTGAACTGGGCGGAACCCTGGCTGCGGCGGGCGGCTACGTCTACGTGCAGCCCTCGGCCAACGTTGTGCAGGCCAACCTGGCAGCTGGCGACGTTATTGAGATGGTGTCGGCGGTGGATATTGTCGGCTCGTCGCGCGGCATATTGGCCTGGGAGGCTGAGTTGACCATCACCAAGCCCGTCAGCGGCGCATCCACCACCATCTACTATCGGTCGATGGACAAGTACCAAGAGCCTTTCACCATGCCGGCCAGCTTCTCCGGGCAACTGGAGACGCAGCGCGGGACCATCGATCTGACGGAAACTGTCATCACTTCGCGCATGGGCCTGTACCTGGCCGCAGGCGTGGCGCAGAACTCCATCGTGAAGGTTGCGCAGTTCGGCATCCGCAAGGTTTAGGCTGCCGCCACCTGTCGAAAACCTGCTCATACAGTATTGCCCGGCAAACCCCGTATCGATTCTACTGGCTGGATATACAGTTAACCGGTAGTAGAAAATGCATTATCTCATCCTCAGGCGGCGACACCTGGGCATCGCCATCGACCGTAAGGAGCTTCACCGGATTGAGCCGGTCCGTGGTGATATCCATATTGCCGAGTACAAGATCGAGGCGCTGGGCCGTATTGCGATCAGCGCCTTCCTGTACAAATCATCGCCTCATCTGCCGGAAGTGATACCGCCGCTCATCGATGTCACGATCACCAGCATGGCAACCAACGGAATGAACCTGACCGGTATCGAGCAGGTCGGTGATGCCTTCTACTGGCAGTCGTGGTGGTGCAGGGAGATCGTCGATGACCGGGCGTGATCCACTGGCCGCCTGGAATCGGTGCATTGATGATCGTGGTTCGTTCTTGGCTGAGCCGGAGCAGCACCGGCAACGGTTGATCGACCTGGCAAGGGCGGCCCTGGGTGCAGGCCAGGTAGGCGACGAAGAGTTCGGCGAAATGCTCGAGCTCCTGGACTGCGCCAAGATTTGGGCCGAGGTGGAACTGGCTGAAGCTGAGGAGATTGGTTTGTTCGTTGGCAGAACGCCGGGGGAGGGTGCGTGACTTTTGCGTGACTTCTCTTACACCTATGATGATCTATAGCTATTCGATTGCAGCGAGCGCCATAGAAAACAGCCATAGGCTGTGTGTTTGCTGGGGTGCCACAGGCATGGGGTGCTAGGGGTCGAGTGTTCGAATCACTCCGTCCCGACCATATTTTGTTAAGGGGATCAGTCACTTACGGTGCTGATCCCCTTTTTAATTTTCGGCTTGCGCAAAACCCGCGCAAAACTGGCGCAAAACTAATTCGAAAACTGGCTGATGTCGAGGTCGGGTATTGCCTCCGACCAGACAATTTCGGCGTGGTCTTTTTGGTAGTTTTTCGTCATATCCTCGCTCGCATGCCCGGCGATCTTTTGCCCGTCCTTTCCGGCTTTCTTGTACAGGTGCAGTGACAGCGCCCGCACTTCGTGGAAGCCCGGCATTTCCTCATCACTCCAATCCGCGTAGCACCCTGCCTCCTCGCGCGCAGTCTTAAATGCGCGTGTCAGATAACGCTCTTCGATCTTCGTCCAGTGGTCCTTGGTCTGGGCCTGCTTTTGCTTCAGGCGCTCCGGGCGCCGGTGAACTAGATAGGGCGAAGCCACGTTGTCCCGGCACCGACTGATGACAGCCTGTAACTCTGGCGTCACTCGGAATCGAATCCAGGCTGCGTCACTGGCCTTGGCCGTCTTCTGCTGGATGACATACAGAAAGCCTTCCCGCACGTCTTCAAACTTCATGTCCAAAATGTCGGTTCGGCGCTGCGCTGTGATCAGTGCCAGATCGATCGCGTTCCGTAGCCAGGCCGGCGACTTCTCGCGAATCAGTTTCAGGCCCTCGACGGTATGGCGCTTGCGCTGTTTCTTCTCGATTCGGTTGATGGTGCTGGCCGCAGGATTATCCGGGCACAAGCCTTTAGCTGCAGCGTGGTTGAATATGTCGATGAGCAGGGCTCGGCACTGATTCGCTGTACGCGGCGTCAAGGCGTCGAGCATCACGGCAACCATGCGGATGCTGATCTGATCCACGGCCTTGCCTTCGAACGCTTTCCGGAATCTCCGAAAGTGAACCGCGTACAGCTGAAGCGTTCCTTTCGCCAGCTCCCTCGGCGGCAGTACGGTTGCTTCATAGTGATCAAGGAAGCCTGTAAACGATTCAGAGGTCACGCCCAGTACCGTTTCGACCAGATCGGCCCCCTGCATGAATGCCAGATTCAGTTGCTTGGCCGCGTCGACCGCTTTGATTCGGTCGGTCCCAAACTGAAACCACTTGCCGTCAGTCGGCCTGCGATATCGATAGGTTCCGCGCCGGTCGTCCATGTACAGATTTTGGGGCAGGCCCTTGTTTGATTTGTTGCGCGGCCGGGGGACCATCATGCAGCTCCTTTCAATACCATCGCGATCAGGTCATTACCTGCTGCTTTGTTGTAGGCGGTCCAGTCGATATACCAGAGCTTCCCAATTTGCTCACCTGGCAGCTGGCCGTTGCGGATGTAATTTCGGATCGCTTGGGGGCAGGGCGGCGTACCGTTCTCGCCCCAGCGCCGACGCTGAAACTCACTGATCTTGATCAGTTCTTTTCTCATTTTCTTGGCTCCGGGCCGCGCTGGGCGGCGGAAGGGGGTTATAGATAGGCGATCTGGCTGTTTGGGTCGAATGGCTTGCCTTCGGGGTCGGGGACCACCTCAGGTACGTTCCGGCGAATGAACTCGTCGAAACAAACCGGGCAGTAAGTTCGATATCGAGTTGTCAGCTGGCCATGCCCCTTGTAATCGCACTTGGGACACTTGATCGCGCTGGGGTGGGCGAAAGCCATCGTGATTCCGGCGCCGCTCATTTCTACTTTCATGGGCACGTCTCCGCCCGCCGATCACCGGCAGGCTCTGGGTAGAGGAAGGTGTTATTGAGGGGTCTTGCTCAGCACTGCGTCAGCCACTTTGATGGCTGCCTGCGCATCGTTGATGTAGCCGGGATCGAAGCCGCCTCGAAGGTGAATGGTCGCCTGGCATGCCCGGAGATTTTCGCGGGTGAGCTTGAGTGCAGCGACCAGCTATTCACGCAGCTCAGCCTCTGCGCGGCCAAGGTCATAGAAGCGCTGGCCCCAGTGACCGGAAGGCGGTGGATTCGTGCCTTGAAAGCCATACCCCATCGCGCCCACTGCCGCATCCAGAAGATCGCGTTTGTACACGTTGTCTCCGTCAATGCTCAGGCCATTTCGCCGGAGAGCATCAAGAGCGTTGTTCAGGTTCGCTTCCGGAGAAGGCAGGACCAGGTCGAAGTCGTGGCTGCCTGGACGGACAGCTACCACAACCAGCTCGCAGTCGAGTGGGAGCTGCACAGCAATGTCAGGCAGGGCGTTGATTATTGCTTCACGCGTGTGATGCTTTGGACTAGCCATAGAAATACCTCGCCCGCCGATCACCGGCAGGCTGACAATTGAAAGGGAATATCCGGCAGGCGCTATCGATCACTGCTATGGTCCATGCAGCCAGCAGGAGCTGGGACGGCACCAAGGAGAGGTCATGGAATGCATCACAGCCACGAACGAGGTTTACGGGCCGTGTAACGCCAAGCTGGGTCAGCGCGGCGCTGACGGCAACATATGGTCGGGCAGGACCCTCATTTTCAGAATCATCAATGACCAGGTCTACTCAATGCACGAGCAGTACCTAGGCAGGCTCAAGTACGGCATGGCGATGACTGACAGGGGAGAGCTGATCTTTACGATTATGTAGGGCGGTTTGATTTGTCAGGCCAGCCGAGCGGCGTACCGTCGTCCCGCATCAGGTGAGGCGGAAGGTCTTCACGCAGACACATGGGCATGCTTCCTGGCGCGCCGCAGAAATGGCAGCCGTCAGGACCGCCATGGCAGATAGAGTGCAGAACCGGGAAACCGCTATTGCAACTAATGGCTGCGGCGTCGTACTCGACGCAGGGGATTCTTTCGGACATGACAGGTCTCCGCCCGCCGATTACCGGCAGGCTGTAAATGTTTTGGTGGGAGAGTGGACGTGCTTAACGTTTCGAGCTGGGTTTTGTATTTCTACCGCTCGTCAGAGCCCGAGCACGATCAAGGAGACGGCTAGTCGATTGATAGCCAATAATTAAAATGGATCTTTATGAACACCAATTATTTCGATACAACCAACGCACATGATTTAGTGGGCGAGCTAGACAAGGCCACTGAAATAATGATGGCCCTGCATGTGGGGCAGGTTGGTGGTGAGCAGTGGAGGGATGCATGCTCGCGTCAGCAGAGCGCCTTTATGGAATGGCGTCAATATCTCTACCGGAAAGCTGATGAGAAACCGCCAGCGCGGTTGCTTAGCATAGGCTGACGTCGTTGACGCCGGCTTGTTCTAGTGCTTGGCAGCCTGTCATGGTGTCACCGGCTTGAATTCGACAACCCAGACCCATGGGTTGCTATTCCACGAGTCGGCACCGTTGATTGATTTCCACAGTTCCTGCCATGCAGCGGGATACCAGTCGCGATAATTCGGTGATACGTCGTCACTCGCCAGTTCTGGAGGGCATTCCAATCCTTCCGCCCGGATGTCGCTGCGGGAAATGGCTTGCAGGCGCTCAACGCGTATGTCAGTTATCTCCAGCAGGATGCGGCTTGCCCAGCGCGGCATGTGGATGGATGGCCGAGTTTTCCCCGGCCTGATCATCGAGCATCCGGTTTGCCTTGAGGAACCATCTGCCGGGTACTGGATCGGCTCGCCGTGGCTCAGCTCTCGCGGCGCAATCGCATTCAATTGAGCGTCAGCCTGCCAAGCCTCTCGCACCCAAAGCCGGTCGCCGCGTTGGCCGTACGGGCAGTCACTGCTGACAAAGTGTTTTGTCACCGGCTTGCCGTAAATGTCTTGCCCGTAGTTGGAGCCCCCTACACAGAAATTACCGCTCGCATCAATGTGCGGTTGCACCTTGAGCGCCCGCCGCGTGACTGTCTGACCTTGCCCCCGAGAAACGTATCCCTTAACCCGGCGTCGGGGTCGAGTATCTAGGGTTGTTGCCTTTGCCAGTTCTGCTCGTATTGCATCGGACTTACGTAATGCAGCGTCGAGTGCAGGCGCTC